>NZ_JPGL01000054.1 GCF_000732615.1 Burkholderia paludis
GTGCATGTTGTCCATCTTGTTATCCTCAAGCATCCGAAGCCGGTACGCCCTGGGCCGGCACGCCGTAGCCGGCCGAGTCCTTGCCGGCGACGTGGATCTTGCCGCCCGCCAGCGTACGCAACACGACGTAGAACACCGGCGTCAGCATCAGCCCGAACAGCGTCACGCCGAGCATCCCGAAGAACACCGCGACCCCCATCGCATGACGCATCTCCGAACCCGCACCGGTCGACGTGACGAGCGGCACGACGCCCATGATGAACGCGATCGACGTCATCAGGATCGGGCGCAGCCGCAACCGGCTCGCCTCGATCGCGGCCTCGAGCGGCGTCCTGCCGTCGTGTTCGAGTTCGCGCGCGAATTCGACGATCAGGATCGCGTTCTTCGCGGACAGCCCCACCAGCACCATCAGGCCGATCTGCGTGAAGATGTTGTTGTCGCCCTGCGTGAGCCACACGCCCGTGAGCGCCGACAGGATGCTCATCGGCACGATCAGGATCACCGCGAGCGGCAGCGTCAGGCTTTCGTACAGCGCCGCGAGCACGAGGAACACGAGCAGCACGCTGATCGGGAACACATACATCGCCGAATCGCCCGCAAGGATCTGCTGGTACGTGAGGTCGGTCCACTCGAAGCGCACGCCGCGCGGCAGCGTTTCATGCGCGATGCGCTCGATCGCGGCCTGCGCCTGGCCCGACGAGAAGCCCGGCGCCGGGCCGCCGTTGATGTCGGCCGCCGTGTAGCCGTTGTAGCGCACGACCATTTCCGGGCCGAACGTCGGCGTCACCGTGACGAGCGACGACAGCGGCACCATCTCGCCCTTGTCGTTGCGCGTCTTCAACTGCAGGATGTCGTCCGCGCGCTGGCGGAACGGTGCATCGGCCTGCACGCGCACCTGGTACACGCGCCCGAAGCGGTTGAAGTCGTTCACGTACAGCGAGCCTAGATACACCTGCATCGTGTTGAACACGTCGGTGACGGGCACGCCGAGCTGCTTCGCCTTCACGCGGTCGAGATCGACGTTGAGCTGCGGCACGTTGATCTGGTAGCTCGTGAACAACGGGCCGAGTTCAGGCGCCTGCTGCGCGCGCTTGATGAAGTCGTTGGACGCATCCGCGAGCCGTGCATAACCGACCGCGCCGCGATCCTCGATCTGCATCTTGAACCCGCCGAGCGTACCGAGGCCGAGCACCGGCGGCGGCGGGAACACCGCGACGAACGAGTCCTTCATCGCGCTGTATTGCTGGTTCAGCGCACCCGCGATCGCGCCCGCCGACAGCGCCTTGCCATGCCGTTCCGAGAACGGCTTCAGCGTGACGAACACGATGCCCGCGCTCGAGCTGTTCGTGAAGCCGTTCACCGACAGCCCCGGGAACGCAACCGCGCTCTCGACGCCCGGCTGCTTCAGCGCGATCGAGCCCATGTCGCGGATCACCTTCTCGGTGCGGTCGAGCGATGCACCGTTCGGCAGCTGCGCGAACGCGATCAGGTATTCCTTGTCCTGCGCGGGCACGAAGCCGCCCGGCACCACCTTCGACACGAGCACGGTCGCGCCCACCAGCACGAGGTACACGCCCAGCATCAGCGTCTTGCGCGACAGCACGCCGCGCACGCCGCGGCCGTAGTTCTCCGCGCCGCGATGGAACACCTTGTTGAAGCCGCGGAAGAAGCCGCCGAGCACGCGGTTCATCACGCGCGTGAGCCAATCTTCCTTGTCGCCATGGCCCTTCAGCAGGATCGCGGACAGCGCCGGCGACAGCGTCAGCGAGTTGAACGCCGAGATCACCGTCGAGATCGCGATGGTCATCGCGAACTGCTTGTAGAACTGACCGGTCAGGCCCGACATGAACGCGAGCGGCACGAACACGGCGACGAGCGTCAGCGCGATCGCGATGATCGGCCCGCTCACTTCCTGCATCGCCTTGTAGGTCGCCTGTCGCGCGTTCATCCCGCTTTCGATGTTGCGCTCGACGTTCTCGACCACCACGATCGCATCGTCGACCACGATCCCGATCGCGAGCACCATCCCGAACAGCGACAACGCGTTGATCGAATAGCCGAACGCCAGCAGCAGCGAGAACGTGCCGATGATCGACACCGGCACCGCGATCAGCGGAATCAGCGACGCGCGCCAGGTCTGCAGGAACACGATCACGACGATCACGACCAGCGCGATCGCCTCGAGCAGCGTGTGCACGACCGCCTTGATCGACGAACGCACGAACTGCGTCGGGTCGTAGACGATCTTGTAGTCGACGCCCGCCGGCATGTCCTGCTTCAGCTCGGCCATCGTCTTGCGCACTTCGTCGGAGATCTGCAGCGAGTTTGCGCCCGGCGACTGGTTGATCGCCATCGCGACGGCCGGCTTGTTGTCGAGCAGCGAGCGCAGCCCGTACTCGGATGCGTCGAGCTGGATCCGCGCGATGTCGCGCAGGCGCGTGACGCCGCCGTCCGGCGTCGTCTTCACGACGATGTCGCCGAACTCGTCTTCCGTCTGCAGGCGGCCGCGCGCGTTCACCGACAGCTGCAGCGGCGTGCCGGGCAGCGACGGCGACGCGCCGATCACGCCGGCCGCGACCTGCACGTTCTGTTCGCGGATCGCCTGCACGACGTCCTCGGCGGACAGCCCGCGCTGCGCGACCTTCTGCGGATCGAGCCAGACGCGCATCGCGTAGTCGCCCGATCCCCACAGCTGCACCTGGCCGACGCCCTGGATCCGCGACAGGCGATCCTTCACGTTGATCAGCGCGTAGTTGCGCAGGTAGGTCATGTCGTAGCGGTTGTCCGGCGAGATCAGGTGGACCACCATCGTCAGCGTCGGCGAGCTTTTCACCGTCGTGATGCCGAGCCGCTGCACGTCTTCCGGCAGGCGCGGCAGCGCCTGGTTCACGCGGTTCTGCACGAGCTGCGTGGCCTTGTCCGGATCGGTGCCGAGCTTGAACGTGACGGTGATCGTCATGTTGCCGTCGCTGTTCGCCTGCGACTGCATGTAGAGCATGTCCTCGACGCCGTTGATCTGCTCCTCGAGCGGCGACGCGACCGTCTCGGCGATCACTTTCGGGTTCGCGCCCGGATACTGCGCCTTCACGATCACGGAAGGCGGCACGACCTCCGGATATTCCGAGATCGGCAGCAGGAACATCGCGATCACCCCGCCGAGCAGGATGATCACCGATAGGACTCCTGCGAAGATGGGCCGGTCGATAAAGAATTTGGATATGTTCATGGATTGCTCTGTCTGGTTGAACGCGGATGCGAAGCGGCGTGCCGCTTACGAATCCGCCTTCGCCGATGCGGCCGGCTTCGCGTTGCTCGCGAGCGGCTCGGACGGCGCATCGCCGCCCGTCATCGGGACCATGTGCGGCTTCACCTGTTCGCCGGGGCGCACGCGCTGCGTACCGTTCACGACGACGCGATCGCCCGCCGACAGCCCGCTCACGATCACGCGCCGGTTGCCGTGCTGCATCCCCTGCTGCACCTCGCGATACGACACGCGGCCCTGCGCATCGACGACGAACACGAACTTCTTGTCCTGGTCGGTGTTGATCGCCGCGTCGTCGACCAGCAGCGCCTCGTGCGGCGCGCTGCCGCCCACCTTCACGCGTGCGTAGAGGCCCGGGACCAGCGTGCCGTCCGCGTTGTCGAAGCGCGCGCGCACGCGGATCGTGCCCGACGACGTGTCGAGCCGGTTGTCGACCGAATCGATCTCGCCGCTGCGCGAGTAGCCCGTCTCGTTCGCGAGGCCCAGCTCGACCGGTACCTTGCGGCCGTTGCGTGCGCCGTTGATGTACTGCAGGTAGGTCTGCTCGTCGGCGTCGAACGATGCGTAGATCGGCGACACCGACACGAGCGTCGTCAGCGGTGCGGCCGACGCACCGGCCGACACGACGTTGCCGAGCGTGATTTCCGCGCGCGATACGCGGCCCGACACCGGCGCGGTGATCCGCGTATAGCCGAGGTTGATGCGCGCCGTTTCCAGCGCGGCTTCGGCGGCCTTCAGGTTCGCCGTCGCCTCGCGGGCCGCGTTCTGCTTCTCGTCGTAGTCGCGCTTCGCGATCGCGTTGTCGCCGATCAGCCGCTGCGCGCGCTGCCAGTCGGTCTGCGCATAGCCGTTGCGCGCCTGCGCGGCGGCAAGCTGCGCGGCCGCCCGGTCGGTTTCCGCCTGGTACGGGCGCGGGTCGATCACGAACAGCACGTCGCCCTTCTTCACGAGCGCGCCGTCCTTGAAGTTCACCGCGACGATCGTGCCCGACACCTGCGGGCGCACGTCGACCTTCTCGACCGCTTCGAGGCGGCCCGAGTAGCTTTGCCAGTCGGTCACGGTTTGCGGCACGACGGTCGCGACGTCGACTTCGGGCAGCGGTGCGGCCGCCTTGTCGGGTGCGTTGGCGTTCACGCGCATCGCGCCGAACGTGCCGAGGCCGACGACGGCGAGCGTCACGATCGCCGCCGTCGCGATTCGGGAACGGGAGGTGCGTAGGATGGCCATGTGGATCTCCGGTAAGCGTGGATTGGTTCTGATTATTCGGAACGGGCCGGCTGGCGCGCCTGGAAGCGGCACTGGAAGAAGCGCACGGCTTCCTCGAACGCGGCTTCGTGCGTGGCGAGCGCGGCGTGCGTGATGTCCGGATAGCGGATCACCTGCGTGAGCACGCCCGACGAGATCAGGCAGCCCGCATATTTCTCCGCCTCGACGTGCAGCACGTCGTTCTGCGCCGTGACCACGAGCGTCGGCGGCAGCCCCGCGAGGCGCACCGATTCGAGCGGCGCCGCGTACGGGTGCATGCGCTGCGCCGCCTGCGGCAGATACGCGCGATAACAGGCCGCGCATTCGCGCGGTGTGATGTCGGACGCAAGACGCTCGGCGTCGCCCATGCGCGTCATGCTCGGGTCGAGCATCGGTCCGAACAGCGCCTGCGCGGCGATCGACACTTCGCCGCGATCGCGCGCGATGAACGCGAGGCAGTTGGCGAGCTGGCCGCCCGCGTCGTGGCCCGCGACACCGAGCTTCTTCGGGTTGCCGCCGAACGCGCGGGCGCGCGTCGCGACCCATACGGCCGCGCGATACGCATCCTCCGGCGCGGCCGGAAAAGGAAAGGCCGGCGCGAGCGAATAGTCGACCGACACGACGAGCGCCGGTAAGCGTTCTGCTAAATAACGCGCGGCGAAATCGGCGTCCTCGAGCGAACCGCGCACGAAGCCGCCGCCGTGAAAATAAAGCACTACTGGCAACCCGGTCTTGTCCGGCCGCCGGTAGAGGCGCAGCACGATGTCCTGCGCGTAGCCGGGAATTTCCACTTCCGCGACCGTCAGCGCCGCGCCCGCCGTGGCTTGCGCGGGCAGTGCGGCCTTCAGGAATTTGCTGAATTCAGAAGCGTCCATGACGATGCAGCATCCATTTCGAGATGGAACGAATTCTGGGTCCGGCAGACATCGGGATAAATGCCTATAATCCGGCAACACAATTCAACGCCCCCGAACAATCCGAGGCTGCGTTTACCCACGAGGTAGCGCAGCCTTGTCGTTCCGGGGGCTCATCGGGCCTGCTGCCTGCGGCGTTCACACGCGCCCCATCGGCTGGCGGGCCCCAGATTGCGGAGGTTGCGATGGACCGGCTTCAGGCCATGCAGGTGTTTACTCGCGTCGTCGATACGAGCAGCTTCACCAAGGCGGCGGAAACGCTCGGCTTGCCGCGGGCGTCCGTCACGACGATCATCCAGAATCTCGAAGCATTCCTCGGCGTGCGGCTGATGCACCGGACCACGCGCCGGCTGTCGCTCACCCCGGACGGCGCGGCGTACTACGAACGATGCGTGCGGATCCTCGCGGACGTCGAGGAAACCGAAGCGAGCTTCCAGGCCAACAACCGGAAGCCGCACGGAAAGTTGCGTATCGACATGCCGGGCTCGATCGGGCGGCTGCTCGTGATTCCGTCGCTGTGCGAATTTCATACGCGCTACCCGGACATCGACCTGCAGCTCGGCCTGTCCGACCGGCCGGTCGACCTGCTGCAGGAAGGCGTCGACTGCGTGATCCGCGTCGGCGCGCTGCAGGATTCGTCGCTGGTCGCGCGGCGGGTCGGCCTGTTCGAATGCGTGACGGTTGCCGCGCCGAACTATCTCGAGCGCTACGGCGAGCCGCAGACGATCGACGACCTGAGCCAGCACAAGGCCGTCAACTATTTCTCGAGCCGCACCGGCCGCACGATCGACTGGACCTTCCTGATCGAAGGCCAGGAAGTCGAGATGAAGATGGAAGGCATCGTGTCGGTGAACGATGCGGATGCGTACGTGACCTGCGGGCTCGAAGGCTTCGGACTGGTTCAGCCGCCGCTGTTCATGGTGCTGCCGCACCTGCGCGAAGGCCGCCTCAAGGAAGTGCTGCCCGGCGTCAGGCCGCTGCCGATGCCGATCTCGGTGGTGTACCCGCACAGCCGCCACCTGTCGCCGAAGGTCCGCGTGTTCGTCGACTGGGTCGCCGAGGTGTTCGACCGCTGTCCGCTGCTGAGCGGCAAGGGCAGCCTCGACGCGACGTGCAGCAAGCGCACGTTCGAGGAAGCCGAACGCGCGCCGGTGCTCGACACGCCGGTCATCAACGAGTGGGTCGCCTGACCGTCTGAACCGCACGCGCGGGCTGCGAGGCCCGCGCGTCGTCCCGCCTTCGCGCCGCGCTCCCGCACCGCGCACCCGATCGTTCCCGAATCCGCAGCAATCCTTTGTGCCGCGCGCGACAGTCGCGCGCGGGCGTCGTCGCGTCTCGCCGCGGCTGCCCGAGAGGCCCGCCGCAGGCGGGTCCGGGCGATTCCGGAATCACCCTGCCGGCCGTGCGGATGTCGATTGTTCCTTTGCGACGACAAATCAATTCGCGTCTGCCGCATTTATCGCGACGGAGCAGATACCTAGAGTAAACCCTGTCGCGCACCTCGTTGCGCATCGAACGGACCCGCCTGACGGGGCCGGAGCCGGCGCCCAGGCGCTCGCTCGTATCGACACAGGAGTCTTGCCATGAACCGCCGCCATCTTCTCTCCGCCCTCGCGCTCACCCTCGCCGTATCCGCACCGGCCTTCGCCGATTCGGGCACGCCGCATGCCGGCGACTACGGCAACACGTCGTGGTACTCGCAGCACTACGGCCCGCGTACGCGCGCCGAAGTCAGCGCCGAAGTCGAGCAGGCGCGCAAGGACGGCACGCTCGCCTACCTGCGCAAGGCGAATTCGTACCCGCAAGGGCTCGAACTGGCGCAAGGGCCGTATCGCTCGATGCCGGAAAGCAACCAGCTCGCCGGCGGAGGCCGGTAAACGTACAACGCCGCGCGGCGGGTTGCCCCGCGCGCGGCGTCCCGACACCCCCTCGACGGCCCGTCGAGTCAGTCAGTTGCAGGAGTACATCATGAACGACCCGCTTCCTTCGCCGCTCGATCACTGGGACGACACCACGCCGGTGTGGACGCCGTTCCGTTCGGCGCCGCACGCGCATTGAGCGCCGGCCGGGGTGTCGCCCGGCCTCAACGGCGCGGCACGCCGTCGCGCCATTCGCCCCAGTGCGTCACGATGTCCTGCACGAGCGGATTGCCCGCGCGGTACAGGTTTTCGGTCGCCGGCGCGAAGCCGCCCTGGTCCGCGTAGTTCAGCAGGTTGTCGGCGCTCGTCTGCCCCGCATACGGCCGGTCGAAATCGGACCCGGTGCGCAGCACCGCCACACGCGACAGGTCGACCCGCTTCACGCTCGCCGCGCGCTTGAGCGCTTCGTACGTCGCGTTGTCTTCCTGCGCGGTCATGCAGTAGGTGCCCTTGCCGTCGGTCAGGATCTTCGTCCACTGGCGCGCGCGCTCGCCGATCAGCGTGCCCGAGAACCACGTGTTGCCCGACGACGTGTCGCACTGGATCACCGTCGGCGGCCGGTTGGCCGGCGCATACGTGAACTTCGCGCGCGCGGCCTGCGCCTGTGCGCTGTCGGCGAGCACGACGTTGCGCGACAGCGCGTACGCGGCGTCGGTCAGTTGCGGGTTGAGCTGGAACACTTCGGTGCGATAGTCGAGCGGCGGCTTGTCGTTCGGGCTCTTCGTGTTGATGCCGAGATAGCCCGTATTCCAGCCGGCCGGAATCTCGCGCGCATCGAGCTCCCACTGCAGGCTGAAATCGACGAGGTACTTCGACCACGCGGCCGACCCGACGGTACCTTGCGCCGGGTCGACGCCCGCGATGCCGGAAACCAGGAAGTACGTGCGGCGCAGATCGAAGCGCTGCGAGAACGTGAGCGCCATGATCGTCGCGGACGCGTTCGCGTAGCCCATGCCGGTCGTCACCACGCACACGTCCTGCTTGTTGCAGTGAACGTTCGGGTAATCGGGCGACAGGCCCGGCACGGCGATGTCGCGCCACGGACCGAGCCGGTCGAGCCATGCCTGGCCCTCCGGCCCGAACATCGTGACGATCATGACCTTGACCGGGCGGCCCTGTGCACCGGTCTCGGCGAATGCATTGTTGCCCTGGCTGTCCTGCGCGATCGACGGTGCGGTTGCGCAGGCCGCGAGCGAGAATGCGGCGGCGGAAAGGATGGAGCGAGTCAGCATCGGCGTTCCTTGTTTCGATGATGTTGGGTGAGAACGGCTCTCGGAGACTGCGCGACGGAGTATAGAACGGGCATGCGCAATGCGGAACCCGACTACGAAACGGCCGCGGGCATTCCGGTGCGGATCGGGCGATCCGGGCGCGCGACGAACGCGGCATCCGCCCGCGCAACATGATCAGGAATGCTATCCGGTCGACCCGCACGCGCATCGCGCCCGCACGCGCATCGCGCCCGCACGCGCATCGCGCCCGCACGCGCATCGGCCGGCTGACCGCTACAGCCGAGCCAGGCCCGCCACCCCGTAACCGAGCACGACCAGCGCCGCGACCACGTGGCTCGCCGCCAGCAGCCCCGGCGACTTCACGATCCGGCCGATCGCGCTCCCGCCGAACGCAAACACGAGCTGCCCCGTCAGGCTGCCGGCAAACACGCAAGCGGCGCCGAGCAGCCAGTGCCGATGCGCGCCGGCGGCGGCCGTCGCATAGCCGTAGAACAACAGGATCGTCAGCGGATTCGCCAGCGTGACGAAGAACATCGACACAAACGGTCGGCTGCCCGGCGGCCGCGCATCGCCGTCGAGCGTGCGGCGGCGATCCCGCACGGCCTGCCACAGCATCCGCGCGCCCATCGCGAGCAACACGAGCGCGCCGACCAGGCGGAACAGCGGCAGATGCGCGGCGAGCGTACCGGCGAGCATCGCACCGAGCGTGAAAGCGACGAGCGCGTAGCAGCCGTCGGCCGTCGCGACGCCGACCGCCGCGCACACGCCGCTTGCGGTGCCGGCGCGCATGCCGTAGTTCGCGATCAGCAGCGCCACGGGCCCGACCGACAGCGCGATCGTCAGCCCGAACAGGAAGTCGTTCATCGGTCGCCGATGCCTTCGATGACGGAAGGCATCGACCCTGGCAACCGCAAACGACGAGCCTCCGTCATGCGACGTCGACGCGGGCGGGCCCGTCCGCCATCTCGCCGATCACCACCGCGCGGTCGAAACCGTCGGCACGGAAACACGCGAGCACCTCGTCGACGGCTTCGGGTGCGCACGCAACCAGCAGGCCGCCGGAGGTCTGCGGATCGGTCAGCAGCGCCTGCGCGACGGGCGGCAGCGTGTCGGCCAGCCGTACGTCGGCGCCGTATGCGGCCCAGTTGCGGCCCGACGCGCCGGTCAGCACGCCGTCGGCGACGAACGCCTCGACGCCCGCGAGCCACGGCAGCGATGCGTAGTGCACGCGCGCGGTGAGCTGCGCGCCGCGCGCCAGTTCGAGCGTATGGCCGAGCAGCCCGAAGCCCGTGACGTCGGTCAGCGCATGCACGCCCGGCAGCGCGGCGAGCTCGGCGCCCGGCCGGTTCAGCTGGGTGGCGGTCGCGACCATCTGTGCGTAACCGGCATCGTCGAGCCGGTTCTTCTTCAGCGCGGCCGACAGCACGCCGACGCCGAGCGGCTTGCCGAGCACGAGCACGTCGCCCGCGCGCGCGGCCGCATTGCGCTTCACGCGCGACGGATGCACGACGCCGATCGCCGCGAGCCCGTAGATCGGTTCGACCGAGTCGATCGAATGGCCGCCCGCGACCGGAATGCCCGCCTCCGCGCACACCGATTCGCCGCCGCGCAGCACGGCCGCGATCGTCTCGTGCGGCAGCACGTTGATCGGCATGCCGACCAGCGCGAGCGCGAGGATCGGCTTGCCGCCCATCGCATAGACGTCGGACAGCGCGTTGGTGGCCGCGATGCGGCCGAAGTCGAACGGATCGTCGACGATCGGCATGAAGAAGTCGGTGGTCGCGACGATCGCCTGCTCGTCGTTGAGGCGGTAGACGGCCGCGTCGTCGGACGTCTCGGTGCCGACCAGCAGATCCGGGAACAGCGCGGGCGGCGTCGCGCGCTTCAGCAGCTCGGACAGCACGCCCGGCGCGATCTTGCAGCCGCAGCCGCCGCCGTGCGACAGGCTCGTGAGACGCGGAACGGCGGGCTGGGATGGGGTGGCTTCGGTCATCGTCGGCATCCGGTGAATAACAACACGCCATTATCGACAATTCCGCGCGAGCGCGCGCAATCCCGACATAATGACGGCGCCCCTGACCCTGCCCGTCACGCCCTTCTCCCATGGACCACCTCTTCATCGGCCTCGTGCTGTGCTCCGCCCTGCTGCACGCCATCTGGAACGCCTTCCTCCACGTCAGCGAAGACCGGCTCGTGCAGCTCGGCACGATGTCGCTGCCGTATTTCGCGTTCGGCGCCGTCGGCGCCGCGCTGCTGCCCGCGCCGGCGCCCGCGTCGTGGCCGTACATTGCCGCGTCGGCCGCGCTCGAGGTCGGGTACTGCTTCACGCTGGCGCGCGCGTACCGCAGCGGCGAGTTCGGGCAGATCTATCCGATCGCGCGCGGGATGTCGCCGCTGCTCGTGTCGATCCTCGCGTTCGCGATCCTGCACGAGCAGCCGACGCCGTTCGGCTTCGCGGGCATCGCGATGGTGTCGTTCGGCATCATGTCGCTCGCGCTGCGGCGCGGCTTCCGGTTCTCCGGGGAAGGCGTGCCCTACGCGCTGCTCACCGGCGTGTTCATCGCCGCGTACTCGATCTGCGACGGGATCGGCTCGCGCATGTCGGGCAGCGTGCTCGGCTACATCGCATGGGTGTTCCTGCTGTGGAGCATTCCGCAGATGGTGCTGGTGTGCGCGCTGCGCGGCGGCCCGCGCGTCGTGCTCGGCTCGCGCGCCGGGCTGCGGCAGGGGGCGATCGCCGGCACGCTCTCGCTCGCCGCCTATGGCACCGCGATCCTCGCGTACCGTCACCTGCCGGTCGCGACCGTGTCGGCGCTGCGCGAGACCAGCTCGATCTTCGCGGTGCTGATCGGCTGGCTCGCGATGCGCGAGCGGCCCGGCGCGAAACGGCTCGTCGCGTGCGCGCTGGTCGTCACCGGCGCGGTGCTGATCCGGATGTAACCGCCGCGCGCACGCCGCGACACGCGTCAGAACTTGTGGCGGATGCCCGTCACCGCGACGATCTGCGTGCGCGTGCTCGACGGATTCGAGATCCCCTCGATCGCGGCCACCGCGTTCGCCGAGGCGCGCTGGTAGAACGCGTTCACGTAGACGTCGGTGCGCTTCGACAGGAAATACTGCGCACCGACGCTCGTCTGCAGGTAGTGGGAACTCGGCTTCGGCCCCTGTGACGCGAGCACCTGCGTATAGGTTTCGCCGAGCGCGAACTGCAGCGCGGGCGTCATCAGGTAGCGCACGCTGCCCTCGTAGTTGTTGAAGCGCATCGCGCCGCCCGTCTGCAGGTTGAACAGCGAGCTCGTGTACAGCAGCCCGAACGTCGCGGCGCCCCACGCATACGCGCCGCCCGCGCCCCAGATCTGCTGGCGCGTCACGCCCTTGATGAACGTGTAATAGTTGTCCGACGCGACCGCGCCGGTCGTGTCGAGCGCCGGATGGTCGACGCGCACATAGGCCGCGCCGAGTTGCAGCGGCCCGTTCTCGTAACTCGTGCCGAGACTCCACACGCGGTTTTGCGCGAACGACGTCGAATTCGAGAAGCCGTACAGGCCGACCGCGTGCAGGCCGTACCAGGTGGGCGTCTGGTACTGCACCGAGTTGTTGGTGCGGAACGTGTTGTTCAGGTCGTCGGTGTCGAACGGATGCAGCGCGTACTGCGTGAGCGCGGTGGTCGCGCCGATCTGCAGCGGCTCCAGCACTTCCTGCGCGGCGTTGTACTGGCGGCCCATCGTCAGCGTGCCCCAGCGGTCGTCTTCCAGCCCCACGTACGCGCGGCGCCCGAACAGCCGGCCGCCCTGGCTCGCGGCGCCGCTCTCGATGTTGAAGCCGTTCTCGAGCCGGAACACCGCGCGCGTGCCGCCGCCGAGTTCCTCCTTGCCGAGCAGCCCCCAGCGCGTGCCCTGCTCGTTGCCGCCGGTCGCCTGCCACGCCGCGTGCCCGTTCTGGTTGTTCGTGTAGGTGATCCCCGAATCGACCACGCCGTACAGCGTCACGCTCGACTGCGCCTGCGCATGCGTCGCACCCGCCGCCATTGCGATACCCGCCAGCGCGACCGCCATCCCTTTCCGCTTCATCTCCAGCCCCTTTTTTGTCGATTGAATATGGGGAGCGATTTATTTCGCCCCGCAACGTGTTTTATTGAATAAAACATCGTCTTATTCATTGTCGAATTCGTCGATTTGAGGCGTCAAGCGACGCCAAAAATCGCATGCGGGCATCAAATGCCCTTGAGCAGCAAGGCGTTTCGAGGAATGAAACAGTCCTAATAACGGCGGGCCTGACGGGCCGATCGCAACACGTAATCCCGGTATCGCAAAAAGCCCTTGACCGCAATTTTCAGTCGTTGTGAAATATTGATACGCTGTTTTAATGATTAAAACCAACGAACGAGACATCTCGCGAAACTAGGTAAAGAACCTGATCCCCATGCTGACGTTTAATTGCAACACCGCGGCCGCCGGCGCGGCACCCGCGCATGTCGTCACCCCGCCGACAGCGCCGGCCCTGCCAATCGTCGTCGACTCGCCGCACAGCGGCATCGCCTATCCGCCGGACTTCGCCACCGTCGCCCCCGACGACGCGATCCGCACGACGTGGGACGCGTACATCGACGAACTGTGGGCGGGCGCGCCCGCGCGCGGCGGCACGCTGCTCGCGGCGACGTTCCCGCGCGCATACATCGATCCGAACCGCGCGGAAACCGACATCGACGCGATGCTGCTTGCCGAGCCGTGGCCCGAGCCGCTGTCGCCGCAGCCGTATACGCAGCGCGGGATGGGGCTGATCCGCCGCGACGCGCTGCCCGGCGTGCCGCTGTACGACCGCAAGCTGTCGCTCGCAGAAGTGCGCCACCGGATCGACGCGTACTACCGGCCTTACCGCCGCGCGCTCGCCGCCATCGCCGAGCCGCTGCATGCCGCGCACGGCGCGCTGTGGCACATCGACTGCCATTCGATGAAGTCGCGCGGCAACGCGATGAACGTCGACGCGGGCGCGCTACGGCCGGACGTCGTCGTCAGCGACCGGCGCGGCACGACCGCCGACCCGGCCTTCACCGCATGGACCGCGCAATGGTTCGCCGACGCCGGCTATCGCGTGCAGGTCAACGACCCTTACCAGGGCGGCGATCTGCTGAACGCGCTTGCCGATCCGGCCCGGCGGCGCCATGGCATCCAGATCGAATTCAACCGCGCGCTGTATATGGACGAAGCCGCGTTCGCGAAGCACGTGGGCTTCGCCGCGCTGAAGCGCTCGGTGGACGCGTACCTCGACGCGCTCGCCGATTACGTGCGCGCGCGCATCGCAGCGCCGGGAGGCACCGCATGACGACCTATATCGTCGACGCCGTCGACAGTGCGCTGAAACTGCTGACCTACGTGGCCGAGCATCCGAACCTCGGCGTGACCGAACTCGCGTCGCAACTCGGCATCAACAAGTCGCGCACGTACCGGATGCTGTGCACGCTCGAACTGCACCGCTTCGTCGTGCAGGACCCGCGCACGTCCACCTATGCGCTCGGCCCGCAGGCGTTCGTGATCGGCGTGGCCGCGTCGCAGCAGAACGCGCTCGTGCGCGCCGCGCACCGGCACATGCTCGCGCTCAACCAGGCGATCAACGAGACCGTCGTGCTGCGCGTGCGCGAAGGGCTCGAATCGGTGTGCGTCGCGCGATGCGAGACGACGCACGCGGTGCGCACCGTCGGTGCGGTCGGCAACCGCCGGCCGATCGATTTCGGCGCATCGGGCAAGGTGCTGCTCGCGTTCGCGCCCGACGCGGTGCGCGACGAATACCTCGCGCAACTGCGCCGGAACGCCCGGGCCGACGCGCCGGCGACGCTCGAGGGCGAACTCGACGCGGTCGCGCGCAAGGGCTATGCGGTGAGCAGCGGCGAGGTGACGCCCGGCGCGGTCGGGATCGCGGTGCCGGTGCGCGACCTGACGGGCGCGACGGTCGCCTCCGTCAGCGTGACGGGCCCCGAGGTGCGCGTGAGCCACGCCGACATTCCCGACTATCTCGAACGCCTGCAGGCGTGCAGCCTCGCCATTTCCGCCGAACTCGGCTACGTCCCGGCGCGCGCCGCGCTGCAACCGGCCTGACGGCCCGCTTCTTCTTCGACGAGGATCCGATGTCCGCCTCTTCCCCGAACCCGGTCGGCGCGCACGGCGCCGACACCGCCGCGTGCGCGGCCGACCAGCCGGCGGCGAGCGCCGGTCATGCGCCGCATCCGCACGGCAAGATGCTGCACCCGGTCGTGATGATGCTGTGGGTGCTGGCCGCCGCGATCGCGCTCACGTGGCTCGTCGACTCGGGCCAGTTCGCGCGCAACGGCCGGCTCGTCGTGCCGGGCACCTACCACGTGGTGCCGAAGACGACTGCGCTCACGACGCTCGTCGCGCCGGCCGTCAGCCACAGCACGTCCGCGCATGCGCTGCCGGCAAGCCTCGTCTCCGCGTTCGTCGCGGTCCCGCAAGGGCTGCTGAAGAACGCGCCGCTGATCGTGATGGTGATGTTCGTCGGCGGGATGTTCGGCGTGATGCGCCGCACGGGGGTCGTCGATGCGGGCATCGACCGGCTGCTGCAGCTCACCGGCAACAACGCGTACCTGCTGACGCCGATGCTGATGATCCTGATCGGGCTCGGCAGCACGCTGCTCGGCTTCATCTCCGAGTACCTCGTGATCATTCCGATGGTGGTCGTGATCGCCCGGCGCCTCGGCCTGTCCGACCTGTTCGCGGTCGCGCTCGTCGCAATCGCCGCAAAGATCGGCTATATCGCGTCGGTCACGAATCCGCTCGCGCTCGCCGTCGCGCAGCCGCTCGTCGGCGTGCCGCTGTTCAGCGGCGTCGCGCTGCGCGCCGTCGTATTCGTCGTGTTCCTGACGATCGGCATCCTGTACCTGCTGCGCTACGTGCGCAACAGCGGCTACCGGGCCGGGCAGACCGCCGAAGGGCATGCCGCGCACACGGCCGCGAAGCTGTCGCTGCGCCACAAGGCGACGCTGGCCGTGTTCGCCGCGGCGGTCGCGATGCTGATCTACGGCACGCGCGAGCTGAAGTGGGGCAATGTCGAGCTGGCGGCGTTCTACACGGCCGTGAGCATCGCGACGGCCATCATCGGCGGGCTCGATTCGCGCAGCGCGGCCGACGCGTTCGTCGACGGGATGAAGAACATGATGCTCGCCGCCCTGCTGATGGGGCTCGCCGCCTCCGTCGAACTGCTGCTGCAGAACAGCCTCGTGCTCGATACGCTGATCCACTTCTTCACGCGGCTCGCGGACGGGCAGTCGCCGGTGTGGGTCGCCAACGGGCTGATGGGCGTGCAGATGGTGCTCGACGTCTTCATTCCGTCGGTGTCGGGCAAGGCCGCGGTCAGCATGCCGATCATCGGGCCGATCGCGCAGCTCTCGGGCGTGAGCGGGCAGACGTCGGTGCTCGCGTTCGTGCTCGGCGGCGGACTGACGAACCTCGTCACGCCGACGTCGGGGATGCTGCTGGCCTACCTCGCGACCGCGCGCGTCGACTTCGGCGCATGGATCCGCTTCGTGCTGCCGCTGTTCCTGACGCTGCTCGCGCTGTCGTGCGTCGCGCTGACGTTCGCGGTGTGGACCGGGTATTGAGGTTCGGCCGCGCGCCCGATCCCGCCTTCTCCGTGCGCCCGCTCCGCCTTTTTCCGCGCGCCGCGTAAAGCGGGTTTGCCGACGCCCCGGAGCCAGGCGTCGCCGCCCGATGCCGCGGCCGGGCCCCGCGCTCAGGCCAACGCGACCGCGCCGCCGAACGCCCGCTCGTCGATCGCCTCGGCGAGCGTGGCAAACGCGGTCGCGATCTCGTCCTCCGGCACGCACGCATAGCCGAGCAGCAGCCCCGACGCCGCGCGCGTGCGGTCCGCGTAATAGCCGGACAGCGGCCGCACCACGATATTGCGTTCGAGCGCGGCCTGCGCGACCGCGCGATCGTCGACGCCTTGCGGCAATTGCGTCACCAGATGCAGCCCCGCGTCGCTGCCGAGCGCGTGCAGCGTGTCGCCGTAGCGCCGCGCGACCGCGTCGAGCAGCACCTCGCGGCGCTGCCCGTACAGCGTGCGCATCTTGCGGATATGCGACACGAAGTGCCCTTCCGCGATGAATTCCGCGAGCACGGCCTGCTGCAGCAATTGCCCTTCGCGATACAGCTCGGCGCTCGCGGTCGCGAAGCTTTCCGCGAGCGGCTCCGGCGCGACCAGATAGCCGACCCGCAACCCGGGGAACAGCGTCTTGCCGAAACTGCCGACGTAAATCACCTGCCCGGCCGTATCGAGCCCCTGCAGCGACGCAAGCGGCCGGCTGCCGTAGCGGAATTCGCTGTCGTAATCGTCCTCGATGATCCAGCAACCGTGCTGGCGCGCGTATTCGAGCAGCATGCGCCGCCGCGCGAGGCTCATCACCATGCCGAGCGGATACTGGTGCGACGGCGTGACGAGCATCAGCTTCGGCGGTTCGGCGAGATCGGCGGCCGACGGCGCGATGCCTTCGTCGTCGACCGGAACCGGCCGCGTCTTGAGCCCCGACACGTTCAGCACGCTGCGCACGCCCCAGTAGCACGGATCCTCGGTCCAGATCGCGTCGCCCGGGTCGGTCAGCAACCGCACCGCGAGGTCGATCGACTGGTGGATGCCGGTCGTGATCACGATCTGCTCGGGCGTGCAGCGCACCGACCGCGACGTGCGCAGGTAGTCGGCCAGCGCCTCGCGCAGCAGCGCGAGCCCGCCGCCCGGCGCGTAAGTCAGCAGATCGGGGCGCAGGCGCCGCCAGTACTTGTTGTGCAGCCGCGTCCACACGCGCGCCGGAAAGCGCGACACATCGGGCACGCCCGGCATGAACGCGCCGCCCTGGCGCTTCGACACGCCGGCCCCTTCGACGAGCCGGGTGCCGCGCGCCGACAGCCGCCGCGCGGACGAAGGCAGCATGACGGCCGGGCCGGCCGCCGCGTCGGGCGGCGCGCCGACGATCTCGTCCGGCGCGCTGTCGGCCACGAACGTGCCGCGGCCCGTCGCCGAGTTCACGTAGCCTTCAAGCGCAAGCTGTTCGTAAACCTGCGTGACCGTATTGCGCGCGATCCCGAGCTCGGCGGCCAGCAGCCGCGACGACGGCACGCGCGTGCCGGCCGGCAGTTCGCGCGACAGGATCGCCTGTTGCAGCAGCCGGTGAAGCTGCCGGTAGATCGGCTGTTCGCCGCCGCGCACGAGGCGCTGCGCCAGCCAGTCCGACAACACGCTCGCGCGCATGATTGGCTCCTGTATATTTATTGAAATGGCTCTGATTGCCAGAGCCAAATGTGATTATATTCCCCTGCATGGGCTGCCAAGGCGCCCGATTCCCTACTCACCGGAAAGAACATCAAGGAGATGACCGTGAAGAATGCCGACCTGCAGGCCCGCAAGAACGCCGCCACCCCGCGCGGCGTCGGCGTGATGTGCGATTTCTACGCCGCCCGCGCCGAGAACGCGGAGCTGTGGGATGTCGAAGGCCGCCGCTTCATCGATTTCGCCGCCGGCATCGCGGTGCTGAACACCGGCCACCGCCACCCGAAGATCGTCAAGGCGATCGCGGATCAGCTGAACAGCTTCACGCACACCGCCTACCAGATCGTCCCGTACGCGTCTTACGTGGAACTGGCCGAGAAGATCAACGCGCGTGCGCCGGGCGATTTCCCGAAGAAGACCGCGTTCTTCACGACCGGCGCCGAAGCCGTCGAAAACGCGATCAAGATCGCGCGCGCCGCGACCGGCCGTCCGGGCGTGATCGCGTTCTCGGGCGGCTTCCACGGCCGCACGATGATGGGCATGGCGCTGACCGGCAAGGTCGCCCCGTACAAGCTGAACTTCGGCCCGTTCCCGGGCGACGTGTTCCACGCCCCGTACCCGAACGCCGTGCACGGCGTGACGACGGCCGACTCGATCAAGGCGATCGAGATGCTGTTCAAGGCCGACATCGATCCGAAGCGCGTTGCCGCGATCATCTTCGAACCGGTCCAGGGCGAAGGCGGCTTCAACCCGGCGCCGGCCGAATTCGTGCGCGCGCTGCGCAAGATCTGTAACGAACACGGCATCCTGCTGATCGCCGACGAAGTGCAGACGGGCTTCGCGCGCACCGGCAAGCTGTTCGCGATGCAGCACTACGACGTGCTGGCCGACCTGATCACGATGGCGAAGAGCCTGGCGGGCGGCATGCCGCTGTCGGGCGTCGTCGGCCGTGCCGACGTGATGGACGCGGCAGCCCCCGGCGGCCTCGGCGGCACGTACGCGGGCAACCCGCTGGCGGTCGCGTCGGCGCACGCGGTGCTCGAGATCATCGACGAAGAGAAGCTGTGCGAGCGCGCCACGCAACTCGGCGACGTGCTGAAGGCGAAGCTGAACGCGCTGCAGGCCGACGTGCCGCAGATCGCCGACGTGCGCGGCCCGGGCGCGATGATCGCGGTCGAGTTCCTGAAGCCGGGCTCGGGCGAGCCGGATGCGGAATTCACGAAGCGCGTGCAGACCCGCGCGCTCGAACGCGGCCTGCTGCTGCTCGTGTGCGGCGTGTACTCGAACGTCGTGCGCTTCCTGTTCCCGCTGACGATCCCGCAAGCCGTGTTCGACGAAGCGCTCGCGATCCTCGAGGAAGTGCTGAAGGAAACGGTCGGCGTGCCGGCCTGAGTTCCCTTCGACTTCAATTGAATGCGCCGCCGCCGTCTTCACGACGGCGGCGGCCGTTTCATCCGTCCATTTCAAAGCAGGTGATGCATATGAGCACGGTTCAGGAAACCCTGGCACTGAAAGACCCGTCGCTGTTCCGCCAGCAGGCGTACGTCAACGGCGAATGGCAAGGCGCGACGAACGGCGAGACGTTCGAAGTCCGCAACCCGGCAACGGGCGGCCTGCTCGGCACCGTGCCGGCGATGGGCACGGCCGAGACGCGTCACGCGATCGAAGCCGCGAACGCCGCATGGCCGGCGTGGCGCAAGAAGACCGCGAAGGAACGCGCGGTCATCCTGCGCAAGTGGCACGACCTGATGATGGAAAACGCCGACGACCTCGCGCTGATCCTGACGACCGAGCAGGGCAAGTCGCTGGCCGAAGCGAAAGGCGAGATCGGCTATGCCGCATCGTTCCTCGAATGGTTCGCCGAAGAAGGCAAGCGCGTGTACGGCGACACGATCCCGACGCCGGCGAGCGACAAGCGCATCGTCGTGACGAAGGAAGCGATCGGCGTGTGCGCGGCGATCACGCCGTGGAACTTCCCGGCGGCGATGATCACGCGCAAGGTCGGCCCGGCGCTCGCCGCAGGCTGCCCGATCGTCGTGAAGCCGGCCGAGGCGACGCCGTTCTCGGCACTCGCGATGGCCGTGCTGGCCGAGCGCGCGGGTGTGCCGGCCGGTGTGTTCAGCGTCGTCACGGGCGACCCGAAGGCGATCGGCGGCGAACTGACGTCCAACCCGATCGTGCGCAAGCTGTCGTTCACCGGTTCGACGCCGGTCGGCCGCCTGCTGATGTCGCAATGCGCGGCGACGGTCAAGAAGGTCTCGCTGGAACTCGGCGGCAACGCGCCGTTCATCGTGTTCGACGACGCCGATCTCGACGCGGCCGTGCAGGGCGCGATCGCGTCGAAGTACCGCAATAGCGGCCAGACCTGCGTGTGCACGAACCGCTTCTACGTGCATGAGGCGGTGTACGACCAGTTCGCGCAGAAGCTCGCGGCGGCGGTCGGCCAGTTGAAGGTCGGACGCGGCACCGATGCGGGCGTCACCCAAGGCCCGCTGATCAACGAAGCGGCGGTGCTGAAGGTCGAGGCGCACATCGAGGACGCGCTCGCGAAGGGCGCGACCGTCGTGACGGGCGGCAAGCGCCACGCGCTCGGCCACGGCTTCTTCGAGCCGACCGTGCTGACGGGCGTCACGCCGGCGATGAAGGTCGCGAAGGAAGAGACGTTCGGGCCGCTCGCGCCGCTGTTCAAGTTCGGCAGCGACGACGAGGTGATCCGCCTCGCGAACGACACCGAGTTCGGTCTCGCCGCGTACTTCTACAGCCGCGACATCGGCCGCGTGTGGAAGGTTGCGGAAGCGCTCGAATACGGGATGGTGGGCGTGAACACGGGCCTGATCTCGAACGAAGTCGCGCCGTTCGGCGGCGTGAAGCAGTCGGGCCTCGGCCGCGAAGGCTCGCACTATGGCATCGACGACTACGTCGTGATCAAGTACCTCTGCCTGGCCGTCTGACGGTTCAGGGCCTGCCGCCTCGGCGACGGGCCCTGACCGCCCGGCCGGAACCGGGCGGTCCGACGCGGGCCGGCGTCCCTCTCCGTCGCGCCCGCGTCATCTCTCATCTCGCTGCGCACGAGATCGGCCCGCACTGCGCACTCGATTCCGACGTTGCATCCGCCGATACCTCATATCGCGCGCGACTATCCCTCTAGTCTCGTTTCTCGCTCCGCTGCAAGCCGCTGGATTGAGTGCTCCGTCTCGATCCGGGGTGTCCGCGCATGAACATTTCCCGACGGTCTCGTGTGCGCAGAGTCAGCGCACTCACGTGCCGTTCGATCCGGATGCGAAGTGACACACGTCAACAGTCGCCGGCATGATTTACGGGTAGGCCACCGCCCAGCCGCTTTCTGCCGAACCCTCCCTCGCCTCGGCGTCAACGATCGTTTCACATCACCCACTTCTGTCGCACTTCAAAACAAAATCGTACTCATCCTATAGACAAGGAAAATCTCACAGGTCACCGTCCATAGCTTGTCCTTGCATAAGGTATCCAAGTCCATGGAAGAGGAATATGCCGCCGGCCGTCGCAGCTGAAGACGCCACAGCCGATCAATACTCGTTTCATGACCCGGAGTCAGCCAATCCGGTCTTTACCCACTTCGATTGAGGAGATAGCCATGAGCCGACGGGCAGTCAGGATCGGCGACCCGACAACGACAGGTGGAGTCGTCGTCAGTGGTTCGTCAAACATGTTCAGCAACAGCAAAACCATTGCCGTAGACGGTGACCAGGCGACGTGCGGAAATTGCGCGGGAACGTTTCCGATAGTTGGCAGCGCGGTACGCTTGATATCTCGCGGGAGATGCTTGGCTTTGGAGGGCGACGCGGTACTCTGCCCGTGCGGGCAAAACCTGCTCATCGCTGGTAGCGATTGCACTTTTTTCTACAGCGATGGCAACAGTGGCCGCGGCAACGCACACTCAACGACCACGCGCTCTGCATTCGCACCCGCCCGGCATGTAATCGCATCGGACACACATGACGAACAGTATGTACTACGCGAAGCAGAGAGCGGGCGACCGCTCGCGTACGTTCCCTATCGGATTCGCCTGTCATCCGGAAAGATATTCACCGGCGTGACAAACGCGGCAGGCCACACGCAACGCGTCACGACAGTGTATGCAGAATCGCTCAAGTTCGAGATAGCAAGGAGTGGAAATGCCGCATCCTGAAGACGACTACGTGCTGGTACACGACACGGCCATGACGAACACAAGGCCCGGTTCCAAGGTGTATGTCGATATCAACACGAAGCCGATATGCCCGAACATGAGCAATGAAGCGTTCAGAAAGATCGTAATACGCGCTCGCGACGAAGCCGTCCATCTGATTAATGCTCGCATTGCAGCGCTAGCGAGATGGGACGCGGGAGAACAAGCACGGGTCACAACTTATTTTGGGCGCGCCAACGCGCAGGTTCGCACCACGTTGTCGGCCGGCCTTCCACGACTGCGCTCCGCGATGCAAGAGTTAGTGCCAGAAAAAATTGTTCGATGGGACAGCGAAACCAGCAGGAATCTATCTTGCGCAGTCGTACCTGACAGCAACCAAAACCGTGCCGCCGTTTGCAAGCCCGACTCCGACAAGCGAATCATTGCCATTTACTCTTCATTTTGCAGCAACTCGTTTGGCGAGTTATATCATGAGGCACAAATAAAGATACTAATTCACGAGTGCACTCACTTCATCGACACATTCGATTCAGATGACATCATGTATGGAAACAGCGAATCCGGAATGAAGATTTTCGCAATGAAAAATCCGGATCTCGCCATGAGCAATGCCGACAGCATTACCGGATACATAGCAACCTTTGACAAGACAATCGAATAATGAGCCGAAATTCCTTCAAATCCGGCGTTGCAGCCTGTACGCTTACTCTGTCGACAATGCTATCGAACGTGGCGATGGCATGCACAATAGGTGAGGAAGCGCGGCTGCAACTTCCACTCAACGCAACTACACTTTCCAATGCGGACAGAGTGACGATAGCCGATAGCGTCATCGAGGCAAAAAAATGGCCTGACGTGAAAATTCAAGCAATAGTAATTTCAGGCGCCTTCGTTCACGAGAAAAACATCGAAAAATTGAAGACCATGCGCGGAGAAAACATAAAAGATTACTTACAACAGCTAGGCATCAGTGCCGATCACATCTTCATCGAAAAAAAGACATTCACCGATGAAATGATTACACGACTTCCTGATGGAACAATGAAAACCAATCAGATAGTCGTGGAATTTACGCCGATATGCAAAGGTAGCTGCGCATGGATGTGCAACGACCCTCGCGTAACACCACACAGCAAACTCATCGATCGCTGATCCCTGAACGCTCGCGCATGCACATGCTCTCATTCCGAAATGCCGACAGTGCCGCGGGTACGATATCGATGGCGACTAAACTCTTGGCCGCCGCGCTCGTATTGAGCCGCGCAGATGCGTCGCTCGCCTGTGACGGTGCGTCGAACATGCCCGCCCATTACATCGATATAGTTTTCGATGCTGATTCGAGCGCGATTTCTCCAACCGAACTGTAGCGGTTGTCGGTATGGTCGAGCGACATGCACAAGTGCTTTCCGATCCTTGATACGGTGTGGCTTATCGGACTGGCCGAACAAACCGAACATAATGCGCAGCAGCTTGCAACGCAACGAGCAGAAAACGTGATGGCAGTGCTGGATCAGCATTCGATCCGTGGCGAGAAAAGCGCTCTGGCAGGGAAAATTTTCAAGCCGGACGAGTTCGGTCAATCCGGGCGACGCGTCGAGGTGAACGTCAGTTCCGGATGCCCCGACCACCGTTGCCCGAACCCGAATCCCGTACCGAGTGCGCCGTGACGTAGCACGACGCCCCCCAACGCCGGCCCGCGCAACGCGGGCCGCCTTCCTCGCACATCCCCGCGATCACCTGAACACGTTCACCGCATCCACCAGCCGCGTCGCCTGCTGCTTCAAACTCTCGGACGCCGCGGCGCTCTGCTCGACCAGCGCCGCATTCTGCTGCGTGATGTTGTCCAGATGCACGACCGCCTGGTCGACCTGCGCGACCCCCGTGCTCTGCTCCGCCGTCGACGAGCTGATCTCCGCGATCAGGTCCGACACGCGCCGCACCTGCGTGACGATGTCCTCCATCGTCTTGCCCGCGCCGTCGACGATCCGCGCACCCGATTCGACCCGTTCGACGCTCGCGCCGATCAGCGTCTTGATCTCCTTCGCCGCATTCGCGCTGCGTTGCGCGAGCGCCCGCACCTCGCCCGCCACGACCGCGAAGCCGCGCCCCTGGTCGCCCGCGCGCGCCGCCTCGACCGCCGCATTCAACGCCAGGATGTTGGTCTGGAACGCGATGCTGTCGATCACGCCGATGATGTCCGCGATCTTGCGCGAGCTGGCGGTGATGTCGTTCATCGTCGCGACGACCTCGTTCACCGCCTGACCGCCGCGCCCGGCCGCTTCGCTCGCCGACACCGACAACTGGTTCGCCTGCAGCGCCGTCTCCGCATTGCTCGACACGGTCGCCGTCATCTCGGCCATCGACGCGGCCGTCTGCTGCACGCTCGTCGATGCCTGTTCGGTGCGCGCGCTCAGGTCGTTGTTGCCCTGCGCGATCTCGTTGCTCGCGCGCTGTACGTTGTGCACCTGTTCGCTGACGTCGTCGACGAGCCAGCGGAACATCAGCCCGAGCTGGTTGATCGTGCGCAGCGTCATGCCGATCTCGTCCACGCGGTTCATCCGCACGCCGCGCCGGCTCTCGCCGGTCGCGACGTTCAGCGCCGCGTCGCGCAACTGCATGAGCGGACGCGCGATCTGCGCATCGAGCCACAGCCCCGCGGCCGCGGCGGCGCCCGCCGTCACCGCCGCGAACGCCGCAAGCCCGCCGCCGGTCAGCCCGCACGCCCACCCGCCGGCCATCACGACCGGCGCGAGCACGCACAGCGATGCATGGAGCCGCGTGCGCACCGACATCGTCTGGAACAGCGACGCGAAGCCGGCCAGCCCCTTGCGGACGACCAGCCCCTTGTGGAAATGGCGGTTGCCCGCCTGTCCTTCGCGGAAGGTCTTGTACAGCGCTTCGGCCGCCGCGATCTCGTCGCGCGAAGCCTTCGTGCGCACCGACATGTAGCCCGTCGGCTCGCCGTTGCGCATGACGGGAATCGCGTTCGCACGCACCCAGTAGTGATCGCCGTTCTTGCGGCGGTTCTTCACGAGCGCGGTCCACGGCTCGCCGCCCTTGAGCGTCGCCCACATATCGGCGAACGCCTCCTTCGGCATGTCCGGGTGGCGCACGACGTTATGCGGCTGGCCTTCGATCTCTTCGGGAGAAAATCCACTGACCTGGATGAATGCCGCATTCGCGTACGTAATGTAGCTGTTCGAGTCAGTGGTCGACATCAACGTCGCGTCTTCGGGAAAATCGAATTCGCGTTGCGTGACGGGTTGATTATTGCGCATGGTGTGGAGCTCCGGGTAACGGATCTTGCGTCCGCTTGTCGATTGAATCGAGACCCCGCGCAATACGGCCTGGCCGTATGCGCATGAATCTGACTCCTGCGCTTTCGGCATATTCGGCAAAAACATTATGGTGTATCAGTGAAAACATTCATTAGACGCGCATCATCCTGCTTTTACCAAAACATTCATTTATTGATGAAATGGAAAGCAAGACCAGGCAAGGGTTTGGCGGCTATTCGTCTGATTATTATGCGCCATTCTTTAAAATCGACTTAAAACATCAATACAAAATCCTTGATACGGTTGTTGCTCGTGCTGCGTATTTCTATTGAATCGGCAAATCCGGATGCGCATCGCGCGCGACAACCGGAATGCATCGATCGGGCGCGCACGCCGGGTGCGCGCCCCGACGATCACCGGAACACGTTCACCGCGTCCACGAGGCGCGTCGCCTGCTGCTTCAGGCTCTCGGATGCCGCGGTGCTCTGCTCGACCAGCGCGGCGTTCTGCTGCGTGATGTTGTCCAGGTGCACGACCGCCTGGTCGACCTGCGACACGCCCGTGCTCTGCTCGACCGTCGACGAGCTGATCTCCGCGATCAGGTCCGACACGCGCTTCACCTGCGTGACGATGTCCTCCATCGTCTTGCCCGCCTCGTCCACGCGCCGCGCGCCCGATTCGACCCGGTCGACGCTCGCGCCGATCAGCGTCTTGATCTCCTTCGCCGCGTTCGCGCTGCGCTGCGCGAGCGCACGCACCTCGCCCGCCACGACCGCGAAGCCGCGCCCCTGTTCGCCCGCGCGCGCCGCCTCGACCGCCGCATTCAGCGCCAGGATGTTGGTCTGGAACGCGATGCCGTCGATCACGCCGATGATGTCCGCGATCTTGCGCGAACTGGCGGTAATGTCGCTCATCGTCGCGACGACCTCGCCCACCGCCTGCCCGCCGCGCCCGGCAGCCTCGCTGGCCGACATCGCGAGCCGGTTCGCCTGCAGCGCGGTTTCCGCGTTGCTGTCGACGGTCGCCGTCATCTCGGCCATCGACGCGGCCGTCTCCTGCACGCTCGACGCGGCCTGCTCGGTGCGGGCGCTCAGGTCGTTGTTGCCCTGCGCGATCTCGTTGCTCGCGCGCTGCACGTTGTGCACCTGTTCGCTGACGTCGTCGACGAGCCAGCGGAACATCAGCCCGAGCTGGTTGATCGTGCGCAGCGTCATGCCGATCTCGTCCACGCGGTTCATCCGCACGCCGCGCCGGCTCTCGCCGGTCGCGACGTTCAGCGCCTGGTCGTGCAGCCGCTTCAGCGGCCGGACGATCTGCGCGTCGAGCCACAGGCCGGCGGCCGCCGCCGCGCCGACCGCCACGCCGGCGAACGCCGCGAGCCCGCCGCCGGCCAGCCCGCACGCCCAGCCCGTGCCGACGACGACCGGCACCAGCACGCACAGCGCCGAAAGCACGCGCGCGCGCACCGACATCGTCTGCGACAGCGACGCGACGCGCAGCAGCCCCGTGCGGATCACCAGCCCCTTGTGGAACCGGCGCTGGCCGGCCTTGCCTTCGCGAAACGCGCGATACAGCGCGTCGGCGGCCTCGGTCTCGTCGCCCGGCGCCTTCGTGCGCACCGACATGTAGCCCTGCGGCTCGCCGTTGCGCATGACGGGAATCGCGTTCGCACGCACCCAGTAGTGATCGCCGTTCTTGCGGCGGTTCTTCACGAGCGCGGTCCACGGCTCGCCGCGCCTGAGCGTCTCCCACATGTCGGCGAACGCCTCGCGCGGCATGTCCGGGTGGCGCACCACGTTGTGCGGCTGGCCGACGAGTTCCTCGTTCGTGAAGCCGCTCACCTGCGCGAACGTGGTGTTCGCGTAGGTGATGACGCTGTCGGCGTCGGTCGTCGACATCAGCGTGACGTCGTCGGGAAAGTCGAATTCCTGTTGGGTAACGGGCTGGTTATTGCGCATGCAAGGCTCCGAAAGGCGGATCTGTCGTCCGCGCCGCGCTGACTTCACGCTCAGTAGCCGAAAAACGGTTTATCGCTTTACGACGGTCTTCATTTGCTGTCGGCATATTCGGGAAAAACCTTACCCTTTCCCCGCATAAAATATCCGTTTCGGCCAATGCCATGATTTCGATCAAATAATGCTGAAATAATCGACGCGACCGTTCACGCTCCCGTCACATCGCGCCACACGGAACGCCAATGCCGTCAACCGTTGCGCACGAAGAAACGATTCCGTTTATCCTTCTGCAGGCTTCATTCAACCGATATGCGCACTTGATGAAAAAGGCATTGCACGAACTGAACCGGCTGTCCTGGAATACGGCAACCGTCGCGCATAACAGCCACAAAGGCGACCAGGCCGCGTTTTTCCGCGCGGGCGGCTCGACGCTCTTTCCGGAGGAACGCGAACTGCTCGGCGATGTCGCCGGGCTGCGGCTCCTGCACCTGCAATGCAACGCCGGGCAGGACACCCTCAGCCTCGTGCGGGAAGGTGCGGTCGCGACGGGCGTCGACATCTCCGACGAAGCGATCGGCTTTGCGCAGCGACTGTCGGCCGACACGGGCCTGCCCGCGCGCTTCGAGCGCGCCGACGTGCTCGACTGGATGCCCGCGGCGGCCGCGCGCGGCGAGCGCTTCGAGCGCGTATTCACGTCGTACGGTGCGCTCTGCTGGCTGTCCGACCTGACCGCGTGGGCGCGCGGGATCGCCGCGCTGCTCGCGCCGGGCGGCCGCTTCGCGATGGTCGAGTTCCATCCGTTCGCGCTGTATTTCGACCCGCACTGGACGCCGCGCTACGACTACTTCAAGACCGGCGCGACCGAGGAGCCGTCGGGCGTCGGCGATTATGTCGCCGCGTCCGGCACGGGGCTCGGCGCGCAGCACGACCAGCCGGGCGTCGTCGATTTCGCGAACCCGCATCCGAGCTACGAGTTCATGTGGGGCATCGGCGACGTCGTGAACGCACTCGTGTCGGCCGGGCTCGCGATCGGCCGCCTGACCGAATATCCGTATGCGAACGGCTGGAAGGGCTTCGACGGCATGCGCGAGCTGGACGGCCGTCGGATGGCGCCGCCCGACGGCATGCCGCGCCTGCCGCTGATGTACGCAATTGCCGCGCACCGGGTGGCCGCATGACGCGCCGCACCGCCGCCGAACGCGACGCGCTGTCCGCGCGCCTGCTCGCACGCGACGAGGTGCCGCTCGTGTGGACCATCGACCGGCGCGAAATCATCGAGCACCTGTACGTGCTGCGCGACGGCACGCTGCAGCGCGTACCCGAGTTCTACGACGTCGGCGGCTGGCCCGACGGCGAAGCCGACCACTACACGCCGATCCTGCTCGACTGCCACGATCGCGGCGGCTGGTTCCTCGGCTCGTTCGACGGCGCGCGGCTCGTCGCGGCGGCCGTCGTCGACAGCCGGCCGCTCGGTCCGCACCGCGACATGCTGCAACTGAAGTTCCTGCACGTGAGCCGCGACTGGCGCGGCTGCGGGCTCGGCGAGCAGCTTCATCGCGCGGCCCGGGCGCAGGCGCGCGCCATGGGCGCCACGCGCCTGTACGTGTCGGCCACGCCGTCGCAGCGCACGATCGACTTCTACCTGCGGCTCGGCTTCACGGTCAGCGCATCGCCCGATCCGGCGCTCCACGCGTTGGAGCCGGAAGACATTCATCTGGAAGGGCCGGCGGCCTGACGCGCCGCGCATGCGCGCGCAGCGTAGAATTTCCCGCCTTGCCACGGCCGCCATCGGCCATCACGGAGAGCGCAATTGCAGAACGAACCGCAGCCGCAGGCGCTGCCCAAGATCCTCGTCAGCATGTGTGTGGTCGGTCATCCGGTTCGTTACAACGGCTCGGCGAAGACCGCCGCGCACGAGGCGCTCGAACGGTGGCAGCGCGAAGGGCGCCTCGTGCCCGTTTGCCCCGAGCTGGCCGGCGGCTTCAGCGTGCCGCGCCCGCCCGCCGAGATCGCGGACGGCGCGTCGGGGCAGCGGGTCCTGTCGGGCGCCGCGCGCATCGTCGACGTGAACGGTACCGACGTGACCGCGCCGTTCGTGTCCGGCGCGCACACCGCGCTGGCGCTGGCGCGCACGCACGATTGCCGGTTCGCGATCCTCGCCGACGGCAGTCCGTCGTGCGGCAGCACGTTCATTTACGACGGGAGTTTCGCGAACCGGCGGCACGCGGGCGACGGCGTTACCGCCGCGCTGCTGCGCGAGCACGGCATCGAGGTGTTCGCGGATACCGAGATCGATGCGCTCGACGCACGTCTCAAGCTGATTTCGCAGGCCGGTTAACGACGATGCGCGGCACGACGATCGTCGTGCCGCGCATCGTTGCACCAGCGGTATGGCGGTCAAGCGGCGACGCGGCGCGGATCCGGCCGCGTCGCCGCATGACATGCGTCAGACGCGTTCGATCGCGATCGCGATGCCCTGGCCCACGCCGATGCACATCGTGCACAGCGCGAAGCGGCCGTTCGTGCGATGCAGCTGGTACATCGCGGTCGTCACGAGACGCGCGCCCGATGCGCCGAGCGGGTGGCCCAGCGCGATCGCGCCGCCGTTCGGGTTCACGCGAGGATCGTCGTCGGCGACGCCGAGCATGCGCAGCACCGCGAGGCCCTGCGACGCAAACGCCTCGTTCAGCTCGATCACGTCGAACTGGTCGATCGTCATGCCGAGCCGCGCGAGCAGCTTCTGCGTGGCCGGCGCGGGGCCGATACCCATCACGCGCGGCGCGACGCCGGCCGTCGCGATGCCCAGCACACGGGCGCGCGGCGTCAGGCCGAAGCGCTTCGCGGTGGCCTCGTTCGCGAGCAGCAGCGCGGCTGCGCCGTCGTTGACGCCCGACGCGTTGCCGGCCGTCACCGAGCCGTCCGGGCGCACCACGCCCTTCAGCTTGGCCAGCGCCTCGAGCGACGTTTCGCGCGGATGTTCGTCACGCGACACCACCACCGGATCGCCCTTCTTCTGCGGAATCGTGACGGACACGATTTCCTCGGCGAGCGTGCCGTCCTGTTGCGCGCGGGCGGCCTTCTGCTGGCTGCGCAACGCGAACAGGTCCTGGTCGGCGCGGCTGACGTTGTAGTCGACCGCGACGTTCTCGGCCGTCTCCGGCATGGAATCGACGCCGTACAGCTGTTTCATCAACGGATTGACGAAGCGCCAGCCGATCGTCGTGTCGTGGATGTCGGCCTGGCGCGCGAACGCGCTCGCGGCCTTGCCCATCACGAACGGCGCGCGCGTCATGCTCTCGACGCCGCCCGCGATCATCAGCGCGGCCTCGCCGGACTTGATCGCGCGCGCGGCCACGCCGACCGCGTCCATCCCGGAACCGCACAGGCGGTTGATCGTCGACCCCGGCACGCCCTGCGGCAGGCCCGCGAGCAGCGCCGACATGCGCGCGACGTTGCGGTTGTCCTCGCCGGCCTGGTTCGCGCAGCCGTAGATCACGTCGTCGATCGCCGTCCAGTCGACGTCGCGATTGCGCTCGACGAGCGCCTTGAGCGGCACCGCGCCGAGATCGTCGGCGCGCACGCCGGACAGCGCACCGCCGTAACGCCCGATCGGCGTACGGATCGCATCACACAGAAAAGCTTCGGTCATCAGTGTCTCCAGTCGGCCGGAACGGGCGCGGGCGCGCTTGCTCCGGTCCCACGCTTCGCGGTCGGCCGGCACCGGAGAACCGGCGCCCGCTGCGGCCACCTGCAACGCGGGGAAATGAACGGGGCGCGCCCCTTGCATTGCCCGCCGGGATGCGCTTAAATGTTCTATATACGAACATAAGATCGTGTATCGAACGTTCAACGCATCATAGGGAGTCCGGGGACGACCTGTCAAGCGCCCGGCCTGCCGTGCGGTTGGCGTGTCAGGCCCCATGCGCTATCTTCTCGGCTGCACGATATTCCGACCGCTCATGACAACCGAAGACACTCAGAAACCCGGCGACTCCTACGTCCAGTCGTTCGCCCGCGGGCTCGCGGTGATCCGCGCGTTCGACGCGCAGCGCCCGGAGCAGACGCTCACCGAAGTCGCGGCGGCCACCGGCCTGACGCGCGCGGGTGCGCGCCGGATCCTGCTCACGCTGCAGACGCTTGGCTACGTCGAGGCCGACGGCCGGCTGTTCCGGCTCACGCCGAAGATCCTCGAGCTCGGCTTCGCGTACCTGACGTCGATGCCGTTCTGGAATCTCGCCGACCCGGTGATGGAGCAACTGTCCGCGCAGATCCACGAAAGCTGCTCGGCGGCCGTGCTCGACCGCACCGAGATCGTCTACGTGCTGCGCGTGCCGACCCACAAGATCATGACGATCAACCTGTCGATCGGCAGCCGGCTGCCCGCGTACTGCACGTCGATGGGCCGCGTGCTGCTGTCCGCGCTCGACGACGCGGCGCTTGACGAAACGCTCGCGCAAAGCGGCATCCGCGCGCATACGCCGCGCACGATCACGGACCTCGGCGAACTGAAGGCGACGATCGCGCAGGTGCGCCAGCAGGGCTGGGCCGTGGTCGACCAGGAACTCGAAGTGGGCCTGATGTCGATCTCCGCGCCGATCCGCAACCGGCGCGGGCAGATCATCGCGGCGATGAACATCAGCGGCAATGCGCAGCGGCACACCGCGAAGCAGATGGTGAAGGAATTTCTCGGGCCGCTGCAGCAGGCCGCGCAGACCGTGTCGGAACTGGTCGCGCGGCGCGGATGAGCGGCAAGCGGTCATGCGGGCGCACCGCACCCGCACGACCGAGCGCCGCCGTCGGCGGGCAGCGCGTCAACCGTTGCCGGCGAACGCCGTTCCCATCGGCTTCGTCCGGATGCCCGGCGCCAGCCGGGTCCACGGCAGATCGGCCGGATCGGCCGTCATCGGGCCGGGCGCCTTGGCCACGAGCACCGCGTGGGCGATGCCCTGGAAGTCGGCGCGAAAATGCACGGAGCTTTTGTTGACGAGGATGCGCATCGCTTCCGGCTCGACGCCGCCCACGCGATAGAGATTGCGGTCGAGCATCTGCGCCTTGCCGCTGCTCACCACGATCAGCACGCCGTCGATCCGCAAGCACGCGACCGGGCCGACATCCGCCCGCATGCCGTTCATCATCGGGCCGTCGTACCGGCAGACGCCGTCGGACAGCGTCACGACCTCGAAGCGCCCGCGGTACGGCTCGTCGCCGGGCACGCCGGCGACACCGCCGAGCGCCACCTCGATGAACGCGCCGACCCCGGCGCGATGGGCCTCGGCCGCGGCGGCCGGGTCCCAGATCAGGCCGATCGCCGCACCCTTTGCGCCATTGCGCAGCAGCGCCCGCAGCATGCCCGTCGTGTTCGAATCGCCGCCCGCGCCGGGATTGTCCTGCGTATCCGCGATGACGACCGGCTTGCCGGCCCCCTCCGCAAGCCGCATCGCCTCGCGCACGGCGGCATCGGGCGACAGGAACGGCACCTGCCACGCGGCCTCGTCCGCCAGCATCCTGGCGTAGAGCGCGTCCACGGCGGCCTCCGCCGACGCGACGTCGTCGCCGTAACCCCAGATGACCGGGCCGCATTCGGGGAAATCGGCCGCCGGAAAGCCCGGCGCAAACGACAACGACGCCACGGCCCCGGTCTCCAGCGCCGCGAGCTGCGCATACATGCCGCACGAAGGCTCGAGCAGCGTGCACATGCCGTTGATCGGGATCAGGAACGGCAGCCGGCGCACCGCGCGATGCAGCGGGCGGCCGCCCGCCGCCTTCAGGTCGAGCAGGCGCCCGAGCAGCGCGGCAGCGCGTTCGCCGGTCTCGGCCATGTCGACATGCGGATAGGTGCGGAAGGCGACCAGGACGTCGGCCTCGCGCAGCATCTTCCCGGTGACGTTGGCGTGCAGGTCAAGCGACACGACCACGGGCACGTCCGGGCCGACCGCGGCACGCACGCGCTCCAGCAGCGTTCCCTCGCCGTCGTCGGTATGCTCGGCGACCATCGCGCCGTGCAGGTCGAGATACACCGCGTCGTAGCCGCCGTTGCGCACCGCCGCGAGGATTTCGCCGGCGATGCGCTCGAACGCGTCCTCGGTCACGTGGGCCGACGGGCTGGCGCCCGCCCAGATGACCGGCAGCAAGGTCCAGCCGCGCCGTTGCGCCGCGACGATGAAGCCGCCCGCGGGAATATTGACGTCGCGCAGCGCGAGCATGTCGTCGCCGCGCACCATGGCCGGGAAGCCCTCGCCGCGCTCGAAGTTTTCGTAGGCGGCTTTCGACGGTGCAAACGTATTGGTCTCGTGCTGAAAGCCGGCGATCAGGATGCGTGTGTTCAAAGGCGTGTCTCCGGAAACAGGTTGTCAAGGCACCGGCAACGCCAGGGCCTGTTCACGCTAGTAACGGGCTGGCGAACGTGCCTTTGCGCCCGCAGGGCAAGGAGAAAGGCGGCGCGCAATGGCCGTCGGCATCGCAACGACGAGCGACGCCGCAACGCGGGCGCAAAGGCACGTTCGCCTGTCTGGAAAAAATCGTTCGCGGGGCTGGCCCCCGGAAGGGCCGATCGCCGCGTCAGGCTGCTCGCGAATACGTCGAGTATTCGCTTCGTCGTATTCCTTGCGCCCGGCCCTTCCGGGGGCCGGCGCAAGCCCGGTATGCGTGTGAACGGGCCCTAAGCCGTCGCCAGCTCGTCGTGCGGCGCGGGCAGCCGGTTCGCCACCAGCACCGCGGCGCCCGCGACCAGCAGCGCCACCATCACCAGCAGGCCGGCCGCCATGCTGCCCGTGGCCGAGTGGATCGCCCCGATGATGGTCGGGCTCAGGAAGCCGCCGATCAGGCCGATCGTATTGATCAGCGCGATGCCCCCCGCGGCCGCGTCGCCCTTCAGGTATTGTGACGGAATCGCCCAGAACACGGTGTACGCCGCCCAGATCATCGACGTGGCGATCGTCATGCCGACCAGCGAGACGGCGAGATTGCCGTTGGCGGTCGTCGCCACGGCCAGCGCGAGCGCGCCGATCAGCGCCGGCACCGCGCTGTGGTAACGCCGCTCGCCGCGGCGGTCCGACCTGCGGCCGATGACGACCATCGCGAGCGCGGCGCACACGTACGGAATCATCGAGTACAGCCCGATCTGCATCGTGTCGGTCACGCCGTCTGCCTTGATGATCGACGGCAGCCAGAAGCTCACCGCGTAGATCCCGCAGATGATCGTGAAGTACGCGAACGCCAGCAGGTACACGCGCGGATCGCGCGCCACCTGGCCGAACGAGTGATGCCCCGCGCCGCGCGTGTGCAGCTCGGCGGCGAGCATTCGCTTCTCGTCGTCGGTCAGCCATTTCGCATCGGCCGGCCGGTCGGACAGCACCCTGAGCGCGAGCGCGCCGAGCAGCACGCACGGCAGGCCTTCGACGACGAACATCCACTGCCAGCCGGCCAGGCCGTGGGCGCCGGACAGCCCGGTCATCAGCCACGCCGACAGCGGCGACCCGAACGCGCCGCCGATCGGGCCGGCGAGCATGACGACCGCCATCACGCCGGCCATCCGGCGCTGGCCGTACCAGTAGGTCAGGTAAAAGATCATCCCCGGCGCGAAACCCGCTTCGAACACGCCGAGCAGGAAGCGCATCGCATAGAACGTGGTCTCGTTGTGGACGAACATCATGCCGGCCGACGTCAGGCCCCACAGCACCATGATCCGGCTGATGGTCTTGCAAGCGCCGATCCTCGGCAGCAGCAGGTTGCTCGGGATCTCGAACAGCACGTAGCCGAGAAAGAAGATGCCCGCGCCGAGCCCGTACACCGCATCGGAGATGCCCAGCTCGCTCTGCATGGCGAGCTTCGCGAACCCGATGTTCACGCGATCGAGGTACGCGAACGTGTAACAGAGCAGCAGGAACGGCAGCAGGCGCCAGTTCAGCTTGCGATACAGGGCCTGATGCGCCGGGCTGTCCGGCGCGGCCGGAAGTTGAGGGGATGGAACGGCGGACATGCGCTCTCCTTTAGGGCGTATTGCTTCAAATCCCGCATCGATGTTCGAATCGTCGAGGAGACGAAAAAGCGGCGCAAGAGCAACCTAAGCGAGTTATCGTTGCTCAACGGGCAACACTTCACCGGCACACCAACCGACATCATGCGCGAACTGAACCAGCGCCGCTTGCGCTATTTCCATGAAGTCCTGTCGCACGGCTCCATCCGCAGCGCGGCCGACAGCATCAACACGTCGCCGTCCGTCATCACGCGGCAGATCCGGCTGCTCGAGGAAGAAATCGGGGCCCCGCTGTTCGAGCGCCAGCCTCGCGGCGTGCAGCCGACCGAGGCCGCCGCGTACCTGCTCGAATACTGGCGCGGCTGCCGCTCGCAGCAGGAGCTGTTCGAGGACCGCCTGCAGGCGCTGCGCGGGCTGCAGCGCGGCCAGATCCGCATCGTCACCAGCGAAGGCTATATCGACCGCCTGATGGACGAGGTGCTCACCGATTTCTGTGCGCGCCATCCGAAGCTCGACGTCACCGTCGACACCCTGCCGGTCAGCACGTTGCTCCAGGAAGTGGCCGAGAGCCGCGCGCATATCGGGCTGGCCTACAACCCGCCCGCGCATCCGGACATCGAATACGTCGCGACCGCGCCGCAGCCGGTGGTGGCGCTCGTGCATCCGGGGCACCCGCTCGCGGTGCGGGGCCGGCCGGTCGAGGTCCGCGAGCTGACCGGGTACCCGCTCGCGCTGATGCCGCCCGCGTTCGGTCTCGGACAGGCCGTACAGATGCTCGCGTACGCGGAGAACCTCCAGATCCACCCGACGCTCACCACCAACTCGCTGGCCGTGCTGCGCCACTTCGTCAAGCGCAACGACGGCGTCACGCTGCTCGCCACGGTGGCCGCGTATCGGGAGCTGGAGGCCGGCGAACTCGTCGCGCTGCCCATCGCGCATCCGTTGCTCGAAACCGCCAAGGCACGGCTGCTGGTCAAGGCCGGACGCACGCTCGGGGTGGCCGCCGATACGCTGCTGCGCGGCATCCTCCGGGACATGAAGATGTTCTCGGACCCGGGCGGACGCGACGGCAGGACGACGGCGCGCGGCAAGGCCCGCAAGCGGGCCGCGGGAAATCGCGGCGGGCCGTGACCCTCGTCGGCGAAGCGGTTTGCATCGCCGGCCTTCGACAGGCGGCCGCTACGGTGCAGGCCGGTATCGAACGGCCGGGTATCGCGCGCGGGGCGCGGGGCGCGGCGTGTGGCGTGTGGTGTGCGGTGTGCGGTGTGCGGTGTGCGGTGTGCGGTGTGCGGTGTGCGGTGTGCGGTGTGCGGCGTGCGGCGTGCGGCGTGCGGTGTGCGGTGTGCGGTGTGCGGTGTGCGGTGTGCGGTGTGCGGTGTGCGGTGTGCGGTGTGCGGTGTGCGGTGTGCGGCGTGCGGTGTGCGGCGTGCGGTGTGCGGCGTGCGGTGTGCGGTGTGCGGTGTGCGGATGCTGAGTGTGGCGCGCGGCATGCGCCGCGCATCCGCCGCTCACGCACCGAGCAGCATCCCCTTGCGCACCGGCACCGTGCCCGTCACGCGGCCGAGCGGCGCGCCGGCCGTCACGAAGCGGATCGCGCGGCGCATGTAGAACACGCCGTCGGTTCCGCTCGAGATCGTCGTGATCGCATCCGTCAGCGGATCGACGATGTCGAACAGCGGATCGCCGGCGCGGATCGTCGCGCCGACCGCCGCGCGGTGCACGAGGATGCCGCTCACCGGCGCGTAGAACTGCTCGCTGCCCGCGAGCGGCGTGGCCGGCGCGGCGAGCGGCGGCAGCGGCGTGCGTTCGCCGCGCACCGCGCCGCGCCACACGAGATAGTCGACGAGCGCATCGGCATCGCGTTGCGCATGCTCATACGTCACGTCGCGCTGACCGCGGCATTCGACGGTCACGGCGACCGCGCCGGCCGCGAGCGGCGTGCCTTCCGGCAGCAACGGCCGCAATTGCGACCACAGCAGGTGATGCGCATCGTCGAACGCGTGCCCGCCCGAATCCTCCGCGAGCAGGGACACCTCCGCGCCGAGATAGCGTGCGAGCGGCTCAACTTCCGGCCATGCGGTGTCGCTCGTGTACACGTGCATCACCGCTTCGAGCGAACAATGCAGGTCGATCACCACGTCCGCGTCATGCGACAGCTTCAGCAGCGCGAGCTGCAGCGCGTCGAATTCGGTGCGCGGCGCGATGCCGTCGAGCGCCGCGCCGACGCACTCGCGCACGATCGCCCGGTTGCGCTCGCCGTCGTCGCCGAGCCGGTCGCGTGCGCGCGCGGCGATCTCCGCGAGCGGCAGAAAGCCGCGGTTGAAGTTGCGGCCGCTCGCCAGGTCGAAACGGCCGATGAACTGCCCGAGCAGATGATGGTTGAGGCCGACCGGGTTCGCGACCGGCACGAGCACGACCTCGGCCGCGAGCCGGCCTTGTGCGTCGAGCTGCGCGAGGCGCTGCTTCAGCACGAACGCCGCGAGCATCGCGGGCGTCTCGTCCGCGTGCAGCGCGGCCTGCAGGTAGATCTTGCGGCCGGTGTCGGCCGGCCCGAAATGAAAGCTGGTCAGCGTGCGCTGCGTGCCGATCGACGGCGACAGGAGCGGCGTGGTGCGAATCTGCATCGAGGGTCTCGAACGGAAGAAACGGGAAAAATCGGGCGGCCCGGTGCTCAGTCGCCGTACGGGTTGAAATCGAAATACTTCTTCGCGATCCGGTCGTACGTGCCGTCCTTCAGCATCGACGCGATCGCGCCGTCAATCGACGCCTTGAGCGCCGTATCCGACTGCCGCATGCCGATGCCGACGCCACGGTCGCCCATGTCGAGCGGCGCGCCGACGAACGCGAAACCCTTGCCGCGCGGCTGGCGCAGGAACCCGTAATCGGCTTCGACCGTGCCGAGCAGCGCCGCGTCGAGGCGGCCGTTGACGAGATCGGCGAACACGTCGTCCTGGCTCTTGTACGGCACCACGCTGACGCCTGCCGGCGCCCAGTGCGCGAGCGCCCACGATTCGAACTGCGTGCCCGACTGCACGCCGACGCGCTTGCCCGCAAGCGACGCGGCCGAGCTGCCGAGCCCGAGTTCGGGCCGCGCGACGAGCCGCGACCTGAAGCGGAACAGCTTCGACGAGAACAGGATCTGCTTCTCGCGCTTCTCGGTGATCGCCATCGACGACAGGATCGCGTCGATCTTGCGCGCCTGCAGCGCGGGAATCATCCCGGAGAATTCGAGCTCAACCCACTGGCAGTGCAATTGCGCGCGGCGGCAGATCTCGTTGCCGAGATCGACGTCGAAGCCTTTCAGGCTGCCGTCGGGCGCCTTCGAATCCATCGGCGGATAGGTCGGGTCGATGCCGAGGCGCACGGTGCGGGCGTCGAGCGCATGCGCGGCGCCGGCCGTGAACGCGAGGCACAGGGAAACGAGCGGGAGGAAGGTGCGTTTCATGGTCGATCGGGTGCGGGACGAGGGACAAACGGCACGAGCCGGACTGTCTGCGATCGTAGTGCGCACGCACCGCCGCCGGAATCGCCGGCTGCCTTATCATGATCGGTATTTCCGATCACCGGCCCCGCCGCTCGCCCATGGCGTTCACGCTGTCCCAGCTCCGCATCTTCCAGGCCGTCGTCGAGCACGGCAGCCTGCGCGCCGCGGCGCGCGCGCTCGATCTCGCGCAAAGCGGCGTCACGCAGCAGTTGCAAGGCCTCGAGGCGGCGCTCGGCGCGACGCTGTTCACGCGCACCAATCGCGGCATCGTGCCGACAGCCGTCGGCCAGCGGCTGCTCGCGCGCTCCGGCTCGATCCTCGGCGAATGCGAGCAGGTCGAGCGGGAAATCCGGCAACTGAGCGGCGAATACGAAGGCACCGTCACGCTCGGCCTCGTGGCCGAACCGCTGATCGACGCGTTCGCGCCCGTGCTGAGCGCGTTCCGCGCGCGCTTCGACAGGGTCGACGTTCACCTGCGCACCGGTACGTCGCGGATGATGATCGGCTGGCTGCGGGAGAGCGCGGTCGATTTCGCGATCGCGCTGGTCGCGAAGCAGACCGACACGACCGACCTCGCGGTCACGCCGCTGCGCGCATCGGCCCCGGTGGTCGTGTGCCGCAACGGGCATCCGGCCATGCACGCGCAATCGCTCGCCGAGCTGGCCGATTACGCGTGGGTGTCGACCCGATCGCCGAACCTCAGCGCCGATCCCGTCGTCAACCGGCTGCTCGCCTACTTCGACACGCACGGCCTGCCGCCGCCGAGGATTCTCGCCACCGTCGAGGGGATGTTCGAGACGCTGCAGCTCGTCACCCAGACCGATTGCCTGTCGCTCGAAACCGAAGCCGTGACGCGGCACGGGCCGTTCGCCGGCGCGCTCGCGAAGGTGCCCGTGCGCGAGCAGGCCGACGCGCAGGACATCTGCCTGCTGCAGCGCGCGGCCGTGCCGCTGACGCCGGCCGCGCAGGAACTCGCGACGATGCTTGCGTCGTACCTGCGGGTCGTGCGCGGACGCTAGGCGCGTATTACCGCCTGCCGTCCGCGGTCCGCCGCCTGCCGCGCCCCGCTCGTCAGTCGATCGATTCCCGCGCCGTCTCGCGCAGCATCGCGACCGCGATCAGCGACACCACCACGCACGCGGCCACGTAGCCGGCCGGCGCAAGCTTGCTGCCGGTCGTCTTCACGAGCCAGGTCGCGATGAGCTGCGCGGTGCCGCCGAAGATCGTCACCGCGAGCGCATACGCGATCGAGATGCCCGTCGCCCGCACGTGGCGCGGCAGCGATTCGCACATCAGCGCCATTTCCGACGCCGAGCCGAGCGAATAGAACAGCAGCATCAACGCGGTCAGCGGCAGGATCGCCGACAGCGTCGGGTGATGGTTCATCAGCCAGAACGCCGGGAACAGCAGCGCGACCAGCACGCCGCGGCCGACGAAGATCGGCAGACGCCGGCTGCCGAGCCGGTCCGACAGCCAGCCGAACAGCGGGCACGTGACCAGCATCACGCAGCCCGACGCGACGCCGACGAACATCGACAGCCCCATCGGCAGGCCGAGCGTGTGGATCGCATAGGTCGGCATGTAGAAGGTCAGGATGTAGGTCGACACCGTGCCGCCCATCACCGTGAGCATCAGCAGCAGCACCGTGCGCGCGTGCCGCGAGAACAGCTCGTGCAGCACGCCGCGCTCGATACCGTGATGGCTGTCGCCGGGCGCATCGTCCGCGAGCCGGCGGCGCAGGATCATGCCGACCGGCGCGATCAGCAAACCGACGAGGAACGGCAGCCGCCATCCCCAGCTTTCGAGCGCATCCTTCGTCATCGTGTTCGACAGCAGCGCCGCGAAACCCGACCCCATCAGCGCGGCGCCGCCTTGCGTCGCGAGCTGCCAGCTTGCGTGAAACGCCCGGCGCGACGTGCCGCCCTGCTCGAGCAGCGTCGACGTCGCCGCGCCGAATTCGCCGCCCTGCGAGAAGCCCTGCAGCAGCCGCGCGAATACGACCAGCAGCGGCGCGGCCACGCCCACCTGCGCATAGGTCGGCGCGATCGCGATCAGGCCGGTGCCAAGCGCCATCAGCATGATCGTCAGGTTCAGCGCGGCCTTGCGCCCCTTGCGGTCCGCGTAGACGCCGAGCACGACGCTGCCGAGCGGCCGCGTGAAGAAGCCGGCGGCGAACGTCGCCACCGACAGCAGCAGCGACGTGGTCGGGTCGCTCGACGGGAAGAACAGCTTGCCGATCAGCACCGCGAAAAAGCCGTACACGGTGAAATCGAAGAACTCCAGCCAGTTGCCGATCACGGCCGCCGCGATCGCGCCGCGCCGCGTGACGGCGCGCGCGCCGGGCGCATCGGCTTCGGCGGCCCCCGTCGACGCGGGGTGCAGCACCAGATGGTCTTTCTGCATTGTCATCGTCTCCTCTATGCGGCCGGAAGCGCCGGCCGCGCCGCCGCCGCGATCACCGCCCGAGGTAGCGCTCCACGAGACGCGTCCAGAACGCCGCGCCGACCGGCAGGTTGCGATCGTTGAAGTCGTATTTCGGGTTGTGCACCATGCAGCCGTCCTCGCCTTCGCCGTTGCCGAGCCGCACGAACGAGCCGGGCCGCTTCTGCAGCATGAACGCGAAATCCTCGCTGCCCATCAGCAGGTCGGTCTGCTCGACCACGTGCGCATCGCCGACGAGTTCGCGCGCGACCTGCGCGGCGAAATCCGTTTCGGCATCCGTATTGACGACGACCGGGTAGCCTTCGATGTAGTCGACGTTCGCGGTCGCGCCGTAGCTCGCGGCCTGCGTTTCGGCCAGCTCGGTGATGCGGCGCTTGAGCAGCGCGCGCACGTCGGGGCTGAACGAGCGCACGCTCAGTTCGAGGCGTGCGCCGTTCGGGATCACGTTGTTCGCGGTGCCCGCATGCATCGAGCCGACCGTGACCACCGCCGGCTGCGCCGGGTCGACGTTGCGCGCGACGATCGTCTGCAGCGCCATCACGATGCTCGCCGCGACGACGACCGGGTCGACCGTCAGGTGCGGCCGCGCCGCGTGGCCGCCGACGCCTTCGATCGTGATGATCGCCTTGTCGCCGGCCGACATGAACGGGCCGCGGCGCGTGAGGAACACGCCGGGCGCCGCGCCCGGGTGGTTGTGCATGCCGAACACGGCGTCGCACGGGAAGCGCTCAAACAGGCCGTCGTCGATCATCTTCTTCGCGCCGCTGTCGACGCCATGCTCTTCCGCCGGCTGGAAATACAGATGCACGGTGCCGGAGAAGTTGCGCGTCTTCGCGAGATGCTGCGCGGCGCCGAGCAGCATCGTCGTGTGGCCGTCGTGGCCGCAGGCGTGCATCTTGCCGTGCGTGCCGCTCGCATACGGCAGCCCCGTCGCCTCGACGATCGGCAGCGCATCCATGTCGGCGCGAATGCCGATGCTCCGCGTCCCGTCGCCCACGCGCAGCGTACCGACCACGCCGGTCTTGCCGACCCCGCGCGTCACCTGCCAGCCCCATTCCCCGAGCTTGTCGGCGACGAGCGCGGCCGTGTCGTGCTCTTCGTACGCGAGCTCCGGATGGCGATGGATGTGATGACGGATCTCGCGCAGCCCGCCGGCGGCGGGCATCAGATCCTCGACTTCGGTGAAGCGGGTATCGGTGGTCATGGGGGCTCCTGCGTTTGTCTGCGCACGCTGAAGACGCGTGCGGGAAAGCGAGCCACTATATCGAGCCGATATCCGTTCAATAAGATGCGGAATTTTTCACCGCGATAAGATTTTTTTATCAGGGTTAATACGGGGAATGCCGGCCGGATCGGCACGCGGGGCCCCGTGCGCGGAGGCCATCAGCACCCCGGCCATGCATTTTCCCGACGAGCGGTCCATGATTCGCGCATGGACGCTCGAACCGATCCGTCTCGCCGTCGCGGCAGGCCGCCGAAGCAGGACGAGAGCCTCGCCGCCGCGCGCGACATGCTGTTGCACACCGGGCTGGACGTGCTCACCGAAACGGGCTTCCCGGCCACCGGGCTCGACGGGAGCCTCGCTCGTGCCGGCGTGCCCAAAGGCTCCTTCCATCGCTACTTCGACGGCAAGGAAGCATTCGGCCTCGCGCGAATCGACTGCTGCGCCGGTTTCTTCGCCCGTCAGCGGGACCGCCATTCCAACCAGCCGGACCGCCGCCGCTGCAGCGCGTCCGCGATTTCGTCGACGATGCCCCGGACGGCATGGCACGCTACGTCTACCGCCACGACGATCGGGCCGTGCCGAACGGCTGCGGCGCAGGCGTCGACGCGTAATACGCCTGCCGGCGACGCGTCGTCGCCGCTTTCATCCGGCCCGGCCGCTCGCGCATCGAGATCGCCCCAGCCACCGAACCACCCTGTCGAGGAACCACCATGACCGTTGCAGACACCGCTCCCGTCAGCCGCTTTCCCGTGCCGGCGCTTGAAGACCTGCCCGACGACATTCGCGAACGCATCGCGGCCGTCCAGGAAAAGTCGGGCTTCATCCCGAACGTCTTCCTGACCCTCGCGCACCGTCCGGACGAGTTTCGCGCGTTCATGGCCTACCACGACGCGCTGATGGACAAGCCGGGCAACCTGAGCAAGGCCGAGCGGGAGATGATCGTCGTGGCGACCAGCAGCGCGAACCAGTGCCAGTACTGCGTGATCGCGCACGGCGCGATCCTGCGCATTCGCGCGAAGGACCCGCTGATTGCCGACCAGGTCGCCACCAACTACCGCAAGGCCGACATCACCGCGCGGCAAAAGGCGATGCTCGATTTCGCGATGCAGGTCTCGCAATCCGCGCACCTGGTCGGCGAAGCGGACTTCGACACGCTCAAGTCGCACGGTTTCGGCGAGGAAGACATCTGGGACATCGCGGCGATCTCGGCCTTCTTCGGCATGTCCAATCGCATCGCGAACGTGACGAACATGCGGCCCAACGCGGCGTTCTACGCGCTGGGCCGCTGAGCGCGGACGCGGTCCCGCGCCGCCGCGTGGCAGACGCCGTGGCATGGGCCAACGCCGCGCGGGCAGCGCTCGCGCCCGCAGGACCGGCCCCCCCGGCCGGGACGACCGGGCCGATACCCGGGCGCGCCCGTCACACGCAGCACACGGGCGGCGCCGGCCCGAACGCGCCCGCATCGGCGCGGCCACCCGCCGCGCCAGCCGGCAAACCCGGCCCGCAAACCGGATGTCAGCGCTCACTCCAGCCCCGTCGACGACGGCACGCCGCCCGGCCGCTTCGCGCCGCGAAACGGACACCGACACGCACGCGATCCATCAAAAGCGTGCACTATTAGGGTTTTGCCGTACCGGCGCCCGACGCCTTCGACGTTCGTTCCACGCTCACCGTTTCAGACGCGAACCATCCATGACGAATCAGCCCACTCAGACCGCAGCCGACCGTCCCGTCGACATGATCATCTTCGGCGGCGGCGGCGATCTGGCCGCCCGCAAGCTGTTGCCCGCGCTGTACATGGCGCACCTGCACTGCAACCTGCCGCCCGACACGCGCATCATCGCGGTCGGCCGCCGCGACTGGGGCATCGACGGCTATCGCAAGTTCGTGGACGAGCAGTCGCGCCCGTTCATCGACGAAAAGGCGTTCGACGCCGAAGCATGGGGCCGCTTCCTCGACCTGTTCAAGTACGTGCTGATCGACGTGAACGCGCCGGACGACTACCTGCGGCTCGCCGAGGCGGCGCGCGGCGACGCGGTCCGCGTGTTCTACCTGTCGACGTCGCCGGAACTGTTCACGACGATCTGCGACAACCTGTCGGCCGCGCAACTCGTCGACGCGCACTCGCGCGTCGTCCTCGAAAAGCCGCTCGGCCACGATCTCGCGTCCGCCAAGGCGATCAACGATGCGGTCGGCAAGCACTTCGAGGAATCGCAGATCTATCGGATCGACCACTATCTCGGCAAGGAAACCGTGCAGAACCTGATGGTGCTGCGCTTCGGCAACCCGATCTTCGGGCCGCTGTGGCAGGCGCCGAGCATCCGCAGCGTGCAGATCACGGTGGCGGAAACGGTCGGCGTCGGCAGCCGCGCGGGCTTCTACGACCATACGGGCGCGCTGCGCGACATGGTGCAGAACCACTTGCTGCAGCTGCTGTGCATCGTCGCGATGGAACCGCCGGTGTCGCTCGACCCGGACGCGGTGCGCGACGAGAAGCTGAAGGTGCTGCGCTCGCTGCGGCCGATGGCGCTGTCGGACGTCGCGCGCGACACGGTGCGCGGCCAATACACGGCCGGCGCGGTCGACGGCCAGCCCGTCAAGGGCTATCTCGAGGAAGACAACGTGCCGGCCGACAGCCGCGCGGAAACCTTCGTCGCGCTGCGCGCGCACATCAACAACTGGCGCTGGGCGAACGTGCCGTTCTTCCTGCGCACCGGCAAGCGGCTGCAGCGCCGCCAGTCGGAAATCGTGATCGAGTTCGCGGACATGCCGTTCTCGATCATCCCGACCGGCCCGCGCCACTACAGCAACCGCCTCGTGATCCAGCTCCAGCCGGAAGAGTCGATCCAGCTGCAGATGCTCGCGAAGGAGCCGGGCAGCGGGATGAACATGGTGCCCGTGAGCCTGAACCTCGACCTGCAGCAGGCGATTCCGGAGCGCCGCGCGGAAGCGTACGAACGGCTGCTGATCGACGTGATCCGCGGCCGCCTCACGCACTTCATGCGCCGCGACGAGCTCGAATCCGCCTGGTCGTGGGTCGAGCCGATCCTCGACGGCTGGAAGCAGCTCGGCGACCGTCCGCGCCTGTACACGGCCGGCACGTTCGGGCCCGCGGCTTCGTCGGCGCTGCTCGCGCGCGACGGGATGTCCTGGTCCGAAGAAGCGTAACCGCCGCGCGGCGCGGCGCACCCGAGCCGCCTTCGCCGCGCCCGGCGCCGCCCTATCGCGGCGCCAGCCATGCGGCCGGGTGCCGCGCGGGCGCATCGCCGCCGCCACCCAGCGCCTCGATCAGATAATCGACGAACGACGCGATCCGCGACGAGATCGCGGTGTTCCGGTAGTACACCGCATGAATCGGCTGCTGGATGTCCAGCGTCTGCCGCGCGAACAGCTGGGCAAGCCGCCCGCTGTCGCGATCGTGCGCGGTCATGAAATCCGACAGGCACGCGATGCCCGCTCCTTCCAGCGCGAGTTGCCTGACGGTCTCGCCGTTAGACGACCAGATGTCCGGCTCGATCCGGTACGGCTCGCCGTCCGTGCCGAGCACCGGCCAGATATTCAGCGATTCCGGCTGCGTGAAGCCGATCAGCGTGTGCTTGCCGAGCTCGTCGACCTTCCGCGGCTGCCCGTGCGCGGCAAGATACGCGGGGCTCGCCAGAACGCGCAGGCGGCTGGTGCCGATCTTGCGGCTGTGCAGCGTCGAATCCTTCAGGCGGCCGATCCGGATCGCCACGTCGGTGCGCCGCTCCAGCAGGTCGATGATCCCTTCGTTGCTGTTCAGCTCCAGCTCGACCTGCGGGAAGCGCTCGCGATAACCGCGCACGAGCGGCACGATCACGTGCAGCATGAACGGCGTCGCCGCATCGACGCGCAGGCGCCCCGACGGCATCTCGCGCCGCGCGAGCATCTGCTCCTCCGCGTTCTCCACCGATTCGATGATCGCGCGCGCATCCTGCAGGAACGCGCGCCCCTCTTCGGTCAGCTCGAGCCGGCGCGTGGTCCGGCGCAGCAGCGTGGTCTTCAGCTTCTCCTCGAGCCGTGCGAGCGTGCGGCTGGTCGCCGATACGGTGAGGTCGAGCTGCTGGGAGGCGGCCGTGATCGAGCCGGTGTCGACCACGGCGGCAAAGGCCTGGAGTTCGTCGAGCGTGACTTTCATTGTTGATCCCGAATCAAGACATCCCGCGTTATAGGCCAGTTTTCGCGCAAGAGCAAAGCATCGGCGCGGCATCCCGTTCATTTCGCCGGCAGCGCGTCCGACGCGTCGATTATTGATTCCGATTCAACTATTTTTGTCCCGCGACGGCGTTTATCCCGTTCGCTCCGGCGGCCACAATCGGTTTCACGATCACGCCGTTCCCCTCATTCCCAGGAGCACACGATGAACAGGATTCCCGCATTCGGCCTCGGCACCTTCCGGCTCAAGGGCCAGGTTGCCGTCGACTCGGTCCGCGACGGCCTCGAAGCCGGCTACCGTGCGATCGACACCGCGCAGATCTACGGCAACGAAGCCGACGTCGGCGAAGCGATCGCCGCGTCGGGCGTGCGCCGCGACGACCTGTTCCTGACCACGAAGATCTGGGTCGACCACTACGCCCCGGAAAAGCTCGCCGCAAGCCTCGAGGAAAGCCTGCGCAAGCTGCGCACCGACTACGTCGACCTGACGCTGATCCACTGGCCGGCCCCGGGCAACGGCGTGTCGCTCCCGTCGTTCATGACCGCACTCGCCGATGCAAGGGCGAAGGGCCTCACGCGCCGGATCGGCATTTCGAACTTCAACATCGCCCTGACGAAGGAGGCGATCGCGGCCGTCGGCGCCGAGGCGATCGCGACGAACCAGATCGAACTGAGCCCGTACCTGCAGAACCGCAAGCTCGTCGAATTCCTGAACGGCGCGGGCATTCACGTGACGTCGTACATGACGCTCGCGTACGGCAAGGTGCTCGGCGACCCGGTGATCGGCGCGATCGCGCGCCGTCACGACGCGACGCCCGCCCAGGTCGCCCTCGCGTGGGCGCTGCGGCTCGGCTACTCGGTGATCCCGTCGTCGACGAAACGCGAGAACCTCGCGAGCAATCTGCTCGCGCAGACGCTGCGCCTGACCGACGACGACATGGCGCAGATCGCCGCGCTCGAGCGCAACGGCCGCGAAGTCGACCCGGCCGGCCTCGCGCCGGAATGGGACTGAGCGCACCGCCCCCTCCACCGCCCCGTCCGCGGCCGTCCGGCCGCGGCACCGACAGGACCTCACCATGACCCAGGATCCGCTTTTCCAGCCGTTGCGACTCGGCGCGCTGACGCTGCCCAACCGCATCGTGATGCCGCCGATGACGCGTTCGCGCGCGAGCCGGCCCGGCGACGAAGCCAACGACCTGATGGCCGCGTACTACGCGCAGCGCGCGAGCGCGGGCCTGATCGTCAGCGAAGGCACCTACATCGCGCCGCTCGGCAAGGGCTACGCATGGACGCCCGGCATCCACACGCCGTCGCAGGTCGCCGGCTGGCGCAAGGTGACGGACGCCGTGCATGCCGCACACGGCCGCATCTTCGCGCAACTGTGGCACGTCGGCCGCTTGAGCCACACGAGCCTGCTCGGCGGCCGGCAACCGGTGTCGTCGTCGCCGATCCAGGCGAAGGGCGTGAACGTGTTCGTCGCAAGCGAAGACGGCAGCACGCCGGGCTTCGTGCAGGCGTCCGAGCCGCGCGCATTGTCGATCGACGAGATCCACGAGATCGTCGACCAGTACCGCGCCGCCGCGCGCCACGCGATCGACGCGGGCTTCGACGGCGTCGAGCTGCACGGCGCGAACGGCTACCTCGTGAACCAGTTCATCGATTCGAACGCGAACACGCGCACCGACGCATATGGCGGCTCGCTGGACAACCGGCTGCGCTTCCTGCGTGAAGTCACGCAGGCGCTGATCGACGGGACCGGCGACGCGTCGCGCGTCGGCATCCGCCTCGCGCCGCTGACGACGTTGAACGGCTGCGTCGACGCCGATCCGGAAACGACCTACCTCGCCGCCGCGACGCTGCTCGGCACGCTCGGCGTCGGCTACCTGCACATCGCGGAAGCCGACTGGGACGACGCACCGCCGATGCCGGTCGAATTCAAGCAGCGGCTGCGCGCCGCCTATCCGGGCGTGCTGATCTACGCCGGCGCATACACCGCCGCGCGTGCGCGCGAAGCGATCGCCGCCGGCTGGGCCGACCTCGTCGCCTTCGGCCGCCCGTTCGTCGCGAACCCCGACCTGCCCGAACGCCTGCGCGCCGGCGCCGCGCTCGCGCCGCACGACCGCAACACGTTGTTCGGCGGCGGCGCCCGGGGCCTGACCGACTATCCGACGCTCGCGCAAGCCGCGGCCTGAGCCGCGCGCATGCGCGGCCGGCCCCCGGCAATCGCGGCCGCTATCGCCGCGATTGCCATTTCCGAATGGCGGCCCGCGCAATCGGCGTCTAGAGTTGTCGGGATCGACCCTGCACGACGCCATCCACCGACCTGAAAGGACACCCCGCCATGCCACGCCGTTCCCCGACACGCGATCTGCTGCGGGCCGTCGCGGCCGGCCTTGCCTGTGCGGCCTTCACCGCGCCGGCCTGCGCCGACGACGCAGCGCGCCTCGCGCCGCCCGAACCGGCCGCGCCGGTACTGTCGACCACCGCGAGCGGCGTGCAGGTCTATTCATGCGAATACGACGCCGAGCATCGGCTCGCGTGGGCCTTCCAGCACCCGGAGGCCATGCTGTTCGACGACGGCGGCACGCTCGTCGTCCGGCACGGCGCTGGGCCGTCGTGGGAAGCGCTCGACGGCAGCCGCATTACCGGCAAGAAACTCGCGGAAGCGCCGAGCGCACGCGCGGGCAGCATTCCGCAGCTGCTGCTCGCCGCGCTGCCGGCCGCCACGGCGACGACGGGCACGCTGGCCGGCGTGCGCTTCGTGCAGCGGCTCGACACGTCGGGCGGCACGCCGCCGGCCGCGACGTGCACGACCGAGCATGCGGTCGGCCGCTTTCCGTACTTCGCGCGCTACGTGTTCCTGAAGTGACGCGTGCGGCACGCGAAGCGCCCGCCGTACGCGCTTCCGGTGCGATCCTCGGCACGCACGCCGGATCGGCTGTCGTCCATGCCGGCCGAGGCAGCATGAAAGCCTCGCCCGCGTTCCACGCGGCTCAGCGCATCCGCATCGACAACTCGACGTCGCCGCCGAACGGCACCGACAGATAGCCGTTTTCCGGCGCGCGCACGTACGCGAGGTAGTCGGGGCTGTATTCCGCGTTGTCGGCCACGACGAACGCCCCCGTCCTGAGGTGCGGCTCGACCAGCGCCAGGATCTCCGGATACAGCGACTTCGCACCGTCGAGCAGCAGCAGGTCGACCGTATCCGGCAGATCGGCGGCCAGCGTGCGCAGCGCGTCGCCTTCGCGAATCTCCACGAGGTCGGCCAGCCCGGCCGCCGCCAGGTTCGCCTGCGCACGCACGACCTTCGACGGTTCGAACTCGCTCGTGATCAGCCGGCCGCCGCCGTTGTCGCGCAGCGCGGCCGCGAGATGCAGCGTCGAAATGCCGAACGACATGCCGAATTCGACGATCGCCCGCGCGCCGCCGCTGCGCGCGAGCATGTACAGCAGCCTGCCCGTCTCGCGCGACACGGGAAGCGGGAAGTCCTTCAGGCGCGCATACAGATCGGTGTAGCCCGTCTTGCTGCGCATCAGTCGCGTCTGCTCGTCGTGCGACAGGCCGGCGAAGGCCGGGCTCGTCGCCGGCGACAACGAATCGGCTTCGTCGAACAGGCGCGCCAGCAGCGAAGCCAGCGGGTCGAGCGCAAGAGTGGTCATGCGAATCTCCGGTATCGGGTTGAGTGCGTCGTTGCACCCGACTAGAATATGACGAACTATTCAGGTTTTACTATTCGCATTGGCAAACCGCCCATGACCGCCCGCCGCAACGCCCCGATCGCCACGCGCAAGCTGCCTCGGCAGGCGCGCTCGACCCGTCTCGTCGAAGACGTCCTCCAGGCCGCTATTCAGGTTTTGGCGACCGAAGGCGCGCAGCGCTTCACGATGGCCCGCGTCGCCGAACGCGCCGGCGTGAGCGTCGGCTCGCTGTACCAGTACTTCCCGAACAAGGCATCGGTGCTGTTCCGGCTGCAGCACGACGAATGGCGGCAGACCTCCGACATGCTGTGCGGGATGCTGCAGGACACGCAACAGACACCGCCCGAGCGGCTGCGCACTGCCGTCCACGCGTTCATCCGCTCGGAATGCGACGAGGCGCGCATGCGCATCGCACTCGACGACGCCGCGCCCCTCTATCGCGACGCGCCCGAGGCGCAGGAAGTGAAGGCCGAGGGCAACCGGATCTTCAGCGCGTTCATGCGCGAAGCGCTGCCCGAGGTGTCCGACGCCACGCATGCGCTGGCCTGCGAGCTGATCATGACGACGCTCACGGCGGGCGGCAAGGCGTTCTCCGAAACCGAGCGCACGCCGACGGAAATCGACGCTCATTCCTCCGCGATGGCCGACATGTTCTGCGCGTACCTCGCGCATCTCGCGCGCGCTTGACGCGACGAGGGACGGAACGAACGCGAGCGCAAGCCGCGCGCGGCACCGGTATCATCCGGGTGCCGCGTGCGCACGGCCGCGCATCGCGTCGCACGCCGCGGCCGTCATCCGCATGCGTGCGCACAGCCTCAATGAAAGTGATTTGCAATATCCCATGTCTCACCCGCTCCCGCCCTGCCCGCCGGCCCCGCGTTCAAATAGTCGCCTTAACGGATTCGAACTAGGCGTATACACGCGTGTCGTCGCGACGGAGCCCGGTCGCACGCCGATATAAGCGCTGCGACATGCGCTGCATGCTCGTCCCCCGATGGGACGTGATGAGCGGCTCGCCTAACCTTCGCTACGGCAAAGCACACGTGACGGGGTCGACCACACCACGCGTCGTCCGACGCGACACCCTCGCGCTCGTTTCGATGCGCACGTAACGACACGCATCACGCGTCATTCGTCCCCACGACGCTGCCGACCATCCCAACCAGATACGAGACACCCTGACGACGGTTCGCTACGGGCCGTTTCAGCATGCTGATAAAGGAGCAAGCTCATGAGTGATACCCCGGTGCAGCCGACGGTCGGCGTCGGCGCGGAAGAAACTGACTTTGGCACCAAGGGAGTCATCGACCGGTACTTCGGCATTTCATCGCGCGGCAGCACGCAGCGCCGCGAGATCGTTGCCGGCGTCACCACCTTCCTCGCGATGGTCTATTCGGTGTTCGTCGTGCCCGGCATGTTCGGCAAGGCCGGCTTCGACACGAGCGCCGTGTTCGTCGCGGTCTGCCTCACCACCGCGTTCGGCTCGCTGCTGATGGGCCTGTGGGCGAAGCTGCCGATCGCGATCGGCTGCGCGATCTCGCTGACCGCGTTCACCGCGTTCGGCCTCGTGCTCGGCAAGGGCCTGCACCCGACGGTCGCGCTCGGCGCCGTGTTCCTGATGGGCCTCGTGTTCACCGGCATCTCGGTGACCGGCGTGCGCTCGTGGATCCTGCGCAACCTGCCCGCGGGCGTCGCGCACGGCACCGGCATCGGCATCGGCCTGTTCCTGCTGCTGATCGCGTCGAACGACGTCGGCCTCGTGATCAAGAACCCGGGCGCCGGCCTGCCGGTCTCGCTCGGCCAGATCACCGCGTTCCCGGTCATCATGTCGGTCGTCGGCCTCGCCGCGATCTTCGGCCTCGAGAAGCGCCGCGTGCCGGGCGGCATCCTGCTCGTCGTGATCGCGATCTCGGTGTTCGGCCTCGTGTTCGATCCGGCCGTGAAGTATCACGGCATCTTCGCGCTGCCGTCGCTGAGCGCACCGGGCCATGCGTCGCTGATCGGCGCGATGGACATCAAGGGCGCGCTGTCGATGGCCGTGCTGCCGAGCGTGCTGGCGCTGGTGATGACCGCCGTGTTCGACGCGACCGGCACGATTCGCGCGGTCGCCGGGCAGGCCGGCCAGCTCGACGAGAACGGCCGCATCATCAACGGCGGCCGCGCGCTGACCGCCGATTCGCTCAGCTCGATCTTCTCCGGCTTCCTCGGTGGCGCACCGGCGGCGGCCTACATCGAGTCGAGCGTCGGCGTGGCCGCCGGCGCGAAGACGGGCCTCGCGGCGGCCGTGGTCGGCCTGCTGTTCCTCGTCGTGATGTTCTTCTCGCCGCTCGCGGGCCTCGTGCCGTCGTACGCCACGGCCCCCGCGCTGATGTACGTCGGCCTGCTGATGCTCGGCAGCGTGAGCAGGCTGCACATGGACGACATGGTCGACGCGATGTCGGGCCTCGTGTGCGCCGTGTTCATCGTGCTGACCGCGAACATCGTGACGGGCATCATGCTCGGCTTCTCGACGCTCGTGATCGGCCGCATCGCCAGCGGCGAATTCCGCAAGCTCAATGTCGGCACCGTGCTGATCGCGGCCGTGCTGGTCGTCTTCTATCTCGGCGGCTGGGCGATCTGAGCGCGCATCGGGCGCGCCGTCGCCGGCTGAAGGACGGCGCGCATCGGGACGACCTTCGTCTCCTCCACCATCGTCGCCGATGGTCTCCAGGCCTGGGAACACGTGTTTCCAGGCTTTTTTTCAACGGCGGCGGCACCCCGAGCGAAGCAGCCGGGCACGCATTGCGCGCCGGTGCTACGATCGCGGTTTTCGCCCGGAAGCCACCATGAACGCACTCGGCATCGTCTCCGAATCGAGCACCCGGACCTCGGCGTGCAAGCCCCCGTTCATCCCGTCGTTCGGCTTCCACGAGATGCACGAATCGAAGCCGATCGACGCCGCCCCGGCACGCATCATCGAGGCGGTCACCGCGATCGACATGCGCACCGATCCGATCGTCGACGCGCTGCTCAACGTCCGCGAATTCCCGACGACCCTCGCCGCCTCGCTGCGCCACGGCACCCCTCGCCGCGCACGCGCACGCTTCGGCCTCCACACGTTCACGGTGCTGCAACGCGACGATACGTCGCTGTCGCTCGGCCTCGTCGGCCGCTTCTGGCGCCCCGACTTCGGCGTGCGGACGATCGCCGACACGGCGGCGTTCGTCCGGCACGACGACCCGCGCGACGCGCGGCTGGTGCTGCGCTTCGAGGTGGTCGGGCGGCCCGCCGGCTCGCAGGTCCTGCGCACCGAAACCTTCGTGCATTGCCCGACCGCCCGCACGCGGCTGCTGTTCACGCCGTACTGGCTCGCGATCCGGCTCGCGAGCGGCTGGATTCGGCGCCGCACGCTGGCGGCCGTCGAAACGGCGCTGGCATAGCGTTGCGCGTCGCGCAACGTCGGCCCGTCGGCGCCGGCAGCCGGTTCGCGCCGCCCCCGTCGGAACGGCTCGCGCACGGCCAGCCCGACGACGCGCCCCGTCGCAACCGCGACAGCGCCCGCCGCCTGCCCGAGCCACCGCACCGGCGCGACGGCAGGATCGCCGCGCGGCATGCGCCGCAGCGGTATTGCCGGACGTCCCGCGCACGCACCGGCACGCGAGATTCTTCAGGATCGCTACCGAACACCGCCACCGGATCCGATCGATGACCCGCATTCGCAATCCCCTGAACCTCGCGCAGCTCCAGGCGTTCGTCTCCGCCGCGCACCACAAGAGCCTGCGCGCCGCCGCGCGCGAACTCGGCGTCACGCAGCCGGCGATCACGCATACGATCCGCGAGCTCGAGACGGCGCTCAACGCGGAACTGCTCGCGCGCAGCGTACGCGGCGTCGAGCTGACCGCCTGCGGCCAGGCGCTGCTGCCGCGCGCCGAGCAGTTGCTCGGCGACATCCGCCGCACGGTCGAGGCCGTCGAGCAGGTGAAGGGCGAGATGTCGGGACGCGTCGCGGTCGGCACGATGCCGTCGATCGCGCTGACGGCGCTGCCGCACGCGGTGACGGCGTTCCGCCGGTCGATGCCGGACGTGAACCTGCATCTCGAGGAAGTGACGGTGCCCGACGCGCTCGCGCAGTTGCGCAACGGCACGCTCGACATCGCCGCGATGCACCATGTGCCCGCGCTCGACCGCGATTTCACGCAAGCGCCGCTGCTGTCGACCGAATTCACCGTCGTGATGCGCGACGGCCACCCGCTCGCGCACGCGCGCCGGCTGGAGGAACTGCTCGACGCCGAGTGGATCGTCACCGTCGGCGCCGAGCAGTTTCCGCACAGCGTGATGGTGGGAATGTTCGAGGCGCGCGGGCTGCCGCTGCCGAAGCGCATGCTGCGCTCGCCGATGTCGTTCGCGGTGACGCTCGGGCTCGTCGCGCGCTCGGACGTGATCGGCTGCTTCACGCGCCCGCTCGCCGCGATGGTCGCGCCGCTCGGCGTCCGCACGGCCGAACTCGACGAAAGCATGCCGCGCTTCGACCTGTCGATCATCTCGCGGCGCGACCTGCTGCCCACGCCGGCCGTGTCGCAGTTCGTCGCCTGCCTGCAGCGCGCCGTCAACGAAACGCTCGGCTGAATCGTTCCTGTGTCTGAAACGGCGGCGCGCCTGACGCGCCGCCGCCGGGCCCGGTATCGGGGCTTGTCCTAGGCGCCCCGCCGGTATTTTGTCTTGATAATCTTGCGCACGTCGCGCGCCCGCATCGGGCGGGCGAAACGGACAGCCTGACGCGAAGCCGCGCCGGGCCGAAGGCTTACGGCGCGGCACAACCGCGCACCCATCGAACAAAACGAGGAGTCACCGAGTGAAAAAAATTCTTGCGGCTGTGACCGTTGCCCTGCTTGCCGTTTCGACCGGCAGCGCGTACGCGAAGGAGTGGACGACCGTGCGGTTCGGCGTCGACGCAAGCTACCCGCCTTTCGAATCGAAAGGTGCTGACGGCAAGGTTGTGGGTTTCGACGTCGATCTCGGCAACGAAATCTGCCGCCGCATGAAGGCAAAGTGCGTGTGGATCGAAAACGACTTCGACGGAATGATCCCCGCGCTGAAGGCCCGCAAGTTCGACGGCGTGCTGTCGTCGATGTCGATGACGCCGGCGCGTCAGGAACAGATCGCGTTCTCGGCGAAGCTGTTCAACACGCCGACCCGCCTCGTCACGAAGAAGGGCGCCGGCCTGATGCCGACGGCCGAATCGCTGAAGGGCAAGTCGATCGGCGTCGAGCAGGGCACGATCCAGGAAACGTACGCGAAGACCTACTGGGCGTCGAAGGGCGTGAACGTCGTGCCTTACCAGAACCAGGACCAGGTCTATGCCGACCTGATCTCCGGCCGCCTGGACGGCGCGCTGCAGGACGCGGTGCAAGCCGAGATCGGCTTCCTGAAGACGCCGCGCGGCGCGAGCTTCGACTTCGCCGGCAAGGATCTCGACGATCCGAAGACGCTCGGCGAAGGCGCCGGCATCGGCCTGCGCAAGGAAGACGCCGACCTGAAGTCGAAGATCGACGGCGCGATCGCCGGCATGCGCAAGGACGGCACGTACGACAAGATCGCGAAGAAGTATTTCGATTTCGACGTCTACGGCAAGTAACACGGCACGCCGGCGCGCGATGCGCCGCGCTGCAGACGGGCTCCGGGAGGAGCCCGTTTTTTTTGCGCGCACGGCGCCGGCCGCATTATTTTTTTCGTGCCAACCTGATGATTCTCAAAGGGAAACCGGGTGTTCTGGCGCCGGTTTGATGGCGGCGAGGAAGGCAACGTACAATCGATCTTCCACGCACACCGGACATTCGCGGCTGCGCCGCCCTCCCTTCATCATGCAAACGCAGACCCATCCGCTGATTTCCCCCGCCGTCGGTACCGAACGCCAGATCACGAGCTTCCACTACGGCCCGCGCGGCGGCAAAAAGGTCTACATCCAGTCGTCGCTGCACGCGGACGAACTGCCCGGCATGCTGGTCGCCACGCTGCTGCGCCGCAAGATCGCCGCGCTCGAGACGGCCGGCAAGCTGCGCGGCGAAATCGTCGTCGTGCCCGTGCCGAACCCGATCGGCCTGTCGCAGCACGTGTTCGGCGATCACCTGGGCCGCTTCGAGCTCGGCTCGATGCAGAACTTCAACCGCAATTTCTACGATCTCGCGGCGCTCGTGCTGCCGCGCGTCGAAAGCCGGCTCACGAGCGACGCGCAGCGCAACCTCGTGGCCGTGCGCGCCGCGATGCGCGAAGCGCTCGACGAGCAGAAGCCGCGCACCGAGCTCGACTCGCAGCGCCTCGCGCTGCAGAAGCTGTCGTTCGACGCCGATATCGTGCTCGACCTGCACTGCGACAGCGATGCGGTCATGCACCTCTACACGAATCCCGATCTGTGGCCGGACGTCGAACCGCTGTCGCGCTATCTCGACGCGCAGGCGTCGCTGCTCGCGCTGAACTCGGTCGGCAACCCGTTCGACGAGATCCACAGCTTCTGCTGGTCCGATCTGCGCAACCGTTTCGGCGATCGTTTCCCGATCCCGAACGGCGCGATTTCCGTCACGGTGGAATTGCGCAGCGAGCGCGACGTGTCGTACGAGTTCGCCGAAAAGGACGCCCAGGCGATCGTCGAATACCTGACCGAGCGCGGCGTCGTGGATGGCACGCCGGCGCCGCTGCCGCCGCTCGCGTATCCGGCCACCCCGCTCGCGGGCACCGATCCGCTGGTCGCGCCCGTGTCGGGCGTGATCGTGTTCCGCACGCCGGTCGGCGTGTGGATCGAGGCCGGCCAGGCGGTGGCCGACATCGTCGATCCGCTGACCGATCGCGTCGTCACGCTGAAGAGCAGCGTGTCGGGCGTGCTGTACGCGCGCCAGATCGTGCGCTTCGCGACGGCCGGCATGGAAGTCGCGCGCATTGCCGGCGCGACCGCGATCCGCACCGGTTCGCTGCTGTCGGCCTGAGCGCCCGGCCCGCGCGCCGGGCCACGGCGCGCACCAATGCAATCGCCCGCTTGCGCGGGCGATCGGCTTTCCGGTCCGTCGGGTGCCGGCGCGCCGGCCGGCCGATACGGGTGGGCGTTCAGAACGCCGGCACGATCGCGCCGCCGAACTTCTGGTCGATGAACTTGCGCACGTCGTCCGATTCATAGGCCGCGACGAGCTTCTTCACCCACGGCTTGTCCTTGTCCTGCGCGCGCACCGCGATCAGGTTCGCATACGGCCCGCGCAGATCCTCGATCGCGATTGCATCCTTCACCGGCGTGAGCCCCGCCTTCACCGCGTAATCGGTGTTGATCGACGCGGCATCGAGGTCGGGCAGCGCGCGCGGCAGTTGCGCGGCGTCGAGCTCGACGATCCGGATCTTCTTCGGATTCTCGGCGACGTCGAGCGGCGTCGCGTTCACGCCGTTCGTGCCGGCGCCCGCCTTCAGCTTGATCACCCCGTATTTCTGCAGCAGCAGGAGCGCGCGGTTGCCGTTCGACGGATCGTTCTGGATCCCGACCTTCGCACCCGCCGGCAAGTCCTTCAGCGACTTGATCTTCTTCGAATAGAAGCCCATCGGCGCCGTATAGGTCAGCCCGACGTTGATGATCTTGTAGCCGCGCTGCTTGATCTGGCTGTCGAGGAACGGCTGGTGCTGGAAGCCGTTCGCGTCGAGATCGCCGGCATCGAGCGCCGCGTTCGGCTGCACGTAGTCGTTGAATTCGATGACCTTGATCGCCAGGCCGTCGCGCGCGGCGACCTTCGTCACCTCGGTCCAGATCTGCGCGTCGGGGCCGCTCATCGTGCCGATCTTCAGCGTTTGCGGATCGGCGTGCGCGCCGGGCGCCGCGAATGCCAGCGCGGCGGCGAGCGCGCCGAGGCCGGTCAGGATCGAACGTCGCATGGTGTCCTCTTGTCCCGTGTCGTTGGTTGGAACACGGATCGTGGCACGGGGCCGGAACACCACCAACCAAGCTTATTTCATGTGCATATTCCCGGGCGGCGTCGAAACTCAGCCGAATTCGGTATAACCCCGGATAGCGCAACCGGGCAGAATTCAGTGTCGCATCGACGCCACACATTCTTCATATGACAGTCGCTGTCATATTCATTACGTGCCCTGTCGATAAAGTTGCCGCCGGTCCGTGAAAGCGCCCATAGAGAGCGCCGGAACCGCAACTGGACACGCCTTTCATTCGCTCGGAGAATCCTTTGAACAAGAAACTGTTGACCATCGCCGTCCTGGCAGCAACGGCCGGCACCGCGCACGCACAAAGCAGCGTGACCCTGTACGGCATCATCGACGCCGGTATCAGCTACGTGAACCACAGCAAGACCGCCAACGGCGGCACGGGCAAGCTGTTCAAGTATGACGACGGCGTGGCCCAGGGCAGCCGTTGGGGCCTGCGCGGCACCGAAGACCTCGGCGGCGGCCTGAAGGCGATCTTCGTGCTCGAAAACGGCTTCAACAGCGGCAACGGCACGATCGGCCAGGGCGGCGCGATCTTCGGTCGCCAGGCCTACGTCGGCCTGAGCCAGTCGCAGTACGGCACGGTCACGTTCGGCCGCCAGTACTCGTTCTCGACCGACATCCTCGGTTCGAACTACTCGACGGGCGGCAACACGGTCGCGGGTAACTACGCTTACCACGTGAACGACATCGACCAGCTCACGTCGAGCCGCATCAACAACGCCGTGAAGTTCCAGAGCGCGAACTACTCGGGCTTCACGTTCGGCGCGTTGTACGGCTTCTCGAACTCGACCGACTTCGCGGGTGCACCGTCCACGACGTCGGGCACGACGACGACGGCAGGCTCGTCGCGCGCATACAGCTTCGGCCTGAACTACGCGAACGGCCCGCTGTCGGTCGGCGGTGCGTACACGGACATCCGTTACCCGAGCCAGTCGTCGCCGGCCTTCTCGACGACGATCGCGAACCTGAGCACGGGCAACGTCCGCGACCTGCGCACGTACGGCGTCGGTGGCCGCTACGTCTGGGGCCCGGCAACCGCATGGCTGCTGTGGACGCGTACGCAGTTCTCGACCGTGTCGGGCGCGGGCGGCACGTTCTACAACGCGTATGAAGCCGGTGCGAAGTACGCAATCACGCCGGCCCTGTCGGGCGGCCTCGGCTACACGTACACGAACGCCACGCAGAACGGCAACTCGTGGCACTGGAACCAGGTCAACGGCATCGCCGACTACGCACTCAGCAAGCGTACGGACGTGTACGGCCTGGTCGTGTACCAGCAGGCTTCGGGCAAGGGCGTGCAAGCGCAGATCGGCTCGAGCACGAGCTACTTCAACACGTCAGGCACGGGTTCGAAGAACCAGATCGCCGCACGTATCGGTATCCGTCACAAGTTCTAAAGCATCCGCTTAACTCGCGGATCACGACGGCAAGAAGCGCCCCGCTCCACGCGGGGCGCTTTTTTATGGGCTTTTAAGTTTCGCTTAATTCTGGGCTGAGAGGATGCTCTCACCCCCCCTGTTGGCCGCCTGAGCATCGGCGGCTTTTTTTTTAAACACCACGGCGCCACGTCGATTGCCAACCAGACAGGATCGGAGGCCATGATGATCGAAGATACCGTTTTCAGCCGTCTGCACGCGATTCTGACGTGCCAACATTCGATGCCGGTCCAGAGTTGCCGCGTATCGGTCGAAATGCAGCGCCCGTGGGGCCGCCCGTACCGGCTCGTCGAATGGACGATGCATCTCGACGCACCCGCACGGCGGCAGATCGTGCCGGCCGAATCGACCGACGAAGAGATCGCCGAGGTCGTCGCCTCGCACGTGCCGGGCCGCCTCTACGGCGACGGCCGGCTGCAGTTCTGAACGCCTCCCCGCTCCCCCCGCTTTGCGCCCGTCGGCCGCGCCGCATGCGTCGTGCGGCAGTCGGTCTCGTTTGATGCAGCAACGAAACCTGCTACGCTGCGCGTTTTCGTCCACGCAACACACGATGGAAAACGCATTCAACGAACGCGGCGTCATGATCACGCGCAACGGCCTGTCGGCCGCCGGGCAGGTATTCGCACTGCGCGACATCCGTCACGTCGACGTCGTCAAGATTCCGAAGAACCGTCTCGTGCCGTCGCTGATCTCGCTGATCGGCGTGGCCGCCGCCATCGCGGGCGGCATCGGCGCATCGAGCGCCGTACTCGTCGTCGGCGTGATGCTTGCCGTCGTCGGCTACCTCGCATGGACCACGCAGGACGTCACGTATCGCCTGATGGTCGAGATGCCCGACGGCACGCGCGAAGCGCTGTCGAGCGTCGACGCCGAATTCGTCGAACGCGTCGCGCAGGTCGTGCGCGATGCGCTGGCCGCCACCGCCGCCGGCTGATTCCGTCCGCCCCCTGCACGCTCCGATGCGCCGCGCGCTGCCGCGTACGGCGCATTTCCCGTTGCGCGCGCGGCGATTTCGATCGCTCCATCGACGCGCGTCCCGCCACATGCCCGCCTGCACCGCGTACGCCGACCGCCTAGTATGAGAACAAGCGGCTCGCCGCCGCGTCATCCGAGGAGGCCAGCATGAACGTCCCGTCGCTGTCCGGCATGCTTCGCGCGCAGGAACTGCTGCTCGTATCGATGATTCGCGCGCTTCCCCCTGACGCACGCCGTGCGCTCGTCGACCTCTACACCGAACAGATCGCCTTCGCCGAACAGGCCGGCCTCCAGAGCCACGGCGATCGCACGACGCACGACGCGTTCGTCGCGCACGCGCGCAACCTGCTGATCCACATCGAGGCGCTCGCGTAGCCGAGCCCGCGCTACTCCCCGGTTTCCCGCCGCGAGCCCCCCGGGCCACGCAGGCAAGCGCTCGCCCGCGGACGCGCCTGCCTATCCTTGTGTTGATAATAATTCTCATTTACACTGGCAAAGTTGTCAGTTGCCTTTCAATTTTCCGCTCGCCACCTGTCGTGCGCGGGCGGGCCAGCCAGGTGAACGCGTCACCCAGCCAGCCTCCGGGCTTGTCATCATCAATGGGAGACCACCTGTGCATTGCTACACACTGGCGCGGCGGCCGATCTGCGCCGCGCTGTTCGGCGCGTTCGGCCTGTCCGCCGCCCCGGCTCAAGCCGATTCGTCGCCGCAAGGCGCCACTCCGCCCGCCATGCTCGTCGCATCCACGCGCAGCGAGGCGGCGCTGCTCGACCCCGTCACCGTCACGGCCAACCGCACCGCCACGGCCGCGAGCCGTACGGCCGCGTCCGTCTCGGTGATTACCGACGAGGATCTCGAGGAACAGCAGGCCACCAACATCAAGGACGCGCTGCGCTACGAGCCGGGCGTCACCGTGCGCCGCACCGCGTACCGGCCCGGCAGCGCCGCGCTCGGCGGCGGCCGCGACGGCGATTCGAGCATCAACATCCGCGGCCTCGAAGGCAATCGGGTGCTGCTGATGGAAGACGGCATCCGCCTGCCGAACGCGTTTTCGTTCGGCCCGCTCGAGGCAGGGCGCGGCGACTACGCCGATCTCGACACGCTCAAGCGCATCGAGATCCTGCGCGGGCCGGCCTCGGCGCTGTACGGCAGCGACGGCCTGACCGGCGCGGTGAACTTCCTCACGAAGGATCCGCGCGACCTGCTGTCGATCTACAACAAGCCCTATTACTTCTCGTTCCGGCCGAGCTACGACTCGACCGACCGCAGCGTCGGCGCGACCGTGTCGGCCGCGGGCGGCAACGATCGCGTGCAGGGCATGATCATCGCCGACGGCCGGCGCGGCCACGAGGTCGACACGCGCGGCGACAACAACTCGGCGAGCACGCTGCGCACCACGTCGAACCCGCAGGACGTCTACTCCGAATCGCTGCTCGGCAAGCTCGTGCTGACGCCCACCGCGCGCGACACGATCAAGTTCACGGCCGAGACGGTGCAGCGGCGCGTGAGCACCGACGTGCTGTCGGCGATCAATCCGCCGACCACGCTCGGCCTCACGACCTACGACCGGCTCGAACGCAACCGCTTCAGCGTCGATTACGATTTCCGCGACGACGCGTTCCGCTGGTTCCAGACCGCGCACGTGCAGTTCTACTACCAGGACGCGAAGCAGGACCAGTACGCGTTCGAGACGCGCGGCGCGCCGCTGAAATCGCGCTCGCGCGACAACCAGTACAAGGAGCGCACGTTCGGCGGTTCCGCGTTCGCCGAAAGCGGCTTCAAGACCGGCCCGCTCGCGCACAAGCTGCTGTACGGCGTCGACGGCAGCGTGTCGCGCGTGACGAACATGCGCGACGGCACGGTGCCGGGCGTCGGCGAGGCATTCCCGAACAAGGCGTTCCCCGACACCGACTACACGCTGTTCGGCGCGTTCGTGCAGGACCAGATCGGCTATGGCCGCCTGCTCGTCACGCCGGGCCTGCGCTTCGACACGTACCGGCTGAGCCCGACCGAAAACGATCCGCTGTTTACCGGCAAGGCTGTTTCGACGAGCGCGAACGAACTGTCGCCGCGCGTCGCCGTGCTCTACGAGATCACGCCCGCGCTCATTCCGTACGCGCAGTACGCGCACGGCTTCCGCGCGCCGACGCCCGACCAGGTGAACAGCAGTTTCTCGAACCCGGTGTACGGCTACACGTCGATCGGCAATCCGAACCTGAAGCCGGAAACCAGCGACACGTTCGAAGCGGGCCTGCGCGGCACCGCGGGCACCGGCTACGGCGTCGTGCGCTACAGCGCGGCCGCGTTCACCGGCCGCTACCGCAACTTCATCTCGCGCACGACGATCGCCGGCAGCGGCCGGCCGACCGACCCGTTCGTGTTCCAGTACGTGAACTTCGCCGATGCACGCATTCACGGCCTCGAAGGCCGCGCCGAATGGGTGATGCCGAACGGCATCACGCTGAAGACGGCGATGGCGTTCACGAAGGGCTCGACGCAGAACGACGGCACGGCGAGCCAGCCGCTGAACACGATCAACCCGTTCTCGGCCGTGTTCGGCGTGCGCTACGAGCCGAGCGAGCGCTGGTTCGTGCAGACCGACCTGCTGTTCCAGGCCGCGAAACGCGAGAAAGACGTCGACAAGTCCGACTGTTCGAACAAGACGTGCTTCACGCCGCCGTCGTCGTTCGTCGTCGACCTGCGCGGCGGCTATCGCTTCAGCAAGCACGTGAGCGCGACGATCGGCATCCGCAACCTGTTCGACCGCAAGTACTGGAACTGGTCGGATGTGCGCGGCATCGCCGCCGATTCGCGCGTGCTCGACGCATATACGTCGCCCGGCCGCACGGTCGCCGTCAGCATGAAAGTGGATTTCTGATGCGCGCCGCCCGCGCACCCACCCCAACCGTTACTTGAAGGAGTCCGACATGATGCAATCCGCCCTTCCCGGTCAACCGGCCACGCCGGCCCGCGCGGCCGCCGCGCTGCGCGACGCGTTCATCAAGCTCAAGACCGAGCGCCAGCTGCGCAACCGCGACGTCGCGCAGGCGCTCGGCGTCAGCGAAGGCGAGGCGCTCGCCGCCTTCGTCGGCGAACACGTCGTGCGGCTCGACGCGCGCTTTCCGGCCATGTTCGAGGAAATGCCGCGCCTCGGGCGCGTGATGGCGCTCACGCGCAACGATACGGCCGTCCACGAGAAGGACGGCGAGTACGCGCAGATGAGCCACGACGGCCCCGTCGGCCTCGCGCTCGGCGACATCGACCTGCGCATCTTCTATCGGCACTGGGTGTCGGCGTTCGCCGTGTGCGACGAGACCGCGCACGGCCCGCTGAAGAGCCTGCAGTTCTTCGACGCGCAGGGTCATGCGATCCACAAGGTCTATCTGCGTGCGCACAGCGATCACGCCGCGTACGACGCGTTCGTCGAGCGCTGGCGCGCGCCGTCGCAGGAGCCGGGCCTCGAGGTCGGGCCCGCCGCGCCGAAGACGCCCGAGCGCGCCGACACCGGGATCGACGTGGCAGGCTTTCGCGCCGCGTGGGACGCGATGACCGACACGCACCAGTTCTTCGGCATCACGCAGCGCTTCGGCGTGAGCCGCATGCAGGCGCTGCGCCTCGCCGATCCGCAATACGCGTATCCGGTCGAGACCGCGCATGCGCTGCGCCACGTGCTGCAGCAGGCGGCCAAGAGCGGCCAGCCGATCATGGTGTTCGTCGGCAACGCGGGGATGATCCAGATCCATACGGGCCCCGTCACGAACGTGCGCGAGGTCGGCGCATGGATCAACGTGCTCGACCCGACCTTCAACCTGCACGTGCGCGAGGACCTGATCGCCGCCGCGTGGGTCGTGAAGAAGCCGACGAGCGACGGTATCGTCACGTCGCTCGAGCTGTTCGACCGGCAGGGCGACCACGTCGCGCTGCTGTTCGGCGAGCGCAAGCCCGGCAAGGTCGAACGCGACGACTGGCGCGCGCTCGTCGCGACGCTGCCGCCGGCGGCGCGCGGAGACGCGCGGTGAGCGCGCGATCGTTCCAGCCAGGCCGCCGCGTCGTGCTCGCGAGCGCGCTCGCCGGTGCGCTCGCGGGCACGCTGCCCGGCCGCGCGCTGGCGCAGGCCGCGCAGAAGCGCGTCGTCGTGATCGGCGGCGCGCTCGCGGAAACCGCATTCGCGCTCGGCGGCGCCGAGACGCCGCGCTACCGGCTCGTCGGCGCCGACACGACCTGCACGTACCCCGACGCCGCGAAGCGCCTGCCCAAGGTCGGCTACCAGCGCGCGCTGTCGGCCGAGGGGCTGCTGTCGCTGCGGCCCGATCTCGTGCTCGCGTCCGCCGAAGCCGGCCCGCCCGCGGCAATCGCGCAGGTGAAAGGCGCCGGCGTCGCGGTGACGACGTTCGACGAACGCCATGACGTCGAATCGGTGCGCGCGAAGATCACGGGCGTCGCGCAGGCGCTCGACGTGCGCGACGCGGGCACCGCGTTGCTGCAGCGCTTCGATGGCGACTGGCAGGCCGCGCGCGACGCGGTCGCCGCGCGCGTCCCCGGCGGCGCACAACCGCCGCGCGTGCTGTTCGTGCTGAACCACACCGGCAACCAGGCGCTCGTCGCGGGCCAGCGCACGGCCGCCGACGCGATGATCCGCTACGCGGGCGCGCGCAACGCGATGCAGGGCTTCGATCACTACAAGCCGCTGACGACCGAGGCGCTCGCCGCCGCGGCGCCCGACGTCGTGCTGATCTCCGACGAAGGGCTCGCGGCCGTCGGCGGCCGCGCCGCGCTGCTCGCGACGCCCGGCTTCGGCGCGACGCCGGCCGGCCGCGCGCAGCGCGTCGTGTCGCTCGACGCGCTGTTCCTGCTCGGCTTCGGCCCGCGCCTGCCGCTCGCCGTCACGACCCTGCACCGACGCCTGTCGGATGCGCTCGCCTGATTCCGGATTGCCCCGATGCCCGCTCATGCTTCGCCCTTTTCCGCATCGTCGCCCGCCGCGCGCGCCGGCGCTGCGCGCATCGGTACGTCGCGCCGCTTCGCGCCGTTCGCGCTGGCGGCGCTCGCCGTGCTCGTGTGCGCGATGTCCGTCGCCGCGCTGTGCGTCGGCGCCTATCGCATTCCGCTCGCGGAAGCCTGGGCCGCGCTGACCGGCGACCCGGCCGCGCAGCAGGCGCGCGCGGTGCTGCTCGACATCCGCGCGCCGCGCGTCGTGCTCGCGCTGCTGGTCGGCGGCGGCTTCGGCGCAACCGGCGCCGCGATGCAGGCGCTGTTCCGCAATCCGCTCGCCGATCCGGGGCTCGTCGGCGTGTCCAGCGGCGCCGCCCTCGGCGCGACGACGATGATCGTGCTCGGCCCCGCGCTCTTCGCCGCCCACGTGAGCGCGGCCGCGTTGCCCGTCGCCGCGTTCGCGGGCGCGCTCGCGGTCGCGGCGCTCGTCTACCGGCTCGCCGCATCGCGCGGCCGGCTCGCGCTGCCGCTGCTGCTGCTCGCCGGCATCGCGATCAACGCGCTGGTGGGGGCGGCGATCGGGCTGCTCACGTTCGTCGCCGACGACGCGCAACTGCGCTCGCTGACCTTCTGGAGCCTCGGCAGCCTGGGCGGCGCGCAATGGCCCGCGCTGGCTGCCGTCGCGCCGTGCGTCGCGCTCGGCTGCGTGCTGCTCGCGCGCGAACGCGACGCGCTGAACGCGCTGCAGCTCGGCGAAACCGAGGCGCTGCATCTCGGCGTGCCCGTGCAGCGGCTCAAGCGGCACGTGCTCGTCGCGGTCGCGCTCGCGGTCGGCGCGCTGGTGTCGTGCGCGGGCATCATCGGCTTCATCGGGCTCGTCGCGCCGCATTGCGTGCGCCTCGCGTGCGGCCCCGACCAGCGGATCGTGCTGCCCGGCGCCGCGCTGCTCGGCGCGCTGCTGACGCTCGCCGCCGATCTCGCCGCGCGCACGGTCGCCGCGCCCGCCGAAATTCCGCTCGGCGTGCTGACCGCGCTGCTCGGTGCGCCGTTCTTCCTGGCGCTGTTGTGGAAAAGCCGCGGCGCGCTCGGCGGCTAACCCTTCCTTCACGACGACCATGCTGACCGCTCACCATCTCGACGTCGCACGCCGACACAACGCGATCCTGCGCGACCTGTCGCTGTCGATCGCGCCCGGCCGCGTGACCGCGCTGCTCGGCCGCAACGGCGCCGGCAAGAGCACGCTGCTGAAAACCTTCGCCGGCGAACTGTCCGGCGGCGCCGCACCGGGCGGCGTGCGCGTGACGGGCGACATCACGCTGAACGGCGAGCCGCTCGCGCACATCGATGCGCCGCGGCTCGCGTGCCTGCGCGCGGTGCTGCCGCAGGCCGCGCAACCCGCGTTCCCGTTCAGCGTCGACGAAATCGTGTTGCTCGGCCGCTACCCTCATGCGCGGCGCAGCGGTGCAACGTCGCATCGCGATCGCGACATCGCCTGGCAGGCGCTCGAACGCGCGGGCGCGGATGCGCTCGTCGGCCGCGACGTCACGACGCTGTCGGGCGGCGAACTCGCCCGCGTGCAGTTCGCCCGCGTGCTCGCGCAACTGTGGCCGGACGAGGATGCGGCGGAGCGCGGCCCGCGCTACCTGCTGCTCGACGAGCCGACCGCCGCGCTGGACCTGGCGCATCAACACCGCCTGCTCGAAACCGTGCGCACCGTCGCGCGCGAATGGCAGCTCGGCGTGCTCGCGATCGTGCACGATCCGAATCTCGCCGCGCGGCACGCGGATTCGATCGCGATGCTGGCCGACGGCACGATCGTCGCGCACGGCACGCCGCGCGACGTGATGACGCCGGCCCATATCGCGCAGTGCTACGGATTCGCGGTGAAGATGGTGGAAACCGGCGACGGTGCGCCGCCGGTCATGGTGCCCGCGTAGGCGCTCGCATCTGCCGCGCGACCGTGACGTCGCGCGACGCCCCGCGTTGCCGGCGGCGGCACTTTCACGCACCATCCGTCACGCGCCGCACCTTCCCTTCAAGGACACCGACATGCCGCTTCCGATGACCCGCATCATCCTGTACGTCCAGGACGTCGCCCTGCTGAAGGCGTTCTATCGGCTGTATTTCAACCTGCCCGTCGTCGAGGAAATCGACGACGAATGGGCCGTGCTCGACGCGGGCGCCGTCGAACTGGCGCTGCATCTGGCCGGCCCGGCATTCCGCCACGCGCCCGCGAGCATAACGGCGGGCGCGAGCAACGTGAAGCTCGTCTTCTCGATCGACGCCGGTATCGATGCGCATCGCGACCGGCTCGCCGGCGACGGCGTGACCGTGCGCGACCTCAAGCGCTTCGACGGCTTCCCGTACCGGATGTACGACGGCATCGATCCGGAAGGCAACGTCTTTCAGGTGATGCAGAAGGATTGAATGCCCGCGCGGCGCGAGCGCTCAATGCTCGAGATCCGCCGCGCCGAACGTCCGCATCTTCCACCCGAGCCGCACGGCGAGCATCCGCATCGAGAAGCCCGCCGCCAGCGCGACCGCCGTCGCGACGCCCGCCCCGATGCCGACGGACTGCATCCCGACGTACAACGTGCCCGTGACGAACGCGACGCTCGCGTACAGTTCCTCGCGCAGGATCAGCGGCATCTCGTTGCACAGCAGGTCGCGCAGCATCCCGCCGCACACGCCCGTGATCGCGCCGGCCAGCACGACGATGATCGGCGCCGTGCCGGTCGACGCACCGACGTCGCAGCCGATGATCGTAAACGCCGCGAGGCCGATCGCATCGACGGTGACGAACAGCGTCTTCATCCGCGCGACATGCCGCGCGGCCCACGACGCGACGGTCGCCGCGGCAAGCGTGATCACCAGATACTCGGGATGCGCGATCCAGCCGAGCGGGTAGTGGCCGAGCAGCACGTCGCGCACGGTACCGCCGCCGAGCGCCGTCACCGCGCCGACCAGTGCAAGCCCGAAGCGGTCCATCCCGCGGCGCATGCCCATCAGCGCCCCCGACATCGCTTCGGCGACGATTGCAATCAGATAGAGCGTATGCATGGCGCGCGTCAGTCGTCGGTCCGGAACAGGTCGAGCACGCGTTCGCGCTCGGCCGCATCGACCGCGGCAGGCAGCGGCCCGGCGCGCCCGCCGTCGTCGCCCGACGGGCCGGACGCACCGGTCGCAGCCGCCCCGCCGCATGCGAAGCGGCTGCGGATGTACGACGGCACGTCGGCGGTGCACGTGCCGCGCGTGTATTCGGCGTACACGAAGTCGCCGTCCACGAGCGCGACGTCCTGCGGCGGCGCCGCATCGACCGGCGTGCGCCCGTCCACCGCCGTCTTCATGTAGTCGAGCCAGACCGGCAGCGCCAGCGTCGCGCCGGTCGCGCGGCCCATCGGGCGCGGCGTGTCGTAGCCGAGCCACGCGACCGCGACGATGCCCGACGAGTAGCCGGCGAACCAGACGTCCTTCGAGCCGTTCGACGTACCCGTCTTGCCGGCCGCGTCGTCGCGGCGCAGCGCGAGCGCGCCGCGCGCGGTGCCGGCCTTCACGACGTCGCGCAGCATGCTGTCCATCACGAACGCGTTGCGCGTCGACACGACGCGCTCGCCCGACGGCACGGTCGCCTCGTACATCGCGCCGCCATGACGCTGCTTCACCGACAGGATCAGGCGCGGCTCCATCCGCGTGCCGCCGTTCGCGAACACACCATACGCGCTCGCGAGTTCGAGCGGCGTCACGGCGCCCGCGCCGAGCGCGAGCGGCAGCGACGCCGGATTGCGCTGCGCGTCGAAGCCGAAATGCACCGCGTGCTGCTGCACGTAGCGCGCATCCGCGGCCTGCATCAGGCTGACCGCGACCAGGTTCTTCGAGCGCACGAGCCCGCGCCGCACCGGGATGAACCCTTCGTAGCGGTTGCCGAAATTGCGCGGACGCCACGGCCGCGCGCCGGTCTCCTCATGCGTGAGCGTGCGCTGCGTATCGTCGACGAGCACGCCCGGGAAGTAGCCCTTCTCCAGCGCCGCCGAATAGACGAACGGCTTGAAGCTCGAACCGGGCTGGCGATACGCCTGCAGCGCATGGTCGAACACGTTGCGGCTGAAATGCGCGCCGCCGACGAGCGCCAGCATGTCGCCGGTCGCCGCATCGAGCGACACGAGCGCGCCTTCGAGCCCGTCGCGCGCATCGCGCTTCGCGCGCGGCTGCCGGCTCAGCGTGCGAGCGAGCGCGCTTTCGGCCGCGCGCTGATCGCGCATCGAGATCGTCGTCGTCACGTCGAGGCCGAGCGTATAGGCGTCGTCGTGAAACCGCTCGACCATCATCCGGCGCGCACGCTCCGCGACATAGGGCGCGGCAACGATCCCGGGCGGCGGCGTGGTCGCCAGCGCGATCGGCGCATCGACGGCCGCGCGGTACGCCGCGTCGTCGAGCTGGCCGAGCGCATGCATGCGACCGAGCACGTAATTGCGCCGCGCGGTCGCGCGCGCCGGATTGACGACCGGATTGAACGCGGACGGCGCCTTCGGCAGCCCCGCGAGCACGGCCGCCTCGCCCGCGCTCAGCGCGTCGAGCGGCTTGCCGAAGTACACGTTCGCGGCGGCCGCGAAACCGTATGCGCGTTCGCCCAGGTAGATTTCGTTCATGTACAGCTCGAGCAGCTTGTCCTTGCCGTACTCGCGTTCGAGCTTGACCGCCATCAGGATCTCGGCGAGCTTCCGGCTCAGCACCTTGTCGCGCGTCAGGTAGAAATTGCGCGCGACCTGCATCGTGATCGTGCTGCCGCCCTGGCCCGGCTGCCCGGTCACGACGTTCGCGAACGTCGCGCGCGCCAGGCCGCCGAGATCGACCGCGCCGTGCTGGTAGAACTTCGCGTCCTCGGCCGCGAGCAGCGCGTGCCGCATCAGCGGCGGGATGCGTTCGAGCGGGACGAACTCGCGCCGCTCGACGCCGTACTCGGCCAGCAGGTCGCCGTCGCGCGAGAAGATCCGCAGCGGCAGCGCGGGACGGTAGACGGCCAGGTGTTCGACGGACGGCAACTGCGTCCAGATGCGATCGATCGTCCATGCGCCGATGCCCGCGCAGGCGAGCGTCAGGCCGAGCAGCGCGCCGGCGAGCGTGCGCCATGCACGGCGGCGGCGGCGCGGCGGCGCGGGTTGCGGG
>NZ_JPGL01000055.1 GCF_000732615.1 Burkholderia paludis
ATGCGGTAGCCAATCCGCGGATATCAGCGTGATCCACCGTCGAGACGTACTGCTACGCCGCCCTCAGGAAATTCGAATGGAACCTCTCAGAGAGAACTGAAAGCCGATCCCAATTGACAGCGGGAGTCATATCAGCCGTTCATCGCATACGGCCGCGTCATCACTTCGAGGAAGTGGCCGTCCGGATCGTCGAAATACACGCCGCGGCCACCGTTGTGACGGTAGATGTCGCCGGCTTGCCGCCTGGCCGGATCGGCCCAGTGCGCCAGCCCGCGCTCGCGAATGCGGGCGAGCACGCGATCGAAGCCGGCCTCGTCGATCAGGAACGCGTAGTGCTGCGCGTCGATCTTCCCCGTTTGTTCGTAAAAATCGAGCGACACGCCGTTGTCGAGCGGGACGACCAGCATCGCGCCGAACGGCGTCGGCGGCGGCAACTCCAGAAGCTCGGTGAGGAAGCGGCTCGACACGTGCTTGTCGCGGCACCAGACGATCGTATGGTTGAGCTGGACGTTCATGGTGTGGCCCCGTGAAGGGCACCGCGATGGGCATGCACACACGATAGCCGATAGCGGCCGCGGTTCAAGCGGGACAAGCCTGACAAGCGCGACAAGCGGCCGCCGGACGGGCGGCCGCTTCGATTACTCGCCGGCGATGGCCGGCCCGCCGGTATTGCCGCGGCGGTTGCGCCGCTTCTCGGCCCATACGCGGAAACGGTCCATGTACAGGTAGACGACCGGCGTCGTATAGAGCGTCAGCACTTGCGACACGATCAGGCCGCCGGCGATCGCGATCCCGAGCGGCGCGCGCAGCTCGGCGCCGTCGCCGTTGCCGAACGCGAGCGGCAGCGCGCCGAGCAGCGCCGCCATCGTCGTCATCATGATTGGGCGGAAGCGCAGCAGGCACGCCTCGTGGATCGCGTCGAACGACGACTTCCCGTTGTTGCGCGTCTGGTCGATCGCGAAGTCCACCATCATGATCGCGTTCTTCTTCACGATGCCGATCAGCAGGATCACGCCGATCAGCGCGATGATGCTGAATTCGGTCTTGAACAGCAGCAGCGCGAGCAGGGCGCCGACGCCGGCCGACGGCAGCGTCGACAGGATCGTGATCGGGTGGATATAGCTCTCGTACAGGATCCCGAGCACGATATAGACGGCCAGCAGCGCGGCGAGGATCAGGATCGGCTGGTCGTTCATCGACTGCTGGAACGCCTGTGCGGTGCCCTGGAAGCTGCCGACGATCGTCGGCGGGACGCCGATCTCGCCCATCGTCTGGTAAATCACCTGCGTGGCCTGCGACAGCGACACGCCCGGCGGCAGGTTGAACGAGATCGTCGTCGCGACGAACAGCCCCTGGTGGTTGACCGACAGCGGCGTCGTGCTCGGCCCGAACGTCGCGATGGCCGACAGCGGGATCATCGTCGACTGCGAGGTCGACACGGACGCGCCCGACGACGCGCTCGACTTGCCGCTCGACGCGATCGAGTTGAGCGCCTGGTTGCGCGCGGAATCGGACGCGATCGCCGCGGCGCTTTGCGCGGCCGTGCCGGCGCTCGACGTGCCGGCCGACGTCGCGACGTAGGTGCCGGCGGCCGCGTTGGTGGTCTGCGAACCGTTCGCGCTGCCGCCCGTCGTGCTGATCCACACCTGGTTCAGCATTTCCGGGTGCTGCCAGTATTTCGGCGCGACTTCCATCACGACGTGGTACTGGTTCAGCGGGTTGTAGATCGTCGAGACCTGGCGCTGGCCGAACGCGTCGTACAGCGTGTTGTCGATCTGCGACGGCGTGATGCCGAAGCGCGCGGCCGTCGCGCGGTCGATCGTGACCATCGACTCGAGGCCGCCTTGCTGCTGGTCGGAGTTCACGTCGGTCAGCTCGGGGAGCTTCTGCAGCGCCTCGGTCAGGATCGGCCCCCACTTGTACAGCTCGGTGCTCGAATCGCCGAGCAGCGTGAACTGGTACTGCGCGTTGCTCTGCCGGCCGCCGACGCGGATGTCCTGTGCAGCCTGCAGGAACGTGCGGGCGCCCGCGACGTCCGACAGCGGCGCGCGCAGCTGCTGGATCACCTGGTCGGCCGACAGCTTGCGCTCGGAACGATCCTTCAGCGTGACGAACATGAAGCCCGAGTTGGTCTGCGTGCCGCCGGTGAAGCCCGCGACGCTCTTCACGTTCGGGTTGTGCTGCACGATCCGCATCATCTCGGAGAACTTCAGCTTCATCGACTGGAACGACGTCGCCTGGTCGGCCTGGATGCCGCCGATCATCAGCCCGGTGTCCTGCTGCGGGAAGAAGCCCTTCGGCACGACGATGTACAGGTAGACGTTCAGCCCGACCGTCGCGACCAGGGTCAGCATGATCAGCAGCGGCCGGCGCAGCGCCCACGACAGCGAGCGCTCGTAACCGCGCTGCATGCGGCTGAAACAGCGTTCCAGGAATCGCGCGAAGCGCCCTTCGCTCTGCGGCGTGTGCGACTCGGGCAGCAGGCGCGCGCACATCATCGGCGTGACGGTGAGCGACACCGCGAGCGACACGGCGATCGCCAGCGACAGCGTCAGCGCGAACTCGCGGAACAGGCGCCCGACGATGCCGCCCATCAGCAGGATCGGCAGGAACACCGCGACGAGCGAGATGCTCATCGACAGCACCGTGAAGCCGACCTCGCGCGCGCCGTCGAACGCGGCCTGCATGCGGGTCTTGCCGTTTTCGATGTGCCGCGAGATGTTCTCGAGCACGACGATCGCATCGTCGACGACGAAGCCGGTCGCGACGATCAGCGCCATCAGCGACAGGTTGTCGATCGAGAAGCCGAGCAGGTACATCGCGCCGAACGTGCCGATGATCGAGATCGGCACCGCGACGCTCGGGATCAGCGTCGCGCGCCAGTTGCGCAGGAACAGGAACACGACCATCACGACCAGGCTGACCGCGATCAGCAGCGTGTGCTCGGTGTCCTTCAGCGACGCGCGAATGGTGGTCGAGCGGTCGAGCACGGGCGTGACGGTGATGTCGGCCGGCAGCGACGCGGTGAGCTGCGGCAGCGCGTCGCGCACGCGGTCGATCGTGTCGATGATGTTCGCGCCGGGCGAGCGGTAGAGGATCACGAGCACCGCGCGCTTGCCGTTCGACAGGCCGAGGTTGCGCAGGTCCTCGACCGAATCGACGACGTCGGACAGGTCGGACAGCCGGACGGCCGCGCCGTTGCGGTACGCGACGACCAGGTCGCGGTATTGCGACGCCTCGGACGCCTGGTCGTTCGTATAGAGCTGGTAGTGCTGCGGGCCGAACTCGATCGCGCCCTTCGGCGCGTTGGCGTTCGCGGAGGCGAGCGCCGCGCGCACGTCCTCCAGGCCGATCCCGTAGTGGAACAGCGCCTGCGGCTCCAGCTCGACCCGCACGGCCGGGTTCGCGGAGCCGCTCACCGACACCTGGCCGACCCCGTCGATCTGCGACAGCGACTGCTGCAGCACCGTCGACGCGGCGTCGTACAGCTTCGCGGCCGACGTGGTTTCCGACGTCAGCGACACGATCATGATCGGCGAATCGGCCGGGTTGACCTTGCGGTAGGTCGGGTTGCTCTTCAGCGCGGCGGGCAGGTCGGCGCGCGCCGCGTTGATCGCGGCCTGCACGTCGCGCGCGGCGCCGTCGATGTCGCGGTTCAGGCCGAACTGCAGGGTGATCCGCGAATTGCCGACCGTACTCGTCGACGTCATTTCGGTCACGTCGGCGATCGAGCCCAGGTGCCGCTCGAGCGGGCTCGTCACGCTGGTCGCGACGGTTTCCGGGCTTGCGCCCGGCAGCGACGCCTGCACCGAGATCGTCGGGAAGTCGACCTGCGGCAGCGGCGACACCGGCAGCTTGACGAATGCGAACAGGCCCGCGAGCGCGACGCCGATCGCGAGCAGCGTCGTCGCGACGGGGCGGGTGATGAAGGGGCGCGACAGGTTCATGTCGGCACTCGCTGGGCCGCCCCAAGGGGGCCGACCGCCCCCTTGGGGGGCAGCGAACGAAGTGAGCGTGGGAGTCGTTTCATTTACGCATCCGTGCGCGTGCCGGCGTGGGGGCCGTGGCGTTCGAACCAGCCGCGCACGCGGCGCGCGAGCGAGTCGAAGCCGAGGTAGATCACGGGTGTCGTGAACAGCGTCAGCACCTGCGACACGATCAGGCCGCCGGCGATCGCGATCCCGAGCGGCTGGCGCAGCTCGGAACCGGCGCCGGAGCCGACGATCAGCGGCACCGCGCCGAGCAGCGCGGCGAGCGTCGTCATCAGGATCGGCCGGAAGCGCAGCAGGCACGCCTGGTAGATCGCCTCGCGCGGCGGCTTGCCTTCGACGCGCTCGGCCTCGAGCGCGAAGTCGATCATCATGATCGCGTTCTTCTTCACGATGCCGATCAGCAGCACGATGCCGATGATCCCGATGATGTCGAGATCGTGCCCGGTGATCATCAGCGCGAGCAGCGCGCCGACGCCGGCCGACGGCAGCGTCGACAGGATCGTGATCGGGTGGATGTAGCTCTCGTACAGCACGCCGAGCACGATGTACATCGTGACGATCGCGGCGAGGATCAGGAACAGCTGGTTCGACAGCGACGCCTGGAACGCGAGCGCCGCGCCCTGGAAGCGCGTCTGGAACGACGCGGGCAGGCCGATGTCCTTCTCGGCGGCCTCGATCGCCTTGACGGCCTCGCCGAGCGACGCGCCCGGGGCGAGGTTGAACGACACGGTGGTCGACGGGAACTGCGACAGGTGCGCGACCAGCAGCGGCGACGGCCGCTCGTGGAACGACGCGATCGACGACAGCGGCACCTGGCCGCCGCCCGCCGACGGCAGGTAGATGTCGTTCAGCGATTGCGCGTAGTGCTGCTCCTTCGGCTCGGACTCGAGGATCACGCGGTACTGGTTCGACTGCGTGAAGATCGTCGACACGATGCGCTGGCCGAACGCGTCGTACAGCGCGTTGTCGACGGTCGCCGGCGTGATGCCGAAGCGCGCGGCGCTCGCGCGGTCGATCTCGATGTAGACCGACTGGCCGTTGCTCTGCAGGTCGGTCGCGACGTCGGCGAGCGACGGCTCCTGCTGCAGCCGGGTGACGAGCTTCGGCACCCAGGTCGCGAATTCGTCCGGGTTCGGGCTCGTCAGCATGAACTGGTACTGCGTCGGGCTGACGGTCGAGTCGATCGTCAGATCCTGCACCGACTGCATGAACAGCGAGATGCCGGTCACGTCGCGCACGCGGTGCTGAAGGTCGCGGATGATCTGCGCGGCCGTTTCGGAGCGGTCGTCGCGCGCCTTCAGGTTGATCAGCATCCGGCCGCTGTTCAGCGTGATGTTGCTGCCGTCCACGCCGATGAACGACGTCAGGCTGTCGACGTTCGGATCCTTCAGGATCTCGGTTGCGAGCGCCTGCTGACGTTCGGCCATCGCGCCGTACGAGATGGACTGCGGCGCCTGCGTGATCGCCTGGATCACGCCGGTATCCTGCGCGGGGAAGAAGCCCTTCGGCACGTAGACGTAGAGCAGGGCGGTCAGCGCGAGCGTCAGCAGCGCGACGACGAGCGTCGAGCGCTGGCGGTTCAGCACCCATTCGAGCGCGACCGCGTAGCGCGCGATCACCCAGTCGATCGCCCGGTGCACGCGCGCCTCGAAGCGATGGCTCTCGGGCGGCGGCGAATGGCGCAGCAGCTTCGCGCACATCATCGGCACGAGCGTGAGCGACACGATGGCCGAGATCACGATCGTCACCGCGAGCGTGATCGCGAATTCATGGAAGAGGCGCCCGACCACGTCGCCCATGAACAGCAGCGGGATCAGCACCGCGATCAGCGACACCGTCAGCGAGATGATCGTGAAGCCGATCTGCCTCGAGCCCTTCAGCGCGGCCTCGAGCCCCGACTCGCCTTCCTCGACGTAGCGCGCGATGTTCTCGATCATCACGATCGCGTCGTCGACGACGAAGCCGGTCGCGATGGTGAGCGCCATCAGCGACAGGTTGTTCAGCGAGAAGCCGGCCAGGTACATCACCGCGAGCGTCCCGATCAGAGACAGCGGTACGGACAGGCTCGGGATGATCGTCGCATAGATGTTCGCGAGGAACAGGTACATCACGAGTACGACGAGCGCGACCGCGAGCAGCAGCTCGAACTGCACGTCGCGCACCGCGGCGCGGATCATCGTGGTGCGGTCGGTGACGATCTGCACGTCGAGCGCGGCCGGCAGCGTTTCCTGCAGCTTCGGCAGTTGCGCCTTGATCGCGTCCACCGTCTGGATCACGTTCGCGCCCGGCTGGCGCTGCACGTTCAGGATGATCGCGGGTTCCGAATTCACCCATGCGCCGAGCTTGGTGTTTTCCGAGCCGGCGACGACGGTGGCGACGTCGGTGAGCATCACCGGGCGGCCGTTCTTGTAGGCGACGACGGCGCTGTTGTACTGGTCGGCGCTCGTGAGCTGGTCGTTCGCGTTGATCGTGTACGCGCGCGACGGGCCGTCGAAGTTGCCCTTCGGCGTGTTCACGTTCAGGTTCGAGATCGTCGTGCGCAGGTCGTCGAGGTTCATCCCGTACTGCGCGAGCGCGGTCGGGTTCGCCTGGATGCGCACGGCCGGGCGGTTGCCGCCCGACAGGCTGACGAGGCCGACGCCCGCGATCTGCGAAATCTTCATGGCGAGGCGCGTGTCGGCCAGGTCCTGCACCTGCGTGAGCGGCAGCGTCTTCGACGTGACGGCGAGGGTCAGCACCGGCGCGTCGGCCGGGTTGACCTTCGCGTAGATCGGCGGGGCAGGGAGGTCGGACGGCAGCAGGTTGCCGGCCGCGTTGATCGCGGCCTGCACTTCCTGTTCGGCGATGTCGAGCGGCAGGTCGAGCGAGAACTGCAGCGTGATCACGGACGAGCCGGCCGAGCTTTGCGACGACATCTGGTTCAGCGACGGCATCTGCCCGAACTGCCGTTCGAGCGGCGCGGTGACCGACGAGGTCATCACTTCCGGGCTCGCGCCCGGGTAGAAGGTCTGGACCTGGATCGTCGGATAGTCGACTTCCGGCAGCGCGGCGAGCGGCAGGAAGCGCAGCGCGACCAGACCGGCCAGCATGATCGCCGCCATCAGGAGCGCGGTGCCGACCGGCCGGAGAATGAAGATACGGGAGGGATTCATCGGGCGGCCCGCGCGTTATTGGGCCGCTGCCTGCGACGCGCCGTGCCGGTGTCCGTGATGGCCGCCGGCGCCCGAGGCCGCATGCGCGCCCGACGCGCCTTTCGGCCGGTCCGCCGGGATCGCGATCTTCGCGCCTTCGCGCAGCCGGTCGGAGCCGTCGGTCACCACGCGCTCGCCGATCGCGAGGCCGCTGACGATGCTCGTGCGCTCGCCGTCGACCGGGCCGGGCGTGACCTTGCGCACCGTCACCGTGTTGTCGGCGTTCACGACGTAGACGAACTGGCCGATCGAGCCGCTCAGCACGGCCGAGGTCGGCACGATCGTCGCGTTGCGCATCACGTCGACCAGCAGCCGGGTGTTCACGAACTGATTCGGAAACAGCATGCCGGCCTTGTTGTCGAAGTTCGCGCGCAGCTTGACCGTGCCGGTGCTCGTGTCGATCTGGTTGTCGAGCGTCGCGAGCGAGCCCGTCTCGAGCGGCACCGTGTTGTTGCGGTTGTACGCGGTGACCGACAGCGTCTGGCCGGCGTTCACCTGCTTGAGGATCTGCGGCAGGTTGTCTTCCGACGTCGTGAAGATCACGCTCATCGGCTGCAGCTGCGTGATCACGACGATGCCGTTGGTATCGCCCGGCGTCACGTAGTTGCCGGGGTCGACCTGGCGCAGGCCGACGCGGCCGGATACCGGCGCCGTGATGCGTGCATACGTGAGGTTCAGTTTCGCGGAATCGATCGCGGCCTGGTCGGTCTTGACCGCGCCTTCGTATTGCTTGACGAGCGACGCCTGCGTATCGACCGTCTGCGACGCGATCGAGTCCTGCGACAGCAGCGTCTGGTAGCGCTTCAGGTCGAGGCGGGCGGTCGCGAGCAACGCGGCGTCGCGCGCGTACGTGCCGTCGGCGTTCTCGAGGGCCACCTGGTACGGGCGCGGGTCGATCTGCGCGAGCAAGTCGCCTTTCTTGACGATCTGGCCTTCCTGGAACGCGACCGACTGCAGGTAGCCCGACAGCTGGGTCTTGACCGTCACGTTCGCGAGCGGCGTGACGGTGCCGAGTGCGGACAGCACGATCGGCATCTCGCCCTGCGTCGCGGTCGCGACCTGCACCGGCTGCGGAATGTTCGCCATGGCAGCGGGGCCGCCGCGGCCGCGATGGCCGCCGCCGTTGCCGCCGGAACTCGCGCCCGCGCCGCTCGCGGCGCTGCCGGCAGCCGGCGTGCGGCTCCACGGGTGCCACCACAGCAGGCCGCCGATGACGACGACCGCGAGCGCCCCGATCATCAGCTTACGGCGCGGTGGCCGTGCGTGGGGCGCGGGATCTTTCGAGGGAAGCGTGGGCTTTTGTTCGTTATCCATCGTGTTCTGTCAGGAAGACGGCGCGGCGTGCCGGGAATCGGACTGCTGGGCTGCGCGGGAGCGGGCGGTGCCGGTAGGGGCGGCCCGGCTCGGTCCGGGGCCCCGCCGGCGCGCGCGGGAAAAGAGCGGTGCGCGCCGCGAATGCGGCGCGACGATGGGCATGATGCTACGTCCCGTCCCCGTTAGAGTCCAGTGGTCTATCTTTCACTGGGTTACGGTCGTTACAGAACACGACAGGATGATGACGAAACGATTACACGCGGACGCGCCGGGCCGGCGCGCCGCCGATCTCGCGGGTGATTTTCGCGATGCATTCGTGCAGGGCGGGCACCACGTGTTCCCGCAGCCAGTCGGGCGGGCACTGATGCGACGCGCCGCCGCAATTCACCGAATAGCGCTGCCCCGACGGGCCGACGAAGCCGGCCGCGACGGCATTCAGGCCTTCGCGCCATTCGCCGATCGCGATCGCGTGGCCGTCGCGCATCGCGTCGTCCAGCGCGGGGTTGAGCCGCGCGGACACGTGCGGCCAGTCGTCGCCGGCCGTGGTGCGCAGCGAGTCGATCAGCAGGCGGCGCTCGTCGTCCTCGAGCGCGGCGAGATAGGCTCGGCCCACCGCGGTGCGCGCGATGTCCATCCGCGAGCCGATCTCGAGGCGCGTGACGAGCACGGCCGAGCGCGGCCGGATCACGTCGATCGCGACCATGTCGAGCCGGTCGCGCACCGCGAGGTGCACGGACAGCGACGTACGCTCGGCCAGCTCGATCATGAACGGCCGCGAACGCGCGCGGATGTCGAAGTTGCGCAGGAAACCGTGGCTCAGTTCGAGCACCGAGGCGGTGAGCACGAAGCGCTCGCTGTCGGGCAACTGGAACAGGAAGCCGGCGCTGACGAGCGTCGCGGTGATGCGCGAGACGGTCGGCTTCGGGATGCCGGTCAATTCGGCCAGCTCACGATTGCTGACGGGCGCATCGGCGGCCGCGATGCGGCGCAGCACGGCGAGGCCGCGGGCGAGTGCCGTGATCTCGTCGGGCGACGATTCACGGTCCCGGGACGCGGAAGGGGTTACAGTTGTGGACACGAGGGATTCTCTCTATTTCCGAAACTCAATTTCAATTTTGTTGGTATTGTAGGACTATTGTCAAAAGATGCATGTTCCGCGGGCGAACCGGTCACTGGATGATATTTTACGGGTTCACCCTTGGTTTATTAGGAAAACGCTCAAATGAGCGTTGCTGAAAAGTGCGTGAACCGGTGCAAATACCGCTTGACTTGTCGGGCGGAAACGGAAAGAATGTCTCACGTTTTCGAAACATCGTTTCAGGAGTTTAACCGGCAACGGTGTTTCGCGCAGTCTCTCAGGTTCTAGCACGGCCCTCGGAATGGCTAGAACTTTTTTAGCGCCACGGTCTCCGTGGCGCTTTTTTTTGCCTGTTTTACCGCGCATCCGCCCGGACGCGTCAGACCCGCATTATCCCCCGATCGTTGCAAACACCCGTTCGAACCCGCGCGGCGCATGCCGGCATGTACGGTTCGTGCGATTCGCGCGCGCAAAAAAAAGCGCGACACCCGCACTGGGCATCGCGCATGAAACGGCGTGGAGCGCCGACGAATGAACGGTGATGAAGAAAGTGGCGGCCGGCGAGGTCCGGCCGGCCAGCGGAGGCGGGCCTCCTCGCGCGATCCGGTCAGGCCTTCACGAGCTTGATGCCGGTCTGCTCGGCGGTCAGGTAGCCGACGCTCGCGCCGAAGCGGTCCTTGAAGTTCGCGCGCACGAGCGGATCGAGCGTCGGCTTGACCTTGTCGTGCAGCGGCGACTCCCAGTCGCCCGCATGCTGGAAGTTGCTCATGATGTAGGTCCAGCCGTTGATCTCGTCGACCGCGTGCAGGCCGGTCGATTCCGCGCCGGCCGGACACGACAGCACGCGCACGAGCGACTTCGTGTCGACGTTGTAGGCCCACAGGAAGTTGTTCACGTGCATGCCCGAGTCTTCGCCGATGAAGAGCGTGCGCAGCTTTTCGGAGTACTTCAGGTTGTCGGGGTTCGCGATCTTGTCCGGGTTCGCGAGGTTGCCGAGCCCGTCGGCCGCGGCGAGATCCTCGCCGACGAGCGCGGCAGGCGCGCCCATGTCGACCGGCACCCACTCGCTGTCGATCGCGCCGCCCGTCGTGTCGCGCTGGCTGCCCTTCAGGTTCAGCGCGTAGACGGCGCCCGCCGCGATCTTCTTGTCGACCGCGACGTCGCGCGATACGGCGTTGCCCTTGACCATCGACGTCTCGATTCGCGACATCGCGGTGTAGACGATCTTGTCCTTCGCGTTCACGGTCGTGCCTTCGAGCTTCGTGAAGCCCATGCTGCCGCCGAGCAGCGCCGCGTAGCGGTGTGTCTCGAGGAACGCGGCGGCCTTTTCCATCCCCGGCTTCACGCGCATCCAGTTGAACTTGCCGCCGAAGTGGATCTTCGTAAAGCCCGGATCGTTCGGGTCGGTGGTCGTCAGGTCCATGATGTCCGACGCCTTCAGCGTGTTCGCGAGCGTTTCGATTTCGCCGCTCGTCGCGTGGCCGATCCGGATCCACGTCAGCGTCGCGGTGCCTGCGCCGGCGGACGACGTCTGCGCCCACTTCGCGACGTACAGCGTGCCGGCCGACAGGTCGGCCGCCTTGTCGGCGACGAACATGAACAGGCCGCCGTTGGTGGCGTCGTCACCCATCATCACGGTGCGCTGGTCCGGCATCACCTGGATCAGTTCGTGCGAGATGCGGCCGAGGCAGTAGTGCTTCTTCACGGTGCCCGTGCCGTCCGGATTCACGGTGATCTCGGGCAGGTGGCCGTAGTGGTAGGGGTTCGCCTTCGTTTCGTCGCCGAACGTGTTCTTGCTGAACGCCTTGAACTGCGCGTCGGTAGCGACCTTCGTCGCGTCCGGCTCGTATTCCTCGCTCGACAGATGCGTGCCCCACGGCGACAGGCTCGCGCCGCAGGTGATCCACAGGCCGTGCGCCTTCGACGTGTCGACGTTGTGATACTTGACGACCTTCAGCGCGCCGTTGGCCGGATCCTGATCGAGCGTCAGCACCGCGATCGGCGAAGGCAGCTGCCCGTACTGCGATGCGCTGGCCTGATCGCGCGTCGTGTATTCGAACTGCACGACCGCGAACACCGTATTGCCTTTCACGCCGGGCACGTTCGCGTTCTTCAGCGTGAGCAGCGAACTGCCGTCAGGGCAGTCGGAATAGAACTGGCGCTCCTTGCCGGGCACCGAACGGTCGATGATCGGCTGGTTGTTGATGTCGTAGTAGCCGCCCGCGAGCGTCGTGCCGCCCTTGCCGTCCGGCAGCAGGTCGCCCGTCACGAAGAACGGCCGGTACGCCAGCTTGAAGTTGCGCGTCGAGCCATCCGAAAAGGACACCGACAGCGTCGAGCCGACCGTCGTCGTCGCCATGGCGGCCGCGTTGTCGAGCGTGGGCGCGGCCATCGCCGAGAACGCTGCCGACGTGTAGGCGGCGGCCACCGGGGCCGGCGTCGACGCCGGATTGTCGTCGCCGCCGCAACCCGTCAGCAGGGCCGGCAGCGCGAGACCGGAAAGGGGAAGCATCGGCGCACCGGCGAGGATCTTCAGGGCCTGACGACGGGAAGCATTGGGCAACGCGGGCATGTGGAGTCCAGTTTCAGTTGTTGGAAGAATGGCCTTCGCGAAGCAGGCGAACAGCAAGCTTCGAGAAGGCAAATTGAAAACTGGACGGAAGTGTAAGGACGCTGGATGAAAGTTTTTTGAATTGAAAACGTAATGATGCTTCGGATGTTCGTCAGGTGCTCAATCGCGCTCGGGGGTTGCCGAGATGCGATGGATCGACAGGTCCGCGCCGTCGAATTCGGCTTCGCGGTCGAGGCGCAGTCCGACGGTCGCTTTCAGCGCGCCGTAGACGAGCGTGCCGCCCGCGGTCGCGATCACGATGCCGCCGAGCGTGCCGACGAGTTGCGACATGAACGACACGCCGCCGAGCCCGCCGAGCGCGGGCAGGCCGAACACGCCGGCCGCCAGGCCGCCGAGCGCGCCGCACATGCCGTGCAGCGGCCACACGCCGAGCACGTCGTCGATGCGCCATCTGTTCTGCACGCAGGTGAACATCGCGACGAACAGCGCACCGGCCGCCGCGCCGGTGACCAGCGCGCCGATCGGGTGCATCACGTCGGAGCCCGCGCACACCGCGACGAGGCCCGCGAGCGGCCCGTTGTAGGTGAAGCCCGGATCGTTGCGGCCGGCCATCCACGCGGCGAGCGTGCCGCCGACCATCGCCATCAGCGAGTTCACGGCGACGAGGCCGCTGATCTTGTCGAGCGTCTGCGCGCTCATCACGTTGAAGCCGAACCAGCCGACCGCGAGCACCCACGCACCGAGCGCGAGGAACGGGATGTTCGACGGCGGGTGCGCGGCAATCCGGCCGTCCTTCGCATAGCGGCCATGGCGTGCCCCGAGCAGCAGCACCGCCGGCAGCGCGACCCAGCCGCCGAACGCATGCACGACGACGGAGCCCGCGAAATCGTGGAACGGCGCGCCGAACGCATGCGTGAGCCAGGCCTGCACGCCGAACCGTTCGTTCCAGGCGATTCCCTCGAAGAACGGGTAGATGAAGCCGACGATGATCAGCGTCGCGACGAGCTGCGGGTTGAACTTCGCGCGCTCGGCGATACCGCCGGACACGATCGCGGGAATCGCCGCGGCGAAGGTCAGCAGGAAGAAGAAGCGCACGAGCGCGTAACCGCTGTGCTGCGACAGCGTGCCGATGTCGTCGAAGAATTCGACGCCGTACGCGATGGTGTAGCCGATGAAGAAGTACGCGAGCGTCGACACGGAGAAGTCGACCAGGATCTTCACGAGCGCGTTGACCTGGTTCTTCTTGCGGACCGTGCCCAACTCGAGGAATGCGAAGCCCGCGTGCATCGCGAGCACCATGACGGCGCCGATCAACAGGAACAGTGTATCGACGCCGGATTTCAGACCATCCATGCCGTGGCTTCCTTGCGCAAAAAACGGGCAAGGAACGCAAGTATCGAGCCAACCTGGTGAACGACTGCGTGAAATTGGTGCTCAGGCAATGCGCGATGCGGCATTCCGGTGAATCGTGCACGGGATCGGGGCGCTCCCGGCATGAGGCGGGCGCCGTGCCGGGTGCCCGCGCGTGGTGCGGCAGGTACGGAACTGGTGCGTGAACGGGCGCGGGCGCCGCGGCGTGGTGCGCGATGGTGCGCCATCACGCACCGATCTGGCGCGTCAGTAGCGGGCGAACAGTGGCTGCGGCCGGCGCAGCCGCAGCGCGCACGCCGACCAATAGGCCGCGACGGTCGACAGCCCCAGCGCGGCGAATGCGAGGGCGGCGAAGCCTGCAAGCGACTGGCCGTCGCCGTCGGGGCCGAGGATGCCTTCCGCCACGATCAGCGCGGCTGTCCAGAAGCCGATTATGGCCTGCGTGAGCAGGCGGGCGCATGCGACGCGGCGCGGGCGCCCGGATTCGGCCAGACGGCGCGCCGATGGCGGGCGCAGGCACAGGAACAGGGTGGCTGCGAGCAGCGCGGCGAGGGCGATGAACCAGTCGATGAGGAAAGCCATGAGAAAAAAGGGACACGTATGAAGCGGGTTGAAGCATGCCCACTTTAGTGTCATCGCACCTGCGATTAAATCAGACAAATCCGAAATTGGAAGGTATTTTTAATGTGCCGGCGACATTGGGCCCGTTTCAGAGGCGGTATCATCGACACTGGTACAACTACGAGGTCGTGTCACGCACGGCTGGAGATTGTTGATGAAGATGAAGATGTCGCGGGCGCGTCGCGTGCCCGGGTCCCTGCTGGCCGCTGCGGCCGCCGGCGCGTTGCTGTTGCTCGCCGGCTGCGAGAAGTCCGCCACGCCGGTGGCGCAACCCGATACGGCCGCCAGCGCGGCCGCCGATGCCGCGGACCATGCGGCCAAGGCGCTCGACCAGATGGCGAGCACCGTCAACCAGCAGCTCAACGCCGCGAAGGCCGGCATCGCGTCCGCGGCGTCGGCCGTGCCGCCGTTGTCCGCGAGCGGCCTCGCGTCGGCGGCGCAGGCGCAGATCGACGCGACGGCTTCCGCGGTCGTCGCGCACGCGGCTTCCGAAGCCGGCGCGAAGATCGCGGAAGCCGGCAAGAAGCTCCAGCAGTGGAGCCAGCAGAACGCCGCGGGCGCCAAGCCCGCGAGCGGCGAGTAACGCGGACTTGCATGATCCGCTAAATGTAATTATAGTAGTTACACATGTCGCCGGCCGCGGGATGGGCCGGCGTCGACGAGTGAGTCAGGAATGAATACCAGCAGCCGGTTCGCGTTTGCCGTCCACGTGCTCGCCTTGCTGTCGATGCAGGAAGGGGTGCCGCTGTCGTCCGACATCATCGCGGGCAGCGTGAACACGAATCCGGCGCTGATCCGCCGGCTGTTGTCGATGCTCGCGGCGGCCGGGCTGACCACGTCGCAACTGGGCGCGGGCGGCGGTGCGCTGCTGGCGCGCGAGCCGGGCGAGATCACGCTGTTCGACGTCTATCGCGCGGTCGACGATGCGCAACTGTTCGCGCTGCACCGCGAGGCGCCGAATCCCGCGTGCCTGGTCGGCCGGCATATCCAGGGCGCGCTGATCGGCTATATCGGCGACGCGCAGCGTGCAATGGAGGCCTCGCTCGCAACGCGCACGCTGGCGGACGTCACGGCCGACATGCTGGATTGCGAGCAGCGCACGCAGCACGCGACGCAGGCCGGCGGATAGCCGGTGGCGGCAGGCAGGGCAGGAAGCCGGGCGGCGCGCATGCGCGGCGGCCGGCGCAACAGGGGCTTTGCCCCGTTTTTTTCGACCTTTTGTGTAATTAATTCGGTTACATTTTTTCTTTCTGGAGAATCGACATGACGCAACGTACCTTGAATATCGCGCTGTTCGGCGCCACCGGCACGATCGGCTCGCGCATCGCGGCGGAAGCCGTGCGACGCGGCCATCGCGTGACCGCGTTGTCGCGCCGTCCCGGCGCGGCCGGCGACGGCATCGCCGTGCAGGCGGCCGACCTGTCCGACGCGGCCAGCATCGCGGCCGCGCTGCCGGGCCATGACGTCGTCGCAAGCGCGTACGGCCCGAAGCAGGAAGACGCGGCGAAGATCGTCGCGGCCGCGAAGGCGCTGGTTGCCGGCGTGCGCCAGGCGGGCCTGAAGCGCCTGGTCGTGGTGGGCGGCGCCGGTTCGCTCGAAGTCGCGCCCGGCAAGCAGCTGGTGGACGGCGAGGGCTTCCCGGAAGCGTACAAGGCAGTCGCGCTCGCGCATCGCGACGCGTTCGACTACCTGAAGACGGTCGGCGATCTCGACTGGACGTTCTTCGCGCCGGCTGCGCTGATCGCGCCGGGCGAACGCACGGGCACGTTCCGCACCGGCGTCGGCAAGCTGATCGTGGATGCGCAGGGCAACAGCAAGATCTCCGCGGAAGACTACGCGATCGCGTTCGTCGACGCGCTCGAGCAGGGCAGCTTCGTGCGCGAGATCGCGACGGCCGCGTATTGAGCGGCACACCGGCCGGCGGCGTACGTGCGCCGGAGCGGTCGCGGCGTGCGGGCCGCCCGGTGCGGCCACTTCGGGCGATTCCACCCTGACGGGCGGTGTCGCCCGATCGGTTTGGCGCGAGCGGCGTGCCGGATCGGTGTTTATCCCGGTCGACGCGGCGAGGCGGTTTTCATATTGTTCCCCGTTGTGCAGGATGCATAGAATAAATTTCTATCGACGAGGGACTGGGGAAATGGACGCCATCGATCGCAAGCTGCTGGAGTTGCTGCAGGCGGATGCCACACTGCCGATCGCGGAACTGGCGCAGCGCGTGAACCTGTCGCAGACGCCGTGCTGGAAGCGCGTGCAGCGGCTCAAGGAAAGCGGCGCGATTCGCGCACAGGTCGCGCTATGCGATCCGCGCAAGCTCGGGGTCGGCACCACCGTGTTCGTCGCGATCCGCACGAACCAGCACACCGAGGAATGGGCGCAGCGTTTCACGCAGGCGGTGCGCGACATGCCGGAAGTGGTCGAGGTGTATCGAATGAGCGGCGAGACCGACTACCTGCTGCGCGTCGTGGTGGCCGGCATCGACGATTACGACCGCGTCTACAAGCAACTGATTCGCGCGGTGCCGTTGTTCGATGTCAGCTCGTCGTTCGCGATGGAGCAGATCAAGTATTCGACCGCGCTGCCCGTGCGCGATCTCGCCGAGCCGGCGTAGCGGGGCGGCGGCGCGGCACGGACGCAACCCGTGCCGGGCGACGCGGGCGGCGGTGCGGCGTCAGCGGCCGCGCGCCAGTGCGCGCGCGCGTTCGTCGGCCAGCGCGTCGCGGCGCACGAAATCCGCGACGAACGGGCTGGCCGGGTGGTGGTGCAGCGCATACGGCGTATCCCATTGCGCGAGCCGGCCATCCTTCATCACGCCGATCCGGTCGGCGATCGCGAATGCCTCGGCCTGGTTGTGCGTGACGAGGATCGCCGTGTGACCGGTGCGTTTCAGGATGTCGCGCAGTTCGAACGCGAGCCGCTCGCGCGTATCGACGTCGAGGTTCGAGAACGGCTCGTCGAGCAACAGCAGCTCCGGCGACGGCGCGAGCGCGCGGGCCAGTGCAACGCGCTGCTGCTGGCCGCCCGACAGCTCGTGCGGAAACGCATCGCCGGAATCGGCCAGGCCGACGAGCGCGAGCATCTCCGCGACCCGCCGGCGCCGTTCGGCCTTCGGCTTGCGCCGCAGACCGAACGCGACGTTGTCGGCCGTGCTCAGGTGCGGGAACAGCGCGTAATCCTGGAACATCATGCCGATGCGCCGGCGTTCGGGCGGCACGTCGAGCGACGGCGCGGCGACGGGCGAGCCGTCCAGCATGATGCGCCCCATGCGCACCGGTTCGAAGCCGGCGATCGCGCGCAGCACGGTGGTCTTGCCGCAGCCCGACGCGCCGAGCAGGCAGCCGATGTCGCCGCGCGGCAACGCGAGACTCAGCCCGTCGACCACCGTGCGGCGGCCGTGCGGCGTGTCGTAGGCGAGGCAGAGGTCGTCGAGTTCGAGCAGGTTCACGGGTTCAGGTTCCGATCTGGTGGCGGGTGCGCGCGAGCAGGATCACGGGCACGAGCCCGGCGAGCACGATCGCGAGCGCGGCGACCGCGCCTTCCTCGTAGGTGCCGCGCGCGGCTTCCGCATACAGCCAGGTCGCGAGCGTGTCGAAGTTCAGCGGCCGCAGCAGCAGCGTCGCCGGCAATTCCTTCATCGCATCGACGAACACCAGCAGCGCGCTCGTCGTGAGCGCGGGCCGCAGCAGCGGCAGGTGCACGCGGCGCAGCGTGCCGCCGGCCGTTTCGCCGAGCGAGCGCGATGCCTGTTCGAGCGACGGCGGAATGCGCGCGAGGCCGGCCTCGATGCTGCCGGCCGGGATCGCGAGAAAGCGCACGGTATAGGCGATCACGAGCGCGGCCGCCGAACCCATCAGCAGCAGCCCGTCGCGATCGAACGCGGCGCCGAACAGCCGGTCGGCCGCGGTGAACGGGATCAGCAGGCCGATCGCCAGCACGGTGCCCGGCACCGCGTAGCCGAGGCTCGCGATCCGCGCGCACGCGCGGCCCGGGCCCGCATGGGCGCTGTCGCGTTGCGCGCGCGCGGCCCAGGCGACGACGAGCCCGCAGGCGAGCGTCGCGGCGGTGGCGGCCGCGGCGATCGTCAGCGTGTTCGCGAGCCCCGTCATCAGTTGGGCGGACACGCCGCCGACCAGATGCAGCCGCGTGGCCGTCTCCACCGCGAGGTACGCGGCCGGCGCGCCGAAGCCGAGCAGCACGGGCAGCCAGCCGAGCGCGGCGGCGCCCCATGCGGCCGCGCCGTTCAGGCGGCGCGGTGAGATCGGCCGCATGCGCCGGCCGTGCGCGTAGCGCTGGCGGCGCCGCCCGTAGCGTTCGAGCACGATCATGCCGACGACGATCGCGAGCATCGCGAGCGCGATCTGCGCGGCGCCGGCGAGATCGGAGCGGGTGATCCAGGTCGTGTAGACGGACACGGTGAGCGTCTGTACCCCGAGGAATTCCGACGCGCCGATGTCGTTCAGCGTCTCGAGCAGCGCGAGACTCACGCCGACCGCGATCGCGGGCCGCGCGAGCGGCACCACGACGCGCCAGAACGTCGCGATGCGTCCCGCGCCGAGCGTGCGCGCGGCTTCGAGCAGGCTTGCCGACTGCGTGACGAACATCGCGCGCGTGCTCAGGTACACATACGGATACAGCACGAAGCCCAGCACGAAGATCGCGCCGGGCAGCGAGCGCAGGTCGGGCAGGCGGAACTGGCGCGGGCTGTCGAAGCCGAGCAGCCAGCGGATCGCGCCCTGCACGGGGCCGATCGGGTGCAGCAGGTCGAGATAGGCGAACGCGACGATGTAGGTGGGCACTGCCAGCGGCAGCAGCAGCGCCCACGTCAGCATCCGCCGGCCCGGGAAGTCGTAGGCGGTCACGAGCCATGCGCAGCCCGTGCCGACGATCGACACGATCGCGCCTACGCCCGCGAGCAGCAGCAATGTATTGACGAGCGCCCGCGGCAGCACGAATTCGGCGAGATGGCGCCAGTGCGCGAGATCGGCGCCGAGCGCGGCGGCCACGAGCACCGCGAGCGGCGCCGCGACCGCCGCGGCGATCGCCAGCGCGGCGAGCAGCCACAGGCTGTCCGCGCGCGGCCGCAGGCGCGGCCGGAACGGGACGCGATGCGCGCCGGCGGGCGACGCGTCAGTTGTCAAAACCGACCTTGTCGACGAGCTGGCTGGCCTGCTTGCGATGCTTCGCGATGTCGGTCAGCGGCAGCGGATCGATCTTCAGCATACCGAAGCCCGCGATCACCGGGTCGAGCTTCACGTTCGCGCGTACCGGGTATTCGTAGTTCGCCTGCGCATACAGTGCCTGCGCTTCCGGCGATACGAGGTATTCGAGCAGTTTCACCGCGTTGGCCTTGTTCGGCGCGTACTTCGCGACCGTCGCGCCGCTGATGTTGACGTGCGTGCCGCCGCTCTTCGCGTTCGCGAACGTCGGCCGGACGACCTTGATCGCGTCGCCCCACTTGCGCGCATCGCTGCCGGGCTCCGCATGCTTCATGTGGCCGACGTAATACGCGTTCGCGAGGCCGACGTCGCAGATGCCGCCGAGGATGTCGCGCGCGACGTCGCGGTCGCCGCCCGTCGCCTTGCGCGCGAGGTTCGCCTTCACGCCGCGCAGCCACTTCTCGGTCGCGGCTTCGCCGTCGTGCGCGATCATCGCCGCGACGAGCGCCGTGTTGTACGGATGCTGGCCCGAGCGGATGCAGACCTTGCCCTTCCATTTCGGATCGGCGAGATCCTCGTAGCGGAACGTGTCGACCTTCAGGTCCTTTTCGACGTACAGCACGCGGTCGCGCAGCGACAGCGCGTACCAGTCGCCGTTCGCGCCGCGCAGGTTCGCGGGAATCGCGTCGTCGAGCACCTTCGAGCGCACCGGCTGCGACAGGCCGCCGTCGACGAGATCGAGCAGGTTGCCGACGTCGACCGTCATCAGCACGTCGGCCGGCGACTGCGCGCCTTCCGCTTTCACGCGTTCGAGCAGGCCGTCCTTCACGAACACCGTGTTGACCTTGACGCCGCTCTGCTTCGTGAACGCGTCGATGAGCGGCTGGATCAGTTTCGGCTCGCGTGTGGTGTACAGGCTCACTTCCTCGGCCGCCTGGGCCGGCGGCGCGAATGCGGCCGCGGCAAGGGCGAGGGCGCCGGCAAGCGGCAACAGGCGGGGGCGCGGATTCGACATGAAGACTCCGGAGCGGCAGTGGACGATGGGAGCGTTCCGGGGCGCACCTGCCGCTCAGGCAACCCGAAACATTACAAAATGAAAGATTCCGGATTCTAGATCGAAATGGGAATGGTTATCAAATGAAAGCGCGCGCCGGCAGGCGCGGAAGACGGGAAGGCGAGGGGAAACGGCGCGTCGCGGCGGGGGCGCAAGCGCGTAGAATGCCGGCTTCGACGAATTTGACGGAACCGCCCCGACCATGAACGATCAGCGCAAGAAGAACCCAGTCCGCAACGTGAGCATCCTGATCGTCGTCGCCGTCCTGCTCGTGATCGGGACGATCCTGTACAACGCGATTTCGCAGAAGCACGCGTACGACGAGGCCCATCCGGCCGAGGCCGCGAGCGCCGCATCGCACTGACGCACCGGTCGCGGCCCGGTCGGGCCGCGCACGGTTCGTGCGGCAGGTGGGAGAGGGGGCGGCTTCCGGCACGGCAGGCGCCGGGCGAAGCCGTGCAACGGACGGGCGCCCGCGCGGGCGCGCCGCGCAGGGGGATCAGCCGTGCGTCAACGTGACGCAGGTGCGAACTTCGGGCGGATCCGTGCGTAGAACACCGCCGCGAGCAGCGCGAGCCAGGCCGCGCCGACGTACAGTGCGACGCGCGTGTCCTCGAACCAGCCGAGCATCACGATCACGAAGCCCATGAACGCGATCGTCAGCGCCGGTGCGACCGGCCACATCGGCACCTTGAACTTCAGCGCCGCGATTTCGGCGTTCGACAGGCGGCGGCGCATCGCGACCTGCGACAGCAGGATCATCAGCCAGACCCACACGGTCGCGAACGTCGCGATCGCCGCGACCATCAGGAACACGTCCTTCGGCATCAGGTAGTTGAGCAGCACGCCGACGAGCAGCGCGACCGCCATCACGAGCACGGTGACCCACGGCACCCCGTGCCGCGAGGTCGTCATCAGCACGCGCGGCGCCTGGCCCTGCCGCGCCATCCCGAACATCATCCGGCCCGCGCCGAAGATGTCGCTGTTGATGGCCGAGATCGCCGCGCTGATCACGACCAGGTTGAGGATTGTCGCGGCCGACTTCACGCCGAGCGCGGAGAAGATCTGCACGAACGGGCTGCCGTCGCTGCCGACGCCCGTCCACGGGCTGATCGACATCAGCACGACCATCGTCAGTACATAGAACAGCAGGATCCGCGCGGGCACCGCGTTGATCGCGCGCGGAATCACGCGCTCCGGGTCCTTCGCCTCGCCGGCGCTCATCCCGATCACCTCGATCCCGCCGTACGCGAAGATCACGACCGACAGCGACGCGATCAGCCCGCCGATCCCGTTCGGCAGGAAGCCGCCGTGGTTCCACAGGTTCGCGAACGTCGGCGCGTCGGCCGAATGGCCGAAGTGCATGCCGCTCAGCAGGATCGCGACGCCGCCGCCGATCATCGCGACGATCGCGCCGACCTTGATGATCGACAGCCAGAATTCGAGTTCGCCGAACACCTTCACGTGGCACAGGTTCAGCCCGCAGATGATCGCGACGACGCCGAGCACCCAGATCCATTGCGGGACATCGGGAAACCAGAAGCCCATGTAGATGCCGAACGCGGTGATGTCGGCGATCGCGACGATCACCATTTCGAGCGTATAGGTCCAGCCGGTGACGAAGCCCGCGAACGGGCCGAGGTTCTCGGTCGCATAGTGGCCGAACGAGCCGGCGACGGGATCGCGCACGGCCATCTCGCCGAGTGCGCGCATCACCATGTAGACGGCCGCGCCGCCGAGGAGGTAGGCGAGGATCACGGCCGGGCCGGCGAGCTGGATCGCGGACGCCGAGCCGTAGAACAGGCCCGTGCCGATTGCCGAACCCAGCGCGAGGAAGCGGATGTGCCGCGCGCTCAGGTGGCGCTGCAAGTTTTTCATCGAGTCTCCGATATCGTTATGCGGCGGATCGGGCGACCGAAGCCGGCCCGACTGGCTCAAGTTGTCTATACAACTTAAATATGAACAAATGATAACAAGCCGGGCCGGTCGGCCGGAATCGGGTATTCCCTGACTGGCGCAACGGACGCAACAGGGGGCCGGGCGAGCGCGCGACGGGCGGGCGTGTCGCGTGGAGCGGGCGGGTCATGCTTCGGGGGACTGGATCAGGGGCGCCGGGGCCGCTGCGCTGCATGCGCGGGCGGCCGCCGGCCGGGTCTGGCTGTGCTCAGGCGGGCAGGCGGATCACGCTTGCGTCCTTGCGGATCAGCAACGACGACGCGAGCATCTGCTTGCACTGGTGCGCGAGCACTTTCAGGTCGTGCGTGAGCTCGGCGCCCACCGCGTCCGACCGTTCCGCGGACACGACCATGGCATCGAGATCGCGCGTGATCTGCTTGCTTGCCTCGAGCTGGTGGGCGGGCGGCGGCTCGCCGGCCTCCGCTTTTTCGAGATTCTCGAGTACCGCCGCGAGGCCGCGGTGCAGCGCGTCGTCGTGGACGAGGCTGTCGTCGGCCGAGCACGCGTTGCGGATCAGCGGGGCGGCGGCCGTGATCTGCGCGCCGAGCACGTGCGTCTGCACGAGCAGGTCGTTCAGTTCCGGCACGAAGCGCTGGTGCGCCTTCGGCTCGATCATCATGCGCTGGAATGCCTGGCCGAGGTTCGCGAACGCGATGTGCACGTCCTTGCGCGCGAGGCGGTAGCGGTAGTCGTCGTCGAGCGTCGCGGCCGGGGTTTCGACCGCCGCGGCCACCCCGGGCACGACGGCCGCGCCGTCGGCGGCCGGCACGGGCGGCGGCGACGCGCCGCGCCCGGCACGCCAGACGGCCTCGAAATACTTGCGCGTGGCGGTGAGCATGTCGGCAACCTGCTTGCCCATCAGCCGGTATTCCCAGTACGGGAACAACCGGCTCGCGGCGATCGCGATCATGCAGCCGACCACGGTGTCGATCGCGCGCTCGCCGATGATCCGCATGCTGCCCGGCGCGAGCAGGTGGAACATCAGCAGCACGTACGACGACGTGAACACGACGCTCGCCGCGTAGTTGAACAGCAGCAGGCTGTAGCTCATCACCATCGACCCGAACATGATCGCGATCAGCAGGTGCGGCTCCTTCACGGTGTAGATCAGCGCGATGCTCGCCGCACAGCCGATCAGCGTGCCGATGATCCGCTGCGCGTTGCGCTGCTTGGTGAGCGAATAGCCGGGCTTCAGGATGATGATGGTCGTCATCACGATCCAGTAGGCGTTCGTGAGCGGCAGCAGCCGGCCGATCCAGAAGCCGACCGCGACCGCGATCGTCACGCGCAGCGCGTGACGGAAGCTCGGCGAGCGCATGTTCAGGTTCGAGAAGATCAGCAGCGGCGACATCCGGCGGCGCTGCAGGAAGCGCGTGAGCGCCTTGTCGATCTTCAGTTCGGTTTTCTGCGGATCGGCGTGACCGGACAGGTTGCGGCGCATCCGGTCGATCAGGCGCGTCGCGCTCCAGATGCGCCGGAACGTCGCGAGCACGGCCGCATAGGCTTCCGCGTTGGTGGCCGCGAAGTTCTTCTTGCGCATCAGCTCGATCTCGTATTCGATCGCGCGCAGTTCGGCCTTCACGCTGATCCGCGAATGCGGTGCGCGGTTCTCGAGCACCGCGAGGCCAATCTCCTCGAGGTCGGCCGCCGCCTTGCGGATCAGGTCGCGATAGAAAATGATCAGATCCGAGCCGCCGAACGTGTTGCGCACCAGCGGGTAATCGGTGTGCGCGCCGACGAACAGCTCGTGCAGATCGACGCTGTTGATGAACAGGTTGTACATCGTCGTGCGGCCGGGATCGAGCTTGCCGCGCCGCAGCTTCGGCAGGTTGCGCAGCACGATGTCGCGCGCGGTTTCCTGCGTTTCGACCGCCGTGATCTGCTTGGCGACCAGGTTGCGGTAGCACTCGTCGAGATCGGCGTCGAGATCGTAGAACTGCGCGCGCGCGAGCAGGTAGTCGGCGCACGCGAACAGGCTCTCGGCGAGCGCCTGCTGCTCGATCCGGCGCGCCTGCCATTGCGACACGAGCGTGGCCCAGTACGTGTACCAGAGGCCGCCCGCGAGAATCCAGCCGGCGTTGACGAACGCCTGCAGCGGCGTGAATTTCTCCTCGAGCGTCATCACCATCATGAACAGCGTCGCGAAGCTGATCTGCGGCCAGCGGTTGCCGTAGACGACGATCAGCGACAGCACGAACGTGAGCGGCACGATCGTGAGCCACAGCGCGAAGATGTTCGGCGTGGCGAGGCCGGTTGCGAGCGCGGCGAGGAAACCGATCACGCTGCACGCGAGCATTTCGTTCTGCTTGTACTTGAGCGGGCCCGGCATGTCGACGACGCAGGCGCCGAGCGCGCCGGTCGAGATCGTGAAGCCGAGCTCCCGGTTGTTGAACACGATCAGGCACAGCACGGCCGGCAGCGAGACGCCGATCGCGATCCGCAGGCCGCCGAAAAAGTACTGGCTGTAGAAAAACTTTCTGATTTCGACCGAATAGCGCATCGATGGGCTGAATGGCAGACGAAGACGCCCGGAGGCGGCGTATTGACTGGCGACGAGTCTATCGTATTTCACGGCGCCCAAACCCCTGGCCTTCCGGCCGATTCTCGCGGCCGCGGCCCTTTGCTATCCTTGGTGCTCCTGTTCGCCCGGCTGGCCCGGCGCGACGTACCGACGCCCGCTTCATGCTCCATCTCTTCTATTCGAACCGTCACGAGACACTGGCCGACGCGCTGCTCGAGGATCTGGCCGCGTTCCCGGCCCGCAACGGGCCGTGGGCGCCGCAGCAGGTCATCGTGCCGAGCGCGGCGCTGCGCCGCCGTCTCGAGCTCGACATCGCCGCGCGCAACGGCGTGTGCGCGAACGTCGAGTTCACGTATCTCGCGCAATGGCTGTGGGCGCAGATCGGCCGCGTGCTGACGGTGCCCGCGCGTTCTCCGTTCGCACCCGACCGCCTCGTGTGGCGCTGCTACCGGCTGTTCGCGCAGGCGGCCGGCGGCGCGCCGTGGCTCGCGTCGCCGCGGCTGGCAGCGTATCTGTCCGCGTCCGACGACGCGATGCGCTACGAGCTCGCGCACCGCGTCGCGGCCGTGCTCGACCATTACCTGACCTATCGCCCCGAATGGCTCGCGGCGTGGCAGGCCGGCGAGTCGGTGCTCGCGGGCGACGCCGCGCCGCGCGGGATCGGCGATGCCGCACGCGACGACGAACGCTGGCAGGCCGCGCTGTGGCGCGCGCTGCTCGCCGAACTGAGCGACAGCGGCACGCCGCCCGCGCACCGCTTCCTCGTCGAGGCGCGCCACCTCGATCCTGAAACCGTCGCGCGCGCCGACTGGCCGGAATCGGTCAGCGTGTTCGCGCTGCCGACCATGCCGCCGCTGCATGTCGCGCTGCTGCGCGAGCTGTCGCGCTGGATCGACGTGCGCGTCTATGCGCTGAACCCGTGCCGCGAATTCTGGTTCGACATCGTGACCGCCGCGCATGCCGAGGCGCTCGACGCGGCGGGCCGGCTCGACTACCAGGAAGTCGGCCACCCGCTGCTCGCCGAATGGGGCAGGCAGACGCAGGCGCAACTGCACATGCTGCACGAACTGACCGAAAGCGCCGCATCGGGCGATGCGTCGCGTTTCGTCGAGAATCCCGCGCCGACCTGGCTCGCGCGCGTGCAGAACGCGATCCTCGAACTGCAGCCGGAGGCGCAAGCCGGCGGCGCGCCGGCCGAGCGCGGCATCGAGGTGCACGTGTGTCACAGCCTGGCGCGCCAGCTCGAGGTGCTGCACGACCGGCTGCTCGCGTGGTTCGACGCCGACGCGAGCCTGCAGCCGTCCGACGTGCTGGTCGCGGTGGCCGACCTCGCGGCGGCCGGGCCGCTGATCGACGCGGTGTTCGGCACCGCCGGCGCCGGCGGCGCGCGCGTGCCGTACCGGATCACCGGCCTGCCGCCGTCGCAGGCGAACCCGGTCGCGCGCGTGCTGCTCGACTGGCTCGCATTGCCGGAGCGGCAGGTCGGCGCGCCGGAGCTGGTCGAATGGTTGCGCGTCGACGCGGTGGCGGCGCGCTACGGCATCGACGCGGCCGCGCTCGAGACGGTGCAGACCTGGCTCGCGGCAGCCGGCGCGCGGCGCGGGCTGTCGCCGCTCGCGAGTGACGACGCGGCCGTGCCGTCGCCGCGCCATACGTTCTCCGATGCGCTCGCGCGGCTTTTTCTCGGCTATGCGATGCCGGAAGGCGCGGCGCCGGTCGGCGCATGGCTGCCGATCGAGGCGGCCACCGGCAGCGAGGCCGAGCTGCTCGGCCGGCTCGCGCGCTTCACCGACGATCTCGACGGCTTCGCGCGGCAACTCGGCGAAGCGCACACGCCGCGCGGCTGGAGCGAACTCTTCGCCGACACGCTCGCACGTTTCTTCGATTCGGGCGCCGCGCATGCGGACGCGCTCGCGGGCGTGCGCGACGCGCTCGACGCGATGCTGGCCGCGATGACGGAGGGCGCACCCGACGAAGCGCTGCCGGCGGCCGTCGTCCGGGCGGGGCTGGCCGCCGCGCTCGACGATCCGGCGCGCGGCGGGGTGCCGTGGGGCGGCGTCACGTTCTCGTCGCTGACGAGCTTGCGCGGCCTGCCGTATCGCGTCGTCTGCCTGCTCGGGATGGACGACGGCGTGCTGCCGAGCCTCGCGCGCGCGGACGAATTCGACCTGATGGCCGTGTTGCCGAAGCTCGGCGACCGGCAGCGCCGCGACGACGAGCGCAACCTGTTCCTCGACCTGCTGCTCGCCGCGCGCGACCGGTTGCTGATCGCGTACACGGGCCGCAGCATCCGCGACAACGCGCCGTTGCCGCCGGCGGCGCTCGTCGACGAACTGCTCGACCACCTGGCGCTCGTCACGGCCGGGCCCGACGCCGCGCCGGACGCGGTCGATGCCGCGCGGCGCGCGTTCGTCGTCGAACATCCGCTGCAACCGTTCGCGGCCGCGTATTTCCAGCCCGGCAGCGGGCTCGCCTCCTATGACGCCGAGCGCGCGACACTCGCGTCGCTGCTGGCCGCCGAGGCGGCGCGCGACGCTCCGCGCGAGCAGCCGTTCTTCGCGCAGCCGCTGCCGGTCGAACCGGTCGAGCCGGTCGCATTCGGCGAGTTCGAACGTTTCTGGCGGCATCCCGCGCGTGCGCTGCTGCGTGCACGGCTGGGCATCGTGCTCTCCGACGTGCAGGCCGAACTGCTCGACACGGAGCCGTTCGCGCTCGACTTCGCCGGCAGCGACGCGCTCGCCGAGCGCGTGCTGCCGCTGCTGATCGAATCGGGCGACGGGGCCGTGCACGATCACGCGCTGCGCATTGCGGACGCGAGCCCGGAATTGCCGGGCGGCGCGACGGGCGCCGTATGGCGCGACCAGGCGCTCGGCTCGATGTCGCAACTGGCGTCGAACGTGCGCCGCGCGCTGGCCGAGGGCATGGAACGTCGGCCGTTCTCGCTCGTCGTGGTGCCGGCGTGGCCGGATACGGATCAGGCGCTGTTCGGCGCCGACGACGCGATGCTGTCGGCCGACGCGGTAAGCGCACCGCTCGAATTGCACGGCACGCTGAACCGGCTGACGCCGGCCGGGCAGATCATCTATCGCTATGCGCGGCCGAGTGCGCGCGACTACCTGTCCGCGTGGCTCGCGCATCTCGTCTATTGCGCGGTCGAACCGGACGGCCCGCGCCGCACGTTGTGGTTCGGCAGCGGCGGCGCGTTCGAGCTGACGCCCGTCGCGGCGCCGCTCGAGCGGCTCGCGCCGCTGGCCGCGCTGTTTCGCGCCGGGCGGCGCATGCCGCTGCGGTTTTTCCCGCGCAGCGCATGGGCGAGGGTGTCCGACGGGGAGGCCAAGGCCGCGAGCGTCTGGATCAACGAGCGCGTCGTGAGCGAGGCCGACGATCCGGCCATCGCGATCGCATGGCGCGGCGCGCATGCGTCGCTCGACGAGCCGTTCGGCACGCTCGCGCGGCTCGTGTTCGAGCCGCTCGTCGAGCATCTGAAGGAGGTCGCATGAGTGTCGTGACGCAGCAGTCCGCGCTCGAACTCGACGTGTTCGCGTGCCCGCTCGACGGCGTCAACCAGATCGAGGCGTCGGCGGGCACCGGCAAGACCTGGAACATCTGCGCGCTGTACGTGCGCCTGTTGCTGGAGAAGGACCTCGGCGCGGACGAGATCCTCGTCGTGACCTTCACGAAGGCAGCGACGGCCGAACTGCACGAGCGGATTCGCAGTCGGCTCGCGCAGCTCGCGCACGCGCTCGACACGGGGGACGACGGCGGCGATCCGTTCATCGGGCGCCTGCTCGACACGACGCTCGGCGAACACGGCGCGCTCGATCCCGAAACCGCCGCGAAGCGGATCCGGCGCGCGCTGCGCGCATTCGACCAGGCCGCGATCCATACGATCCACGCGTTCTGCCAGCGCGCGCTGCAGGAAGCGCCGTTCGCGGCCGCGATGCCGTTCGCGTTCGACATGGAGGCCGACGATGCGGCGCTGCGCTTCGAACTCGCGGCGGATTTCTGGCGCACGCGGGTCGAACCGGCCGCCGCGCGCTGGCCGGGCTTCGCGATCTGGCTGGTCGAGTCGGGCGCGGGCCCGGCCGCGCTCGATGCACAGCTCGCGCGCCGGCTGAAGAAGCCGCTCGCGGCGCTGCGCTGGGACGGCGTGACCGAGCCGGACGAAGCCGCCGAGGCGGCCGCGGCCGAATGCTTCGCGGAGGCCGCGCGGATGTGGGCGGCCGAGCGCGATGCAATCGGCGCGTTGCTGCACGCGGCGCAACCCGTGCTCAACCAGCGCTCGCACAAGCCCGACGCTGTTGCCGATGCGCTCGACGCGTGGGCCGCGCATTTCGCGCAGGGCGAAGCGGCGGCCGCGTTGCCGAAGGCGGCGCTGAAGCTCACGCGCACCGCGCTGGCGAAGGCGACGAAAAAAGGCGGCGCGACGCCCGAACATGCATTCTTCGACGTGGCCGACGCGCTCGAGGCGGCCGTGGCGGCAGCCGAGGCCGCGCAGCGCGCGCGCTGGCTCGCGCTGATCGCCGACTGGCTCGACATGGCGCCGGGCGAGCTGGCCGAGCGCAAGCGCACGCGGCGCATCGTGTCGTTCGACGACCTGCTCGCGAACCTTTACCACGCGCTGCATGCGCACCCGTGGCTCGCGCAGACGCTGCGCGCGCGCTATCCGGCCGCCCTGATCGACGAGTTCCAGGATACCGACCCGCTGCAGTTCGCGATCTTCGACCGGATCTTCGCGCCGGGCGGCCCGCTGTTTCTCGTCGGCGATCCGAAGCAGGCGATCTACAGCTTCCGCGCGGCCGACCTGCACACCTATCTTGCCGCGCGCGCACGTGCGAGCGCGTGCTATACGCTCGCGGTCAACCAGCGCTCGACGCCGGCAATCGTCGATGCGTGCAACCGCTTCTTCATGTCGAATCCGCGCGCGTTCGTGCTCGACGGGCTCGACTATTACCCGGTGCGCGCGGGCACGCGCGTGCGTGCGCCGTTCGTCGACGAAACCGATCCGGGCCCGGCCGGCGACTTCCGGGTCTGGGCATTGCCGGGTGGCGAGGGCACGCTGCTCAAGCGCGACGCGCAGGCGCAGGCCGCCCAGGCCTGCGCGGCCGAGATCGCGCGGCTGATGCGCGGCGCGCGCGAGGGGCGCGTGCGGCTGGGCGACGCGCCGTTGTCGCCGGGCGACATCGCGGTGCTCGTGCAGACGCACCGGCAAGGCAGCCTGGTGAAACGCGTGCTGGCCACGTGGGGCATCGGCAGCGTCGAGCTGGCGCAGGCCTCGGTGTTCTCGACCGGCGACGCCGAGCAGCTCGAACGCGTACTGGCGGCGATCGACGCGCCGGGCGACCTGCGGCGTCTGCGCGCGGCGCTCGCGTCCGACTGGTTCGGCCTCGATGCCGGCGCGCTGTGGCGAATGGAGCAGGGCGACGGCGATGCGGCGCGCGAAGCGCCGGCGGCCGACGGCGCCGACGCGATGAGCTGGGTCGAGCGCTTCTCGCGCTATCGGCTGTTGTGGCGCGAGCGCGGGTTCGCGGTGATGTGGCGCACGTTCACGCGCGAGCTGCGGATCGCCGAGCGGCTGATGGCCGGCGCGGACGGCGAGCGCCGCGTGACCGACCTCAATCACCTGGCCGAACTGACGCAGGCTCGCGCGTCCGCCCAGCCGGGCATCGCGCCGACGCTGCGCTGGCTCGCCGCGCAGCGGCTCGACGGCGGCGGCGAGGAAGCGCAGTTGCGGCTCGAATCCGATCGCAACCTCGTGCAGATCGTCACCGTGCACAAGTCGAAAGGCCTGGAGTATGCGATCGTCTTCTGTCCATTCCTGAACGACGGCGGGTTGCGCGAGCCGCCGTCGTCCGCGTTGCCGGATGCCCGCGAGTATCACGACGACGCGGGCGACGCGGTGCTGCATTACGGATGCGACGACGAGGCGGCCGCGCACGCGGCAAGGCAGGCGATGCGCGAGCAGGCCGCGGAACGCGCCCGGCTTGTCTACGTGGCGCTCACACGCGCGGTGTATCGCTGCTATGTCGTCGCCGGGCCGTACCTGTCGTCGCGCTCGACGCGCGAGGCGCGGCGCAGCGTGCTGAACTGGCTGGTCGCCGGCGCCGGCCAGCCGTTCGACGCGTGGCTCGACGAGCCGCCCGACGAAGCCGCGCTCGACGCGGCGTGGCGCGCGCTCGCGGGCGGCCCCGTGAGCGTCGCGCCGCTGCCAGCGCCCGCGCGCCGCGAGCGTCTCGCGGCGGGGCACGACGCAGCGCAGACGCTCGCGGCGCGCCACGCGACGCGCATGCTGCGCGATGCGTGGCGGATGGCGAGCTTCAGTTCGCTGACCGCATCGATGGCGCGCGAGGAGGCGGGCGTCGCGGCCGTGCCGGACGACGAACTGCGGCCCGATCACGATGCGCTCGCCGAGGTGACGCCCGATGGCGCGTCGCTGCTGGCCGACACGGTGGCGCCCGAACCGCCGGACGACGACATCCTCGTGTTCCCGCGCGGCGCGGCGGCGGGCGAGTGCCTGCACCGCCTGTTCGAACTGAGCCGGTTCACGCAGCCCGACTCGTGGCACGCGGCCGCGCTCGGCGCGCTGCACGACCGGCCGGTCGAGGCCGAGCCCGAACTCGCGCCGCGCCTGCCGGCCATGATGGCGCGGCTGGTCGGCGATGTCGTGTGCACCGAGCTCGTGCCGGGCATGCGGCTCGCCGATCTCGATCCCGCGAAGCGGCTCGACGAAATGGGTTTCCTGTTCCCGGCGCCGGCGCTCGACCTGACGGCGCTGCGCCGGCTGCTGGTCGCGCACGGCTACCCGGACGTTGCACTCGAGGCGGGCACGCTCGCCGGTTTCATCAAGGGTTTCATCGACATGATCGTCGAACACGACGGCCGCTTCTGGATCGTCGACTGGAAGTCGAACCATCTCGGCACGACGCCGGATGCCTACGGCCCGCGCGCGCTCGACGTCGCGATGGCCGACCACGCCTATCACCTGCAGGCGCTGCTCTATACGGTCGCGCTGCATCGCTACCTGCGCGGGCGGCTGCCCGACTACGATTACGACACGCACATCGCGGGCTACCTGTACCTGTTCGTGCGCGGCGTGCGGCCCGACTGGCGCAGCGGCGGCGAGCCGGCCGGCGTGCATGCGCGGCGGCCGGCGCGCGAACTCGTCGACGCACTCGACCGGATGATGGACGGGGGCCGCGCATGAACGCATCCGACGACACGCTCGAATTTACCGGCGGCCTCGTTGCACGGCTGCCCGAACCGGCCGATTTCGGCATCGCGCTCGCGGAAGGCTTTGCACGTCGCATCGGCGACCTCGCGCGCCGCGCCGGCGCGCCGGCCGCGTCCGCGCGCTGGGCGGCGCGCGCCGCGTTCGCAACGAGCCGCGCGACCGCCGGCGGTCACGTCTGCGTCGCGCTCGGCGCGCTCGCGCAGCGCTACGAAGCGCCGCTCGACGACGTGCGCGCGGCGCTTGCCGCGAGCGGCGTGGTCGCGTTCGGCACGCTCGCGCGCGGCGACGAGCGGCCGCTGATCGTCGACCGGCACGACCACCTGTACCTGTCGCGCTATTTCGACTACGAGCGGCGCCTGGCCGATGCGCTCGTGGCGCAGGCCGGGGCGGCGGCGCCGGACGGCGGCCTGTCGCCCGACCGGTTGCGCGACAGCCTCGCGCGCTACTTCGGGCCCGCGACCGGCGAGGTCGACTGGCAGCGCGTCGCGGCGATCGTGGCGCTGACGGGGCGCGTGACGATCGTCAGCGGCGGCCCCGGCACGGGCAAGACGACGACCGTCGTCGGCGTGCTGGCGTGCCTGCTCGATGCTCACCCGGGTTTGCGCATCGCACTGGCCGCGCCGACCGGCAAGGCCGCGCAGCGGATGCAGGAAGCGCTGCATGCGCGGGCCGGCGACCTGCCGCCCGAACTCGCGGCGCACCTGCCCGACACGTCGTACACGCTGCATCGGCTGCTGGGCGGCGGCGGGGCGGCCGGCTTCCGGCATCATCGCGACAATCCGCTGCCGTACGACCTGATCGTCGTCGACGAGGCGTCGATGATCGACGTCGCGCTCGCCGCGCATCTGCTCGACGCGCTCGCACCGGGCGCCCGGCTCGTGCTGCTCGGCGACAAGGATCAACTGGCCGCGGTCGAGGCGGGCGCCGTGTTCGCGGAGCTGAGCGCGCGGCCGGCGTTTACCGCCGCGGCGCGCACGCGCATCGCGCAGGCGCTCGGCATCGACGAGGCGGCGTTCGTCGCGGCGTTGCCGGTGCCGGACGAAACGGCAACCGCCGCGGTTCCGGCGGCGAATCCGGTTGCCGCCGCGACCCGTGCCCCGGCATCTCCGCCGGCATCCGCCGTTGCCGTCGCAGCCGTTCGCAAACGGGCGGCGCGGCCGAAAGCCGATGCGCGACAGGCATCGCTGTTCGACGACGAGCCGCAGGATGACGATGCATCCTCGGCCGAAGCGGGGGCGCCCCCGGCCGCCGGCCCGATGCCGGCCGAAACCGGCGAGGCGGCTGGAGCGGGCGTCGCGGGCGTCGTGGGCGACGACTCCGCGTGGATCGGCGCCGACGAACTCGCGTGGCTCGATACCGTCGAGCTGCCGCCGTTCGACGCAGGCGACGCGGCGCTTGCGTCGGTCGCGTCGGCCTGGCCGGGCGACCCTGCCGCCGCTTCCGCCACGCAAGTGCCTGCCTCCGCGCCCGCGCCGCTCGCGGACTGCGTCGTCTGGCTCGAGCGCAATTACCGCTTCGGTCTCGATTCGCCGATCGGGCGGCTGTCGCTCGCGATCCGCCGCGGCGACGTGCAGGCCGCGCTCGATGCGCTCCCCGCGGACGACGCGGCTGCCGCGTCGTTCCACGACGATGCGGGCGATACGCTCGCATCGTCGACGGTCGAGCGGCTTGCGCGCCGGTTCGGCGCTTACCTCGATGCGTTGCGCGACGCGCTGGCCGCGCCGGCGCCCGATCCGCTGCCGCTGTTCGATGCGCTCAACCGGTTCCGGATCCTGTGCGCGACCCGCAACGGCTCGCGCGGCGCGGAGCACGTCAATGCGCTCGTGGCCGCGCATGTGCGGCATGCGGCGCGCGTGCCGCTGGCGGTCGGCGCGCACTGGTTTGCCGGGCGGCCGATCATGGTGACCCGCAACGACTATGCGCTCGGGTTGTTCAACGGCGATATCGGCATCGCGTTGCCCGACGCGCACGGTGTGCTGCGCGTGTGGTTCAGGCGTGCGGACGGCACCGCGCGCGCGGTGTCGCCGGCCGCGCTGCCGCCACACGAAACCGCGTTCGCGCTGACGGTCCACAAGTCGCAGGGCTCGGAATTCGACGAAGCCTCGCTCGTGTTGCCGGCCTCGTTCAGCCGGGTGCTCACGCGCGAACTCGTGTACACGGCCGTCACGCGAGCCCGCTCGCGCGTGCAGGTGATCGGGCCGCGGCGCGTGCTGGCGCAAGCGGTCGCGACGCGCACGCAGCGCGATTCCGGGCTCGCGGCCCGGGTCGACGAAGCGCTCGCCCGGCATCGCATGGAGGTGTCGCGATGATGATCCGCTATACGCTCGATCCGGCCGACGTCGAATGGACGGCCGTGCGCGCACAGGGTGCGGGCGGGCAGAACGTGAACAAGGTCTCGAGCGCGATCCACCTGCGCTTCGATATCCGTGCGTCGTCGCTGCCGCCCGTCATCAAGGAGCGGCTGCTCGCGCTGTCCGACCAGCGCATCACGCGCGACGGCGTCGTGGTGATCAAGTCGCAGGAATATCGCACCCAGGAGAAGAACCGCGAAGCCGCGCTGGCGCGGCTCGATACGCTGATCGGCAGCGTCGCGTTCACGCCGCGCGCGCGGGTCGCCACGCGGCCGACGCGCGCATCGAAGGAACGGCGGCTCGAGCACAAGTCGCGCCGCAGCGCGGTGAAGTCGGGAAGAGGGCGGGTGGACGACTGACGAACGGAAGCGCAACCGCAACCGCAACCGGCGGCAGGCGTGCCGGCCGCCTGGTCGCCCGCCGCCGCGCCGGCTATCGCATCACGGTTCCGGCGCTGTCGAGCACGAAGTCGACGCAGAACACGACGAGCCGGCTCTGCGCGCGGATCGCGACGGCGGCCGTGTAGCAGTCGCGGCCTTCGGTCAGCGAGAAATGCGGGCCCATCAGCGCGACGCGCCCGGGCGCGGCGATCGCGCGCTGGAAGTACGGGCGCCGCGACCAGTTGCTGTGGGTTTCCGGAAACAGCGGCGCAAGCCGGGTGGCAGCCGACTGGCCGTCGTCGGTGTGCGCGCCGATCGACGGCAGGAACTGCTCGCCGGTTTCGTCGGTGACGAACACGCGGCGCGCGGCCGGCACCGCGAACACGCGTTGCGCGGCGTCCTGCAGGTTGCCGCTCGCGGAAAACGCGGCCGCGCCGGTGAGCACCAGCCGCTCGATTGCGTCGAAGCCCGGCTGCTCGGCGGCGACCGGCGTGTGCCGGCGGGCGATGAAGCGTTGCCACGCGGCGTCGAGCATCGCGGGGGCGGCCGCGCTCGCGTGCGCGATCGATGCATCGGGCTGGCCGAACTGGAAACCCTGCACGAAATCGATATCGGCTTCCATCAGCGCCTGCAGTGCGTCGTCGCTTTCGACGCCCTCGGCGAGCACCATCGCGCCGGCCTGATGCAGCATCGACACGAGGTGGTGCATGATGCGGCGATCGTCGGTCGACCCGGTCGAGCGCTCGACGAGCGAGCGGTCGAGCTTGACGATGTCGGGCCGCGTGCGCCACACGCGGTCGAAGTTCGAGAATCCCGTGCCGAAATCGTCGATCGCGATCAGGAAGTCGCGATGCTGGATCATGTCGATCGTGCGGGCGAGCGCGGCTTCGTCGCGCGCCGGTTGCTCGACGACCTCCAGCACGATGCGGTTCGGCGGCAGCGTGAAATGCCGGCACAGCGCCTCGACGAATTCGCGCTGCACCAGGCCCGAATCGAGCACGCGCGGCGTCACGTTCAGGAACAGCCAGCCGTCGCCGATGCCCTGCGCGACGAAGTTGGCCGTGTGCAGGCAGCGCGCGAGCCGGTCGAGCAGCAGCGCGTCGGCGTCGGCGCGGGTCTTGTCGAACAGCGCGGCGGGCGAGATCAGCGTGCCGTTCGCATCGACGACGCGCAGCAGCGCCTCGTAGCCGACGACCCGCTTGTGCGTGATCGACAGTACCGGCTGGAACACGCTGCGCAGCGTCGTGGTGCGATAGGTGGCGATCCAGCCGCCTGGCGTCGGCGTGAGGCGTTCGAGCAGGGAGTCGAGCGAGAGGTCGCGGGCGGTCTTCATGTCAACGGCGCCCTGGCGCGAACGGCGGGGCGGCAGCGCGCCGCCGTGCCGAAGCAGTCGCACGCGCCGGCGGACGCGAAAGGACGAGGCACATCGTGACCGCCTTCTGCGGGTAAGTGTTCGCAGTGTAGCGGGAATGCGGCGGCTCGCGTATCAGGGAAACTCCAGACGGGCTGCAGTGCGGGCTGCGGCCGGCCGCGCGCGTGCGCGCCGCGAAGCGGAGGGCGTCGCCGCACGTGAGCCCATGGTGTCACGGCGTGGGCGGAGCGCGAGGCGGGATATTCCGGCTGCCGCGAAGGCCGCCCGGACAGGACGCCGTCTGATGAATGCCGGCGGCGCGCCGGGGAAGCGGCGCACGGCCGCCGCGCTTCGCTTCACGCGCGACGGCGGTGCGCGCCTCCGGATCGTCGTCAGGCCGCTCCGTTGCTGCGCGGCCGCAGGCCGGGAATCCGCCTGATCGCGCCGGTGGCGAGCGCGGTGCCGACGAGCACGATCGCGCAGCCTTCGATCATCACGGCCGACACGTGTTCGCCGAGGAACAGCGCGCCCCACAGCAGTCCGAACACGGGAATCACGAACGTCACGGTAATCGCGCGGGCGGGGCCGACGTGCGCGATCAGGTAGAAGTAGATGAAATACGCGATGCCCGTGCACGCAACGCCGAGGGCGAGCACCGAGCCCCATGCGTGCGCGCTCACCGGCGCCGCCGGCCAGGTGGCGATCGCGAACGGCAGCAGCAGCACGGTGGAGCCGATCATGCTGCCGGTCGCGTTGACGAGCGGATCGACGCCGCTCAGCTTGCGCTTCGTGTAATTGGCCGCGATGCCGTACAGCAGCGTCGCGCCGAGTGCGGCGGCGGCGGCGAGCGCGGTGGCCGTGGCACCGGTGTCGCCGTGCGCGGTCGCGACCTGGTTCCAGACGAGCGTGAGCACGCCGGCGAAACCGATCACGAGGCCGAGCGCGCGCGGCAGCGACAGCTTGTCCTTCAGCCACAGGTAGGCGACGAGCGCGCCCCAGAGCGGCGTCGTCGCATTGATCACCGACGTCACGCCGGCCGACAGCGTCAGTTCGGCAAACGCGAACAGGCAGAACGGGATGCCCGAGTTCAGCGCGCCGACGACGAACAGCGGCCATGCGCGACGGCGCAGCTCGGCGCCGAGGTCGGCGGGTTTGAAGCGGGTCAGCGCGAAGCCGGCGAGGAACAGCGCGCCGATGCCGACCCGCAGCGCCATCAGCGGCGCGACGCCCAGATCGACGACGCCGATCCGGATAAACAGGAACGACGCGCCCCACAGGGCGGCGAGCACGGTCAGCAGCAGGGCGTTCTTGGGCGACATCGATCGTGAGGGCGGGGGGAAGGGATGGAGGGCATCTTACACCCCGCCGGCACGCCGTCGTTTCAGGTTTGGATGAAACGACAAGAAACGGGAAGTTTGCCGGTTGCCGGCCCGCTGCGATCGGGGGCCGGCAGTCGCACGCGATCAGTGATGACGCCAGCCGCCGCGTCCGCCGAAGCCGAAATCGAGCGAGACCGACGGTCCCCAGTAGCCGCCGTACGCGGGCACGTAGGCCGGCGCCGGATAGTAGTAAGCGGGGCCTGGATCGACGTAGACGGGCGCCGCCACGGGCGCCGCCGTGTAATAGCCGCCAGGATAGTAGCCGTACGGGTAGTAGCAGCCGGCGAGTGTCGCACCGGCGAGCGCCGCGGCGACGAAGGTCCTGTTCATGATGTTTCTCCGGCGGAGCCGGCAATCGGCCGATGCTCAGGGCGTGAACACACCCCAAGCTTAGGCCGCGCCCCAATGACACGGTGTGCCAAACGGTAACGGATCGTTTCCGCGCCCGCTGCGGGCCACGTTGCGGCGCCGCATGCGAAAACGGCGCCGCCGCGCCGCGGAAACGCCGTCCGGCCGAAAAGTCGCGGCGCGCCGCTTACTTGCCGACCTGGTTGCCGATGATGCCGCCGGCCGCCGCGCCGCCCAGCGTCGACAGCGCGCTGCCGCCGATCGCCGCGCCGGCGACGCCGCCGATACCCGCGCCGATGGCCGTGTCGCGCTGGCGCGTCGTCATCGAGTCGCAGGCCGACAGGCCGGCCACCGTTGCGACGACGAGCGCGCATGCCCCAATACGCCGAATCGCATTCATGATCGTTGTCCTTGCGGTAGTGAACGGAGAGGGTGCACGACCGGCTGGCGGCCACGCACGAATCCAATCTACGCGGCGTGCCGCGGCGCTGCTGTAAGGACTTGTTAAGGCTCGCGCGGTTTCGTAATCAATTGTTTCCAGCCGGCCGGCCGGCGCGCGGCATGCGCAAAAAAGCCCGCTCGAAAGCGGGCTTCGTGCAGCGCGCGGCGATCCGGTGCGGATCGCAACGTTCGCTTACTGGCGGTGATAGATCTCGGCGCCGGTCTTGACGAACTCGACCGCCTTGACCTCCATCCCCTTCTTCAGCGCGTCGGTTTCCGACACGCCCTGTTGCGCCGCGAACTCGCGCACGTCCTGCGTGATCTTCATCGAGCAGAAGTGCGGGCCGCACATCGAGCAGAAGTGCGCGACCTTCGCCGAATCCTTGGGCAGCGTTTCGTCGTGGAATTCGCGCGCCTTGTCCGGATCGAGACCGATGTTGAACTGGTCTTCCCAGCGGAACTCGAAGCGCGCCTTCGACAGCGCGTTGTCGCGCACCTGCGCGCCCGGGTGGCCTTTGGCGAGGTCGGCGGCGTGCGCGGCGAGCTTGTACGTGATGATGCCTTCCTTCACGTCGTCCTTGTTCGGCAGGCCCAGGTGTTCCTTCGGCGTCACGTAGCACAGCATCGCGGTGCCGAACCAGCCGATCATCGCGGCGCCGATGCCCGACGTGATGTGGTCGTAACCCGGCGCGATGTCGGTGGTCAGCGGCCCGAGCGTGTAGAACGGCGCTTCCTTGCACCAGTCGAGCTGGAGATCCATGTTCTCCTTGATCAGCTGCATCGGCACGTGGCCGGGGCCTTCGATCATCACCTGCACGTCGTGCTTCCACGCGATCTGCGTGAGTTCGCCGAGCGTCTTCAGCTCGCCGAGCTGCGCTTCGTCGTTCGCGTCGTAGATCGAGCCGGGGCGCAGGCCGTCGCCGAGCGAGAAGCTGACGTCGTACGCCTTCATGATCTCGCAGATCTCTTCGAAGTGTTCGTACAGGAAGCTTTCCTTGTGATGCGCGAGGCACCACTTCGCCATGATCGAGCCGCCGCGCGACACGATGCCCGTCATCCGGTTCGCGGTGAGCGGCACGTACTGCAGGCGCACGCCCGCGTGGATCGTGAAGTAGTCGACGCCTTGCTCGGCCTGCTCGATCAGCGTGTCGCGGAAGATTTCCCAGGTCAGGTCCTCGGCCTTGCCGTTGACCTTTTCCAGCGCCTGGTAGATCGGCACCGTGCCGATCGGCACCGGGCTGTTGCGGATGATCCACTCGCGCGTTTCATGGATGTGCTTGCCGGTCGACAGGTCCATCACCGTGTCGCCGCCCCAGCGGATGGCCCACGTCATCTTGTCGACTTCCTCGCCGATCGACGACGTCACGGCTGAGTTGCCGATGTTCGCGTTGATCTTCACGAGGAAGTTGCGGCCGATGATCATCGGCTCCGATTCCGGGTGGTTGATGTTCGCGGGGATGATCGCGCGGCCGCACGCCACTTCCGAGCGCACGAATTCCGGCGTGATCTCGGCCGGGGCGTTCGCGCCGAACGCGCTTGCACCGAATGCCTGGCCCGGGTGCTGGCGGCCCATCATCGCGGCCAGCTTCGCGCCGTTCGGGCCGCTGGCCTTGAGGCTTTCCAGGTATTCGGCGCGGCGCTGGTTCTCGCGGATCGCGATGTATTCCATCTCCGGCGTGACGATGCCCTGGCGCGCGTAGTGCATCTGCGTGACGTTCTTGCCGGCTTGCGCGCGGCGCGGGTTGCGGTGCAGGCCCGGGAAACGCAGATCGGCGGTGGCCGGATCGGCCGCGCGCTCGAGGCCGTACCGGCTCGACAGGCCCGGCAGCGCCTCGGTGTCGCCGCGGGTGTCGATCCAGCGCTGGCGCAGCGCCGGCAGGCCCGCGCGGATGTCGATCTGCGCGTCCGGGTCGGTGTACGGGCCCGACGTGTCGTACACGTAGATCGGCGGGTTCTTCTCGCCGCCGAAGCCGGTCGGCGTGTCCGACTGCGTGATCTCGCGCATCGGCACGCGGATGTCGGGCTGCGAGCCGGTCACATAGACCTTGCGCGAATTGGGCAGCGGCGCGACCGCGGCGGCGTCGACGTGGGCGTCGGCGGACAGAAACTTCGGATTGGCGTTCATGCAATCTCCTGTATGAGCGCCGGGCAGGCGCTTCGGCGCTTGCCCGGAGCCCTTGACGAATGTGGGGCTCGAGCTAAGCAGGAGACGAGGCTTGGTGAGGCGGCGGATTTCGTCAGAGGGATGGCGGCGAAATCCGTACGCTTCCCTGCGCTGGCATTATCCAGATCAGGTTCAAAGGGTATTTCTCACCCGCAATGCCGGTTGTTTGACCGAGCGCATTGCAGGACCCCCGCGTTAGCAGCGCACACGATACACCGGCTTCGCGGCGGTTTCAACCGGGGGCGGATCGGTTGCCCCGGTGCGGCCGCAGCATCGCGGGCGGCACGACGGCCCGTCGAAACGCCGGCGCGCGTCGCTGCCGCACGGCCCGCGGTTCGGCCGGCGGTGCGGAAGCGGTGCAGCATGGCGCGCCTTCGCGCGGTCCGGAAAAAACTTTTCGCGGCGGCTGTCATTTCCCGCGGCGTCGTCCGTCTATTCGACTCCTTAAACCCATGTTCGGGAGAGATGTGATGAAAAAAGTACTGATCGCCGCCTGCGTCGCCGCTTTCGCCTCGATCGCCACCGGCGCGTATGCGCAGAACGACGCGATGTCGCAGCAAGGTTCGTCGATGTCGAAGGACGCGATGTCGAAGGATGCGATGGGCCATGACGCGATGAAGAAGGGCGGCATGAAGAAGCACGCGATGAAGAAGGACGCGATGGCGCACGACGCGATGGGCAAGGCGTCGGGCGACAAGATGGCGCCGTCGAACTGACGAGGGCGGACGCGGCGCGGCCGGCGCGTGCGTCGCACGGCGGCCGCCCGCACGGCGTCTCGGCGACGCATTCCGGGAGTCTCGATCATGCAACCCGTACCCGCTGGCGGGCGCGCGGCCGCCACGCCGCCCGCGCGCCCGATCCATCCGCCATGGGTGCGCGCGAGCCACTGGCTGAACGCGCTCGCGGCGATCCTGATGGCGCTGTCCGGCTGGCGCATCTATGATGCGTCGCCGCTCTATCCGCGGTTTGCGTTTCCTCCCGGCCTCACGCTTGGCGGCTGGCTTGGCGGCGCGCTGCAATGGCATTTCGCGGCGATGTGGCTGCTGGTCGGCAACGGGGTCTTCTATCTCGCGATGTCGATCGCGACGGGCCGCTTCGCGCGCAAGATGCTGCCCGTCACGCCGGCCTCGGTGTGGCGCGACCTGCGCGCCGCGCTCGGCGGGCGGCTGTCGCACGACGATCCGGGCGTCTACAACGCGGTGCAGCGCGCCGCGTACCTGATCGCCATCGTCGATCTCGTCGTGCTGGTGCTGTCGGGGCTCACGATCTGGAAGTCCGTGCAATTCCCGCTGCTGCGCGAACTGTTCGGCGGCTACGACAACGCGCGGGTCGTGCATTTCTGGGCGATGTCGCTGCTCGTCGCGTTCTTCGTCGTGCACGTCGCGATGGCGCTGCGGGTGCCGCGCTCGCTGTTCGCGATGCTGCGCGGGCGCTGACCGGTCAACCCCGGGTGAAGGAACGCATCATGTCGGAATCCGAAAACACGCGCGACGGCTCGCGCTGGACGCTCGACCGGACATCGCTCGAACTCGACCTGCGCCGCGAGCTGGCGATGCCGTCGCGGCGGCTGTTCAACCGGCGCCTCCTGACGCTCGGCGGGCTGACGATGCTGACCGGCTGCACGTTGCAGGACGATGCGTCGGTCGAGACGTTCCTCGCGACGGTGTCGCGCATGAACGATCGCGTGCAGGCCTGGCTGTTCAGCGGCGAACGGCTCGCGCCGACCTACACCGAAGCCGACCTCACGCGGCCGTTCCCGTTCAACGCGTACTACGGGATCGACGACGTGCCGCACGTCGACGCGTCGACCTATCGCCTCGTGCTGTCGGGCCGCGTGACCGGCAAGCGCGTGTGGACGCTCGACGAGCTGTATGCGCTGCCGCACGCGGAGCAGATCACGCGACATATCTGCGTGGAAGGGTGGAGCGCGATCGGGCGCTGGGGCGGCACGCCGTTCGGCGCGTTTCTGCGGCGCGTCGGCGCGGACACGAGCGCGAAATACGTCGGTTTCAAATGCGCGGACGACTATTACGAAAGCATCGACATGCCGACCGCGCTGCATCCGCAGACGCTGCTGGCGTTCGAATACGACGGGCGGCGGTTGCCGGCGGAGTTCGGCTTTCCGATGAAGCTGCGGATGCCGACCAAGCTCGGCTACAAGAACCCGAAGCACATCATGGAGATGTTCGTCACCGACACGTATCCGGGCGGGTATTGGGTCGACCAGGGATACAACTGGTTCGGCGGGTCGTAGGCGGCCCGCACGCGGGCCGCCTGCGTGCGATCAGAACGTTTCCCAGTCGTCGCGGCCCGCCGCGCCCGCGGTCGCGAGCGTGGTTGCCGGCGCCGGCGCCGGCGCCGGCGCGCGCGGCGCGGCGACGCGGGCCGGGGCCGGGCGGCGCACGACCTTCGGTGCGCCGTGCGCGGGCGCGGCTGCCGCCGCTGCCGTGCCTTGATCGCCGGCAAGCTTGAATACCGCGACCGCGCGCTTCTGTTCGGCGGCCTGCTGTTCGAGCGATTGCGCGGCCGCCGACGCCTGTTCGACGAGCGCCGCGTTCTGCTGCGTGACTTCGTCCATCTGGCCGACCGCGACGTTGACCTGCTCGATGCCGCGGCTCTGTTCGTCGGACGCGGCCGAGATCTCGGCGTTGATGTCGGCGACCCGGCGGATCGCCTGGCGTACGTCGCCCATCGTGCGGCCGACCGCCTCGGCCTGGTCGGAGCCGTCGCGCACGGTTTCGACCGACTGCTGGATCAGTTCCTTGATTTCCTTCGCGGCGCTCGACGCGCGCTGCGCGAGACTGCGCACCTCGCCCGCGACGACCGCGAAGCCGCGCCCCTGTTCGCCGGCGCGCGCGGCTTCGACCGCGGCGTTCAGCGCGAGGATGTTGGTCTGGAACGCGATGCTCTCGATGAGGCCGGTGATGTCGGCGATCTTCGTCGAGCTCGCGGTGATGTCGTGCATCGTCGACAGCATCCGCTCGACGACTTCGCTGCCGGAGTCGGCGACGTCCGACGCGTTGGTGGCGAGCGTCGTCGCCTGGCGTGCATTCTCCGAGTTCTGCTTGACCGTCGCGGTCAGCTCTTCCATGCTCGCGGCGGTTTCTTCGAGCGACGCGGCCTGCTCCTCGGTGCGCGACGACAGGTCCATGTTGCCCGCGGCAATTTCGCCGGACGCGGTCAGGATCGAGTCGCTCGACGTCTTGATCCCGCGCACGACGCGCGCGAGCTGCGTATCCATCTGGCGCAGCGCGTCCAGCAGGTGGCCGAACTCGTCGTTCGAGCGGATCTCGATCGAGTTCTCGAGGTGGCCGTCGGCGATGCGCTGCGCGGTGTTCATCGCGATGCCGAGCGGCTGCGTGATCGCGCGCTGCAGATACCACCATGCGGCGGTCGCGACGACCACGCCGATCGCGAGCGTGCCGAGCGACGCCCACAGCAGCATGTGGAACGTGTCGCTGCCCTGGTCGGCGGAATCCTTGACCTGCTTCGCGTTGATCGCGATGTCCTCGTCGATGCTGTCGGTGAGCGTGCTGCCGAGCGGGCGGACCTTGTCCAGCGCCGCAGTCGTCGCATCGGCGTTGCCCGATTCCGCCGCGCCGAGCGCGGTCGACGCGAGCGAGCGGAAATCGCCGAGCTGGCTGGCGATGCGGTCCGCGACCTTGCGCTCGTCGTCGGCCGTCACCTTCGCGGGGTAGTAGTCGTTCCACGCGGACAGCATCTTCTTCTCGCGCTCGCGGATGCGGTCGACGACGGCCTTCGCTTCGGTCGCGTCATGCGTCGCGGCGAGCCGCTCCAGGTTGAGGCGCATCTGCAGCGCACCCGCCTGCGTGCTCGCCAGATCCTCGATCGGCACCGTGCTGTCGGTGTACATCGAACTCATGTCGCCGCTCAGCGTCGCGAGCCCCCGTATTCCTTCCGTACCGATTGCGATCATCACGATCACGCATGCGGCGAACGCAACCACGATCTTGAACTTGATGCTGCCAGTCAGCTTGTTCATGCCCCGCTACCCATGTAAGAAAAAACCTGTCATGTCCCGGTCCGCATCGACGCATTCTTCAGATAAAAATCCATGACGCGGGCAGGGTTGATGGCCGGGTATACGGCAACGGGACTGGCGACATTAGGGGAAATGCACCAATCCGGTCAAATATTCAGCGTTTCGATAAAACATCAGTGCACCACCTTTCGGACGTGTCCCAATCTGCTTTCGAATGGCATGTTCGATTGCCGTCGTTCCGTCCGGGCGGGGGGCGGCCCGGACGGTCCGGATTCCGGACGATGTCGTGCGGCCGCCGGCATGAAACTGTCGCGCCGAAACGTCAGTCGGACACCTTTCAGTCAGGTCCGGGGATGCTTTCGAATCCGTGATGCCATAATGCCGACACGTGCGCAGTCGTTCCGGGTGCGCACGTTTTCATGTCCGTCTGCCGCCGGCCCTGCCGGTTCACATCGTCGCCGTTCGCACTGTCATGTCGTTCCGCACGTTCGCTCTCGCCGTTCCGACCCGATCCGGGTCGTCTGCCGGGTTTCCCGGCGTCTTTCAACAGGGCACGCGGCACGCCGTGCGGGCAGGCTGAACGATGACGCCGCTCGACCGCCTCCTCGATTTCCTTTCCCGCCTTTCGTTCCGCATCCGCCTGCCGCAAAGCCGCGGCGGCCGCGTCGCGCTGGCGCTCGTGTTCATCTATTTCGTCTGGGGTTCGACCTACAGCGGCCTGCATTTCGCGCTGCAGTCGTTCCCGCCGCTGCTGCTGTCGGGGCTGCGCAACCTGCTCGGCGGGATCGGCCTGTTCGTCTTCGCGCTGCGGCGCAAGCCCGAATGGCCGACGCTGCTCGAAATCCGCAATGCGGGGATCGTCGGCACGATGCTCGTCGCGCTGTCGTCGGGCACGATCGCGCTCGGGATCAGCTCGGTCAGCAGCGGCTCGGCCGCGGTGATGGTCGCCACGGTGCCGCTGTTCGCGACCGTGATCGCGGCGGTCGCCGGGCGGCCGGTCACGAAAGGCGAGTGGGCGGCCGTCGCGCTCGGGATGGTCGGCATCGTCATCCTGAATTCGGGCGGCGCGGCCGCGCAGAACTCGGCGCTCGGCACGATCTGCGTGCTGGCCGGCGCACTGTTCTGGGCCGGCGGCGCGCATCTCGCGACGCGGCTCAAGCTGCCGTCCGACCTGTTTCTCTCCACGTCGCTGCAGATCGGCCTCGGCGGCCTGATCTCGACGCTCGTCGCCTGGCTGATCGGCGAACGGATCGAACACGTGATGGTGGGGCCGGTGTTCGCGTTCGTGTACCTGATGGTGTTCTGCACGATGGCCGCGTACGTCGCGTACGGCTATCTGATCCGCCACACGAGCCCGATCATCGCCAGCAGCTGCATGTACGTGAACCCGATCGTCGCGGTCGCGCTTGGCGCGCTGCTGCTCGGCGAGCCGGTGACGACGTCCACCGTGGTCGCGACCGTCGCGATCCTCGGCAGCGTCGGGCTGTCGTTCGTGTTCGATCCGGCGCGCCGGCCGGCGGCGCGCGCGGCAGCGGCCGCTGGGCCTGCCGTGGCGACCGCGACCGCGACCGCGACGGCGCCGGCGGCGGACGCCGCGTCCGCTTCCGAGCCGATCGCGGTACCCGATGCGGCGCCGATCCTGGCGCCTTCCGCCGTGCCGCTTGCCGTGCCGGCACCGGCCGCGGTGGTCGACCCGGCGGCGGTCATGGATCCGGCGCCGGCGTTCGCCGCGCCGCCGGTCGACCAAGCGGCGGCGCCCCGCGCCGACGCGTGACGCAGCTGCGGCCGGCCGCGGTCAGCCGCGCCGGCCGTTGCGATGGTGGAACACGCCCGCGCACAGCGTGAGCGCCAGCCCGGTCGCGCACATGCCGATCCAGCCGAACGCGTGCCACGCGGCGACGCCGGCCGACGAGCCGATCGCGCCGCCGATGAAATAGCACACCATGTACACCGTGTTGACGCGGCTGCGCGCCTCGGGCTTCAGCGCATAAATGCGCGACTGGTTCGAGATCTGCGCGGCCTGCACGCCGACGTCCAGCACGACCACGCCGATCACGAGCCCGACGAGGCTCGCACCCGACAGCGCGAAGATGACGAACGACAGCGCGAGCAGCGCGATCGCGAGCGAGATGATCGCGCGCGGGCCGCGCTGGTCCGCGAAACGGCCTGCGTACGGCGCCGCGAGCGCGCCTGCCGCACCGACGATCCCGAACAGGCCGGCCGCCTGCGGGCCCAGATGGAACGGCGCGCCGGCGAGCAGCAGCGTGAGCACGGGCCAGAATGCACTGAACGCCGCGAACAGCAACGCGCCCGTCAGCGACGCTTCGCGCAGCCCGCGCAGTTCGGCCGCCAGGTGCCACATCGAGCCGAGCAGCTTGCCGTACGGCAGGGTCGAGGTCGGCGAGCTGCGCGGCAGCCGCGCCACGATCACGGCGGCGAGCGCGACGAGCGCCACGACCGAGGCGGCGAATACCGCCCGCCAGCCGAAGTATTCGGCGATGAAGCCGGCGGCCGTGCGGGCCAGCAGGATGCCGAGCAGCAGGCCGCTCATCACCGTGCCGACCGCCTGCCCGCGCTCGGCCGGCGGCGCGATCTCGGCGGCGAACGGCACGGCCTGTTGCGCGATGGTCGCGAGCACGCCGATCGCCAGGCTCGCGGCGGCGAGCACGGCCAGCGACGGCGCGCTGGCGGCCACGATCAGCGCGACCGACAGGCCGGCGATCTGCATCAGGATCAGCCGGCGGCGGTCGAAGCGATCGCCGAGCGGCGCGAGCAGGAACATGCCGGCCGCATAGCCGAGCTGCGTCGCGGTCGGCACGACGCCGATCCACGCAGCGCCGCCGGAAAAGCTCGAACGGAAGCTGTCGAGCAGCGGCTGGTTGTAGTAGATGTTCGCGACGGATACGCCCGCGATCGTCGCGAGCAGCAACAGCAGGCTGCGCGAGTAGTGGGGCGAGGCGTCGTCGGACGGATGGTCGGTGGAGGCGCTGGACATGGCGGCACGAGGCGGAGTGGGCAGGCGCGGGCACGCGGGCGGGCCGGGCGCCGGTCGAGGCTGCCGATCATACCGGAGCGCCGTGAATCGTGCCGGGGCGGGCGGCGAACCGGCGCAACCGGCCGGCCGTCGCCCGTCGTCGCGCGCGTCGCCTTCTCAGTCGACCAGTTCGCCGGTCGGTTCGTAGAACGGATAGGGGCCGGCGCCTTCATCCACATACACATGGTGCGACGTCATGCCGGTATCCGGCGCATAGCGATGCACCGCGAATGCCGGCGGTTCGAGCCGGAACGCGGACGGCGCGTCGGCCCGCAGGTCGAATGCGACCTGATGCGCGGGCGACGGCACCGCCGCCGCGAGCGTGCCGCCAAACCGCGTGAACATCGTGCGGTGCACGTGGCCGCACAGCACGCGCTCGACGTTCGGATGGCCGCGCAGCAGCGCGTCGAGTTTCGAGGCGGCGGCGGGGGCGAGGCGCAGTGCATCCATGTGGCCGATTCCCGAGACGAACGGCGGATGATGCAGCGCGACGATCACCGGCCGGTCGCGCGCGGCGTCGAGCTGCGCGGCGAGCCATGCGAGCCGCGTGTCGCACAGGTCGCCGTGGCTGGCGCCGGGCACCTGCGAATCGAGCGCGAGCACGCGCACCGCGCCGAGATCGAGCGCGTACTGCACGAATTCGCCGTCGTGCAGTTCGGCGCGCTCGGCGAACGCGCGGCGCAGCCCGGCGCGGTCGTCGTGGTTGCCGATCATCAGGTAGTACGGAATCTCGAGCGCCGCGAGCAGCCCGCGCAGGTTGCCGTACTCCTCGTCGTGGCCGAAGTCGGTCAGGTCGCCGGTGACGAGCACCGCATCGGGACGCGGCACGAGCGCGTTCAGTTTCGCGATGCAGCGCGCGAGCGCGGCCGCCGTGTCGACGCGCCGGTACGCGAGCTGACCCGGACGCTTGATGTGGAGATCGCTGATTTGAGCAAGCAGCATCGTCGTTTTCCGGAATTGTCTGGTTATCGTGGGGGCGGCGTCGTGCGCCGCGACAGGGTGGTGCATGAATGATGCACGAATGACGGATTACGCGCCGAGCGCGATCAGGCCTTCCGGTGCGATCGTCATGCCGACCGCCGTGCCGCGCGCAAGCGCGATGCGGCCGGGGACGTCGATCACGAGCGCGTCGGGCGCCGCATGCTCGATCGTGAGCCGCGTGCGCTCGCCGAGGAACGCGCACGCGCCGACCGTGCCGCGCAGCGGCGCATGCGCGGGATCGACGAGCTGCGCGTCCTCGGGGCGGAAGAACCATTCGTCGGCGGCGTGCGGCGTCGCGATCGCCCCGCCCGTCGTCACGAGCGCGCCATCGCGCCACTGGCCCGCGAGCCGGTTCAGCGTGCCGATGAACTGCGCGACCGTGCGGTTCGCCGGCCGGTAGTAGATGTCGCGCGGCGTGCCGATCTGTTCGATGCGGCCGGCGCCCATCACGACGATCCGGTCGCCGAGTTCCATCGCCTCGGCCTGGTCGTGCGTCACGTAGACGGTCGTCACGCCGAGCTCGCGCAGCAGCGCATTCATCTCGCGACGCAGCGCATCACGCAGCTTCGCGTCGAGCGCGGTCAACGGTTCGTCGAGCAGCAGCACGCGCGGCCGCACCGCGAGCGCGCGCGCCAGCGCGACGCGCTGGCGCTGGCCGCCCGACAGTTGATCGATCGGCTTGTCCGCGTGCGCGTCGAGCCGCATCATCGCGAGCAGTTCGTCGACGCGCTCGCGCAGTGCGCGCGGCGCGGTCTTGCGGATCTTCAGCCCGTAGCCGACGTTGCCGCGCACGGTCAGGTTCGGAAACAGCGCGTAGTTCTGGAACACCATGCCGACCTGGCGGCGCTCGATCGGCAGCGTGGTGACATCGTCGTTGCCGAACGCGATGGTGCCGCCGGCGTCCGGCGTGTCGAGCCCCGCGATCAGGCGCAGCGTCGTGGTCTTGCCGCAGCCCGACGGCCCGAGCAGCACGAGCGTCTCGCCGGCGCCGATCGACAGGTCGAGCGGCTCGAGCACGCGCGTGCCGCGGAAGGTCTTCGCGCAGCCGGTCAGGGTGATGGGAGTGGAATCGAGTTTCATGTGAGCGGGAAAGTCAGCGTGCGCGGCGCTTGAGCGCGCGCGTGCCGGACGGATCGACGCCGAGCCACTGCATCGCGACGAGGAGCGGCAGCGTCATCAGCAGGAACAGGATCGTGTACGCGCTGCCGACTTCGAGGCGCAGCGACGCATACGTATCGGCAAGCCCGACCGGCAGCGTCTTGGTGTCGGGCGTGTGCAGCATCCACGTGAGGTTGAATTCGCCGATCGACAGCGTGAGCACCGCCAGCGCACCCGCGACGATGCCGGGGCGCAGGTTCGGCAGCACGATCGTGACGAAGCGCGTGACGAACGACGCGCCGAGGCTCGCCGCACCTTCCTCGAGCGTGCGCAGGTCGGCGCCGGCCGCCACCGCCGCCACCGCGCGCACCATGAACGGCAGCGTGAACACGACGTGGCCGACGACGATGAACCACAGGCTCATCCGGAACGCGGTGAAGCCGCCGTAGACGACGAGCAGCGCGAGCGCCGACGCGAGTCCCGGCAGCGCGACCGGCAGCACGAGCGCTTCCTCGATCGCGCGCGCGACGCGGCTCTTGCTGCGCGCGAGGGCGTAGCCGGCGGGCACGCCGACCGCCAGCACGATCGCAAGCGTCGCGAACGCGACGTAGAGCGACAGCGCGACCGAGCCGTGATACTGCTCCCAAACCTGTTCGAGCCAGCGCAGCGTGAGCCCGCTCGACAATCCGCGGAAATAGTTGACGGTCAGGCCTGCGAGTACCGACATCACGACGGGCACGATCAGGAACGCGCACAGCAGCAGCGTGACGCCCCACTGGAGGGCGGCGATCGCGCGCGTGCCCGTGACGCGCGGGGCGCGCCGAGCCGTGCCGTTCGCCTGTGCGGGAGCGGGCGCCGGCGACGGCGTGGACGAGCCGGAAAGCGATTGCATGGAGGACTCCTCAGGCCGCAGCGGCGGCGGTGTGGCCCGTGAACCGGCGCGCGAGCGCGAGCACGGCCCACGTGACGATGCCGAGTACGATCGACAGGCCGGCCGCCGTCGCGATGTTTGCGTTCAGCGTGAACTCGGTATAGATCGTCATCGGCAGCACGTTCAGGTCGGTGGCGAGCGTGAACGCAGTGCCGAAGGCGCCCATCGCGGTCGCGAAGCAGATCGCGCCGGCTGCGATCAGGCCGGGCGCGAGCGCGGGCAGCACGATGTCGACGAAGATGCGCCACGGCGACGCGCCGAGCGAACGCGCGGCTTCCTCGAGCGACGCGTCGAGCTTCGACGCGGCCGCGATCACGGTGACGATCACGCGCGGAATCGAGAAATACAGGTAGCCGACGAACAGCCCGGCGACCGAATACGCGAATACCCACTTGTCGCCGGTGAGCTTCGCGGACAGCATGCCGATCAGCCCCTGGCGCCCGGCAAGCATGATCACCATGAAGCCGACCACGACGCCCGGGAACGCGAGCGGGAACGTGAGCAACGCGAGCAGCACGCGCTTGCCCGTGAATTCGCGGCGCGCGAGCAGGAGGCCGGCGATCGTCGACAGCACGAGCGTCGCGAGCGTGACGCCCGCGGACAGCGCGATGGTCCCGCCGAGGCTCCTCATGTAGCGCGCGTTGCCGAGCAGCGCGGCGTACTGCGAGAAGAACGCGCCGTCGGCGGACACCTGCACGAGCGCCGCCATCGGCAGCAGCCAGAACGCGGCGAACACCGCAAGCGCGGGCGCGACGAGCGCGACGCGCCAGCGCAGCGGGAAGGTCAGGTCGAGCATCGGTCGGGACCCGCCGCTTATTGCATGACTTGCAGGTACTGCTGGCCGAACGCCTGCTGGCCGGCCGCCATCTTGCCGAAGTCGACCGACCTGGCCCGCGCGTATTCGCTCGCCGGCAGGAACTTCGCGGCGATGTCGGCGCCGAGCGCCTGCGCGCGCACCGGGCGCAGGTAGGCGTTGGCCCACAGCTTCTGGCCTTCGTCCGACAGCACGAAATCGAGCACCTTCTTGCCGTTCGCGTCGTGCGGCGCGCCTTTCACGAGGCTCATCACGTACGGCACCGCGATCGTGCCTTCCTTCGGAATCACGAACTCGACGTTCGCGTTGTCCTTGTACTTCGCGCGATACGCGTCGAAGTCGTAGTCGAGCAGGATCGGAATCTCGCCCGACAGCACGCGCGCATATGCGGTCTGCTTCGGCACGATCGGCGCGTTCGCCTTCAGCTTCCGGAACCAGTCGAGCGCCGGCTTGAAGTTGTCGAGGCTGCCGCCGAGCGCCTGGTTCACGGCGACCGCGCCCGCATAGCCGACGAACGCGCTCGACGGGTCGAGATAACCGACCATGCCCTTGTATTCGGGCTTCAGCAGGTCGGCCCACGAACGCGGCACCGGCTTGCCGTCGAGGGCGTCCTTGTTCACGAAGAAGCCGAGCGTGCCCGAGTGGATCGCGAACCAGTAGCCTTGCGGATCCTTCAGGTTCGCGGGGATGTCGTTCCAGTGCGCGGGCTTGTACGGCGCGATCACGCCCTTGTCCTTCGCCTGGAACGCCGACGACACGCCCAGGTAGACGACGTCGGCGACCGGGCTCTTCTGTTCGGCGATCAGTTGCGCGATCGACTGGCCCGAGTTCTTGTTGTCGAACGGTACGCGGATGCCCGTCTTCTGCTTGATCGCGGCGATCTGCGCGGCCCAGTCGGCCCATTCGGGCGGGCAGTTGTAGCAGATCGCCGTTTCATCGGCGTGGGCGGCGGGCGCGCCCGCGATGAGCGCGGCGCAGGCGACGGGCGCTGCGAGCGCGCGCAGCAGCGAGGTCAGGCGAAAGGACACGGTGGGTCTCCGGGCGAGGGTGTGGCGCTGGGTGGTGGGTTGGGTGCGCGCCGGGTAGCGCGCGCGTTCAGGCCTTGTGCAAGTGCAGGTCGGCGGCCGGCGGTGCGATCGTCGCACCGTCGCGCACCGCATGCGGCAGGATCAGCGACGTGCGCTCGAGGGTCGCGCCGCCGATGCATTCGACGAGACGCTGCCACGCATGGCGGCCGATCTCGCGGTTCGGCGTCGCAACGCTCGCCAGCGGCGGCGCGAGCAGTTCGCCGATCGCGATCCCGTCGAAGCCGAGCACCGACAGATCGTCGGGAATCGAGAAGCCCGCGCGGCGCAGGCCGCGCATCACGACCATCGCGAGCAGGTCGTTGCTGCAGAAGAGGGCGGTCGGGCGCGTCGCGTCCGCTGTCAGATGCGCGAGCACCGCATCGGGCAGCTCGGGCGCGTTGAAATCGACTTCGACCGGCGGCAGCGTCGCGACGCCGCTTTCCTCGAGGGCCTGCGCATAACCGAGATGGCGCTGGCGCGCGCGGTCCGACGCGGCGAGCGAGCCGGCCAGCATCAGCACGCGGCGGTGGCCGCGCGCGATCAGCAGCCGGACACCGTCGTAGGCGGCGCGACGGTTGTCGACCGAGACCGACGGGCGCCGCCGCGTGTCGTTGTGCATCAGCACATAGTGCGGACCGTCGTGGTCGAGCATGTCGAGCAGCGGATGCGTGTCGGCGTCGGCGACGGTGAGGATCAGCCCTTCGACGCGCTGCTCGCGCAGCGTCTCGATCGCGTGGCGCTCGCGCGCCGCATCGTATTCGGTCGTCATCAGGATCAGCTTGAAGCCGGCCGCGGTCGCGAGTTCGTCGACGCCCTGCAGGCAGTCGGCGAACACCGGATTCGACAGCGTCGGCACGACGACGCCGACGAGCCGCGTGCGCTCGCCGCGCAGTTGCCGGCCGAGCGGGCTCGGCCGGAACTGCAGCGTGTCGATCGCGGTGCGGATCGTCTGCAGCGTGGCGGGGCTGACGGTGTGCGGCGCGTTGATCGCACGCGAGACGGTGGCGATCGAGAAGCCCGCGAGGGCAGCGACGTCCTTGATGGTCGAGGTCATGAAGTAACGCGATGTAAACGTTTTCGGCCGGAAAATTATCGAAAACGTTTGTGACTGCGCGATGACGCTCGCGACGCCTGTTTCGTGAAAAGCACGACACAAACGTCAGACGGTTGTGCCCGCCGGACGACGTGGAAACGATTGTATCGGGGATGGTGCGGCGCGGGAGGAAGTATGAAGGCGGCGCAGCGGGCAGGCGCGGCCCGCCCGCATGCCGCCGGGTGCGTTACACGAGCCGCGGCAGCAGCGTGCGCACTTCGTCGAGCAGTCGGGCAATCGCGTCGGGCTGGTTCGACACGTGCAGCAGCAGGTGTTTCTGGAAGAGCCCGTCGAGCAGCGCATAGGCGGCGCCCGGCGTGATCGACGGCTGCCGGCCGCCGAGTTCGGCATAGCGCATGACGACTCGCCAGACCATTTCCTCGAGGCTCTTGTCGATCTCGTTCACGACGTCGCGAAACGCGTCCTCGAACAGCGCCTGTGCGCGCAGGTCGTACCAGAGGCTGTGCATTTGCGGCTCGTCGCGGATCGTTTCCGCGAGCTTGTCGAGGAAGCCGTTCATCAGCGCTTCCTGCGACTGCGCGGCGGCCGTCACCACGTCGTAACGCGTCGCGCACTGTGCCTTGAATTGCCGGATGCTGCAGCGGATCAGGTCGAGCTTGTCTTCGAAGTAGTAATGCAGCACCGCATGCGTGTACTCCGACTTCTGCGCGATTTCGCGCAGGCTGGTCTTGGCGTACCCGAGCTCCGCGAGTGTGTTCAGCGCGGCTTCCGCGAGTTCGACGCGACGCGCTTCGTACTTGTCCACGGGATCGCGCCTCGGGCGTGCCGAACGTTGTCGCGTGGCAGTGGGCGCGGGGTCGTGCTGCTTCGTCATCCTGCTGTCGTCTCCTGTCGAGCGGTTGCGCCGCACGATGCCGCGCGGCTTGCGCGGCGCCGTCGTCGGTCGGCCATTGCATTGTGCAAAGCAGCGAAACGACTGTCAAGAAAAAACCGGACGGTTGTAAAAATAAATCTTGACACGCGGATAGCAATATCTAACCATTCGTAAAAATTTATCTTTCCAGTTGGTTAGATGTTGTCGGGCCCGACGGCCGTTCCGGGCGTCGCCCGGCGTAACGTTGAAGCGTGGAGGGAGACATGGAGAACGGCAGGCTGGCAGGACGCAAGGCACTGGTGACGGGCGGCGCCCGCGGGATCGGCGCCGCGGTGGCGCATGCGCTCGCGCAGGCGGGGGCGGACGTGATGATCGGCGACGTGCTTGCCGATCTCGCCGCCCAGACCGCGCACGACATCGCGCAGAAGGGCGTGCGCACGGGCGTCGTCGCGCTCGACGTCGGCAACGACGAGCATTGGGGGCACGCCGCCGGCGCGATGGTCGGGGAGATGGGCGGCTTCGACATCCTGATCAACAACGCGGGGATCGAGATCACGTCGCTCGTCGCGGACCTGCAGGCGGCCGACCTGCGCCGCATGTGCGACATCAACATCGTCGGGGTTGGCCTCGGCCTGAAGCATGCGTTTCGCGCGATGCGCCCGGGCGGTGCGGCGGGGCGGGGCGGCGTCGTCGTCAACGTGTCGTCGGTCGCGGCCACGATCGCCTATCCGGCCATCGCCGGCTATTCGGCCACCAAGTCCGCCGTGGATCGCCTGACGCGTGTCGCGGCGATGGAAGCCGGCAAGCTCGGCTACGGCATTCGCGTCAATTGCGTGTACCCGGGCCTGACGCCCACCGAGATGGGGATGAAGCTTGCCACCGATATCGTCGCCAACGGGCTGGCGCCCGACGTCCAGGGCGCCGTGTCCGCCGTCGTCGCGCAGACGCCGCTCGGGCGCCTCGCGACGGTCGACGAGATCGCCGACGCGATCGTCTTCCTGTGCTCCGACGACGCCCGCTTCATCACCGGCGCCGGCATGCCGGTCGACGGCGGCATGGGCATGTAACGAGAGACGGGGACCGGATTTTTCTTTGATGAAGGAGGAGACATGAGCGACAAGAAGCCCGTGGTCGTCTACGGCGTGTCGGGGTACACCGGCCGCCTGGTATGCGAATACCTGCGCGAGTACAACATCCCGTTCATCGCGGCGGGACGCGACCGCAAGCGCATCGCGGAAGTCGTCGAGCGCATTCCCGGTATCGAGACCGCAGACTACGAAATCGTCGAGGTCGAGCATTCGGTGGCCGCGCTCACGGAGCTGTTCAAGGGGGCGAAATTCGTCAGCAACATGGTCGGGCCGTTCATCAAGTACGGGCCGGAGGTGGTCGAGGCGTGTCTTGCGGCCGGCTGCCACTACTCGGACACGACCGGCGAGCAGGACTGGGTGCTGCTCGCGAAGGAGCGCTGGGGCGACGCGTTCGCGAAGAAGGAATTGCTGCTCGCGCCGAACGTCGCGCAGATGTACACGACGGGAGAGATCGCGGCGAACCTGTGCCTGGAGACGCCGGGACTCGACACGCTCGATATCCTGGTGTTGTGGAAGGGCTTCCCGACCTATGCGTCGACGCAGACGATCTTCACGATCCTGAAAGCGACCTGGTACTACCTCGAGCAGAACAAGTACGTCACATGGGAGCCGACCGCGCATGCGGAGGTGGCGGTGCCGGGGCAGCACGAAACGGCGATCGCGATGCCGTGGGGCGGCACGGCGCACCCGGTGTGGTTCAAGGACGATCCGCGCGTGGCGAACTGCCGCGCGATCGGCGGCGTGATGGCGCGCGCGGTCATGGAGGGCGTACAGAAGACGACGCGGATGTTCGACGAGAAGATCCGCCCGCTGCCGCCGGCCGAACAGGAAGTCGCGCTCGCCGAGATCGCGAACAGCCTGCAGGCGAGCATGCCGCCGCGCGAGAACCCGCGCCTGAACACGACGATCGACTCGGTGCATGCGTCGGGCCCGCTCGGCCGCGCGCACTGCGTGATCCACGGCGTCTGCAACTACAAGCAGACCGGGCTGCTGCAGGCGTATGCCGCGTTCTCGCTGCTGCAGACGCCGCCGAAACGGGTCGGCTTCGCATCCGGCTGCCAGGCGTTCGGCCATCACGCGCTGCTCGGCCAGTTGCGCAGCTTCGGCCTCGTCATGAAGCCCGTGCTGACCGTGCAGGACTGACGCGTCGCACTTTCCGGGAGAATCGTCATGCGTTTGACCCGCTATCTCGACAAGGGCGCGTCGCTCGGCGCCGACCGGCCGTGCCTCGTCGCCGACGACGAGACGCTGACCTACGCGCAGGTTCAGCGCCTCACCTACCGCGTCGCGCGCGGGCTCGCCCGCTCGGGCGTGGCCGCCGGCGACACGGTGGCGATCCTGTCGGGCAACGATCCGGTCGCGTTCGCGTGCGTGTTCGGCATTGCACGGGCGGGCAACGTCTGGTGCCCGATCAATCCGCGCAATGAAGTTGCCGAGAATCGCTTCGTGCTCGAGACCTTCGCGTGCCGCGCGCTGCTGTTTCACAGCGCGTATGCCGCGATGGTCGAGAAGATGTTGCCGGGGCTGCCCGCGTTGAGCGTGGCCGTGTGCCTGGATGCGACACTGCCGTTCGCGCCGTGTCTCGACGACTGGCTGGACGGCTTGCCGGACACGCCGTACGAACGCGAGCCGGTGAGCGACGTCGCGATGCTGCCGGGCACCGGCGGCACCACCGGCGTGCCCAAGGGCGTGATGCTGTCGGAACGGAACCTGGAGACGATGACGGCGCTCACGCTGATGAGCTACCCGTTCGACGGTCGGCCGGTGTATCTGGCGTTCGCCCCGCTTACGCATGCGGCCGGCGTGCTGTGCCTGCCGGTGATGACGCTCGGCGGCAGGATCGTCGTGATGCGCCATCCCGACGTCGGGGCGTTTCTGGCGACGATCGCACGGGAACGCGTCACGCATACGTTCCTGCCGCCGACGGTGATCTACATGCTGCTCGACCACCCGGACCTGCCCGCGACCCGCCTCGATTCGCTGCAGTGCTTCTGGTACGGCGCCGCGCCGATCTCGGTCGAGCGTCTTGCCGAGGCGCTCGAGCGGATCGGCCCGATGGCGCAGTTGTTCGGCCAGACCGAGGCCCCGATGATGGTGTCGACGCTGGCGCCGGCCGATCACTATCGCCCGGACGGCTCCATCGCGATCGAGCGACTGTCGTCCGCCGGCCGGCCGACGCCGCTCGTCGAGGTCGGCATCATGGACGGGCAGGGGCGTCTGCTGCCGACGGGCGAGCGCGGCGAGATCGTCGTGCGCGGCTCGCTGGTCATGAAAGGCTACTACGAGAATCCCGACGCGACGGCCGAGGCATCGGCATTCGGCTGGCACCACACGGGCGACATCGGCTACCTCGACGCGGACAATTTCCTGTTCATCGTCGATCGCGCGAAGGACATGATCATCACCGGCGGATTCAACGTCTACTCGATCGAAGTCGAGCAGGCGCTGCTTGCGCACGCCGACGTGCGCGACTGCGCGGTCATAGGCCTGCCCGACGACAAGTGGGGCGAGCGGGTGGTGGCCGTCGTGCAGCCGCGCGACGGCAGGCGGATCGATACCGCGGCGCTCGCCGCGTTCGTGAAGGAGCGGATCGGCAGCGTCAAGGCGCCCAAGCAGATCGAGGTATGGAGCGACCTGCCGCGCTCGAAGGTCGGCAAGGTGTCGAAGCCGGACGTGAAGGCCAGACTGCGCGGCGGCGTGTCGGCCGGGTAGGACGGCGTACCGGGCGATCCGGCCTGCGCCGGTTTCGCGCATAAATAATAGGAATACTGAATAAAAAGGATGGAGACATGAAGACGAAGGCGATGCAGCCTGCCGCGCTGGCGGGCGTTTTGCTGGCGCTCTCTACCTCGGCGTCGGCGATCGACATCTACCCGGGCGACTATACGGTGCTGCCGCCCGGCACGACGCTCGCGCTCGGCTATCTCGGCTATACGCCGAGCAGCGACTTCCGGCTGGACGGCGTGGGCAAGGTGCCCGATTCGAGCCTCGATCAGACCGTCGGCATTGCGCGGGTGCTGCACTACACGCAGATCGGCGGCGTGCCGCTGGCCTTTCAGGCGTACCTGCCGTTCGCGAAACTGACCGACGTCAAGGTCGGCGGCAGCCCGGTGCCGACGAACAACGGACTCGGCGACCTCACGTTCGGCGCGACCGCATTCCTTGTGAACCGTCCAGATCCTCAGTACGGCACGGTGGTCGGGTTTACGGCCTACTTTTCCGTGCCGACCGGGAAATACGATCTCGGCCGGGTCGGCGCGGGTGCCGGCACCGTCGTGTTCACGCCGCAACTCGGCGTGATCCAGGGGCTCGGCCGCAACCTGTTCTTCGACGGCGCGCTGGACGTGGCCGCGCAACCGGGGCATGACGACGCCGGACAACGCATTTCCGTGCGACCGTCCGTCGAACTGCAGACGTACCTGCGCTATCAGTTCACGCCGGCCACGTCGGTTTCGTTCGGCTACGCGGGCACCTTCGGCGGCAAGGAGTATGTCGACGACGCCTATACTGGCCAGAAGACGAGCACGAACCAGTTGCGGTTGTTCGCGAGTCACATGCTGACCCCGACCTGGCAGGTATCGGGGATGCTCGGCAAGGCGCTCTCGGCCGAAGGCGGCTTCAAGAACGACTATAGCGTCCAGTTGCGCGTGATGAAGATCTTCTGAACCCACGAAGGAGCCCAGCATGAGTCGTCGAGTCAATGTCATCGGTGTCGGGATGATCCCGTTCATGAAGCCGGGCGCGAGTCCGCAGTACTACGAGATGGCCGCGGAAGCCGCGCGCATTGCGCTTGCCGACGCCGGCATCGCATACGACGCGGTCGAACAGGTGTACGCCGGGTACGTCTACGGCGATTCCACCTGCGGGCAGCGGGCGATCTACGAGGTCGGCATGACCGGTGTGCCGGTCGTGAACGTCAACAACAACTGCTCCACGGGTTCGACCGCGCTCTGGCTGGCGCGCCAGGCGATCGACAGCGGCGCGGCCGAATGCGTGCTGGCGCTCGGGTTCGAGCAGATGGCGAAGGGGGCGCTGACGACCTGGTTCAACGATCGTGCGTCGCCGCTCGAACCGCATCTCGATGTCGCCGACACCATGCAGGGCGAGATCGAGGCACCGATGGCCGTGCGGATGTTCGGGGGCGCCGGGCGCGAGTACATCGAGCGCTACGGTGCCGCGCGGGATACGTTCGGCATGATCTCGGTCAAGGCGCGCGAGCATGCCGCGCGCAATCCGTACGCGCTGTTTCGCGAGCCATTGGACCTGGCGCAGGTGATGGGGTCGAGCGAGGTGTTCGATCCGCTCACGCGGTTCCAGTGCTGCCCGCCGACCTGCGGCGCCGGCTGCGCGGTACTGTGCTCGGATGAATTCGCGAGACGTCATGGCCTGGCGCGGCGGGTGCACATCGCCGCGCAGGCGATGACCACCGATTACCCGAGCAGTTTCGCGCCGACGTCGATGATCCGGATGGTCGGCTACGACATGACGGCCGCTGCCGCCCGGCAGGTGTACGAGCAGGCCGGGATCGGGCCCGAGGATCTCGACGTCGTCGAGCTGCACGACTGCTTCACGAGCAACGAGCTGATCAGCTACGAAGCGCTTGGACTGTGTCCCGAAGGCGGCGCGGAGCGGTTCGTGCGCGATCGCGACAACACGTACGGCGGCAGGATCGTCACCAATCCGTCGGGCGGCCTGCTGTCGAAGGGTCATCCGCTCGGCGCGACCGGACTGGCCCAGTGCGCGGAGCTGGTCTGGCAACTGCGGGGCGATGCGGGGGCGAGACAGGTCGAAGGCGCGCGCGTGGCGTTGCAGCACAATATCGGCCTGGGCGGCGCCTGCGTTGTGACGCTGTATCGTTCGTGACGAATGACGGCGTCGTACGGGGCCGGACCGATGGTAGAATGCGGTCCGCCCTCTTGCCGGGGTGATGAAATTGGTAAACATAGCGGACTTAAACGATTGAGTGCCCGGTCGGAAACGGCCGGTGCAGAACCCTTCAAATTCGGTGAAACCCCTGATGCGCGCATCGAGGCAACGCCGAGCCAAGCCTCGCGACATCCGCGAGGAAGGTGTAGAGACTAGACGGGGGGCGCCTAAGGCGCACGGGCGGCAGTGATGCCCGCGCGCGACGGCGAAGGCATAGTCCAGCGCACGAACGGCATCGCCTCGACGACGCCGGCTTTGAAAGAAGCAGTGTGACGAAAATCCGCCGCCTTAACTGGCTTGCCGGTTCGAGTCCGGTCCCCGGCACCATAGAATTATCTCGCTGTATCTCGTGCGATCTCAGAACCCCGCTCAGAACCTTGTCCTGGCGGGGTTTTTTGTTCCATTGAGTCTCATTGATGCTCGTTACATCTCATCGAAGGGTTGGTATATTCGTTGATATCCAAGGGCGTCGATGCGCCATGCCACCTACCGATTCAACGGCGAAGAATGCGAAGCCGGCGGACAAACCTTACAAGCTCACCGATGGCGGCGGGATGTACTTACTGATGCAGCCCGACGGTGCCAAGTACTGGCGGCGGCCCGCAAACGCCGGGGCGATGCATGGAAGAGGCTAGCGGCTGGCGTCGATCCAAGCGTGGCGAAGCGCATCGCGAAGCGGACGGCTCGTCCAGCAGCCAGCAATACCTTTGAGGCTGTGGCTCATGGGTGGATGAACGAACGCAAAACTATTGTCGAGATCGGGCAGTACGAAAAGACGCTGGCTCGCCTTGAGAGCGATGTGTTCCCGTGGCTCGGCGGCGTCCGATAACTGAAGTCGACACCCCCGAGATCCTCGCGGTGCTGAAGCGGATCGACAGTCGCGGCGCCAGATACACGGCGCATCGAGTGCGGAGTGAAATCAGCCGCGTGTTTCGGTATGGCATCAAGGCGAAGGACACGTTCGAGAAGCTGCTCCAGAAGAGTCTCGGCATAGCGCAACTGATGTTGAACACCTGGCTCTTCCGAGGCCACCAGATCTATCTGTCTTCCGGAAGACGGAAGTGACGGGAGTACCACTCCGATCTCACGCTCCAACCGACACCAGACACGATGAAATACACCCCTCCCAAGGCTGAAGACCTTCGGCACCTGAAAGTAGAACTTGGCCGTACCGGCGAGCAGATGGCCGAATTGTTCGGCGTGGCCGGCGGCCAACAGTGGCGAAAGTACACGGGCGGCGCGGAGCCGCGCGAACTCAGCCCGCATATCCTGTTCTTTGGTGCTGCCCGGCTCGTGCTGCCCGACGAGCAACTCGCGTTGGTGCTCGACAAGATGCGCGTGCTCGGCGCGCAGATCGATCTCGCGGAAGACTGAGGCACCCGGGACCCTCGTCATCGGCCCCAATTTGGCTGTGGACGTCCCTGCGCGATGTCGTAGATGTTTTCGAATCGCGAATGCGCTCATGGATGAATTCAGACCGACAACTGCAGCTGCGGCAGACCCGCCAATACCGGGTCGACGAACGGCCAGCCAGTCGTTACGTCAAAGACCGGCCGTTTTGACGAGCTTCTGTGCAGGGCCTCGCACGTACGGCAACCTGGGATGAGGGGCAGGAGACCTGCAAAATGAAGAGATCCGGCAGACGAATCTGGCTGGGCCAAAGCGAGTCAATGCGGGGGAGGGGCATTACGTTGGGTGACCTCACCGGAATACGTCTTGCAACGCCGTCGTGAGCGAAGGTCACGAGTTTGCTGTTGCCGAGATAGGCAGTCGTACCCTGGGGCTTGATTTGTAGGGGCGTGGCGTACCGGCTGCTGAATCGGAACCCGACTCCGCGAAAGATATGGATGCACATGCCGACGGCCAGAGAGAACACGGACGGGGTTATGCGACATGCTTGATTGCCCCGTCCGAGGCACTTTGCCGCGTTATCTTGAACGTCACACCTGCGCCGAACCAGGCGGCGTCGAGACGTTGATTGTCGGTGCGAGCACGGTGATGATCGTCCACGTACCGGACGACCGCTCGGAGCAAAGCTCATGTCGTACCCGATGCGGAAGTTGGAACGGCCCCCTTGCCACGACCGGCATAAAGCTGACTAATCACCTTGATGGTGCGTTTGTTGTGGATGCGCGACACGATGACGTATGCGTTTAGCGTGCGGGGCGCGTCATGACGAGCACAAGAAAATTATTGCCAACGTCGACCAAGTCAATGTTTTTATGTGGGGTGATCAGCGCACATTTTCGAGATTGCTGGGCGGTGTGAATTTAATAATCCCAAAATTACTGTTCGGCTACGAGTGCGTGATGAATGATGGGCTTTTCTCGTTCTGGAAATAAAGCGGCTGGAGAGTGTGCTGAATTTCATAAATGATGGGGTGGTTGAAGGTGGGTGTTTTTAATATATCGAATATCTCGATTTTTTATTTTTAAAATTGTTTGCAACTGTCAATTTTGTGGATGATTGTTGGAAGTGAAAGGGAAGGAGTCGTGGTGTTAACCTGGGTGTATGACTGCATCAATAGAGTCCGGTAGTCAATTGATCTGACATCCTTGTAATTTCTGGCAACACGAGAACAAATATTATCGGTACATTGCGGCGGAAGAGACCAATTACTGCGCCGCTAACACATGAAGAAACAAGAAGCTTCGGCAGCGTTGATTTCGGCGTTGGCGAGCGCTTCTACGCTGGTCCACGATGTTCCGCCATCCGGAATCACGTTCAGCTCACGGATTCAGCGTTTTCATCAACAACTTGATGCCATCGAGGGGTTGAATTCGCGCCCCAATGTGTCGGCATCGACTGGAGAAAAGATATCGGCGCCCGGTATCACGAGACTGCCGCTCGATAATCTATTTTTTCCGATCGAGGCGATCGAGCTGGAAGGCAAGGCGTTTAAATGGATCGCATGTCTTCTTCCAACAGTCGTGAGAAAGCGCAAACCGACTCGGTCGCGCCTGATATGCGTATGTCCGGATTTGTTTGACAGACGAGGCGCAGATCTCTCGCGGCATCTTCGCGTCGTTTCCGAATTCATTTTCAGTTTCTCCCCATGACCGCATCTTCGACCGTAGCTGCTACTCGCCCGGTGCAGTTGGCCGTTGCGCCGCTTAACACCATTCATCCGGAAGACATTGCTGCCGCCTCGCGCAAATTCGATCAGTGGCTGCAACAGATCAGCGGCGGCGTCGTGACGCTGGAGCGGCTTAGTAATGCTGCGCAGGGTCTGCCGGTCGTCGGTAACGTCATCGCTCTGGTCAGCGTGGCGCTGGACCTGAAGGCGTTGCACGACAAGCCATCCGCCGACGCGATGGACTGGGTGAACATCGGCATCGACATGATCGGGATCATTCCGGTGCCCTCAACGTTGGCGGCAGCGCGCATGGCCCTCAGACCGATGCTGGTGGAGGCGCGTCGCGAGTTGGCAGTCGAATTGAAAGCGATGGCGAAGCATGGCGAGAAAGTCCAGACCCACGATGCCCTGGTCAATCTGCTTACCGCGCATCTGAATGCGGCCATTGTTGGGGAACTGGAGACGTTCGTCCAGGGAGCGCAGGTCCGCCTGGATAGCATGCTCAAGGACGCGGGCGAGCTGCTGGAAAAAATGCTGCTGGACATGGCGGCTGGCATGAAGAAGGCAGTGCTGGACACGCTCAATGCGGAGGGTAATGCGAAGTTGGCCGGAAAGGAGGCCCGTCAGGCGGCGGATGTCTTTGTGCGCGATCCGGGTGCGAGTATCACGAAGGGCTTATGGGTGCTGCATCAGGCGACCAAGGCCGGGGTGGAGGCAGAATCCAACGCGGGTATGAGCCTCACCCCGACACTGCAACAACGCGCGCAGATTGCAGCCGACGTGGACCGGAAGATTCGTGAGCTGGCCGGTATGTGCAAGGGCGCATTGGCTAAACTTGCCGATCCGCGTGTGGGTGAAATCGCCAAGTTGCTGACGCTGTTGCTGGCCGTGGTCAAGGCTTATCGGAAAAAGAACGGCCACAAGGGCCTGGCTGCGAACGTTCCGGAAAACAAGAGTGGCCAGGCGGCCCATAGCCACGGCGATAACACCACCGACGCTATCAGTGCACAGGCAAACGCCAAAAGCGATGGCGGCTGCAAGGAGTGTGAAGGAACAACGGGTAGCATCAGCTTTGCTCGGGGCGCTGAGCGCCTGGAACACGAAGACTTCTCGCTGCCGGGGCTGTTTCCGCTTACCTGGAGCCGTCAGTATCGATCCGACCTTGCTGCCTACGATGATGGGGTGATGGGTGCGCGCTGGATCACGCCGTACACGACGCGGCTCGACATCGTGCAAAACGATGCACTGCCGGAGAGCCTTCGTTATCACGCAGCGGACGGCCGCACGCATGCGTATCCGTTGCCGAAAGTCGGGGCGTTTCATTACGACGCCATCGAGAACCTGACGCTGGTGCGGGTTTCCGATCGAGTGGTGACCCTGGCGCGTGGCTACGATGTCAGAGAGACCTACGAGCGTCACGGCCAACACTTCCGTTTGACGGGCATCGTACTGCGCAACGGCGAGGGCCTGGCGCTGGCCTATGATCATCCTGAGCATGTGTCCGATCATGCGCTGCTGCCGTCTGATCTGATGTCCTATCACGGGGAGATCGAGATCGATGCCCACGTTCACGTGGTGCCCGACGAACAGGGCCGCGTGGCGCAGGTGTGGCTGATCGAAAATAACAAGGCGGTTCGCCAGCTTGCCGACTATACCTACGACGATGCGGGCGATCTGATTGCGGCGACCGACGAGAATGGCGCAAGCCGCAGCTACACGTACGAGCACCACCTGATTACGCGTTACACGGATCGTACCGGCCGAGGGATGAACCTGCGCTGGGATGGCGAGAGTGCGACGGCCAAGGCCGTGCGTGAATGGGCCGATGACGGTACCTACGACACGAAACTGGAGTGGGATCCGAACATCCGGTTGACCTATGTCACCGACGCCCGCGGTAACGAGACCTGGTATTACTACGACATTCTCGGCTACACCTACCGTATCCGACACGCAGACGGGCGTTCGGAATGGTTCTTCCGGGACGAGGCGAAGAACGTCGTGCGTCACCTCCATCCGGACGGAAGCGTCGAGAGCTTCACTTACGACGATCGTAGCAATCAGGTCTCGCACACCCGGGCCGATGGAAGCACGGTGTATTACGCCTATGACGCTCGCGACAACGTGCGCAAGATTCGCGACGGCGAAGGTGGTCTGTGGCTGCGCGACTACAACGCGAAGGATCACCTGATCGAGGAAATCGATCCGCTGGGCAACAAGACTGAATACACCAACAACGCGCTCGGCCAGCCGGTGGAAATCATCGACGCGAAGGGCGGCAAAAAGCAACTCTCGTACAGTGCGACTGGCCAGTTGACGTCTTATGCCGACTGCTCGGGCAAGACCAGTCGATGGCAGTACAACGGGCGAGGTCAGCTGGAGCGGTTTATCGATGCGGCAGGCCAGGCAACTCAGTATCGCTACGAGGCGGGCCAACTGGTTGACGTGACGCGGCCCGATGGGGTGACAGAGCAATACGAGCGTGATGCGGAAGGGCGGTTGCTGGCGCACGTCGATGGATTGCGCCGACGCACGGAGTGGACTTATACGCGTGCGGGTCTGATTGCCACGCGCAAGAACGCCAACGGGGAGTCGCTGGGTTATCGATGGGACAAGTTGGGCCGGCTGGAGGCGCTGCGCAACGAGAACGGCCGGGAGACGTCATTTGCGTACGATCCCGTGGGGCGGTTGCTGGCTGAAACGGGCTTTGATGGAAAGACGACGCGTTATCGATACGATCCGTCATCCGGTGTGTTGACGGATGTGCTCAACGGGGAGCAAGGACATCGAATCACAGCAGTCGAATTCGATGCGGTCGGCAGATTGATCGCGCGCCAGACGGGTCAATGGGATCAGGGCACAAGCCAGTGGAAATACGGCGAGCGTGAGCGTTTCGCGTACAACGGCAACGGGCAGATGATTCTGGCGGAAAATCCCACCAGTCGGCTGCAATGGTTTCACGATGACGCGGGTAACGTCACGCGTGAGCACCAGCATTTCAGTTTCCTGAAGAATAAGCGGGTCGCGGTCTGGCGGCACGAATACGATGTACTGAATCGACGGGTCGCCACGATTCGACCGGACGGCCACCGGGTGAGCTTGCTTACTTATGGCAGCGGACACGTGCACGGCATGATGCTGGACGATACGGAACTCGTCCAGATCGAGCGCGATGACCTGCATCGAGAAATCGAGCGGGTGCAGGGCAATGGCCTGACGCAGACGCAGCAGTACGACGCTGCGGGACGGTTGCAACAGCAGAAGCTGATAGCAAGCCGGAGCGAAACGCAGGGCGGCAAACTGCTGGTGCAACGCAGCTATACCTACGACCGAGCCGGTCAACTGGAGCGCATCGAGGATACGCAGAACGGGATGCGGACCTACCGCTACGACCCGGTCGGGCGACTGGTGGCGGCAACCGGAATGCTGGGCGAAGAAGCCTTCGCGTTCGATCCGGCGGGTAACCTGCTGGACGACGCGCAGATGCGGCGCTTCGAATCGCCTGATCGAAACACGCCTGGATATTCGAGTCGAATTCAGGGGCGCCCGACACTGCTGGACAACCTGCTGCGCGAGTATGCGGGGACGCATTACACCTGGAACGAATACGGCAACCTGACGGAACGTCGCCGTAATGGCGAGCAAGCGTGGTACGAGTGGGACGGATTCGATCGGCTTATCCAGTTCAGTAATGGCAAGGTAACCGTTAGTTATTGGTACGACGCATTGGGTCGACGCGTGGCGAAGAAGTCGAATGCGTGGGTCCGGCAGAGCTCACATGACGGCAGTGGCTATCGGGAAGCCGAGACGGCGAGGCTGAATGCGGAGTACGGATACGGCCTGACGCTGTATGGCTGGGATGGCAACAAACTGGCATGGGAGAGTGGCACGGGCGAGCATGGCGGCAGCAATGGCCGCACGACGCACTACGTCTATGAGCCGGATAGCTTCGCTCCGCTCGCGCAAGCGATTCATACGGGCTGGATTGAACTGCACGAGCAGCCGGAATACGATGAGCATTACGACATCGACCGAGACCCGTTGTGGAGCCGCACGAACAAGCCGGTAGCGTTCGCGCAGATTGGCTATTACCAATGTGACCAGATCGGTACGCCACAGGAAGTGACGGACGAGGCGGGCGAGGTCGCTTGGTCAGCACGCTACAAGGCGTGGGGGGCGGCGAAGGAAGTCATCAGCGAGGCGGCGCGGAAGGCAGATATCCGTAACCCGATCCGCTTCCAGGGACAGTACTTCGATCATGAGACGGGACTGCACTATAACCGGCATCGATACTACGACCCAAGCAGTGGCCGCTTCATCAGAAAAGACCCGATTGGTCTTGTTGGCGGCTTGAATGCGTACGCATACGTGAAAAACCCTGTCACCTGGACCGATCCGCTGGGCCTGCAGGCGATGGGGCCGGCGCTGCTTGGAATGGGAAACCTGTACGCAAGAGGCGCTATGCCTCCACGACCGGTATTAGCCGGAAATGGAGAGGTCAGGGGGCTATTAAATGATATCAGCAATAATCCAATTCCGGCTGACGAATTGCCGGGGAATTGGCCGGGCGTTAATGTCCCGGTGGCTGCCCCTCAATTTTATTGTGCAAAGGGATTTTATGGAAAAATCGATTTATCGCCAACGAACAATTCAGGATTGACGTGCAAGAGAAAGCAGGAACCTCTTCAGCAGTCTTTTGTTGGGAGCGACGAACCCCAACCTTTTACATGCACCGAGTCAAGTTTCAGATGAAAATAAAATCTTATTTAATCTCGGCTCTTGTTATTCTAATTTTACTCATGCCTATATTTATTTCTATGTGTCAGCCGACATTCGAGCAGAGAGAGAGAGGCTGCATAAAGGAGTGCAGGCAGCAGGGGAAATTCGGAAAATATCAGCCAAGCTATCCACAGTACGGGCGTAACATCGATGCCGGCTATGAGTGTCAGTGTTATTAATTTGAAATTGTATCTAGATTCGACCTAAAAATCTCTCGGATTGATTTGAGGTCGCCCGAGTCTTATTTGAATTTGTTTTCATAAAAAGCAGAAAATTCTAAGTTAAATTTATTAAAATAATATGATGGCTCACGGAGCCGCACTATAACCGGAATCGGTATTGCGATCCGAACTCAGGGTGGTTCATCAGTAAAGATCCGATCGGGTTGGTCGGCGGTATTAACGTCTACGTATGCGTGAAAAGCCCTGTCATCTGGATCGATCATCTGGGCCTGCAGGCGATGGGGCCGGCGCTGCTTGGAATGGGGAATCTATATCGTTCTGATCTTGCGTCGCCACTACCTGAAATAGTGCGAAATAGTGAGGTGGGTGATGCATTGGGAGAGGTAACTAATTATCCTTGGCCTGCCCCCCGAAATACCGGGGGAGTGGTCCGGCGTAAACGTTCCATGGACGATGCCAGATAGTTGCTGATCTAAAGGTTATTGCGGTGATGATCCATTGGATGATTTGCGTCCGACTGATAATTCCGGAAAGATGTGCAAGGTAAAGCGCCGTGCAAACGGACAATCTGTGTCCGTGTGCGGCCAAGATCAACGTAAATTTACCTGTTAAAAGGTGAATTTATTTGCAAATTAAATTTATGAAAAATCTATGCGGATTTGTTTGCATTTATTTTTTTGCGCTTGCAATTATTATATTAGAAGTATTGTTGTATCGCATAATTAATTGTGCGATGTTTGGCGTGTTGCGGGTCGGACAGAGTGAGTGCCGAAATACCAGATTGCGCGCACGATCCCGGAGGCATCGGGCGGCACGACCTACATTCCGGATGCCGTCGTGCCTGATCTGAGGTGCTCTACGAATATGACGCCTTCAGCCGACGCATCAGCAAGGAAATCGAGCGTCTGGATGGCAGTACCGACTGAACCCGCGTTACGTGGGACGGCGACGTGTTGCTGCTGGAGGAGCGTTTCCACGTGCAGCCAGAGCAGCGCCGGGGCGGCTACGATCCGATCGAGGACAAGCCGGTCACGATCGCACGCGAGGACGCGGAAGATAAATACTCGCTGCCAGTGGCGCAACGCGTCCATGCGCTTCCGCAGCGGTATCAATGGCAGGCGATGTCGATGTACTTGCACGAGCCGGAGAACTTTGTTCCGCTCGCGCAAGCGGTTCATACGGGCTGGATTGAACTGCACTAGCAGCCGGAATACGATGAGCATTACGACATCGACCGTGACCCGCTGTGGAGCCACACGAACAAGCCGGTAACGTTCATGCAGATTGGCTATTGCCAGTGTGACCAGATCGGCACGCCACAGGAAGTGACGGACGAGGCAGGCCAAGTCGCTTGGTCGGCACGTTACAAGGCGTGGGGTGAAGCAAAGGAGGTCATCAGCGAAGCGGCGCGCAAGGCGGGTATCCGTAACCCGATCCGTTTCCAGGGGCATTACTTCGATCATGAGACGGGCCTTTATTACAACCGCTACCGTTATTTCGACCCGGATGTCGGTCGGTACGTGTCGAAAGACCCGATTGGTCTTCGCGGTGGCATACAACCTGTATGCCTATGCGCGGAACGCGCCGACCATGAGCACTGACCCGTTGGGTCTGCAACAGAGTCTCGCAGGTTTGAATATGCCCGGAGTGGCTGAACGAGCAAGCTTGGGCATGTAAAGACGGTTAATTGTTTGTGAGCCTTAGCGGAAAAGCCTCTCGACGAATCGTGCCGTTCCGGTCCCCAGGCACCACGATCGCCTTCACGGCGATGTGATGCAGCCCAGGAGACGCGAACACCCGACCCCCCCCC
>NZ_JPGL01000056.1 GCF_000732615.1 Burkholderia paludis
CAGCAGCGCTGCGTTTTCAGCAGCAGAGAAGCGAGATTATGAACCGTGTTTCGCAGCTCGTCAACAACTTTTTTACTGCTTCGTTGCGACTGCGGGGCTCAACTTCCTGGTCCAGTTGCGCGCCCCGCACTGCAGCACACCACCAGCTTCGCTTCCCTCTTCCGCGCTGCGTTTCCGTTAGCGCGAAAGAGGCGTGATTGTAGGCACCTGCCTCGAATCGCGCAAGGGGTGCGACGCAACTTTTTTACGAAAGCTGCGATATGGCCTGCCGACCACGTCTCGGCACGAGACCGCTTATGGTGCAAAGAACGGACTAGAATGTGAGGTTCTTCGCCTCTTTCTATATACGTGTTTAATATGCGCCAGCGAATCGCCAAACGCCTCCCCCCCGATGCCGACAAACTGGTCGGTCTGTCGCTTGCGCTCTTCGCCTCGGGCAGCCGCATCGAGGATCGCTTCTGGGAAGCGAAGCTCGATGCGCTGCTCGCCAAGATCGTCCGCAACGGTAACCAGACCACGCTCGACGCCGCGCTCGACCATCTCCAGCAGAATCACCCCGATGCCTACGGCGCACTCGCCGACATGGCCGAGACGCACAGCGAGTCGATGGTGATCGAGCACGACGGACAGCCGTTCGATGCCCTGCTGGTCGCCGTCCCGGTTCTCGCATGGACGCGCTACATGATTCCGTCGGGCCCGCTCAAGAGCGATGTTGCCGACGCCCTGCGAACGCATCTGCAGGCTCACGTTCTGGCGAACGGCACGCTCGTCGGGCTCGCGCCGTTTCTCTACAGCATCGATCAGTTGCCGCGCCACCATGTCGAGACCTACCGGCTTGCGCAGCAGCTCGCACACGGGGCAATCAGCCAGCATACGCCCAAGCTCAGCTTCGGCGACCTGCCTGAAACCTCGCCGATCCTGGCCGACCCGCGCTTCCTGCTCGCCGTCGTCGCCGCCCCCGCCGGCGCGCCGCTGTTCCGCTGGCAGGAAGAGGAAAACGGCAGCCGGATCGAACGCGGCCAGTGCCTCGAACAATGGACGGCCCAGGGCGGCCCGAACCTCTCGATCGCCCTGCCCGGCTGCGAATTCGAGTGCCTCCTTCCGGACGCGTACTATTCGGCCTGCCGCGATGCAGACGAGCGCATCCGTCCGCACACGGTTCGAACCGCCATTCGTTATCTATTCGACACACTTGGTGCAGCACCGCAAGAGCTGCGCGCGGTGGTCGCCGGCTTCGGCGAACGCCGTATCGACGAGTATCGCGTCGGCTTCACGCGACGCGCGAGCAACGACGTGATCTACGGCGTCGTGTGGCCGCTCTACGGCCGCGAAAACGGCGACGTGTCGATCGACAACGCGACGCTCGAAGGCGAAGCGCCAATCGAAGGGCCGCTCGAGGAAATCGTGAGCCTGCTGAAGGAGTGCGGCGTAACCGACGTCCGCCGGCACGCGGGCCGCTTCGAGCCCGAATACTGCGACGACTGCGGCGTGCCGCTCTACGCCGATCCGCTCGGTGAAATCGTCCATGCGGAAATGCCGGAAGACGCATCGCCGGCCCAGCCTCACTTCCACTGACCCGCCTCGCAGGCCCGTCAGGCCTGCCCGCGCCAAGCCGCTCCCGGTTCCCGCCGGAGCGGCTTTTTTCATGTCCTGCATTCCGTCGCCCGAAATTTCAGACTTTTCCTAAGCCTTTCAGCCAAGCAGACATCGTGTAAGGTCTTTGTCATTATCGAACCCAAGGCATGCCCGACGGCAGATCAATGACTCACATCACGGAGGTTGAATATGCGGTTCCTGGTGCTCAATTCAGACGCCGAGCGGCGTGACGGACTGAAGGCCCTGTTGCGGCAGATCGACCGTCACGCCAGCATCAACGATGCGCCCGACAGTTTCCAGGCGCGCCGGCTGTTGCGCACCCAGCGTTTCGACCTCGTCGCGATCGACTGGCTGGACGTCGGCCGCCTCAGCGAACTTCAGGCGCTTTGCAGCGCGTGCTCGCCGGCCCCCGCCGCCGTCCTCGTCGACGAAACCTCGCCGGAGGCCATCCAGCGCTTCTTCAACTACGGCGTCGCCGGCGTGATCCCGCATTCCACGCGACCGCACCTGATCGTCCGCGCGCTCGAGATGGTGCTGCTCGGCGGACACTTCATCCCGCCGCTCGCGCTCAGCCTGCTGCCCTCCACCGCCGCGGCACGCCATGACGCGCATTTCCAGTCGCTTGCCGGCTCGCTCCCGCGCCGCCCGCCGAGCGGCCTCCTGTCGCCGCGGCAGGCGCAGATCATGCGCTTCGTCCACATGGGCAGCACGAACAAGATGATCGCCCGCACGCTCGGCATCAGCGAAGGCACCGTAAAAATCCATCTCGCCAGCATCTTCCAGCAGCTGGGCGCCGCGAACCGCGCCGCCGCGGTCGCGATCTACAACGGGTGGCTGTCGCCGCACCTCGAGGTACTGCTGGCGAACCGCAATCGCACGCGCAAGCCCGCCATCGCCGAGCGCGGCACGGTCACGCTGCGTGCGCAACGGAACGACCGTCCGTACCCGTCGCCGGCCGCCGCTGCCGGCGCGCAAGACCTGCTGCTCGCCGCCGAACCGCCGGCGAGGTTCCGGCGCGAACGCTAGGCAAACAGTCTCGATATTGCGACGTTCGGTATGTGCGGATTCCCACCTTTGATGCTCAACGAGTAATATGAACGCATGGGTTTTCTTTTCACACCGCTTCCGCTCTGGGTTGGCATCGGTGGCTGGATCGCCGCCGCGGTCCTGCTCGCGCTCGCGATCTGGAAGCGCCCCTTCGTGCGTTTGCAGGACGCCACGCTCCAGCACGTGTGGCTCGCGCTCGTCACCGCGATTGCGGTCCTCTGGGCGTCGAACGCATGGCTCGAAGACGGCATCGTCATGCATCTGCTCGGCGCAACGCTGCTCGTCACATTGTTCGACTGGACGCTCGCACTGATCGCGATGGGCGCCGTCACGGCCGTTGCCGCGATCATCTTCGACGCGCCGTGGCAGGGCATTGGCCTGACTTATCTGATCTACGGCGCGCTGCCGGTCGCCGTATCGGCACTGCTGCAGCGCGCCGCACTCGCATGGCTGCCGCACAACCTCGCGTCGTTCATCACCGGCCAGGGATTCCTGTCGCCGGCCATCGCGATCGTTGCGGTTGCCGCTGCCGCGGCCGGGGTGCAGCTCTCGCTCGCCGATGGCGTGCCGGTCGTGATTCCGGCCGGCTATCTGCTGAACACGGCGCTGCTGGCACTTGGCGAAGCGTGGTTCACCGGCATGGCCACGGTACTCATCGCGGTCTATCGCCCCGCATGGGTCACGACCTTCGACGTCCGGCGCTATCGCCTCGGCGGCCCGCGCGCCTGATTTCCCGCGCCCGTCCGCGACACTGTCGGCCCGTGCCGGCAGCACCTTCCGCAACGCGGCAGAATGCGACATCTACTGCCGCACAACTTTTTTACGCTAAGATTGAACTCCGGTTCTTCATCGGGCATCTATACGTGCCCGATGTCTCATTCGCTCCTCACCAATAACCAGATGGACAGCTCTCCTGCGTCGCTCCGGATTTTCCGGGCGCTCGGCAAGCTGGCAGCCTGTATCGCGGGCCTGTCGCTTGCGCTTCCGACACCGGCACTCGCCGACCTGCTCGACCAGCGCTCCGAGTTGATCAACAAATTCGTCAACGAAATGCATGCCGACCCGCTCGCCGCCGATTGTGCGGCGCACGGCAGCTTCATCGCGAGCACGTCGTCCGCCTTCGACCGCGTCGACTTCGCACCGAATGCATTCGACAGCGGCAACACAACGATCACCCCGTGGAACGACTCGTTCGACCAGGGCAAGCAACGCGTGAAGGTCGACAACATCGTCACCGTCGACGGGCTCGGCATCCACAACGACGGCAGCGACCCGACGCCGCTGAAATTCCGATGCGGTTACGTCGGCCAGCAAATGCTCGCGTTCAGCTGGAACGATCCGGTTCCGCCGCTGAAGCCGCGCGTCGAACGCTCCACGTCCTCGACGAAGAAATTCAAGGGCAAGTCGCATCGCGGCAAAGCCAAGGCGAAGGCATCGGGCCGCACCGGCAGCAAGAAGGCCGTCGCAACGAAAAAGTCGAGCGGCCAGAAGAAAGCCGTGAAGAAGAAAACCGCGAAGAAGTCCTGATTCGACGGAGCGACAACGACGGAAGAAAAAAGCCGGGGCATCTCACGATGCCCCGGCTTTTTTCATGCGGCGACGCTACGCTTACGCGAACGCCTCGACGTGCACGAGGATCGCGGCCAACATCGCCGCGCCGAGCGCCGCGCTGCGCTCACCGTTCCAGCCGACACGCTCGTCGGGCAGGTTCGCGTTGTCCTTGAACGGCATCTCGAGCGTCAGCGACAGGCAGCCGAACTGGTGGCCGATGTATTTCGACGCGAGCTTGAGCGCATCTTCCTTGTACTTGCTCGCCGCGTAGCCATGTTCGGTCTGGAAGTCGGGACTCGCGACCTTGAACGCGTCGATGAATGCGCGCTGCTCCTTGCCCTGCTGCTCGGTAAAGCTCGGCAGCATTTCCGAACCTGCGACGAACACGTACGGCAGATCCTCATCGCCGTGGATGTCGAAGAACATGTCGCAGCCGGTCGCGTGGATCGCATCGCGCACGGCCAGCACCTCGGGGCTGCGTTCGCCATCGGGCTCCATCCACTCGCGATTCAGGTTCGCGCCCGCCGCATTGGTGCGCAGGTTGCCATGCACGCTGCCGTCCGGGTTCATGTTCGGGACGATGTGGAACGTCACGCGATCGTAGAGTTTGCGCGCGACCGGATCGCCGGCCCAGTCGCCCCATCCGGCCAGTCGCTTGACGAGACCCTCGACGAACCATTCGGCCATCGTCTCGCCCGGATGCTGGCGTGCGATGATCCAGACCTTCTTCTTCGACACGCCGTCGGTTTCCGGCGTACCGAGCGTCAGCAGCGACATCGGGCGGCCTTCGACCGTGCGGCCGAGCTCGACGACACCCGCCTGGGGCAACTGCTGAACCGCGCCGAGAAACGCCGCATGACGCTCTTCCGAATACGGCTCGAAATACGCGTAATAGATGCTGTCGAATTCGGGCACGTGATCGATGGTCATCGTCTTGCCATCGAACGTCGTCGGCACGCGAAACCAGTCGACACGGTCATAGCTCGCCACCGCGCTGTAGTTGCGCCAGCCTGACGGATAGGCGCACTCGGCCGCGTTCTCGAACGTCATCACGCATCGCTCGCCACGTGCGCCCGTGAGGCGGTAGTAAAACCATTGCGCGAATTCCGAGTGGCTGTCGCCGCGTACGCGCAGCCGAATCGCATCGGGGCTGTCGCACGACACGACGTCGATTGCGCCTGCGTCGAAATTGCTGGTGATCGAAAGGGTCATCTGTCTCTCCTCTGGTGCGACCGGAACCGGCGGTGTACCGCTTGCCCGGACTCATGCATGCGCCGGCCGTCTCGTGAACGGCCGGCATGGTCACTCGCCGACTCGCCGGCGATATACGTAAGTCGTATCGTTCGAAGCGGCCGCATCGAACGCGTAGCCTTCCGTCGCGAACGCTTTCAGCGCCTTCGGTTCGGCGATGCGGTTCTCGACGATGAAACGCGCCATCAGGCCGCGCGCGCGCTTCGCGTGGAAGCTGATGATCTTGTAACGGCCGCCTTTCCAGTCCTCGAACACCGGCGTGATGACGGGAGCGGCCAGCAATTTCGGCTTGACCGACTTGAAGTACTCGGTCGACGCGCAGTTGACCAGCACGCGCGCGGCGCCGCTGCGCGTTTCGAGCTGTTCGTTCAGCGCGCGCGTGATGCGGTCGCCCCAGAATGCGTACAGGTCCTTGCCGCGCGCGTTCGCGAATCGCGTCCCCATCTCGAGCCGGTACGGCTGCAGCAGGTCGAGCGGGCGCAACAGCCCGTACAGGCCCGACAGCACGCGCACGTGTTGCTGCGCATAGTCGAGATCGGTGGCGGACAGCGATTTCGCGTCGAATCCTTCGTAGACGTCGCCGTTGAACGCGAGTACGGCCTGCTTCGCATTGTCCGGCGTAAAGGTCGGCGACCAGTCCGCGTAGCGCTGGAAGTTAAGGCGCGCGAGCGGATCGGAAATATCCATCAACGTCGCGATGTCTTGCGGCGAAAGCTTGCGCAGGCCGTCGATCAGCTCCGACGCGTCGTCGACGAATGCAGGCTTCGTGTAAGACTGGACGTGCGCGGGCGTATCGTAGTCGAGGGATTTGGCAGGAGAGAGAACGATTATCATAGAGGCTCGCTGGCACGCCGTGCCTTGCGGTCAGACGAAAACCACCGATTGTAACGAATGACCCGCTCTCTCGCCCCGCACGCCGCGCATCGCGTCGTGCTCGACTCGAACGTCTGGATCGATATCCTCGTATTCGACGACCCCGCTACCCGCCCGATCCGCGCGGCACTGGAGCGCGGCGCGCTTGCCGCTGTGATCGACGGCCGCTGCCTGACCGAGCTCGAATACGTGCTCGACTATCCGCAGTTCCAGGCTCGCGCGGTCGACAAGGCGGCCGCGCTCGCGACCGTCGCCCGCCTGGCGAGCCTGGTCGAGCCGCCGCCGCTCGACGCCGATGCGCCGCCGCTGCCGAAGTGCAAGGATCGCGACGACCAGAAGTTTCTCGAACTCGCCCGCGCCGCACAGGCCGAATGGCTGGTCTCGAAAGACCGCGCGCTGCTGAAGCTCGCGAAGCGCACCGCACGCGACTTCGGTTTCCGGATCGCACAACCCGCACCTTTTGCCGAGGCTTGCGCGCTCGACGTCGCGCCGGCCGTCACCGTCACGCCGGCCTGACGCATCCGGCACCAACCGATTCCGACCGTATCGATGAACGCTCCTTCAGACATGCCAACGACTCCCGTTTTCCCCTCACGCCTGCCGAACGTCGGCACGACGATCTTCACGGTCATGAGCGCGCTTGCCGCGGAAAAAGGCGCCGTGAATCTCGGCCAGGGCTTTCCGGATTTCGACTGCGATCCGCGCATCATCGAGGCGGTTGCGGCCGCGATGCGCAACGGACACAACCAGTACCCGCCGATGGCCGGTGTCGCGCCGCTGCGCGACGCGATCGCCGACAAGATCGCACTGGTCTATGGCCGGCGTTACGACCCGGCCACCGAAATCACCGTCACGGCCGGCGCGACGCAGGCGCTGCTCACGGCGATCCTGTGTTCGGTGCATCCCGGCGATGAAGTGATCGTCGTCGAACCGACCTACGACAGCTACCTGCCGTCGATCGAGCTCGCGGGCGGCAAGCCCGTATTCGTCACGCTGGAGGCCCCCGATTACGCGATCCCGTTCGATCGCCTGGCGGCCGCGATCACGCCGAAAACGCGCATGATCCTGATCAACACGCCACATAACCCGACGGGCACCGTGTGGCGCGAGTCGGACATGCGCAAGCTCGAGGAGATCGTGCGCGACACCAACGTGCTGATCCTGTCCGACGAGGTCTACGAGCACATGGTCTACGACGGCGCACGCCACGAGAGCGTCGCGCGCTACCCGGAACTCGCCGCGCGCAGCTTCATCGTGTCGAGTTTCGGCAAGACCTATCACGTGACGGGCTGGAAGGTCGGCTACGTGGCGGCGCCTGCCGCGCTGACCGCGGAATTCCGCAAGGTCCATCAGTTCAACGTGTTCACGGTGAACACGCCGATGCAGATCGGGCTCGCCGACTATCTGCGCGACCCGGCGCCGTACCTGACGCTCCCCGACTTCTACCAGAAGAAGCGCGACTTCTTCCGGGCCGGCCTCGAACGCACGCGCTTCAAGCTGCTGCCGTGCACCGGCACCTACTTCCAGTGCGTCGATTATTCGGCGATCAGCGACCTGCCGGAAGCGGAATTCTCGAAGTGGCTGACGTCGGAGATCGGCGTGGCCGCCATTCCGGTGTCGGCGTTCTATCACGAGCCGCACGAATCGGGCGTCGTACGATTCTGCTTCGCGAAACAGGAAAGCACGCTCGCCTCCGCCCTCGAACGGCTCGCGAGGCTGTAAGGCTGTATGACCGGCACGGGCGGCATCGGGCCGCCGTGCCGGACCCGCGCGTTACGAACGCGCGCCACTCGTCGCTTCGACGTAAGCCTTGCGATCGGCCGCCACGCGCTGCGCGGCCGCGCGTTCGCCGACCTGCTTCGCGTGCGCCTTCCAGTCGATACCCGCATCGAACAGGAAGTCGCGTCCGAACACCGCCTTCGTCGCCATCCCGATGATCGGCAGATGGATCGATGCGGCAATGTCCGCCAGGGTGAACGACTCGCCGAGCACATAGGGCGAAAATTGCGTCATCTGCTTGAACGCCTCGATCGCGCGCGGCAGGCGCTTCTCGACGTGCGCTTTCATCCCGTCGCTGACCTTGCCGCCGAAAAACGCTTCGGTATAGACCTCGCGCGCCATCCATTCGAGATACAGCTCGAGCGTCCCGACCAGTTCGCGCACCTTCGCAGCCGCGAACGGGCTCGCCGGGAAGATGCCTTTTCCGGGATAGCGCGCCGCCAGGTATTCGACGATCGCCTGCGACTCGAACAGCGCGCCCTCTTCGGTCTTCAGGAACGGGATCTTGCCGAACGGCGAATCGACAAGCCGGGCCGGATCGTTGATCGGCAAGCCGCACACCGACTCTTCGAACGGGATGTCGTGCTCGAGCAGAACGAACTTCACCTTGTTGTAATAGTTGGACAACGGAATACCGCACAGCTGTAGCATCGGAGTCTCCTTCCTGGCTGGAACGCAGCCGCAACGGTGCCGGCCGCATCGGGATTCGTCGCGCTGAAAAGCACGTTCGTGCTAGTCTAAAGCAAGTTTTGCGTTCGTCACGACAACATTACATCCGCTGCGGCAGCGTATGCATCCGCGTGCGCTTCGCGCGCGGCGCCGCAGCCCCGCCCTACGATGGAGACACGCTCGCATGAGTGCTGAACTGCTGGCCTCGCGTCCGCCCGAGAGCGAATCGACGCTCGTCCTCACGCTGTCCAATCCGGGCGCGCGCAACGCGCTGCATCCCGACATGTACGCGGCCGGCGTCGAAGCGCTCGCCACGGCCGAGCGCGATCCGGGGATTCGCGCCGTCGTCCTGACCGGTGCCGATCGCTTCTTCTGCGCAGGCGGCAACCTGAACCGGTTGCTCGAGAACCGCTCGAAGGATCCGTCCTTTCAGGCGGACAGCATCGACCAACTCGCCGCATGGGTGACGGCGATCCACGCATCGACGAAACCGGTGATCGCGGCAGTCGAGGGCGCCGCGGCAGGCGCGGGCTTCTCGCTCGCCCTCGCGTGCGACCTGATCGTCGCCGCGCATGACGCGAAATTCGTGATGTCGTATGCGCGCGTCGGCCTGACGCCCGACGGCGGCGGTTCGTGGTTCATCGCCCGCGCACTGCCGCGTGCGATCGCGGCCGAGATCCTGTTCGAAGGCAAGCCGGTGACCGCCGAACGGCTGCAAGCGCTCGGCGTCGTGAATCGGCTCGCCGCCCCCGGGGCGGCACTGAGCGATGCGCTGGCATGGGCGGATGCGCTCGCCGGCATCTCGCCAAACGCACTCACGCGCATCAAGTCGCTGCTCGACGAAGCGACGACGCAGCCGCTCGACGCGCATCTCGGTACCGAGCGCGATCATTTCGTCGCGTCGCTGCATCACGCTGACGGGCTCGAAGGCATCACGGCATTCCTCGAAAAGCGCCAGCCCCGCTACAAGCGCTGATCCGCCTCGCCGTCCCCGCGGTCATCGCATCGCCGCCGCATCGATCCGTCCCAACACGGCGACGCTACCCGCCTCACTCGAGCGGGACGTCACGCCGCCGCCCGACGCGCGCGACCGCACGCGCGCGCATGCGCTGGCACGCCTGTTTCCGCCGCCAGCAGCCTGCGTCGATCCATGCTCTAATGACCGCCTTGCCGCGGCGCTGCCTGCGCCGTTTTCGCGCATGCCATAAAGGAGTTGACGATGATCGACGTCTACAGCTGGGCGACCCCGAACGGTCACAAGGTGCACATCCTGCTCGAGGAAACGGGCCTCGCCTATCGTGTGCATCCGATCGATATCGGCGCGGGCGACCAGTTCGCGCCCGAGTTCCTGAAGATCAGCCCGAACAACAAGATCCCCGCGATCGTCGATCCGGACGGCCCCGGCGGCCGGCCGATCTCGCTGTTCGAATCGGGCGCGATCCTGATCTACCTCGCGGAGAAGACCGGCAAGTTCCTGCCGACCGATCCGGCCGCGCGCTATGCGACGCTCGAGTGGCTGATGTTCCAGATGGGCGGCGTCGGCCCGATGCTCGGGCAGGCGCACCATTTCCGCCTGTATGCTCCGGAGAAGATCGAGTACGCGGTCAACCGCTATACGAACGAGGCAAAGCGCCTGTACAACGTGATGGACAGGCGCCTCGGCGAATCCGGATATCTCGCGGGCGACACGTACACGATCGCGGATATTGCGACGTTCCCGTGGACGCGCTCGTGGCAGAACCAGGGCATCGTGCTCGACGAATTTCCGAACGTGAAGCGCTGGTACGACACGATCGCCGCACGGCCGGCGGTGCAGCGCGGCGTCGAAGTACTCGCGTCGATGCGCAAGGCGCTGCAGGACGACAAGGCGCGCGAGGTGTTGTTCGGCGCGACGCAGTACGCGAAGCACTGACGCGCAGGTGACGAACGGGGCGGCATCCGTGCATGCCGCCCCGCGCTTCAGAAGTAATGCAGCGTGATGAATTCCGCCATGCACACCGGCAGCGGCGCATCGGGGTGCTCGGCCTGCACCGACACCGACCACGTCACCTGCACGCCGCCCCGCGCGGCCTCGGCGGTTTCCTTTACCGCGAACAGCGCGCGCACGCGCGAACCGACCGGCACCGGCTTCAGGAACCGCACGCGGTTCAACCCATAGTTCACGCCCATCTTCTGTTCGAGACGCATCGCATCGGTCATCAACGCGGGAATCAGCGACAGCGTCAGAAACCCGTGTGCGATCGGTCCGCCGAACGGCGACTCGCGCCGCGCGCGCTCGGGATCGACGTGAATCCATTGACGATCGCCGGTCGCATCGGCGAAGCGGTCGACGCGCTGCTGGTCGACCGGAATCCAGCTGCTCTCGAGCGGCTCCCCACCGACGAGCGCCTGCAGGGCTTGTGCCGATGCGAGCAGCGGCAATGTCGCATCAGTCATGCGTGCCTCCCGGATGACGCAGCCCGAAAATCACCTTGGAATGCACGGTGATCACCGTCTCGCCGCCGCCGTTCACGCCGATCCATTCCGTCGACACGATGCCGCGGTCGGGCTTGCTCTCCGACACGCGCTTGTCGTGGATCTTCTGGTACATCGTGATCGTGTCGCCGGCGCGCACCGGCTTGAGCCAGCGGATCGAGTCGATGCCGGGCGAGCCCATGCTGGTCGAGTCCGACCCGAGCTTCTTGATGAGCAGGCTCATGAACACCGAACACGTATGCCAGCCGCTCGCGACGAGACCGCCGAACGGCGACGCCTTCCCCGCCTCCTCGTCGAGGTGGAACGGCTGAGGGTCGTAGCGTTGCGCGAACGCCTTGATGTCGTCGGGTTCGAACGTGTAGCGGCCCACTTCGCTCGTGCTGCCGACTACCAGGTCTTCGTAACTGATGCCCACTGTATGTCTCCTTGTCTGGCGCGCTCACGCGTCGCCGTCATGCCGCATCGGCCTGCGCGAAATCGGGCAGCCCCGCGATGCGGGCAAGATGATGATCGGTGTCGCCGAGCGTCGTCTCGATGATCGACAGCCGCTTGAACAGATGCGCGGCGGCGACCTCGTCGGTCACGCCCATGCCGCCGTGCAGCTGCACGGCCTGCTGGCCGACGAAGCGTGCGGCGGCACCGACGCGCGCTTTCGCGGCCGACACGGCCTTGCGCCGTGCATCCGCGTCGCCGCTCGCGTAACGCACGGCCGCCAGATAGGTCAGCGACCGCGCCTGCTCGGCGTGGATCAGCATGTCGACCATCCGGTGCTGCAGCGCCTGGAAGCGCGCGATCGGCACGCCGAACTGCTCGCGCGTCTTCGTGTATTCGACCGTGGCGCGATTCAGTTCGTCGAGCGCACCGACCGCTTCCGCGCACAGCAGGAACGTCGCGTAATCGGCGATCTGCTCGAGCGCGGCCGCGTCGCGCGCCCCGCCCGTCAGCAGCCGGGCCGGCGTGTCATCGAACGCGAGCGTCGCGGCACGCTGGCCGTCGATGGTCCGGTAGTCGAGCACCTTCGCATTCGCGGCGTCGCGTTCGACCACAAAGAGGCCGATGCCGCCGCTGTCGACGCGCGCGGGCACGATCCACGCATGCGCCTGTGCGCCGTGCTGGACGACCGACTTGGTACCGGTCAGCCGGTACGCGCCGCCCTGCTCGCGCGCGTGCGTGTCGAGTTCGAACAGGTCGTAGCGCGCATGCGGCTCGTGGAACGCCACCGCCACGCGCTTCTGCCCCTGTGCGATCGCCTCGAGCAGCGCGGCATCCTCGCCCGCGCCGGAACCGGCGATCCGCAATGCCTCGACGCCGACCGCCGTCGCCCAGTACGGCTCGATCACGAGCGCGCGGCCGAGCGCCTGCATCGCAACCAGCATGTCGACCGGGCCGCCGCCCAGGCCGCCGTGTACATCCGGCACCGGCAGTGCGGTCAATCCGAGCTCGGCAAACGCGCTCCATTGCGCATCCGACACGCCCGCGTCGCTGCGCACGATCGCCTGGCGGGCATCGAAACCGTATCGCTCGCCGAGATAACGGCGCAGTGCGTCGGCGAATTGCTGCTGCTCATCGGTAAAGCTGAAGTCCATGGTTGTCTCCGCTCCCGTTCCGTGATCACAGACCCAGAATCATCTGCGCGATGATGTTCTTCTGGATCTCGTTCGAACCGCCGTAGATCGACGTTTTCCGGTAATTGAAGTAATACGCGGCAAGCGGCGCCGCATCGTCGTCGCCCGCCACGCTGTGCTCGCGCCGGCCGTCGAGGAACGATACGTCGAACGGGGCGGCCAGCGGGCCGATCGCCTCGAACATCAGCTCCGTAAGGGCCTGCTGCACTTCGGTGCCCTTGATCTTCAGCATCGACGCCTCGGGGCCCGGCCCCTTGCCGCTCGTCTCGCGGCTGACGACGCGCAGCACCGTCACCTCGAGCGCCATCAGTTCGACTTCGAGCGCCGCGACTTTCGCGGCGAATACCGGATCGGCGAGCAACGGCTTGCCGTTCTTGCGCTGGTTCGACGCCACCCGCTTCAGGAAAACAAGCTCGCGCTTCGACGCGCCGACGCGCGCAATGCCGGTGCGCTCGTGGCCGAGCAGGTATTTCGCGTAGGTCCAGCCGCGGTTCTCGTCGCCGACGAGATTCCCGACCGGCACCTTCACGTCCTCGAAGAACACCTCGTTGACCTCGTGGTCCTCATCGAGCGTGATGATCGGACGCACCGTGATGCCGGGCGTCTTCATGTCGATGAGCAGGAACGAGATGCCCTCCTGTTTCTTCGCATCCGGATCGGTGCGCACGAGGCAGAACATCATGTCGGCGTACTGGCCGAGCGTCGTCCAGGTCTTCTGGCCGTTCACGACATAGTGGTCGCCGTGACGCTCGGCGCGCGTACGCAACGAGGCGAGATCGGATCCGGAGCCGGGCTCGGAGTAGCCCTGGCACCACCAGTCCGAGCCGTCGAGAATGCGCGGCAGATAGTGACGCTTCTGCGCTTCGCTGCCGTACTTCATCAGCACCGGCGCGACCATCGATACGCCGAACGGCAGCACCGTCGGCGCACCGATCCGCGCGCACTCCTCATCCCAGATATGCCGCTGCGTCGCATTCCAGCCGGGGCCGCCGTATTCGGTCGGCCAGGCGGGCGCGGACCAGCCGCGCCGGCCGAGTGTCCGGTGCCAGCTCGCGAAATCCTCGCGATCGAGTCGTTTGTGATCGAGTACCTTGGCGCGCAGTGCGTGAGGCAGGTTGGCCTCGAGCCAGGCGCGGATGTCGGCGCGAAATGCGTCGTCGGCGGGGGAATAGTCCAGATCCATGCGCAGGGTCTCCTGTCGATCGGCGCGAGCGCTTCAGCGCTGACTCCGATCCCATGCTTCGCTATCGACCGGAGCGGGCGCTGCAGCGCTTGCCCCGGTCCCATGCTTCGCCATCGATCGGAGCGGGCGCTGCGGCGCTTACCCCGGCCTGTGCCCGGCGGCCGACCCGGGATGAGCGCTGTCGCGCCTGCTCGGGTCGCACGCAAGGCTTGCCGCGGCCATCCGACCCGGCAAGCCCCCCTGCATCCGTTATTGCAGTGGTTCTTTCAGCGCGGCAGGAATCGGCAGCGGCATCACGTCGATGCCTTCTTCGGCCAGGGATTGCGCATCTTCGGGCGTCGTGACGCCACGAATGCTGCGAGCCGGCGCCTCGTTGTAATGGATGCGCCGCGCTTCCTCGGCGAAGCGCTCGCCCACGTTCTCGGTCTTCTCCAGCACCTCGCGCAACGCGCGCATCACCTGCGCCTGCAGCGCACGCGGATCGGCCGGCTGTGCCTGCGTCGCGCCGGACAAATTCAGGCGCGGCGCCGACGGCAGACGGCTGACCTCGTTCGTCCCGCACACCGGGCATTCGACCAGCTTGCGGGACAACTGCGCTTCGAATTCATCGGCGGAAGCGAACCAGCCTTCGAACCGATGACCGTGCGGACACTGTAAATCGAGGACCTTCATGCTGAATCAGGGCGTGAGACGAGTGTAGCGCAAAAAGCGCTTTTGTGAACGATCGTGCTAAATACCGATCGTGAGACGCGATGGCATCGCGTCACCGGATTGTAACGCGGCGCTCCACCCGTCGCTGACGCCGCGCTCAAGGCGTCAGGATCGGCCCGAGCGGCCACGTGCCGGACAGCACCTTGTCGAGCCACATCGTGCCGATGATCGTCTTGACGTCGGAGATCTGGCCCGTGCGCACCCATTCCTGCAGGTCGGCCTGGGTGGCGATGAAGGTTTCGAGGAATTCGCCTTCGTCGAGCTTGCGCTCGCCCGCCGTCAGCCCGCGTGCAAGGTAGAGATCGATGAATTCGGTCGAGTAGGAAATGATCGGGTGAATCCGCGCCAGGAACACGTATTCGCGCGCCGTGTAACCCGTTTCCTCGCGCAGTTCGCGCACCGCGCACGCGAGCGCGCCCTCGTCCGGATCGAGCTTGCCGGCCGGGAATTCGGCCATCACCTTGCCGATCGGGTAACGGAACTGGCTTTCCATCAGCACGCGGCCGTCGTCGAACAGCGGGATCACCATCACGGCGCCCGGGTGCTGGACGTATTCGCGCAGGGCCTTGTTACCGTCCGGCAGGCGGACGGTATCGCGCTTGAGCTTGAGGAACGCGCCGTCGAAGATCGCCTCGCTGTCGAGGCAGGTTTCGGTCAGTGCGGCGTCGTGATTGGGTAGTTCGGCCATCGGCGGCTCCAAAATTGAGCGCGACGGCCAAGGGCCCGTCCGCGCTAACAACGAGCTTGCGCTGGCCGCGGGAAGGGCCGGGCGCAAGGCTTGCGACGAAGCGGATACTCAACGGTTTCGCAAGGAGCATGGCGCCGCGATCGACGCTTCCGGCGGCCAGCCCCACGCGTGATTTTTTCGGTCAGGGGAGCGCGCCGCCCGCCGCATTGCGGCGTCGATCGTCGACTGTCTGGCACGGCCGAACGACGCTACCCTCCCCTGCATTGCGGCCGGCAAGGCGCGTTCGCACGCTCGCTGTCGGCGCGGGCAGGCCCTGGTCAGCGCCGTTTGACGAGATACTGGAACGTGAAGCCGGGAAACGCGAACACGACGAAAAGACTGAACGTGATCGCGTAAAACTGCCAGCCCTGTTCGAAGCGGTTGCCGGCGCGCGACTCGAGCCAGAAGCCAAGCGCACCGACGACGAAGTACAGCACGATCAGCTCGCCGATCCGCACCCACGCACTCTTCTTCGCCGTGCCGAACGGCACGACGGCGAAGAGGCGTTGGTTCAGGAACGGCAGGTTGGCGCACACGAGCGCCAACAGCACGATGAACCAGCCGGCTGCCGACATTACAGCGGAAGCGTGTGACGAATTGCCTGCAGGCAGGCCGTCAGCAGCGGGCTCGGGATCAGGCCGAGCACGACGACCGCCAGGCCGTTCAGCACGAGGATCGTACGCTTGCAGAAGTCGCCCGAAATCGGCGTTGCATCCTGCGGTGCATCGAAGTACATCAGCTTCACGATGCGCAGGTAGTAGAACGCGCCGAACAGCGACGTGATCACGGCCAGCACGGCCAGCCACGTGAGGCCCGCGTTGACGGTCGCCTCGAGCACGGCAAGCTTCGCGTAGAAGCCGACGGTCGGCGGGATGCCGGCCAGCGAGAACATCATCACCATCATCACGAACGCGAACACCGGGCTGCGCTTGTTGAGGCCCTTGAAGTCGTCGATCGATTCGGCTTCGAAATCGCGGCGCGCGAGCAGCATCACCACGCCGAACGAGCCGAGCGTCGTGATCAGGTAGACGATCGCGTAGAACATCGCCGAGCTGTATGCATTCGCCGGTGCCGCTGCGTCGCCCTTCACGATGCCCGCGAGCAGGCCGAGCAACACGAAACCCATGTTCGAGATCGCCGAGTACGCGAGCATCCGCTTGATGTTGCGCTGGACGATACCGGTGATGTTGCCGACGATCAGCGACAGCGCGGCGAGGATCACGAGCGCGGTCTGCCAGTTCTGTGCGAGCGGCAGCAGGCCCATCACCAGGAAACGCAGGCCCCACGCGAACGCGGCAACCTTCGGGCCGCCGCCGACGAACAGCGTCATCGCGGTCGGTGCGCCCTGGTAGACGTCCGGCACCCACATGTGGAACGGCACGGCGCCGAGCTTGAATGCGATACCGGCGACGATGAAGACCACGCCGAACATCAGCACGGCCGCGTCGGTGTTGCCGCCGACCGCCTTGTACACCTCGCCCAGCTCGAGCGAGCCGGTCGCACCGTACAGCATCGAGATGCCGTACAGCACGAAGCCCGACGCGAGCGCGCCCAGCACGTAGTACTTCATCGCGGCTTCGCTCGACTGCGCGGCGTCGCGGCGCAGCGCGATGACCGCGTACAGCGACAGCGACATCAGCTCGAGGCCGAGGTACAGCGTCAGGAAGTTGTTGCCCGACACCATGACCAGCTGGCCGAGCAGCGAGAACATGCCGAGCAGGAACACGTCGCCGCGGAACATGTCGCGATCTTCGAGGTACTTGCGCGAATAGACGAGCGAGACCGCGAAACCGAACGACACGACAGCCTTCATCGTGCTCGCGAACGAGTCGACGACGACCATCTTCGAGAAGAAGTAGTACTGCTGCGGGTCGAGTGCCTGCACCGCGAACCACACGCCGGCGACGACCGACGATACGACCGCGATCAGATAGGTCAGGCGGCGGCCGGAAGCACCGGTAAAGGTGTCGTTCAGCCATGCGACGACGATGGCGGCCATCACCAGCGCGTCAGGCAACAGGACATTCATAGGAGCGTTCATGATCTTGATTTCCTCCGCTCGCGATTACTGCGCCAGCGGCAGCTTGGACTGCGCGACATGGGAGAGGAGGTTTTCCACGGAAACGTGCATCACGTCGGTGAAAGGCTTCGGATACAGGCCCATCAGCAGCGTGAACGCGGCGAGCACACCCAGCATCAGGAATTCGCGACGGCCGATATCCTTCAGCTTGGCAACGTGATCGTTCGCGACGGCACCGAAGTACACGCGCTTGTACATCCACAGCGTGTACGCCGCGCCGAGGATCAGCGTGAACGCCGCGCCGAATGCGATCCAGAAGTTGTACTGGACGGCAGCGAGAATCACCATGAACTCGCCGACGAAACCCGAGGTACCCGGCAGGCCGCAGTTGGCCATCGAGAACAGCATCGCGAATGCGGCGAACTTCGGCATCACGTTCACGACGCCACCGTAATCGGCGATCTGGCGCGAGTGCACGCGGTCGTACAGCACGCCGATGCAGAGGAACATCGCGCCCGACACGAAGCCGTGCGAGATCATCTGGATGATCGCGCCTTCGACGCCGAGCTGGTTGAAGATGAAGAAGCCGAGCGTGACGAAGCCCATGTGCGCGATCGACGAATACGCGACCAGCTTCTTCATGTCGGCCTGCACCATCGCGACGAGACCGATGTAGATCACCGCGATCAGCGACAGCGTGATCACGACGGGCGCCAGGAAGTGGCTCGCGTCAGGCGTGATCGGCAGCGAGAAGCGCAGGAAACCGTAGGCGCCGAGCTTCAGCATGATCGCCGCCAGCACGACCGAGCCGCCCGTCGGCGCTTCCACGTGGGCGTCCGGCAGCCAGGTGTGCACCGGCCACATCGGCACCTTCACCGCGAACGCGAGGAAGAATGCGATGAACAGCAGGATCTGCGGCGTCATCGCGATCTTCGCGTTCTGCCACGTCGCGAGGTCGAACGAGTGCGTTTCCGTGTACAGGTAGATCAGCGCGACCAGCATCAGCAGCGAGCCGGCCAGCGTGTACAGGAAGAACTTGAACGCCGCATACACGCGGTTCGGGCCGCCCCACACGCCGATGATGATGTACATCGGGATCAGGGTCGCTTCGAAGAACACGTAGAACAGCAGGCCGTCGGCCGCCGAGAACACGCCGATCATGATCCCGGACAGGATCAGGAACGCCGCGAGGTACTGCGCGACGTTCTCGGTGATCACTTCCCAGGCGGCGATCACGACGATCACCGTGATCAGCGCGGTCAGCACGACGAACCACATCGAAATGCCGTCGACGCCGAGGTGGTACGCGATGTCGAAGCGCTCGATCCAGGTCGACTTCTCGACGAACTGCAGCGCGGCCGTGCTCGAATCGAAGCCCGTGATCAGCGGGATCGTGACCGCCAGGCCGAGCAGCGAACCGATCAGCGCGATCCAGCGGGCCGTCCCCGGATTTTTGTCGTTACCCACCGCAAGCACGAGGAGGCCGAAAACGATCGGCAGCCAGATCGCGGTACTGAGAATCGGAAAAGCGTGCATTAAGTTGTCCCCCGCCTTATTTGCCGCCGAGCGTTACAAACAGGGTCAGGAGCCCCAGCATGCCGATGATCATGGCGAACGCGTAGTGATAGATGTAACCGGATTGGAGGAAGCGGATCACGCTGGCGAACCAGCCGATGAACCGGGCGCTGCCGTTGACGAGGCCGTCGATCACGACGACGTCACCTTCCTTCCACAGGCCGCGGCCGATCGCCACCGAACCACGGGCGAACACCACTTCGTTGATCTTGTCCATGTAGTACTTGTTGTCCAGCAGCGTGTAGATCGGGCCGAACGCGCGGCGGATCGACGCCGGCAGCTCCGGACGCTTCAGGTACAGGAACCAGGCGACAACGACACCGGCGAGCGCGAGCCAGACCGGCAGGCCCGACACCGAGTGCAGGCCCATGCCCACCCAGCCGTGGAACTCCTCGGCCATCTCGGACAGCGCCGGATGGTTTTCGCCGATGAAGATCACCTTGTCGAACGCCACGCCGTGCGAGAAGAAGTCGCCGAACAGCATCGGGCCGACCGCGATCGCACCGATGATCAGCGACGGGATCGCCAGCAGGACCAGCGGCACCCACACGACCCACGGGGTCTCGTGCGGTTCGTGCGCGTGGTCGTCATGACCGTGGCCATGGCCGTGGTCGTCGTGGCCGTGCGCAGCCGCCATGCCCATCGGCGATTCCGGATGCTTCGGCTTGCGGAAACGCTCTTCGCCGTGGAACACCAGGAAGTACATGCGGAACGAGTACAGCGCCGTGACGAACACGCTCGCGACGACTGCGAAGTACGCGAAGCCCGAACCCGGCAGGTGCGACAGCTTCACCGCGTCGATGATCGAGTCCTTCGAGTAGAAGCCCGAGAAGAACGGCGTACCGATCAGTGCGAGCGAACCGACGAGCGACGTGATCCACGTGATCGGCATGTACTTGCGCAGGCCGCCCATGTTGCGGATGTCCTGGTCGTGGTGCATGCCCATGATCACCGAGCCCGCGCCGAGGAACAGCAGCGCCTTGAAGAACGCGTGCGTCATCAGGTGGAACAACGCGACCGGGTAAGCGGACACGCCGAGCGCGACGGTCATGTAGCCGAGCTGCGACAGCGTCGAATACGCGACCACGCGCTTGATGTCGTTCTGGATGATGCCGAGGAAGCCCATGAAGAGCGCCGTGATCGCGCCGATCACCGTGATGAACGACAGCGCGGTGTCCGACAGCTCGAACAGCGGCGACATGCGCGACACCATGAAGATGCCGGCCGTGACCATGGTCGCCGCGTGAATCAGCGCCGAGATCGGGGTCGGGCCTTCCATCGAGTCCGGCAGCCACACATGCAGCGGGAACTGCGCCGACTTGCCCATCGCGCCGATGAACAGGCAGATACAGGCAACGGTCAGCAGGCCCCAGTCGGTGCCCGGGAAGTGCAGGCTCGCGAGTTCCGCGCGCTTCGCGAACACTTCGCCGTAGTTCATCGAGCCGGCGAATGCGAGCAGCAGGCCGATGCCGAGCAGGAAGCCGAAGTCGCCCACGCGGTTCACGAGGAACGCCTTCATGTTCGCGTAGATCGCGCTCTCACGCGTGAAGTAGAAGCCGATCAGCAGGTACGACACCAGACCCACCGCTTCCCAGCCGAAGAACAGCTGCAGGAAGTTGTTGCTCATCACGAGCATCAGCATCGAGAACGTGAACAGCGAGATGTACGAGAAGAAGCGCTGGTAGCCGTCTTCTTCCGCCATGTAGCCGATCGTGTACACGTGCACCATCAGCGAGACGAAGGTCACGACGACCATCATCATCGCGGTCAGCGAATCGACGAGGAAGCCGATCTCGAGCTTCAGCGAACCGACGTTCATCCATTCGTAGACGGTCGCGTTGAAGCTTGCGCCGCCCATCACGTCGAGGAAGACTTTCGCCGACAGGAGGAACGCGATCATGACGCCGAGGATCGTGATCCGGTGTGCGCCCTTGCGTCCGACTGCGTTCCCGAACAGCCCCGCAATCAGCGAGCCGGCCAGCGGAGCGAGCGGAATCGCCAGCAGCAGGTTTTCATTGAGTGTCGTTGACATAACAGCGTAGCCTGAGATTAACCTTTGAGCTGATCGAGATCCTCGACATTGATCGTGTCGAGCTTGCGGAACAGGGTCACCAGAATCGCGAGACCGATCGCGGCTTCCGCTGCGGCAACAGTCAGCACGAAGAACACGAAGATCTGGCCGTGTATATCGCCGAGGTAATGCGAAAACGCGACGAAGTTGGTATTCACCGCCAGCAGCATCAGTTCGATCGACATCAGGATGATGATGACGTTGCGGCGGTTCAGGAAGATCCCGACGATCGCGATCGCAAAGAGGATCGCGCCGAGCACGAGGTAATGAGCAAGAGTCAGCATGGTTTTCGTTTTCTCCGCTTAGCCGTTGGTGCTCGGACCGGCTTCGCTCTGCGCCGTTTCCGGCTGCGGCTTTTCCGCGTCCATCTTCACGAGGCGCACGCGATCGTTGCGGCGCACCTTGACCTGATCCGACACGCGCTGGCGCTTGCTGTCCTTGCCCTTGCGCTCGGTCAGCCCGATCGCGGCAATGATCGCGACCAGCAGCACGAGGCCGGCGATTTCAAACGCGAAGATGTAGTCGGTGTAGATCACCTTGCCGATCAGTCGCGTGTTCGACCAGTTGGCCATCTCGCCCGTCGCCATCGCGTGCACCGTCTGCGTGTCGCCGTAGCCGCGCCACAGGATCAGCGCGGTTTCGATCACGATGATCGCGCCGACCACGGTCGCCATCGGCACGAAGCGCTTGAAGTCTCGGCGCAGGTAGTCGATGTTGATGTCCAGCATCATCACGACGAACAGGAACAGCACCATCACCGCGCCCACGTAGACCAGCACGAGCAGGATCGCGAGGAACTCCGCTTCCAGCAGCATCCAGATCGCGGCGGCGTTGAAGAACGCCAGCACAAGGAAAAGCGCAGACGCCACCGGGTTGCGCGAAGTGATCACCTTCAGCCCTGATACCACCAGGAGCAGCGCGAAGATGTAGAACAGTACGGTCGTGAATTCCATGATTACCGGTTCATCGTTAGGCCATAGTCAGGCGCGGCTTGCGGGACGCTCTCGCGTGCCGCACCCGTCGCGGCGGCTCGGCCCTGGCTTCGGGCCGGCACTGCAAACACAATCAACGATACGGCGCGTCGGCAGCCTTCGCCGCGGCGATGTCCTTCTCGTAGCGATCGCCCACCGCGAGCAGCATTTCCTTCGTGAAATACAGGTCGCCGCGCTTTTCGCCGTGGTATTCGAGAATCTGCGTCTCGACGATCGAATCGACCGGGCAGCTCTCTTCGCAGAAGCCGCAGAAGATGCACTTCGTCAGGTCGATGTCGTAGCGCGTCGTGCGGCGCGTGTTGTCCGCGCGCGTTTCCGATTCGATCGTGATCGCCATCGCGGGGCACACGGCCTCGCACAGCTTGCACGCGATGCAGCGCTCTTCGCCGTTTTCGTAGCGGCGCAGCGCATGCAGCCCGCGGAAACGCGGAGAAATCGGGGTCTTCTCTTCCGGGAACTGCACGGTGAACTTGCGCTTGAACGTGTAACGACCGGTCAGCGCGAGCCCCTTCAGCAGCTCGGTCAGGAAGAAGGTCTTAAAGAAGTGTTGGATAGCCGTCATGATTTCGTCCTTACTTCACCCAGATGTTCAGCGGCGACATCATCCAGAAGCCGACCACGACCACCCAGATCACCGTGACGGGCAGGAACACCTTCCAGCCCAGACGCATGATCTGGTCGTAACGGTAGCGCGGGAACGTCGCGCGGACCCAGATGAACACCGACAGCAGCGCGAAGACCTTCAGCACCAGCCAGAAGATGCCCGGGATGAACGACAGGAATTCGAACGGTGCATCCCAGCCACCGAGGAACAGCGTCGCAGCCAGCGCCGAGATCACGATCATGTTGATGTACTCGGCGAGGAAGAACAGCGCGAACGCCATGCCCGAGTAGTCGATCATGTGACCTGCAACGATTTCCGACTCCCCTTCCACCACGTCGAACGGATGGCGGTTCGTTTCGGCGATGCCCGAAATGAAGTAGACGACGAACGCCGGCAGCAGCGGCAGCCAGTTCCACGACAGGAAGTTCACGCCGTGGCCGGCAAAGAAGCCGTGCTGCTGCGAGTTGACGATTTCCGACATGTTCAGGCTGCCGGCCGTCATCAGCACGAGCACCAGCGCGAAGCCCATCGAGATTTCGTACGAGACCATCTGCGCCGCGGCGCGCATCGCGCCGAGGAACGCGTACTTCGAGTTCGACGCCCAGCCCGCGAGGATCACCGCGTACACGCCGATCGACGAGATCGCCATCGCGTACAGCAGGCCCGCGTTGATGTTCGCGAGCACGGCCTGTGCCTGGAACGGGATCACCGCCCACACCGCGAATGCCGGCACGACGGTCATGACCGGCGCGATCAGGTACAGCCAGCGGCTGGCGGCGCTCGGCTGAATGACTTCCTTCAGCAGCAGCTTCAGCACGTCGGCGATCGGCTGCAGCAGGCCGCCGGGGCCGACGCGGTTCGGGCCGAGACGCACGTGCATCCAGCCGATCAGCTTGCGTTCCCACAGAATCAGGTACGCCACGCACAGCAGGATCACGACGGCGACGACGAGGATGCGCACGATTGCCCATACCGTCGGCCACGCGACGCCGAGAAGCTGGGCTCCGCCCGCGTTGATCGTATCGAACAAGCTCATTTACGCCTTCTCCACCACCAGTTCACCGGACAGGCTGCCGAGCGCTGCGCCGGCAGGCGTTGCTGCCGACACGCGAACGACCGTCTCCGCAAGATTCGCGTCGCGCACGGCCGGCAACTGCACCGCACGCTCGCCCTGGCGCACGCGCACGGCGTCGCCTTCCTTCAAGCCCAGCTTGTCGAACAGCGCGGCCGGCAAGGCTGCGGCATTCGCTGCCTTCGCGGCGGTCGTCAGATGCAGCGCACCTGCACGGCGCACGAGCGCGTCGGCGTGATAGATCGGCACATCGGCCAGGCGTTCGAAGCCGCCGTTCGCGGCATTCGCCGCGGCGCGCACCGGCGCAACCGACGTCTGGTTCGACAGGCGGCCCGCCACGCCGGCGTCGCCGAGCGCGGCGAGACGCACCTCGTCCGCCGTCTCGTATTCGAAGTTCGGCAGGCCGAGCAGGCTGCCGAGAACGCGCAGCACCTTCCAGCCCGGGCGCGTGTCGCCGAGCGGACGCACGACGCCGTTGAAGCTCTGCACGGTGCCTTCCGCGTTGACGAACGTACCGGCCGTTTCCGTGAACGGCGCAACCGGCAGCAGCACGTCGGCGTAGTCGAGGCCGTGCTTGAACGGCGACATCACGACGACCATCTCCGCCTGGTTCAGCGCGGCGAGCGCCTGTGCCGGATCGGCGGTGTCGAATTCCGGTTCGACGTTCAGCAGCACGTAACCCTTGCGCGGCTGTGCGAACGCTTCGCGTGCGTTCAGGCCGCCCGCGCCCGGCAGCGCGCCGACGACGTGCGCGCCGACCGTGTTCGCCGCTTCCGTCAGGAAGCCGAACGTGGCGCCGGTGTTGTCGGCGATCCACTGCGCGACGGCGTGCAGCTTCGCGAATTCCGGGTGGCGGACCGCGACGTTGCCGAGCAGCACCGCGCGGCGTTCGCCATTCGACAGCGACTGGGCCACGGCCTGCGCGGCCGGCGATGCGGTGACGCCCGCGAGCGTGTCGGGCAGCGCGACGCCGCGCAGCTGCGCGACGGCCGCGGCGATGCCGGCCAGTTCGTCGAGCCATGCCGACGGAGCGGCAACGATGCGCTGCGCGGTCGGGATCAGTGCGTCGTCACCGGTCGCGTGCAGGAAGTGCAGCTTCGCGCCGCCCTTCGCGGCCTGGCGCAGGCGCGACGCGAACAGCGGGTGGTCGCGGCGCAGGAACGAACCGACGACGAACGCGGCGTCCACGTTCGACAGATCGGCGATCGGCATGCCGAGCCACGGCGCGCCCTGGACCGGCGCCGAGAAATCCTGCTGGCGCAGACGGAAATCGACGTTCGGCGTCTTCAGTTCGCTGGCGAGCTGCTTCACGAGGAACAGCTCTTCCGCGGTGCTGTGCGCGCTCGCGAGCATCGCCAGCGCGTTCGCGCCGTGATCCGCGGCGATCCCCTTCAGGCCCTTCGCGACATATTCGAGCGCGGTCTGCCAGTCGGTCTCGATCCACTGGCCGCCCTGCTTCAGCATCGGCTTCGTCAGGCGCTCTTCGCTGTTGAGGCCTTCGTACGAGAAGCGGTCCTTGTCCGAGATCCAGCATTCGTTGATCGCTTCGTTCTCGAACGGCAGCACGCGCATCACGCGGTTGTTCTTCACCTGCACGACGAGGTTCGCGCCGACGGAATCGTGCGGGCTCACCGACTTGCGGCGCGACAGCTCCCACGTACGGGCGCTGTAGCGGAACGGCTTGCTGGTCAGCGCGCCGACCGGGCACAGGTCGATCATGTTGCCCGACATCTCGGAGTCGACCGTCTTGCCGACGAACGTCGTGATTTCCGAGTGCTCGCCGCGGCCCAGCATGCCGAACTCCATCACGCCGGCGACTTCCTGGCCGAAGCGGACGCAGCGCGTGCAGTGAATGCAGCGCGACATCTCTTCCATCGAGATCAGCGGGCCCACGTTCTTGTGGAACACCACGCGCTTCTCTTCCGAGTAGCGCGACGACGACTTGCCGTAGCCGACCGCCAGATCCTGCAGCTGGCATTCACCGCCCTGATCGCAGATCGGGCAGTCGAGCGGGTGGTTGATGAGGAGGAATTCCATCACCGACTGCTGCGCCTTCACGGCCTTGTCCGATTGCGTATGGACGATCATGCCGGCCGACACGGGCGTCGCACAGGCAGGCACGGCCTTCGGCATCTTCTCGACTTCGACGAGACACATCCGGCAGTTGGCCGCAACCGACAGTTTCTTGTGATAGCAGAAGTGAGGAATGTACTTGTCCGCCTTGTGCGCAGCCTGGATCACCATGCTGCCTTCGGGCACCTCGACCTTCTTGCCGTCTATTTCAAGTTCAACCATGATGGTGAATGGTCCTTAACCTATTTCCGCTCGTTCGCGCCTTCGCCCGACCGTGCGCTCAAATTCCGCAACCGGGTGCGCTTCAGGCTGCCGCCGCGTGCGCGTGGCCGCCGACCATGCAGTGCTTGTGCTCAACGTGGTACGCGAATTCGTCCCAGTAGTGCTTGAGCATCCCGCGTACCGGCATCGCCGCCGCATCGCCGAGCGCGCAGATCGTACGGCCCATGATGTTCTCGGCAACCGAGTTCAGCAGGTCCAGATCTTCCTGACGGCCTTCGCCGTGCTCGATACGGTTCACGACGCGATACAGCCAGCCGGTGCCTTCACGGCACGGCGTGCACTGGCCGCACGATTCCTCGTAGTAGAAGTACGACAGGCGCAGCAGCGAGCGCACCATGCAGCGCGTCTCGTCCATCACGATGACCGCGCCCGAACCGAGCATCGAGCCGGCCTTCGCGATCGAATCGTAGTCGAGATCCGTCTGCATCATGATGTCGCCCGGGATCACCGGCGCGGACGAACCGCCCGGAATCACGGCCTTGATCTTCTTGCCGCCGCGCATCCCGCCGGCGAGCTCCATCAGCGTCGCGAACGGCGTGCCGAGCGGCACTTCGTAGTTGCCCGGACGCTCGACGTCGCCCGACACCGAGAAAATCTTCGTGCCGCCGTTGTTCGGCTTGCCGATCTCGAGGTAATTCTGCGGCCCGATGGACAGCAGGAACGGCACCGCGGCGAACGTCTCGGTGTTGTTGATCGTGGTCGGCTTGCCGTACACGCCGAAGCTCGCCGGGAACGGCGGCTTGAAGCGCGGCTGGCCCTTCTTGCCTTCGAGCGACTCGAGCAGCGCCGTTTCCTCGCCGCAGATGTACGCGCCGTAACCATGGTGCGCATGCAGCTGGAACGAGAATTCCGAGCCCATGATGTTGTCGCCGAGGAACCCGGCGGCGCGCGCTTCATCAAGCGCGGCCTCGAAGCGTCGATACACTTCGAAGATTTCACCGTGGATGTAGTTGTAGCCGACGGTGATGCCCATCGCGTATGCGCCGATGGCCATGCCCTCGATCAGCGCGTGCGGGTTCCAGCGCAGGATGTCGCGATCCTTGAACGTGCCCGGCTCGCCTTCGTCCGAGTTGCAGACGAGGTACTTCTGCCCCGGGAACTGGCGCGGCATGAAGCTCCACTTCAGGCCGGTCGGGAAGCCCGCACCGCCACGGCCGCGCAGGCCCGACGCCTTGACGTCGGCGATCACCTGCTCGGGCGGAATCTTTTCTTCGAGAATGCGGCGCAGCTGCTTGTAGCCGCCGCGCGCAACGTAATCTTCGAGATGCCAGTTCTCGCCGTTCAGACCAGCGAGGATCAGCGGTTTGATGTGACGGTCGTGGAGGGACGTCATTTCGAGAGCTCCTCAAGCAGCTGGTCGATCTTGTCGCGGCTCATGAAGCTGCACATTCTGTGATTGTTCACCAGCAGCACCGGCGCATCGCCGCACGAGCCCATGCATTCGCCTTCCTTCAGCGTGAACTTGCCGTCGGGCGTGGTCTCGCCGAAGCCGATGCCCAGCTTCTGTTTCAGGTAGTCGGCAGTCGCTTCCGCGCCGCCGTCCGGGCCGAGCTGGCACGGCAGGTTCGTGCAGAGCGTGATCTTGTGCTTGCCGACCGGTTTGAGCTCGTACATCGTGTAGAACGTCGCGACTTCCTGCACGGCAACGGCCGGCATGCCGAGATAGTCCGCAACGAACTGCATCAGTTCGGGCGACAGCCAGCCGTGCTCTTCCTGAGCAACGGCCAACGCCGACATCACGGCGGACTGTTTCTGATCGGCGGGATACTTCGTCAACGCTCGATCGATTTCCTTCAGGCCTTCAGCTGAGATCATTTTCAGACACGACTCTTTCAATTCCTACCGAACGAACAACCTGCCGCACACTGTGGGTGCATGGACGGCAGACCTGGCGCTCACTCTGTTGACAGCTTGCGAAGCCGCGCCGGTTCAGCGCGCATCGCGTGTGACTTGCTGCTCGCCGCCCGCTCGCGCGGGCGGCGCAACCATTAGCGGTCGATTTCGCCGAACACGATGTCCTGCGTACCGATGATCGTGACGGCGTCGGCGATCATGTGACCGCGTGCCATTTCGTCGAGCGACGCCAGGTGCGCGAAACCCGGAGCGCGAATCTTGAGGCGATACGGCTTGTTGGCGCCGTCGGACACGAGGTAGATGCCGAACTCACCCTTCGGATGCTCGACCGCCGCGTACGCTTCGCCTTCCGGCACATGAAAACCTTCGGTGAAGAGCTTGAAGTGGTGAATCAAGTCTTCCATGTTGGTCTTCATGCCGACGCGCGACGGCGGTGCAACCTTGTGATTTTCGGTCATCACCGGGCCCTGATTCTTGCGGAGCCACTCAATACACTGTTTCGCGATACGTACCGACTGACGCATTTCCTCGACGCGCACCAGATAGCGGTCGTAGCAATCGCCGTTCACGCCGACCGGCACGTCGAAATCCATGCGATCGTACACTTCGTACGGCTGCTTCTTGCGCAGGTCCCACGCGATGCCCGAGCCGCGCAGCATCGGGCCCGTCAGGCCCATCTGCAGCGCGCGTTCCGGGCTGACCACGCCGATCCCGACCAGACGCTGCTTCCAGATCCGGTTGTCGGTCAGCAGCGTTTCGTATTCGTCGATGCACTTCGGGAAGCGCGTGAAGAAGTCGTCGATGAAGTCGAGCACCGAGCCGCTGCGCGCTTCGTTCATCTTCGCGAGCGCCTTCTCGTTGCGAATCTTCGACGCCTTGTATTGCGGCATTGCGTCAGGCAGATCGCGATAGACACCGCCCGGGCGGTAGTACGCCGCGTGCATCCGGGCGCCGGACACCGCTTCGTACACGTCCATCAGATCTTCGCGTTCGCGGAAAGCGTACAGGAACACCGCCATCGCACCGACGTCGAGTGCGTGCGCGCCGATCCACATCAGGTGGTTCAGCACGCGCGTGACCTCGTCGAACAGCACGCGGATGTACTGCGCGCGCTCCGGCACGTCGATGCCGAGCAGCTTTTCGATCGCGAGCACGTAGCCGTGCTCGTTGACCATCATCGACACGTAGTCGAGACGGTCCATGTACGGCACGGACTGAATGAAGGTCTTGGATTCCGCGAGCTTTTCCGTCGCGCGGTGCAGCAGGCCGATGTGCGGATCGGCGCGCTGGATGACTTCGCCGTCGAGCTCGAGCACGAGGCGCAGCACACCGTGCGCTGCCGGGTGCTGCGGGCCGAAGTTGAGCGTGTAGTTCTTGATTTCTGCCATGACGCCCCCTTAATGTTTCAGACCGCCATAGCGATCCTCGCGGATCACGCGCGGCGTGATTTCGCGCGGCTCGATCGTCACCGGCTGGTAGACGACCCGCTTCTCTTCCGGGTCGTAACGCATTTCGACGTAGCCCGACACCGGGAAGTCCTTGCGGAACGGGTGGCCGATGAAGCCGTAGTCGGTGAGGATGCGGCGCAGGTCGGGGTGGCCTTCGAACACGATGCCGTACAGGTCGAACGCTTCGCGCTCGTACCAGTTCGCGGAGGTCCAGATGTCGACCAGCGACGCCACGATCGGCAGGTCGTCGTCGGGCGCGAATGCGCGCAGGCGCAGGCGCCAGTTGTTCGTGACGGACAGCAGGTGCGACACGGCCGCGAAGCGCGGGCCGTCGTAGGCGCCGTCGCCGAAGGTCTGGTAGTCGACGCCGCAGAGGTCGATCAGCTGCTCGAAACGGAGCTTCGGATCGTCGCGCAGCATCGTTGCGACTTCGAGGTAATCGCTCGCCTTCACGACGAGCGTCAGTTCACCGATCGCTTCGGTGAGGCTCACCACGCGCGCGCCGAGCGCGGCTTCGAGGTTGGCCTTGAGGGTCTCGATTTTGCTTGCCATATTGAGGGGACGCTCGGGGCTTTATTGACGGGCGATGGTATTGGTGCGGCGGATCTTCGCCTGCAGCTGGATCACGCCGTAGACCAGCGCCTCGGCCGTGGGCGGACAGCCCGGCACGTAGACGTCGACCGGCACGATCCGGTCGCAGCCGCGAACCACCGAATACGAGTAGTGGTAGTAGCCGCCGCCGTTCGCGCAAGACCCCATCGAAATCACCCAGCGGGGCTCGGCCATCTGGTCGTACACGCGACGCAGCGCGGGCGCCATCTTGTTGCAGAGCGTGCCGGCGACGATCATCACGTCCGACTGACGCGGACTCGGACGGAACACGACGCCGAACCGGTCCAGATCGTAACGGGCCGCGCCCGCATGCATCATTTCGACGGCGCAACACGCGAGCCCGAACGTCATCGGCCACAGCGAGCCGGTACGCGTCCAGTTGATCAGCTTGTCAGCCGTCGTGGTGACAAACCCTTCCTTCAAGACCCCTTCGATACTCATTTGCTTTCCACTCCAGACGAGCGACCGAGCGTGGCCGCCCATGCAAACCGGCGATTAACCCATCACTCCCAATCGAGGCCGCCTTTCTTCCAGATATAGGCAAAGCCCAGCAGGAATTCGAGCAGAAAAATCATCATTGCGATGAAACCCGGCCAGCCGATATCCCGGAGCGCGACGCCCCACGGAAACAGGAATGCGGTTTCGAGATCGAAGATGATGAACAGGATGGCGACGAGGTAGTACCGGACGTCGAACTTCATCCGGGCGTCTTCAAAGGCTTCGAAGCCGCACTCGTACGGTGCGTTCTTCTCGACGTCCGGCTTGTTGGGACCAAGGAGCTTGCCGATGCTGACCAGCGCTATACCTAAACCAGTGCCCACGAGGAGGAACAACAAGACGGGGTAATAGGCTGCGAGGTTCAAGGCAATCCTCTATCGGTTGGTTCTGAGCGTCCGGAGAATACCACTTCCGGCGGAAGGAATCATTTCGGAGTGCGTTCGATCGCAAGACAACCGCAAGCACACCCCAGAAATGAAAAATGCCAGCCACTAGAAGCGGCTGGCATTGAGTAACTTTGGTGCCGACGGCGAGACTCGAACTCGCACAGCTTTCGCCACTACCCCCTCAAGATAGCGTGTCTACCAATTTCACCACGTCGGCACTGCATGCAACCGGGGTTGTAACTACTTGTTTCCCGCGAATCGCTTCAAGAATTAAATTCTAACCCGAGTTCCAGAATTGTTCAACGCACAATCGCAAATATTTTAACTTTTTATTTCGGGACGTCCTGGCCCGGTGCGCTTGCGGCCGAGCCTGCAGCAGCGGATGCCGCGACGGCCGGCGCAGACGCCGCGGGCGCCGATGCCGGCGCGGTCGCCACTGCGCCGAGCACGCCCGCCGACGGCGTCGACTTGTACGAACCGAGGTACGTCAGCGCGAGCGTCGCGACAAAGAAGATCGTTGCGAGAATGCCCGTCGTACGCGACAGGAAGTTCGCCGAGCCCGTCGCGCCGAACAGGCTGCCCGACGCGCCGCTGCCGAAGGCGGCGCCCATGTCGGCGCCCTTGCCGTGCTGCAGCAGCACGAGACCAATCACACCCAGCGCAGACAGCACCTGCACCACAATAATCAGCGTTTTGAATAACAGCATCACACCCACCCGAATGGATCGGGCGACCGGACCGACCGGCCGCCGTCATGGTTCAATTCGATCGCGGACCGCTCAACGCGCGGCCCGGCAGATCGCCAGGAAATCTTCCGCCTTCAGCGACGCGCCGCCGATCAGGCCGCCGTCGATATCCGGCTGCGCGAACAGCTCTTCCGCGTTGTCCGGCTTCACGCTGCCGCCGTACAGCACGGACACGTCCGCCGCGCCCTTTGCCGCGAGACGCGCGCGCAGGAACGCATGCACGTCCTGCGCCTGCGCCGACGTCGCGCTCCTGCCCGTGCCGATCGCCCAGACCGGCTCGTAGGCCACGACGATGCGCGCCGCCTCGTCGGCCGTCAGCACGGCCAGCACCGCGTCGAGCTGCGTACCGACCACCTGCTCGGTCGCACCCGACTCGCGCTCGTCGAGCGTCTCGCCGACGCACACGACGGGCGTGAGGCCCGCCGCGAGCGCGCGCTGCGCCTTCGCCGCGACCGTCTCGTTGCGTTCGCCGTGATACGCGCGACGCTCCGAGTGACCGACGATCGCATAGCGTGCGCCGAACTCCGCGACCATCGCAGCCGCCACTTCGCCGGTGAATGCACCCTGCTCGTGCGCCGACACGTCCTGCGCGCCCCACGCGACACGGCCGCCGTCGAGCTGCGCCTGAACCTGCGCGAGATACGGGAACGGCACGCACACGCCGACCGACGTTTCGGCCGCCACCGCGCCCACACCCTGCACCACTTCGTTCAGCAACGCCTGGTTGCCGGCCAGCCGGCCGTGCATCTTCCAGTTGCCGATCACCCGCTTAGTTCTCTGTTTCGACATCGTGTCTGTCTCGTCATCGACGCACCGGAAACCGGCCGTCAGGTTTGATCTGGCGAAGCAAACCCGCGATTTTACTGCGCACGGCTTGAACCGGTCAAACCGCCCATGTCAAGCCCGGCCGCACGGACCGTCAGGCGTTCGTACCCCAATCGAGGACGATCTTGCCGGTGTGCTCGCTGCTCTCCATCAGCGCATGCGCCTGCGCGGCATCCGCGGCCGGCAGCACGCGGTAAATCACCGGCTTGATGCGGCCGTCGGCGATCAGCGGCCACACGCGCGCCTTCAGCTGCGCGGCGATGCGCGCCTTGAACTCGACCGGGCGCGGGCGTAGCGTCGAACCCGTGATCGTGAGCCGGCGGCGCAGGATCTCGCCCAGGTTGATGTCGGTCTTCGCGCCGCCGAGCAGCGCGATCAGCACGAGACGGCCGCCGTCCGCGAGTGCGGACAGCTCACGCGGCACGTACGAGCCGGCCACCATGTCGAGGATCACGTCGACGCCGCGATCGTGCGTCAGCGACTTCACGACTTCGACGAAATCCTCGGTCTTGTAGTTGATCGCGCGCTCGGCGCCGAGCGCCTCGCATGCACGGCACTTGTCAGCCGTGCCGGCGGTCGCGAACACGCGAAAGCCGAGGGCGTGCGCGATCTGGATCGCCGTCACGCCGATGCCGCTCGAGCCGCCCTGCACGAGCAGCGTCTCCTGCTCGCCGCCCTCGCCCGCCCCGAGCTGCGCGCGATCGAACACGTTGCTCCACACGGTGAAGAACGTCTCGGGCAGCGACGCGGCCTCGATATCGGTGAGCCCGCCGGGCACCGGCAGGCATTGCGGCAGCGGCGCGACCGCATATTCGGCATAGCCGCCGCCCGCGAGCAGCGCGCAGACGCGATCGCCGAGCTTCAGGCCGAACGGGTTCAGCGCGGCATCGGACAGGTCGCCGCCGACGATCTCGCCCGCGACCTCGAGGCCCGGCAGATCCGACGCGCCCGGCGGCGGCGCGTAGGCGCCCTTGCGCTGGAATACGTCGGGCCGGTTCACGCCGGAGGCCGCCACCTTGATCAGCACCTCGCCGCGCTTCGGCTCCGGACGCGGACGCTCCGCGAGCTTCAGCACGTCGGGGGCGCCGAATTCGGTGATTTCAATGGCTTTCATGGTGAGGGTCGCTCCAGGATCGGAATCTGATGGTGCGCCCGCGCGCGGCACGGACGCCCGGCCGGCGCTGCTGCGCCGCACAACGATGCTACAGAAAAAACGGCCGGCGCGCTTTCGCGCTGCCGGCCGTTGATCCGCCCTTCCGCTTACTGCTGCGGCGGCGTGTCCGACTGCGCGGCCGCCGCTGCTTCATTCAGCAGCGCCTTGGCCGACAGGCGCACGCGACCCTTCTCGTCCGTCTGGATCACCTTGACCTTGACCTGCTGACCTTCCTTCAGGTAGTCGTTGATGTCCTTCACGCGCTCGTTGACGATTTCCGAGATGTGCAGCAGGCCGTCCTTGCCCGGCAGCAGGTTCACGATCGCACCGAAATCGAGCAGCTTGAGGACCGTGCCCTCGTACACCTGGCCGACTTCGATCTCGGCCGTGATGTTCTCGATGCGCTTCTTCGCTTCGGCCATGCCTTCGCTGCTCGTGCTGGCAATCGTCACGACGCCGTCATCCGAGATGTCGATGGTCGTGCCCGTTTCTTCCGTCAGCGCACGGATCACCGAACCGCCCTTGCCGATCACGTCGCGGATCTTTTCCGGGTTGATCTTGATCGTGATCATGCGCGGCGCGAATTCCGACAGTTGCGTGTTCGCACCCGAGACCGCCGACGTCATCTTGCCGAGGATATGCATGCGGCCTTCCTTCGCCTGCGCGAGCGCGACCTGCATGATTTCCTTCGTGATGCCCTGGATCTTGATGTCCATCTGCAGCGCCGTCACGCCTTGTTCCGTGCCGGCCACCTTGAAGTCCATGTCGCCGAGGTGATCTTCGTCGCCGAGGATGTCGGTCAGCACCGCGAACTTGTTGCCTTCGAGGATCAGGCCCATCGCGATGCCCGCGACGTGTGCCTTCATCGGCACGCCTGCGTCCATCAGCGCGAGGCAGCCGCCGCACACCGACGCCATCGACGACGAACCGTTCGATTCGGTGATTTCCGACACGACGCGGATCGAGTAGCCGAATTCGTCGGCGCTCGGCAGGCACTTGACCAGCGCACGCTTCGCGAGGCGGCCGTGACCGATTTCGCGGCGCTTCGGCGAGCCGACGCGGCCCGTTTCGCCGGTCGCGAACGGAGGCATGTTGTAGTGGAGCATGAAGCGCTCGCGGTACTCGCCTTCGAGCGCGTCGATGATCTGCTCGTCACCCTTCGTGCCGAGCGTCGCCACCACCAGCGCCTGCGTCTCGCCGCGCGTGAACAGCGCCGAGCCGTGGGTACGCGGCAGCACGCCGGTGCGGATTTCGATCGGACGCACGGTGCGCGTGTCGCGACCGTCGATGCGCGGCTCGCCGTTCAGGATCTGCGAACGGACGATCTTGGCTTCGATGTCGAACAGCACGTTGCCGACGGTCGCCTTGTCGGCTGCTGCCGTACCGGCCGCCTGAGCGTCTTCCTCGAGCTTCGCCGAGGTCGCCGAGTAGACTTCCTTCAGCTTCGCCGAGCGCGCCTGCTTGTCGCGGAGCTGGTAAGCGGCGAGCAGGTCGTTCTGCGCCAGCTCGGTCACGCGCGCGATCAGCGCCTCGTTCTTCGGCGCCGGCTGCCAGTCCCACTCGGGCTTGCCGCCTTCGCGGACCAGTTCGTGGATCGCATCGATCGCGACCTGCATCTGCTCGTGGCCGAACACCACGGCGCCCAGCATCACGTCTTCCGACAGCTGGTCGGCTTCCGATTCCACCATCAGCACCGCGCGTTCCGTACCGGCGACGACGAGGTCGAGGCTCGACGCCTTGATCTGGTCACGCGTCGGGTTCAGCACGTACGCATTGTCGATGTACGCAACGCGAGCGGCACCGACCGGGCCGTTGAACGGCAGGCCCGACACGGCGAGCGCAGCCGATGCGCCGATCAGCGCGGGGATGTCCGCCGGAATTTCCGGGTTCACGGACAGCACGTGGATCACGACCTGGACTTCGTTGTAGAAGCCTTCCGGGAACAGCGGGCGCAGCGGACGGTCGATCAGGCGCGACGTCAGCGTCTCGTGCTCCGACGGACGGCCTTCGCGGCGGAAGAAGCCGCCCGGGATCTTGCCGGCCGAGTAGGTCTTTTCGAGGTAGTCGACGGTCAGCGGGAAGAAATCCTGACCCGGCTTCGCCGACTTCGCGCCGACGACGGTTGCCAGCACGACGGTGTCTTCGACGTCGACGATCACCGCGCCGCTCGCCTGGCGAGCGACTTCACCGGTTTCGAGGCGCACCTTGTGCTGGCCCCACTGGAATTCCTTCACGACCTTGTTGAACATGGACATGGTTGCTCCTTTGAATTCATGCATTTCATTCGCCGCGCCGGCCATCCCGCGCGGCGGCGTCCCGACCGAATCACCCGGAGCAAGGTGTGTTTTTTATGCCATTCCGGCGCGGCGCTCGTGCAGCGCCGCGCTGGAATGACACAAATCCCGCCCCGGTACCAGTCGTTGGGCAGCCCCGCACGAACGTGCCGGGCAACCTGCGGTGCGCGTGACGCTACGCACCGCGCAAAAACAAAATGCCTGTATCAGCGGACTGACACAGGCATCTTGCTGGCGGCAATCGCCTCGATTACTTACGCAGACCCAGCTTCTCGATCAGTGCGCGGTAACGGTCGGCATCCTTGCCCTTGAGGTAGTCGAGCAGCTTGCGGCGGCGGCTCACCATGCGCAGCAGGCCGCGGCGGCTGTGGTGATCCTTCGCGTGGGTCTTGAAGTGACCCGTCAGTTCGACGATACGTGCGGTCAGCAGTGCGACCTGGACTTCGGGCGAACCCGTGTCGTTGGTACCGCGGGCGAACTGAGCAACGACTTCCGACTTCTTGATATCTGCAACGGACATGTGATTTCCTTTCTGACTGAACAGGCGGACACGGAAGAATGGCCGTGCCGTGACTTACAACCGGCGGGCATTGTAGCACAACTTGCGTGCCATTCTTGCCGCCCCTGTCACGGGCGTGCCATCGAGCACGTCGACGGCATCTCCGTGCGCTGCGCCGGCACCGCCAGCACTGTCCGGAAACCGTAGCCCGACCCTTCGTTGTCGAAGCGCACACCCGGCGTGCCGGCCTTGTCCATGTCCATCACGTAAAGGGGCTGGATCAATTGATGATCCTGCGCGCGCATCCGTGACGCATGGAAGCCGTCGTCGAACGACAGCCCCTCGAGCGCGCGGGCGACCGCGACGGGGTCGGCCGACCCCGCGCGGTTCATCGCGGCGGCCAGCATCTCGATCATCAGGCTCATGCGCCGCACCGGATAGTCGTCCTGCGCGGACGGAAAACGGTTCCGGAAGGCACGGTAAAACGCGTCGGATTTCGCACCGCCCGCGTTCGGATGCCAGTCCGCCACGGCCACGACCCGCCCCACACCGGCGTCGCCGAGTGCCGCCGGCGCACCGAGGCTGTTGCCGTAGAACGTGTAGAACTTCGCGTTCAGCCCCTGCTCGCGCGCCGCCTTCACGAGCAGCGTGAGGTCGTTGCCCCAGTTGCCGGTCACGACGGCGTCCGCGCCGCTCGCGCGGATCTTCGCGATGTAAGGCGAGAAATCCTTGATCCGGCCGATCGGATGGAACTCGTCGCCGGCGATCGTCACGTCGGGGCGCCGCGCGGCCAGCGCCTGCCGCGCGAGCGTGCTGACGTCATGGCCGAAGCTGTAGTCCTGGTTCAGCAGATAGACCTTGCGCAGCGCGCGGTCGCTCGCCATGACGTCCGCGAGCGCGGCCATCCGCATGCCGGCGTGCGCGTCGAAGCGGAAATGCCAGAAGCTGCAGCGCGCGCCGGTCAGCGCCGGATCGTCGGCCGAATAGTTGAGGAACAGCATCCGGCGGTCCGGATCGCGCGCGTTGAGCTTGTCGAGCGCCGCGACGAGCGCGGCCGCGACGGCCGAGCTGTTGCCCTGCGCGACGAAGCCGATATGACGGTCTGCGGCCGCGCGCAACTGCACGAGGGCCTCCTCCGGGCTGCCCTTGCTGTCGAGCACGACCAGCTCGAGCGGATGCGCGCCGTCGCGCAGCTTCACGCCGCCCGCCGCATTGACCTGCTCGACGCCAAAGCGCAGGTTGCGCTCGACCGCCGCGCCCGCGTTCGCGAACGGACCCGACATCCCTTCGATCAGCGCGATCCGCACCGGCTCGCCGCCGGCAAACGCGGACGACGCCAGCATCCACCCCGCGCTCAACGCGAGCGCGCACCGCTTCCATCCCTGCATCGGCCACCTGCCCTTCAATCTGCCCGAGAAGCGCGGATCATAGGCCGGCGCGCCCGCCGCCCGCAAGCGCGGCGGCGCCGGCGATCCGCACCGATTTTTTCCGCGCGATGCGCCGTCGCCCGCCGTCCGTGATACAACGGGACTTGTTTCCGTGTTCTGGAGGATTCCCATGCGCATTCGCATTCCCGTGCGCGCGCCGGTGCTGCTCGTCTGTGCCGCCGCGCTGCTGGCCGGTTGCGCGCAACCGTGGCAGCAATACCAGGCCGGCCAGGACGAGTCGGCGATCGTCGCGCGCATGGGCCCGCCGCGCGAGGTCTACGACCTGCCCGACGGCGGCAGGCGCCTGATGTGGCCGACCCAGCCGATGGGCGAAGTGACCGTGGCGGCCGACGTCGACGCGGCCCACAAGATCGTCAACGTGCGCCAGGTCCTGCAGCCGAGCGAGTTCTATCGCGCGGAGATCGGCAAGTGGACGAAGACCGACGTGCTCGTCAACTTCGGACGCCCCGTCGAGACGTCCTACTTCCCGCTGATGAAGCGCGAGGTGTGGACGTACCGGTATCTCGAGGACAACGTCTGGTACATGATGTACAGCTTCTATTTCGATCCGCAGGGCATCCTGCGCATCACGCAGAAAACGCCGGATCCGCTGCACGACCCCGACCGCCGCAACCTGTTCTGACCGATTGCGCATTTACGCGCAATTGTCGCCATGGCCATTTACGAATCATTGCGTAAATGGCCATTTCTTTTTTCCGTCTTCTTATTCATTCCGGAAGTACGACAGAAATATTTTCCGATCGATGACACGCCGATGGCGATCCGCTGACACCCCCGTCACGCGGCGCGTTGCGGGGAGAAACAGGCATGCGTCATGCATGTCATGCGTGCGTGTGGTGCATGCCATGCACTGCATCCAGTCAATTTGAAACAATTTGTTTCAACACCCCCGGAGCGCCAGGGCATACCCCTAATATCAGTCGAAACCAAACCTTTCAATTTAGAAAGATTGCAATTGCGTCATTTCGACCGATATTCATTTTTGTTTAACATATAGGAGTCCCTATGAATCGCCCCAAGAGCATGCTGGTCGCCAACATCGCCTGGGCCCGCGAAACGCGTGAACACACGCCCGGGTTCTTCGACGCTCTCGCGCGCGGCCAGAACCCGCGCGTGCTGTGGATCGGTTGCGCCGACAGCCGCGTGCCGGCCGAAACCATCACGCACTGCGCGCCCGGCGAGCTGTTCGTCCATCGCAACATCGCGAACCTGTTCCACCCCGACGACGACAATTCTGCCAGCGTGCTCGAGTACGCGGTGCGCGTGCTGCAGGTCGACCATGTGATCGTGTGCGGGCACTACGGTTGCGGCGGCGTACGCGCGTCACTGTTGCCGCCGCCGGCCGACCTGCCCCATGTCGCCCGTCGCATCGCGCCGCTCTGCGCGCTCGCGCGGCGCCATCGCGACGCACTCGACGGGCTCGACGACACGGCCGCCGCCGATCGCCTTGCCGAGCTGAACGTCCTCGAACAGGTGCGGCTGCTGCGCGCGTCGCCGATCGTGCGCGGCCGCGAACGGCCGCCGCTCGTGCATGGCTGGATCTTTTCGCTCGCCGACGGCCGCCTGCTGGAGCTCGATTCCGGCTACACAACACCGCCCGCGGACACCGAACCCGCGCAGGCCGTCGCGGCCGCCGCGCTCGCCTGATCCCGCCCCCGCCCCTCACGCCAATGAAATCGCCCCAACCATGAAACTGAACGAGCGCCTGTCCACCCTGCCGCGCGACATCGTCGCGGGCATCGTCGTCTTCCTCGTCGCGCTGCCGTTGTGCCTGGGCATCGCCAATGCATCCGGCGTCGAACCGTTCGCCGGGCTCGTGTCCGGCATCGTCGGCGGCATCGTCGTCGCGCTGCTGAGCGGCTCGTCGCTGTCCGTCAGCGGGCCGGCCGCCGGCCTCGTCGTGATCGTCGTCGAAGGCATCGCGCAACTCGGCAGCTTCTCCGCGTTCCTGCTCGCGGTGCTGCTGTCCGGCGTGCTGCAATTCGGGTTCGGCGTGCTGCGCGCCGGTCGCTTCGCCGCCTACGTGCCGTCGCCCGTCATCAAGGGCATGCTCGCCGCGATCGGCCTGCTGCTGATCGTGAAGCAGATTCCGTTCGCGCTCGGTATCGGCGGCCCGGCCGCGCAATCGTTTGCAGGCTGGCCGGATCTGCCGGTCGCGTGGGCCGCGACCGCCATCGCGCTCGCATCGCTCGCCCTGCTGATCGCGTGGGATACGCGCGCGCTGCGCCGCTTCGCGCTGGTGCGCTCGGTGCCCGCGCCGCTCGCGGTCGTCGTGCTGGGCATCGGCGCCACGCTCGTGCTGGGTATCGTCGCGCCGTCGGTCGCGCCGGGCGCCGCGCATCGCGTGACGCTGCCCGAGCTCGGATCGTTCGCGGCCCTCGCCGCATCGCTCAAGCATGCCGAGCTCGGCCCGAACTTCGCGCAGCTCGTCAATCCGGACGTGTGGCGCGTCGCGATCACGCTCGCCGTCGTCGCGAGCCTCGAGACGCTGCTGAGCCTCGAAGCGGTCGAACAGATCGACCCGAAGCGCCGCCCCACCCAGCCCGACCGCGAACTGAAGGCGCAGGGGGTCGGCAATCTCGTCGCGGGCGCGGTCGGCGGCCTGCCGATCACGTCGGTCATCGTGCGCAGCTCGGTCAACGTCAACGCGGGCGCGCAAAGCCGGATGTCGGCGGTCGTTCACGGGGTGCTGCTGCTCGCGAGCGTATTCGCGCTAACCGGCCTGATCAACCTGATCCCGCTCGCCAGCCTGGCCGCGATCCTGATCCACACCGGCTTCAAGCTCGCGAAACCGGCCCTGTTCCGCTCGACGATGAAGCAAGGGCCCGCCGCGTTCGTGCCGTTCATCGCAACGATCGCCGGCGTGCTCGCGGTCGACCTGCTGTTCGGCATCGCGCTCGGCCTCGCCTGCAGCGTGCTGGCGGTCGCCATCGCGAACCTGAAGAGCCCCGTCACGCTCGCGCAGCACGACGACCACTTCCTGCTGTCGTTCCGCAAGGACGTGTCGTTTCTCGGCAAGGTGCAGGTCAAGCACCACCTGCGGCACATTCCCGACCGGGCGGCCGTGATCATCGACGCCACGCGTGCCGACTACATCGATCACGACGTGCTCGAACTGCTCGACGCATTCGTCGCCGATGCGCCGCGGCGCGGGATCGCGGTGGAATTCCGCCGGCGCAGCCCGGCGCCACGCCCGGCCGCACGCCGCTGGCTGTTCCGCGCGCCGGCCGCCGAATGAGCGGATGGAAAAAAGCCCCGGCGGCACAGGGCCGCTCGGGGCTTTTCGACAACGCGCGGCGCTTACGAGCGCTGCGGGTTGAGCTTGTCGTCCTTCGAATGCAGCTTGTTCAGCGCGGAGATGTACGCCTTCGCGGATGCGGCCACGATGTCCGGATCGGTGCCGACGCCATTGACGATCCGCCCGCTCCTCGACAGCCGGACGGTCACTTCGCCCTGCGCCTGCGTGCCGGTCGTGATCGCGTTCACCGAGTACAGCAGCAATTCGGACCCGCTGCCGACTTCGCCCTCGATCGCGTTGAACGTTGCATCCACCGGACCGTTGCCGCGCGCCTCGCCGGTCACCTCCTTGCCCTCGACCGCGAACACGACCTTCGCCTGCGGCTGTTCGCCCGTTTCCGAACGCTGGGACAGCGACACGAACTTGAAGTGCTCCTGCTCCTGCGCGAGCGCCGACTCCTCGGACACGATCGCGATGATGTCCTCGTCGAAAATCTCGGCCTTGCGGTCGGCCAGATCCTTGAAACGCATGAACGCGGCGTTCAGTTCGCCCTCGCTGTCGAGCGACACGCCGAGCTCCTGCAGGCGCTGCTTGAATGCGTTGCGCCCCGACAGCTTGCCGAGCACGATCTTGTTCGCGGTCCAGCCCACGTCTTCCGCGCGCATGATCTCGTAGGTGTCGCGCGCCTTCAGCACGCCGTCCTGGTGGATGCCCGACGCATGCGCGAACGCGTTCGCGCCGACCACCGCCTTGTTCGGCTGCACGACGAAACCGGTGATCTGCGACACGAGCTTCGACGTCGGCACGATTTGCGACGTGTCGATGCCGACGTCGAGACCGAAGTAGTCCTTGCGCGTCTTCACCGCCATCACGATTTCTTCGAGCGACGTGTTGCCCGCGCGCTCGCCGAGCCCGTTGATCGTGCACTCGACCTGACGCGCGCCGCCGATCTTCACGCCGGCCAGCGAGTTCGCGACGGCCATCCCGAGGTCGTTGTGACAATGCACCGAGAAGATCGCCTTGTCCGAGTTCGGAATGCGTTCGCGCAGCGTCTTCACGAGGTTGCCGTAGAGTTCCGGCACGCCGTAGCCGACCGTGTCGGCGATGTTGATCGTCGTCGCGCCCTCGGCGATCACGGCTTCCAGCACGCGGCAGAGGAAGTCCATGTCGGAGCGGCTGCCGTCTTCCGGCGAGAATTCGACGTTGTCGGTGAATTTGCGCGCGAAGCGCACCGCGAGACGCGCCTGCTCGAACACCTGGTCCGGCGTCATCCGCAGCTTCTTCTCCATGTGCAGCGGCGACGTCGCGATGAACGTGTGGATCCGGAAGCTGCCGGCCGGCTTCAGCGCGTCGGCTGCCCGCTGGATGTCCTTGTCGTTGGCCCGCGCCAGCGAACAGATCGTGCTGTCCTTCACGAGACCGGCGATCGTGTGGATCGCGTCGAAATCGCCGTTTGAACTGGCCGCGAAGCCGGCCTCGATCACGTCGACCTTCATCCGCTCGAGGTGCTTCGCGATGCGGATTTTCTCTTCCTTCGTCATCGACGCGCCGGGCGATTGCTCGCCGTCACGCAACGTCGTATCGAAAATGATCAGCTTGTCTGTCATGGGGGGCTCCAGGGCTCTTTATACGGATGTCAAACGTAACGAGGTCGCGCCACCGCTGGCGACGCTCAACAACAGACGAAGCTTGACGGGGGGCGAGAACGGTCAGCGCGGCAGGCGCGCCGAGGCTAGCGCGCGTAGCGGCGCACCGGCTGGAAGGAGGGAGAAGCGGGGAAATGCAGTCATGCCGACGACTATAGCGACATTCCGCGGGGTGCGCAATCGGACGGCACCCCGGGGTGCCGCCTGCCCCGTTCGTAAAAGGGGCCAATGAAAACGGCGGCCCAGGGCCGCCGTTTCGGTGCAGATCGCGCGTCAGTGATCGCGCTGCGACGAGCGCGCCGGATTCGCGCGCCCGCGGACGGCCATGTAGGCCCAGAACACGTAGCCGGACAGCCCGTACAGCACGAACAGGCAGAACAGCATCAACGGCGGATCGGACGACACGAGCACGAACGCGACGACGACCAGCAGGATTGCCGCGAACGGCACGCGATGCCGCACGTCCAGCGCCTTGCCGCTGTAGAACGGCGCGTTCGACACCATCGTCACGCCCGCGTAGATCGTCAGCACGAACGCGACCCACGGCAGCCAGCCGAGCTTCATCGGCACGCGGTTGTCGGTGGCCAGCCACACGAAGCCCGCGATCAGTGCGGCGGCGGCCGGACTCGGCAGCCCCTGGAAGAAACGCTTGTCGACGACGCCGATGTTCGTGTTGAAGCGTGCGAGACGCAGCGCGGCGCCCGAGCAATAGACGAACGCGGCGAGCCAGCCCCAGCGGCCGAGATCCTTCAGCACCCACTCGTACATCACCAGCGCGGGCGCCACGCCGAACGACACCATGTCGGACAGGCTGTCGAACTGCTCGCCGAACGCGCTCTGCGTATGCGTCATGCGCGCGACGCGCCCGTCCATCCCGTCGAGCACCATCGCGACGAAAATCGCGATCGCGGCGATTTCAAAGCGCACGTTCATCGCCTGCACGACCGCGAAGAAGCCGCAGAACAGCGCCGCGGTGGTGAATGCGTTCGGCAGCAGATAGATGCCGCGCGTCTTCAGGAAGCGCTGGCGCGCGGCGCGGCGGCTCTCGATGGGCGCCGGATCGGGCGCCATCACCTTGTTGCGGCGAAACGGGCGTGGCGTCTGGCCGGCGCCGTTGCGCGGCCGACGCGGTTTGAATGCGGCCATCGTGCGCCCCGCCGCTTACTGCTCGAGTTCGGCGAGGATCGTCGACGACGCGTAGACTTTCTCGCCGATCGACACCTTCGCGCGGCTGCCGAGCGGCAGGTACACGTCGACGCGCGAACCGAAGCGGATGAAACCGTAGCGCTGGCCGCGCGACAGCGGCTCGCCGGCGCGGACGTAGCAAAGGATCCGGCGGGCGACGAGGCCGGCGATCTGCACGGCGGTGACGGTCTTGCCGCTCGCCGTCTGGATCACGACCGCATTGCGTTCGTTCTCGGTCGACGCCTTGTCGATCGCGGCGTTCAGGAACGCGCCCGGGAAGTATTCGACCTTGGTGATCGCGCCATCGACCGGCGAACGCTGCGAATGGACGTTGAAGACATTCATGAACACGCTGATCTTCAGCGCTTCGCGGTTCGCGTACGGATCCTGCGCGGTCTCGACCGCGACGATGCGGCCGTCGGCGGGGCACAGCACCGCGTTCGGCTGCGCGGGGATCGGGCGCTGCGGATCGCGGAAGAACTGGACGACGAAGACGAGCAGCAGCCAGAACGGCCACGCGAAGCCGAAGCCCCCGACGGCATGGATCAACAGCGCGATGACGGCTGCAATCGCGATGAACGGCCAGCCTTCGCGCGCGATGATCGGATGAGGATAGTTCATGGATTCGTTCTGTGTTCGGTGAATTGCAAAGCCCGTAGGATAGCAAAAGCCGCCCGGGGCACTGCTGCCTTCGGACGGCTTTTTGATACCGACCCTTCACTCGAAGGGCCGGAACAGCACGCGGTGCTTAGTTCTTCGTCTGGTCGACGAGCTTGTTCTTCGCGATCCACGGCATCATCGCACGCAGCTTCGCACCGACCTGCTCGATCTGGTGCTCGGCCGTCAGGCGGCGACGCGACTGCAGCGTCGGTGCGCCTGCCTTGTTCTCGAGAATGAAGCTCTTCGCGTACTCGCCCGTCTGGATGTCGGTCAGGCACTGCTTCATCGCCTTCTTCGTCTCTTCCGTGACGACGCGCGGGCCCGTCACGTACTCGCCGTACTCGGCGTTGTTCGAGATCGAGTAGTTCATGTTCGCGATGCCGCCTTCGTAGATCAGGTCGACGATCAGCTTCAGTTCGTGCAGGCACTCGAAGTACGCCATTTCCGGCGCGTAGCCTGCCTCGACCAGCGTCTCGAAGCCTGCCTTGATCAGCTCGACGGTGCCGCCGCACAGCACGGCCTGCTCGCCGAACAGGTCGGTTTCGGTCTCTTCACGGAAGTTCGTCTCGATGATGCCGGCACGGCCGCCGCCGTTCGCCGCCGCGTACGACAGCGCGATGTCGCGTGCCGCGCCCGACTTGTTCTGCGCAACCGCGATCAGGTGCGGCACGCCGCCACCTTGCGAGTACGTGCCGCGCACGGTGTGGCCCGGTGCCTTCGGCGCGATCATGATCACGTCGAGGTCGGCGCGCGGGATCACCGCACCGTAGTGGACGTTGAAGCCGTGCGCGAATGCCAGCGCCGCGCCTTGCTTGATGTTTTCGTGCACTTCCTTCGCGTACACGTCGGCGATCTGCTCGTCCGGCAGCAGCATCATCACGACGTCGGCGCCCTTCACCGCTTCCGCGACTTCCTTGACCGACAGGCCGGCGTTTTCGGCCTTGCTCCACGACGCGCCGCCCTTGCGCAGGCCGACCGTCACGTTCACGCCGCTGTCCTTCAGGTTCAGCGCGTGGGCATGGCCCTGCGAGCCGTAGCCGATGATCGTGACTTGCTTGCCCTTGATGAGGGAGAGGTCGGCGTCTTTGTCGTAGAAAACGTTCATGATGGTTCCTTCGCTAATTCAAAAATTCAACAATTCGTTCGGATGGAGTACTGCGGGCCGGGACATGACGGCGCACCCGGCGTGCCTGTTCGGCATCACACCTTCAGGATGCGCTCGCCGCGTCCGATGCCCGAGCTGCCGGTGCGCACGGTCTCGAGGATCGCGCCCGCGTCCAGCCCCTGGATGAATGCGTCGAGCTTGTCGCTCGCGCCCGTCAATTCGATCGTGTAGGTCTTTTCGGTCACGTCGATGATGCGGCCGCGGAAAATGTCCGACATCCGCTTCATTTCTTCGCGCTCCTTGCCCACTGCACGGACCTTGATCAGCATCAGCTCGCGTTCGATGTGTGCACCGTCGGTCAGGTCCACCACTTTCACCACCTCGATCAGGCGGTTCAGATGCTTCGTGATCTGTTCGATCACGTCGTCGGAGCCGATGGAAACGATGGTGAGCCGCGACAGCGATTGGTCTTCGGTCGGCGCCACCGTCAAGGTTTCGATGTTGTAGCCGCGTGCGGAAAACAGGCCGACCACGCGCGACAGCGCGCCCGGTTCGTTCTCCAGCAGGACGGAAATGATGTGTCTCATGTTCGCTTCTTCCAGAATGTACCGTGTCGATTCACTCGCGCCGCGCGCCGCCGCGTGCCGCACCGCCCTTCGTGAAGGCGGCCGCATCCGGGCCGGTGCGCGTCGCGCCGTTACAGATCTTCCGATCCGAGCAGCATCTCGGTGATGCCCTTGCCGGCCTGTACCATCGGCCAGACGTTTTCGGTCGGATCGGTCTGGAAGTCGAGAAACACGGTGCGATCCTTCAGGCGCAGCGCCTCCTTCAGCGCAGGCTCCACATCCGAGGTCTTTTCGATCCGCAGCCCGACATGGCCGTACGCTTCGGCGAGCTTCACGAAATCGGGCAGCGCATCCATGTACGAATGCGAATAGCGCTTGCTGTATTCGATCTGCTGCCACTGGCGGACCATGCCGAGGTAGCGGTTGTTCAGCGAAATGATTTTCACGGGCGTGTCGTACTGCAGGCAGGTCGACAGCTCCTGGATGCACATCTGGATCGAGCCTTCGCCCGTGATGCACAGCACGTCGTCGTCCGGGTGCGCCATCTTGACGCCCATCGCCGCCGGCAGGCCGAAGCCCATCGTGCCGAGGCCGCCGGAGTTGATCCAGCGACGCGGCTTGTTGAATCGGTAGAACTGCGCCGCCCACATCTGGTGCTGGCCGACGTCCGAGCACACGAACGCATTGCCGTCCGTCAGCTCCCACGCCTTCTCGACCACGTACTGCGGCTTGATGATCTCGCTTGCGCGGTCGTATTTCAGGCAGTCCTTCGAGCGCCAGCCTTCGATGTCCTTCCACCATTGCGCGAGCGCCTCGGTGTCGGGGCCGTGCTCGGCCGTCTGCAGTTGCTCGATCAGCTCCTTCAGCACTTCCTTCACGTCGCCGACGATCGGGATGTCGACCTTCACGCGCTTCGAGATCGACGACGGGTCGATGTCGATATGGATGATCTTGCGCGGACGCGACGCGAAGTGCGCCGGATCGCCGATCACGCGGTCGTCGAAGCGGGCGCCGATCGCGATCAGCACGTCGCAGTGCTGCATCGCCATGTTCGCTTCGTAGGTGCCGTGCATGCCGAGCATGCCGAGGAATTTCCGGTCCGACGCGCGATAGCCGCCGAGGCCCATCAGCGTGTTCGTGACCGGGTAGCCGAGCAGGTCCGCGAACTGGTTCAACTCGCGCGACGCGTCGGCGAGGATGATGCCGCCACCCGTGTAGATGTAGGGACGCTTCGCCGTCAGCAGCAGCGACACCGCCTTGCGGATCTGGCCCGAATGGCCCTTCGTGACGGGATTGTACGAACGCAGCGACACGCTCTTGACGGGCTCGTACTGGCACGGCGTCTTCGAGACGTCCTTCGGGATGTCGATCAGCACCGGGCCCGGACGGCCGGTGCGGGCGATGTAGAACGCCTTCTTGACGGTTTCCGCGAGGTCGCGCACGTCCTTCACGAGGAAGTTGTGCTTCACGCACGGACGCGTGATGCCGACGGTGTCGCACTCCTGGAAGGCATCCTGACCGATCGCGGCCGTCGGCACCTGGCCGCTGATCACGACCATCGGGATCGAATCCATGTACGCCGTTGCGATGCCGGTCACCGCGTTGGTGACACCGGGGCCCGACGTCACGAGACAGACGCCGACATTGCCGGTGGAACGCGCATACGCATCGGCTGCGTGCACGGCCGCCTGTTCGTGGCGCACCAGCACGTGCTGAATCTTGTCCTGCTTGTAAAGCTCGTCGTAGATGTAGAGAACCGAGCCGCCGGGGTAGCCCCAGATGAATTCGACGTTTTCGTCGGCCAGTGCCTTCATGAGCACGGTACCGCCGATGGAGTCGCTATCGGGAAGGGAAAGGGGTTCCGACGTGGAGAATTCCGCGCTGGGCATGTTCATGTTGACCTTTCGAATTTTCGGCAAAAAATTGATCGGGTGCTCTCTGCCGGGCTTGTGGCTCGGGTTCAAGCGGCGCGTCCAGTTTGAAGGGCGGGCTTCTTGGGCCAGCCTCAAATGAGACCATCACTTCATGTTGCGAATCGTTGACGATAGCGGGTCGTGCATGGGGCGTCAAGCAAAATATCCCGCAGTGCATCACGGGCACCGCCCGGCACCCGCCGCCGCGGCTCGCGCGCAACGTACGACGCCCGACCCGGTGCCAAGCGGCACGAAAATTTGATAGCATCCGCGGGTTTTACGAAATTTTTCGACCTTTTTCACACGCAGCAGCCCGCAGCGCATACCTTCACGGAATGGCATCAGACAAGGAACTCGCCGACTTTCTGGCGGGCGTCGAAAGGCGCGCGTTCAAGCAAGCTGCGTACGCCGTGCGTGACGACGATGCGTCGCTCGACATCGTGCAGGACGCGATGATCAAGCTCGCGGAGAAATACGGCGACCGGCCGGCGGCCGAGTTGCCGCTGCTTTTTCAGCGGATCCTGCAGAACGCGATCCACGACTGGTTCCGCCGGCAGAAAGTCCGCAACACCTGGGTCACGCTCTTCTCGTCACTGAACAACACCGACGACGACGACTTCGACCCCCTCGAAACGCTCGAATCCGCGGACGACAATGCGGGCGTCGAGAGCAGCGAGCACCGGCTCGAAAGAGAACAGGTTCTGGCCCTGATCGACGAAGAAATCCAGAAGCTTCCGGCACGTCAACGGGAAGCGTTCCTGATGCGTTATTGGGAAGATATGGATGTCGCCGAGACTGCCGCCGCAATGGGGTGCTCCGAAGGCAGCGTCAAGACGCACTGCTCACGAGCCACCCACACGCTGGCGCAAGCGCTCAAGGCCAAAGGAATCACGCTATGAGCTCCGCTCCCGCAAATCGAGAACACGAATTCGCGCTGAAGGTGCGCCGCGCGCTGGACGAGCGCGCGGCCGCCCTGCCTGCCGCGACCACCGACCGTCTGGCCGTCGCCCGACGGGCCGCGCTCGCGCGCAAGAAGCCCGAAGCCGTGACCGCACCGGTGTTCGTGCCGGCCTTCGCCGGCGCGCCCGGCGCCTACGGCACGGGGCCCGCGAACCGCCCGCAGGCGTCGTTCGCTCGCCGCCTGCTGCGCGCGTGGCCGCTCGCGCTGCTGCTCGCGGGGCTCGTCGGCATCGCCTACTGGGAAGACATGCAGCGCACCGCCGAACTCGCCGACATCGACGCGGCGATGCTCAGCGACGACCTGCCGCTCAACGCGTATCTCGATCACGGGTTCAACGCGTATCTTTCGCGCGCTCACTAACAGACAATAACGAGGGGATCGCACGGGTGAGTCAGAAGCGCGGCCTGGCCGTATTTTTCGGATGCGTGATCGCGATCGCCGTTTCCTACGTCGCCACGTACTCCCGATTTCACCCGCCCCCCGCGACGACCGCCGTCGCGGCCAACAGCCCGGCCACGCCCGCGTCGGCCGCGACCGGGCTGACCACCGAACTCCCTCCGCTGCCGCTGCCGGCCGCCACCGGCCCGTTGTCGTGGGCGCGCCTCACGCCGGCGCAGCATGCGGCGCTCGCGCCGTTCGCCGACCAGTGGGACGGCTTCAGCGACGCCCGCAAGCGAAAATGGCTGAAGATCGCGTCGCGTTTCTCGAAATTGACGCCTGATGACCAGAAGCGCCTGCAGGAGCGGATGACCGAATGGGCGAAGATGACGCCCGAGCAGCGTCGCGTCGCGCGCGAGAACTACCAGAGCGCGAAGGAACTGTCCGCGCAGGCGCGCGAGCGCGCCTGGAAGGCGTACCAGCAGCTCCCCGAGGAACAGAAGGAACGTCTCGCGGCTGCCGAGCGCCGCCGCCGGCCGAGCGTCGTCAGTGCGCCGCCGACCGTCGCCGACCGCGACGTGCGCCGCCTCGTCAATTCGCACGAACACCCGGCGAGCGGCGCGGCCGCCGTGCCGGCGCCCGCGTCGGCCGGTGCCGCCGCGCAACCGGTGCCGGCATCGGCGACGTCCGGCGCCGCATCCGTGCCGGCCGCCGTGTCGCCGGTGTCGCCCGCCGACGCGCCCTCGCTGTTCAAGGGCTCCTGAGCGGCCGTGGCCGACGCCCGCGCGCCCGCTGCCCCCGCCGTCGCTCCGTCCGTACGACGGCGCCTTGCCGCGCTGCTCTACGAAGGCGTGCTGCTGTTCGGCGTGGTGTTCTTCGCCGGGCTCGCGTTCAGCCTCGCGACGCAGCAACGCAACGGCCTCGTCCACCACAACCTGCTCGCCGCCTGGATCGCGCTGGTCGTCGGCGCGTATTTCGTCTGGTTCTGGACGCACGGCGGCCAGACCCTGCCGATGAAGACCTGGCGGCTGCGGCTCGAATCGTCGAGCGGCCGGCCGCTGAGCGCGGGCCACGCGCTCGTGCGCTACGCGCTCGGCTGGCTGTGGTTCCTGCCGCCGCTCGCGCTGCATCCGCTCCTCGGCCTGTCGGTGCCCGTCACGCTCGCACTGACCGCCGCCTGGATCGTCGCGTGGGCCGGCGCCGCCCGCCTGCATGCCGGCCGCCAGTTCCCGCACGACCGGATCGCGCGCACGCGCGTCGTTGCGATGCCGCGCTGACGCGCCGCATTCGCCAGACGAAAACCGCTCCCCCGCTCCGTCGATCCGGCCCCAGGCCTTGCCGGACAACCGCCGACCGCTCCGTTCGGCAGGTCGCACAACGCCCGCGCATTCACTGCTAAACACCCTTCAGCGGCCGTAATAAGAACGTCTTGTGACTGTCACGGCACAGTCACGCCCGCATGGCGGAATGCCGTTAATGTCAACCGGCGCGAGTCATGCATGGGCCAGAAAACGTCCGCGACCTCACTGTTACGTCACCCTCTCGGCGCACGCGCCGCCACCGCGTTCCTGTCCGATTCCGCCACGGCCGACGGCCTGGCGTCGCAAGAACCGCATGCCGGGCACGCCACGCAGCACGACGACCCCGATTCGGCCACGCATCGCTATCGCACCATCTGGCTGTCCGACATCCACCTCGGCTCGAGCGGCTGCCAGGCGCCGTACCTGCTCGACTTCCTGCGTCACAACGATTCGGAATACCTGTACCTCGTCGGCGACATCATCGACGGCTGGCAACTGAAGAAGGGCTGGTACTGGCCGCAGGCGCACAACGACGTCGTGCAGAAGATCCTGCGCAAGGCGCGCAAGGGCACGCAGGTCATCTATATCCCCGGCAACCACGACGAAGGCGCGCGGCAATTCTGCGATCTCGCGTTCGGCGACATCCACGTGCGCGGCGAGGCGTTCCACACGACGCTCGCGGGCAAACGTTTGTGGATCGTGCACGGCGACCTGTTCGACGGCGTGATCCAGCACGCGAAATGGCTCGCGTACCTCGGCGACACGCTCTACACGCTGATCCTCGTGCTGAACCGCTGGTTCAACCGGATCCGCAGCCGGCTCGGCTTCCAGTACTGGTCGCTGTCGCAGTACCTGAAGCACCAGGTCAAGAACGCGGTCAACTTCATCTCGCAGTTCGAGACCGTGATGACCGACGAGGCGCGTCGCCGCGGCTGCGACGGCGTCGTGTGCGGCCACATCCACAAGGCGGAGATCCGCGACATCGACGGCGTGCTGTACTGCAACGACGGCGACTGGGTCGAAAGCCTGTCCGCGCTCGTGGAAACGATGGAAGGCGAACTGAAGATCGTGTACTGGACAGTGATGCGCAGCGCACCGTCGGAAGCCCCGTCGCGCAAGGCCAAGGCCACCGCCTGACACAACCCTACTCACAGGACAATGCCGCGATGAAGATCATGATCGTCACCGACGCATGGGAACCGCAGGTCAACGGCGTCGTGCGCACGCTGAAGAGCACGTCGCGCGAACTCGTGGCGCTCGGCCATCGCGTCGAACTGCTGACACCGCTGGAATTCCGCACGGTGCCCTGCCCGACCTACCCCGAGATCCGCCTGTCGATCCTGCCGTACCGCAAGCTGCGCGCGCGGATCGACGCGTTCGCGCCCGACGCGCTGCACATCGCGACCGAAGGCCCGCTCGGCCTCGCCGCGCGGCGCTACGCGCGCGCGCGCAAGCTGCCGTACACGACCGCGTACCACACGCGCTTTCCGGAATACGTGCAGGCGCGCTTCGGCATCCCGCTGGCCGCGACCTACCGCTTCCTGCACTGGTTCCACGGGCCGTCGCTCGCGGTGATGGCGCCGACGCCGGTCGTCAAGCAGGACCTCGAGAAATACGGCTTCACGAACGTCGTGCTGTGGACCCGCGGCGTCGATCTCGACGTGTTCCGGCCGATGGAATCGAAGGTGCTCAATACCGCGCGGCCGATCTTCCTGTACGTGGGCCGCGTCGCGATCGAGAAGAACGTCGAGGCGTTCCTGCGTCTCGACCTGCCCGGCTCGAAGTGGGTCGCGGGCGAAGGCCCCGCGCTCGCGGAACTGAAGTCGCGCTATCCGGAGGCGAATTATCTCGGCGTGCTGTCACAGGCGGAGCTCGCGAAGGTGTATGCTGCGGCCGACGTGTTCGTATTCCCGAGTCGCACCGACACGTTCGGCCTCGTGCTGCTCGAGGCGCTCGCCTGCGGTACGCCGGTCGCCGCGTATCCCGTGACGGGCCCGATCGACGTGCTCGGCGAAGGCGACGCCGGCGCGATGCACGAGGACCTGCAGGAAGCCTGCCTCGAGGCGCTGAAGATCGAACGCACGACTGCGCGTGCCTGGGCGGAACGCTTTTCGTGGCGCGCGGCCTCCGAGCAGTTCGCGTCGCATCTGAAGCCGCTGCCGAAGACCGCGTACTCGCCAGCCGAAGGTGCCGCCGTTTGAAACGAGACCTGAACGACAAGACCCCGCCCCCCGCCGCGACGCCGCACCGGCATCGCCCGTTCGACGAGGAAGAGCCGCACGCCGAAGCGGACGCGCATGCGCACGAGCCGCTCGGTCCCGACGATCAACTCACGCCGCTGCCGCCGAACCCGTACAAGCGCCACCGCGGCATCACGCGCGCCTGGTTCGCGCTCAAGCATTCGCTGAACGGCTTTCGTGTCGCGATCCGCGAGGAGAGCGCGTTTCGGCAGGAGCTCACGCTCGCCGCGCTGATGCTGCCGATCGGCGCATTCGCGCCGGTGCCGGCCGCGTCGCGCGCACTGCTGATCGCGTCGGTGCTGCTCGTGCTGATCGTCGAGCTGCTGAACTCGAGCGTCGAGGCCGCGATCGACCGCATCTCGCTCGAGCGCCACGAACTCTCCAAGCGCGCCAAGGATCTCGGCAGTGCGGCCGTGACGGTCGCGCTGTTCGCGTGCGTGACGACGTGGGGCTTCGTGCTCGGCCCGGTCGTCGCACGCTGGCTCGGCTTCTAGCGAACAGCCCGGCGGGCACGCCGCGCACCGCCCCGCGTGCGGCGCTGCACCATGCGCCGCGCGGGGCCGCGAACACGAAATGCGCCCGATGTTGCGAAACCCCGGTTTATAATCGTCCGCTAGACATAGAACAGCAACCCGCGCCGGACGAATCACGCAGCATCGATTGCAGCGCCCGCCAGTCCGGCACACACAGGGCCGGACGACATGGAAGCGAAACCTCCCCGCCGCACCCGCGAACGGATTCTCGAGTTGTCGTTGAAACTCTTCAACGAGATCGGCGAGCCGAACGTCACGACCACGACGATCGCCGAGGAAATGGAAATCAGTCCAGGCAACCTGTACTACCATTTCCGCAACAAGGACGACATCATCAACAGCATCTTCGCGCAGTTCGAGCAGCAGATCGAACGGCGGTTGCGTTTCCCGGAAGATCATCGTCCGACGATCGACGAAACCTGGTCGTACCTGCAGTACATGGCCGATTTCATGTGGACCTACCGGTTCCTGTATCGCGACCTCAACGACCTGCTCGCACGCAACCGCACGCTCGAGACGCACTTCAAGCAGATCATCAGCCACAAGGTGCGCTTCGCGCGCGAGATGTGCGAGCTGCTCGTGTCGGACACCGAAATGGTCGCGACGCCCGCCGAGATCGAGGTCATCGCCACCAACATGGCCGTGATCTCGACATACTGGCTGTCGTACCAGTACGTGATGCACCCGCGCAAATACAACGACCAGGATGCGATCCGCGAGGAACTGCACCAGGTCAGCATGCACGTGATCTCGGTGATGGCGCCGTACCTGCGCGGGCGCTCGCGCCAGCTGTTCGACGATCTGGTCTCCGGCAAGCTGCCGAAGCGCCAGTTCACCGATTATCTGCCGCCGCGCGACGGTTCGCCGCGGCCGGCCGGCGGGCACGCGCCCGCCAAGGATGCCAAGCAATGAAGGCAGTCTGTGTTTACTGCGGCTCGTCGTCCGGCGTGCGGCCCGTCTATGCCGACGCCGCGCGTGCGTTCGGGCGTGCGCTCGTCGATGCGGGCCTCACGCTCGTCTACGGCGGCGGCCGTGTCGGCCTGATGGGCGTGATCGCCGACGAAGTGATGGCGGCCGGCGGCCGTGCGGTCGGCGTGATTCCCGAACTGCTCGTCGACAAGGAAGTGGGCCATACGGGGCTGTCGGAACTGCACGTCGTGCCCGACATGCACCACCGCAAGAAAATGATGGCCGACCTGTCCGACGCGTTCGTCGCGATGCCCGGCGGCGCCGGCACGCTCGAGGAACTCTTCGAGGTCTACACGTGGGCGCAGCTTGGCTATCATCGCAAGCCCGTCGCGCTCTACAACATCGACTCGTTCTACGATCCGCTGATCGCGCTGCTGCGTCATACGGTCGACGAAGGCTTCATGCGCCCGGCCTATTTCGACGCACTGTGCGTCGAATCGGAACCCGTCGAACTGATCGAGCGGCTGCGTCGCTACCAGCCGCCCGCCCGCGACAAGTGGGCGCCCGACTCGGCAAAGTAACCCTCGACAAAACCTGTACGCCATGACCGCACCCACCGACCGCAAGGCTGTCCTCATCACCGGCGCGAGCCGCGGCATCGGCCGCGCGACCGCCGTGCTGGCGGCCGAGCACGGCTGGGACGTCGGCATCAACTATGCGCGCGACGCAGCGGCGGCCGAACTCACCGCGCAGGCAGTCCGCGACGCGGGCGGCCGTGCGTGCATCGTCGCGGGCGACGTCGCGAACGAGGCGGACGTCATCAAGATGTTCGATACCGTCGCGGCGGCGTTCGGACGCCTCGACGCGCTCGTCAACAACGCCGGCATCGTCGCGCCGTCGCTGCCGCTTGCCGACATGCCGGCCGACCGGCTGCGGCGGATGTTCGACACCAACGTGCTCGGCGCATACCTGTGCGCACGCGAAGCCGCGCGCCGGCTGTCCACCGACCGCGGCGGCCGCGGCGGCGCGATCGTCAACGTCTCGTCGATCGCGGCCCGGATCGGCTCGCCGAACGAATACGTCGATTACGCAGGCTCGAAAGGCGCGGTCGATTCGCTGACGATCGGCCTCGCGAAGGAACTCGGCCCGCACGGCGTGCGCGTCAACGCGGTACGCCCCGGCCTGATCGAGACCGACATCCACGCAAGCGGCGGCCAGCCGGGCCGGGCGGCCCGCCTCGGCGCCACGACGCCGCTCGGTCGCGCGGGTGAAGCGCGGGAGATCGCCGAGGCGATCGTCTGGCTGCTCGGCGACGCGGCGTCTTACACGACGGGCGCCCTGCTCGACGTCGGCGGCGGCCGGTAATCCCGCGCCGAGGTCCATCCAGTTTCATCGCCGGACGCAATCCGTCGTCAGGACACCACAAATCTCCACAATTTCGAGACAGTTTCAGTAAGCCCCCGTAACAATTCCGTGGTTTACTACCAGACATCAGACAGGTGCCTGAAAACACCTGTCCGTCGCCCCCTGATGTGGCCCTTACCGGTCCTGCCCATGTAGCCGGACCCGCTCGACTCGACCCGAGACTCCTTCCATGCCTGGAACCGCAGCGCCCGGCCGGCGACGCACGTCCGTGCCCGCTCCGGCTCAGCCTACCCGTTCGACTGCTGATGCCGACCTCATTGCAACGCTCGACGTCGCCGGCACACCCGCCGCGACCGCTAACGCCGCAACCAGCGCCACGCGCGAACGCGCGCTCCTGCTCGGCTGGCGCGCGTGGCTGCTCGTCGTCGCGCTGATCTGCGCGTACACGCTGCCGGGCGTGCTCGGCCACGATCCCTGGAAGCAGGACGAAACCTACACGTTCGGCATCATCCAGCACATGCTCGAAACCGGCGACTTCGTCGTGCCGACCAACGCCGGCCTGCCGTTCATGGAGAAGCCGCCGCTTTACGCGTGGGTCGCGACCAGCCTCGCCTGGCTGCTGCAGCGCGTGATGCCGCTGCACGACGCGGCCCGGCTCGCGAGTGCGCTGTTCGCTGCGCTCGCGTTCGGCTTCATCGCACGCGCGGCCCGCGTCGCCAGCCGCTCGGACAGTTGGCTGGACCTGCGCGTGATGGGTCCGGTCGCGTTGAGCGCGGGCACCCTCGTTGTCATCAAGCACACGCACGACATGATGACGGACGTGGCGCTGTTCGCGGGCACGGCGATCGGCTTCTGCGGGCTGCTCGAACTCGTGACGCAGCACGTCGCGCGCGCGCAGCAGATGCGTCACGGGCTGCCGGTCCGGCCGTCGAGCCGCTGGGCCGCGCCGATCTTCGGCGCGGGCGTCGGCATCGCGCTGATGACGAAGGGGCTGTTCGTACCGCTCGTGTTCGCGGCCACGCTTGCGGGCACGATGGTGCTGTACCCGGCCTGCCGCACCCGCTCGTTCGCGCGCTCGCTCGGCGTCGCCGCGCTCGTGTTCGCGCCGTTCGCGCTCATCTGGCCGACCGCGCTGTTTCTGCGCTCCGAGACGCTGTTCATGACGTGGTTCTGGGATAACAACGTCGGCCGCTTCTTCGGGTTCTCCGTCCCCGTACTGGGCGCGGAAAACGACAAACCGCTCTTTATCCTGCGTGCTTTCCTGCTGGTCGGCTTCCCGGTCGCGCCGCTCGCGATCGCCGCGCTCGCGCGCGGCGCGTGGCGCGACTGGCGCACGCCCCGCATCGCGCTGCCCGTAATGTTCGCGGGCATCGGGCTCGTCGTGCTGCAGGTGTCCGCGACGTCGCGACAGCTCTACATCCTGCCGTTCTTCGCGCCGCTCGCGCTGGTCGCCGCACTGGCCATCGAACGCCTGCCGCGCCGGCTGCATCTCGCATGGGATTACCTGAGCCGCATCCTGTTCGGCACGGTTGCCGCGCTCGCGTGGGCCATCTGGGCGATCATGGCCGATCCGGCCGCGTCGCGCGCGAATCTCGCGCCGCTCGGCCGCTGGCTGCCACTTGACTGGACGATACCGATCGAGCCCGCACTCTTGATCGGCGCGCTCGCGCTGACGGCCGGCTGGCTGACGCTGCTGCCGAAGCTGCGCCTGACGGGGCTGTGGCGCGGCGCGCTGTCGTGGGGCGCAGGCGCACTCGTCGCATGGGGGCTCGTCTATACGCTGCTGCTGCCGTGGCTCGACGTCGCGAAGAGCTACCGCTCGGTGTTCGACGACCTGAACGCCCATCTGGCGCTCGAATGGAACGACGGCGACTGCATGGCGAGCCTGCACGGGCTCGGCGAATCGGAAGCGCCGATGCTGTACTACTTCTCCGGCATCCAGCACATGCCGATCGACAATGCCAATACGACGCGCTGCACCTGGATGATCGTCCAGGGCGTGCGGGCCGTCGATCCGGCGCCCGGCAGCGAATGGCAGTTGTTCTGGAAGGGTGCGCGGCCCGGCGACAACGAGGAATTGCTGCGCGTCTACGTGCGCACGCCCGAGCAGCACCTGCAGTAACAGATGGCGGTACGGCATGCCGCCGTGCCTGCCTCGACACCCATGTCCGGCGAAGGTCGACACGGGCTGCGTGAACGATGCGCCACCGCGAAACTCACGTCGCCGGCCGGCTCCCCCGACCGCTACGACATGGCGCCCGCACGGGCTCCGCAGTGGCGCGCCCGCCGCTCACGACGCCGCCCGGATCGTCAGAACGACGAGCCGGGCTCCCGCAGAAACGCTGTTTCCTCATCGGTCGACGTACGGCCGAGAATCGCATTCCGGTGCGGAAAGCGCCCGAAACGCTCGACGACGGCCGCGTGCAGCAACGCGAAGCCGTGATAGCTCGCGCACCCCGCTTCGTCGCGAATGCCGGCGCACAGGCGCACGGCCTCGCGCTGGCTCTCGGCCGACTCGTCATGCTCGAATGGCAGATAGGCGAACACGCGATGATGCCCGCTCGGCAATTGCGCGTCCCAGCCGTCCGCGACGACGCGGCGCGCGAGCGCCAGCGCCTTCGGATCGGCGGCAAACGCGCGCGGCGTGCCGCGATGGATATTACGCGAGAACTGGTCGAGCACGACGATCAACGCCAGCGCGCCCGCCGGCGAAACGGCCCAGCGATCGCAGGCGCCGTCGCAGGCCGCGTCGAGCAGCGCGCCGTAGCGCGTGCGCAGCAGGTCGTCGAAGGCCGCGCCGCCGTTGAACCAGACCTTGCGCTGCTGCCCGAATTCGGCCGAGCCCGGCTCGCCGAACCAGAAATCGAGAATCTCCCGCGCTTGCGGGTCCAGCGCAGCCGCGCCGGCCTTCGGCGTGTCGATCGTCATGCAAACTCCAGTACGAGGCGCCGTGTGCGCGCACTCTTCTTTTCCAGTTTCGCGACCCGCAGCCCGCCGATTTCCGCCGTGTTGCGCACATGGGTCCCGCCACAAGGCTGCAGGTCGACCGCCTCGATGCGCAACAGCCGCACGCGGCCGAGGCCCATCGGCGGCTTCACGCTCATCGTACGCACCAGGTCGGGCCGCGCGGCCATCTCGTCGTCGGTGATCCACTCGGTCGTCACGGGGTGCGCGCCGGCGACCAGGCCGGCGAGGCGCCGCTCGACATCGTCGCGGTCGATCGCGTCGGACGTCGCGAAATCGAGCCGCACATAGTCGGCGGTCACGCTGCAGCCGTCGACCGCATACGGCAGCACCGCGCACATCAGGTGCGCGGCCGTATGCAGGCGCATGTGCCGATAGCGGCGCAGCCAGTCGATCTCCGCCGCCACGCGCGTGCCGGGCGTCAGCCTCGCGATGCCCGCTTCCTGCCCCGGTGCGGGCACGTGCACGGCATCGTCGGGCGTCGCGCCGTCGAACTTCGCCTTGCGCGTGTCGGCAATCGCGATCGTGCTGCCGTCGGGCAGCGTCAGCGTGCCGGTGTCGCCGGCCTGGCCGCCGCCGAGCGGATAGAACACGGTGCGGTCGAGCCGGATGCCGTCGTCGCCGACGGCCAGAACGACCGCATCGCATTGCGTGAGGTACGCGTCTTCACGGAACAGCGCTTGTGTCGTCATCGGGCGAGCCTCGTATCGTTGCGGGAAACGGTCAGTGTCGCGCCGTGCCGCACGCGCGCCCAGACGCAGATCGCCCTGCGCGCAGGCAGCGGCGTACCGGTCGGTCAACCGGGCCGGTTGCGCATCCAGTCGGCCGTGTCGTAGAACGAATGCATGAGCCGCTCGCGCAGCGGTTCGGGCAACCCGATGTCATCCATCGCCCACGCCATGCACCGCAGCCACTGGTCGCGCTCGACCGATGCGATCGGGAACGGCAGGTGCCGCGCGCGCAGCCGCGGATGGCCGAACCGGCTGATGTAGTGGTCGGGGCCGCCGAGCCAGCCGCACAGGAACCAGAACAGCTTGTCGCGCGAGCCGTCGAGCGACTGCGGATGCAGCGCGCGAATCTCCGCGAACTCGGGCTCGAGGTCCATCAGGTCGTAGAAACGGTCCACCATGTCGCGCACGCGGGCTTCGCCGCCCACGAGCTCGAACGCCGTCGGCTGCGACGGCGCATCGTCATTCACATCGGTCATACGGATAGTCGGAAAACGGGATCTTCGGGGCCGCCGGCGACGCTCATGCGTCGCGCAGCGACTGCAGCGCGGGGCGCCGCAACACATTATGCAGGCTCAGCCAGCCGGCCGCACCGGCGCACGCGACGCCGGCCGCGATGCCGGCCGGCACGAGCCACGGATCGACGGCAAGCCGGAAGTCGAACACGCGCGATGCGAGCACCCAGCCGACCGCGATCGCACCGGCCGACGCCAGCGCACCGGCCAGCACGCCGACCACGACGAATTCCGCGCGCTGCACCGCCACCACCTGCGCGCGCGACGCGCCGAGCGCGCGCAGCAGCGCGGCCTCGCGCACGCGCTCGTCGCGCGAGCCGGCAAGCGCCGTGTACAGCACGAGCACGCCGGCCGCGAGCGTGAACGCGAACAGGAACTGCACCGCGCCGACCACCTGCAGCATCATCCGCTGCAGTTGCGCGAGGATCGGCGCGACGTCGATCGCGGTCAGGTTCGGATAGCGCGCGATCAGCGGGTCGAGCAGCGCGGCGTCCGACGCCGGCAAATGGAAGCTCGTCAGGTAGACGGCCGGGAAATCCTTCAGCACCGGCGGCGGCATCAGCACGAAGAAATTGACGCGGAACGAGCCCCAGTCGAGCTTGCGCACGCTCGTGATCGGCGCGTCGACCGTCAGCCCCGTCACGTCGAAGCGCAGCGTATCGCCCGGCTTCACCTTCAGCGTCTTCGCGAGGCCGGCCTCGATCGAGATCTGCGGTGTGGCCGCGGTGCCGAACCAGTTGCCCGCGACGATCCGGTTGTCGGACGGCAACTCGGTCGTATACGACAGGTTGAACTCGCGGTCGACGAGCCGGCGCGCCTCGTCGGACGGGTAGGCATCCGGATTCACCGGCTTGCCGTTGATCGCGACGAGACGGCCGCGCACCATCGGCGCGGGCACCGCGTCGCGCACGCCGTGCGTGGCCAGATAGGTCGCGACGTCGTCGCGCTGGTCGGGCTGGATGTCGATCAGGAACTGGTTCGGCGCATCGGGCGGCGTCGACTGCCGCCAGCCCGCGACGAGGTCGTTGCGCGTGATCGCGATCAGCAGCAGGCACATCAGCCCGAGAGCGAGCGCGGTGATCTGCAGCGCGCTCGCCGTGCCGCGCCGCTGCAGCGACGCGAGCGCGTAGCGCCAGCCGATGCCGGCGGCCACGCGCGCATTGCGCACCGCGCGCGCGGCGGCGAACAGCACGAGCCGCGCGACCAGCGCGAAGCCGACCAGCGCGCCGGCGAAACCGCCCGCGACGATCAGGCCGAGCTTCAGGTCGCCGGCGGCCACGATCAGCAGCCCCGCGAACAACATGACGCCGATCGCATACGCGGCCCACGCGGTGCGCGACGCTTCGCCCCATTCACGGCGCAACACACGCACCGGCGGCACCCGCGTGAGCGGCACAAGCGGCGGCAGCGCGAAGCCGAGCAGCAGCACGAGTGCGGCGCCCATGCCGATCAGCGCGGGCCACAGCGTGGGCGGCGGCAGCACGACGTCGATCAGGCCGCCGAGCGCGGCCAGCAATGCCCAGTGGCCGCCGTAGCCGAGCAGCGCGCCCGCGGCACCCGACACGATCCCGATGCCGGCGAATTCGAGCGCGAACAGCGCACCGAGCGTGCGACGGCTTACGCCGAGGCAGCGCATCGTCGCGCAGCCGTCGAGATGGCGCCGCATGTAGCGCTGCGCGGCCATCGCGATCGCGACCGCCGCGAGCAGCGCGGTCAGCAGCGCGACGAGCGTCAGGAAGTGGCGCGCGCGATCGAGCGTCTGCCGCACCTGCGGCTGGCCCTCCTGCAACGACTCGAGACCGACGCCGCGCAGCTTCCCGCCATCGACGCGTTCGTGCGCATAGGTTTCGAAGCGCGCGACGGCCTGCTGGTCGCCGGCGACCAGCAGCCGGTACGTGACGCGGCTGCCGTAGCCGGTGAGCCCCGTCGCGGCAAGCTCGTCCGCGCGCATCATCAGCCGCGGCGAGAAATTGACGAACGAGAAGCCGCGATCGAGTTCGCGGGAGATCGACGCGGCGACCGTGAACGTGCGCAGCCCGACGCGCACGGTGTCGCCCGCCTTCAGGTGCAGTGCATCGAGCAGCGCGGGATCGGCCCACACGGTGCCGGGCGCGGGAATCGCGGCCGCCTTCTGCGCAGCGGCGGCGCCGGCCGGCAGGATCTCGACCGCGCCGCGCAGCGGATAGCCGGGCGACACGGCCTTCACGGCCGCGAGACGCGACGGCGCCGCGTCGGCGCCCTGCCCGGGCTCGGCGGACGCGATCATGCTCGGGAAGATCGCGGTCGTCGCGGTCCGCAGGCCGAGCGTGCGGGCCTGCCGGTCGAACGACGGATCGACGGGGCGATCGGCGCGCACGACGAAATCGGCGCCGAGCATCTGGCGCGCGTCGCGCTCGAGCCCCTGGCGCAGCCGGTCGGCGAGAAAGCCCACGCTCGTCAGCGCCGCGACCGCGAGCACCAGCGCGAGCACCAGCAGCGTCAGCTCGCCCGCGCGCCAGTCGCGCGCGGTCATCCGGGCGGCCTGGCGGATCAGGTCGTGCAGGCCGAAGCGGCCGGCATGCGTGCGCACGTCATGGCCGGATTGCCCGACCGGCGGCTGCGCCGCGTGTTGCGGCTCCTTCAATCGCGCTTCCCCCCGATCGAGTTGAGTCGCGACACCATGTGGTTCGCCATCCCGCGAAAGCCGCCCGAGACGCCGCGCCACAGGCGCGGGAGCGCCCACGCAGAAGCCGCGATGAAGGCGGCGAGCAGCACGAGGAACGCGAGCGGCACGAAGAACGCAAGCGCGAGCCCGCCGACCACGAGGCCGTCCTCGGTCGACGATGCGACCCAGTTCGAGATCGGTTCGGGCGACAGGTTGATCAGCGCACGCGTGCCGGCCTTCGCGACGTGCGCGGCGCCGGCCAGCGAACCGCCGGCGAGCCCCGCGACCGCGAGCACGGTCGGATCGGCGTGGCCAAGGGCGCCGGCTGCGAGCACGGCGCCGGCGGGGATGCGGATGAAGGTGTGCACGGCATCCCACAGCGAGTCGAACGCGGGGATCTTGTCGGCGAGGAATTCGGTGACGGCGAGCACGGCTGCCGCGCCGATGACCCACGGCGACATCAGGACGGCCAGCGTGTCGGGCAGATGGAGCCAGCCGACCCGCGCCAGCAGGCCGGCGATCAGCACCGTCAGGTACAGGCGCAGGCCGCTCGCCCACGCGAGCCCCGCGCCGAGCGAAATGGCTTCGATCATGGCCCTCTCCTTGCACTTTCCGTGCGCTTTGCCGATTGATCGGATCGGGTCGGACAGACCGGCCGCGCGGCGCGTGGCGGCCGGCGCCGCGACCGCGAACGGCGGCACGGCAACATTCAGGCCCGAATGCGTTCCATTATAGACAGGCCTGACGGGCCGCCGGCGCAATTCCGCAGTGCGGCACCCGGTGCGGACGTCAGGCGGCCGACGACAGCTTCAGGCCGACCAGCCCGGCGACGATCAGCGCCGCGCTCGCGACGCGCGCGACGGTCAGCGCCTCGCCCATCATCACGATGCCGAACACGAACGCACCGACCGCGCCGATGCCCGTCCATACCGCGTACGCGGTGCCGAGCGGCAACTGGCGCATCGCGACCGCGAGCAGCCCGAAGCTGGCCAGCGCCGTCACGATCGTAAACACCGACGGGCCGAGCTTCGTGAAGCCGTCCGACGATTTCATGCCGGCCGCCCAGGCCACTTCCAGCACACCGGCAATCAACAACAATACCCACGCCATCTCGACGCACTCCGTATCGGATGGGGCCGTCCCCGTTGAAGCGAATGGCCCGGGGTCGTCCCCGGGCGGCGCCGAGTATAACAAGAGGCTTACAGACGCGGCGCACGGCCGGCGGCCGGCCCGGGGCAGGATCGGCCGGGGGCGCTCAGTTCGACACGCGCTTCGCGGCGGCTCCGCCGACGCAGCGGTCGTCGCGGTACAGCGCCCACTCCTCGCACACGCGGCCGTCCTTGAACATGCACATGCCGACCTGCCCGCGCGGCAAGCTGCGGATCACGTGGCGACCGCCGAGCTTCTCGCAGTTGACCGAGGCGGGATTGGCCAGCGACGCCTGCGCGGGCGGCTGTTGCCCCGGCGGCAGCGGTTGGGCGAACGCGCCGGGCGCAGCAAGCGCCAGCGCACAGATGACGACCAGACGGACGGACATTGCACGCTCCTCGTTTTCGTTCCCGGAACGGTCAGGATAACGGGGAATGAGTGGCGAGTGTGCATCGTCCGCGTCGGCGGCGAGACTGTCGCGCCGGCGCAACCCCGCCGGCCGTCAAGGCCCGTCAGGCGGCGCCGACGAGCCGGTAGCCGACCCCCGTCTCGGTGACGATGTACTCGGGCTGCGCCGGGTCGAGCTCGAGCTTCTGGCGCAGGTGCGCCATGTAGATCCGCAGGTAATGGTGGCTCTCGACGTGCGACGGCCCCCACACGTCGCGCAGCAGTTGCCGGTGCGTGAGCACGCGCCCCGCGTGCCGCACGAGGGTGGCGAGCAGCCGGTATTCGAGCGGCGTCAGGTGCACGATCTCGTTGTCGCGCCACACCTGGCGCAGCGCGAGATCGACGACCACGGTGCCGAAGCTCACCTTGGGCGACTCGTTCGCGCCGCCCTGGTTGCGCCGGCGCAGTTGCGCGCGGATCCGCGCGCGCAGTTCGGACACGCCGAACGGCTTGGTCAGGTAATCGTCGGCGCCCGCGTCGAGCGCCGCGACCTTCTCTTCTTCCTGTGTGCGCGCGGACAGTACGATCACCGGGACCTCGGACCAGCCGCGCAGCTCGCGGATCACGTCGAGGCCGTCGGTATCGGGCAGGCCGAGGTCGACGATCACGAGATCGGGCTTGCGCGTCGCTGCGTCGATCAGCCCCTGCTTGCCCGTCTCGGCCTCGAACACGGCGATCTCCTCCTCTTCAAGCGCGGCGCGCACGAAACGTCGGATCTGCTTTTCGTCCTCGATCAGGACAACGGTCAGGCTGGGTTCACTCATGGTCTGGCAATGACTCGGATGGGGACGATGCGCCCGGCGCATCGGGTTCGTCGTCGGGCACGGCTGGCGCGGCCGGCGGCGTCTCGACCGGCAGCGTGAACCAGAAACGCGCGCCCGTCACGCGACCGTCGGGCGCGGTGCGGTTGAGCGCGCCGATTTTACCGCCGTGCGCCTCGACGATCGCACGGCAGATCGCGAGGCCGAGCCCGATGCCCGGCGTCGCCGATTCCTTCTCGCCGCGCGTGAACTTGTCGAAGATGCGCGTTTCCATGCCGGCCGGCAGGCCCGGGCCGAAATCGTCGACGTGCACGCGCACGAACGGCAGCCCGTCGTCGGTCACGCGCTCGGCGCCGATGTCGAGCGGCGTGTCGGGCGGCGTGTACTTCGCCGCGTTCTCGAACAGGTTGCTGAAGAGGCGCTCCATCAGGACCGCGTCCATCTGCAGCAGCGGCAGGTCGGGCGGCAGCGCGACACGCGCGGGATGGCGCGCGAGCACGCGCTTGCATGCGGCCAGCGCGGCGCCGACGGCTTCCTCGAGCAGCGACCACTGGCGCTTGAGCTGCAGGCTGCCGGCCTGCAGCCGCGCCATGTCGAGCAGGTTCGTGACGATGCCCGTCATCCGCAGCGCCTCGTCGTGGATCGCGTCGATCAGCTCGCCCTCGCGCTGCGCGAACCGTTCGGCCGCCACGACGTCGCTGCCCTGGGCCGCCGCGCGCCCGTTCGCGAGCATCGACGAGAAGCCGACGATCGTCGTGAGCGGCGTGCGCAGGTCGTGCGAGATCGCCGACAGCAGCGAGTTGCGCAGCCGCTCGGATTCCATGTTGACGAGCGCGTCGCGCGCGATCTCGACGTAGTGCACGCGTTCGAGCGCGAGCGCGATCTGCGCGGCGAAGGCGTCGAGCATCCGCTGCTGCTCGGGCACCTCGAGTTCATGCGGCTCGCGCGACGCAACCGCGAGCACGCCGCGCGTGCGCATCGGCGCCTTCAGCGGCAGATACAGCGCGGCGGTGGCCGGCAGCGTATCGGTGCCGCGGCCGGCCGGCTTCTGCTGGTCGTACACCCACTGGCCGACGTCGCTGTCGAGATCGGCGCCCGTCAGCGTGACGGCCGCGTCGGGATCCTCGATCTTCTGTCGCACCTTGTCCGCGCTGTCGGGCAGCAGGAACGCGACGCGCGCGCGGAACACCTCGCCCACGTGACGGCTGCCGATCTCGACGATCTGCTCGGTCGTCAGCGCCGCCCCGAGTTCGCGCGCCATCGCGTAGATCGCGCCGGTGCGGCGTTCGCGGCGCTGCGCGACGCTCGCCTGGCGCGTCAGCGTCGACGTCAGGTGGCTGATCACGAGCGACGTCAGCAGCATCCCGAAGAAGGTCAGCAGGTATTGCGTGTCGCTCACCGAAAACGACATGCGCGGCGGTACGAAGAAGTAGTCGAACGCGGCCACCGACAGGAACGACTGCAGCACGCCCGGGCCGCGCCCGAGCCGCACGGCGGAAAACACCACGCCGAGCAGGTACAGCATCACGAGGTTCGTGAGGTCGAGGCGCTCGGACACGAGGCTCGCGACGACCGTGATCGCCGCGCAGATCGCGGCCGCGTACACGTAGTGCCGCGGCGGCGAACGGTGCGTGCCGAACTGCGCGAACGCGTCGCGCCAGTCGCGCGCCCGCGCATCGAGCGGCGCGGCGCGCGCCTCGTCGCTCGCGGACGCGCGGATCAGCATCAGGTCGACGTCGCCCGCGCGTTCGGCGAGCTGCTCGCCGAACGGCCGCACGAAGCGGCGCGCAAGCCCGACTTTCGGCGAGCCGCCCGCGACGACCTTCGACACGTTGCGCACCTTCGCATAGCCGATCAGCGCGGCGACCGCGTCGGCGCCGGCGAGCGTGGCCGTCTCCGCGCCGAGCTCGGCTGCGAGCTTCAGCGCGTCGAGCGTGCGCTGCCGCCGCGCGTCGGGCAGCCGCTGCAGGCGCGGCGTCTCCACATAGACGGCGATCCAGTCGGCCTTCAGGCTCGCGGCGAGCCGCGCGGCGGCACGCACCAGCGTCGGCGCCTCGGGGCCGGGACCGACGCACACCAGCAGCCGCTCGCGCGCCTGCCAGATGCGCTGGATCGAGCGGTCGGCGCGATACTCGCGCATCTGCGCGTCGACGCGGTCGGCGGTACGGCGCAGCGCCAGCTCGCGCAATGCGATCAGGTTGCCCTTGCGAAAGAAGTTGCGCACCGCGCGCTCGGCCTGCTGTGCGAGATAGACCTTGCCGTCGCGCATCCGCTCGAGCAGTTCCTCGGCCGGCAGGTCGACGAGCGTGACTTCGTCGGCCGCGTCGAACACGCGGTCGGGCACGGTCTCCCACACGCGGATGCCGGTGATCGCGCCGACCACGTCGTTCAGGCTCTCGAGGTGCTGGACGTTGACGGTCGTATACACGTCGATGCCCGCGTCGAGCAGTTCGTAGACGTCCTGCCAGCGCTTCAGGTGCCGTGCGCCCTGCACGTTCGAATGCGCGAGTTCGTCGACGAGGATCAGTTGCGGCTGGCGCGCGAGCGCGCCGTCGAGATCGAATTCGGCGAGCGTGCGGCCGCGATAGTCGATGCGGGCGAGCGGCAGCACGTCGAGGCCGTCGAGCAGCGCGGCGGTTTCGCCGCGGCCGTGGGTCTCGACGATGCCGACGACGACGTCGACGCCTTCCTGCATGCGCTGGCGCGCGGCCTGCAGCATTGCGTAGGTCTTGCCGACGCCGGCCGATGCGCCGAAGAAGATCTTGAGCTGGCCGCGTCGCTGTTTTTCTTCATCGCGCTGCAGCTTGTCGAGGAGTTGGTCTGGATCGGGACGGTTCATGCGTCAGAAAGGCGAGGCGCCCGGATGCGCGCGAATACGAGCATTGTTGTTCCAAATCGCCGCAAAAGGCAAAGACGGCGCAAGCGCCGTCGGGAAAAAACGCGTCCGGCGCGGCTCGGGCCGCGCCGGACGCCGGTTCTCGCGTGCCCGATCAGTGCGCGGCCTGCGCGGCGTCGAGCGCGAGGTTCAGCTTCAGCACGTTCACGCGCGGCTCGCCGAGCACGCCGAACTGGCGCCCCGTCGTGTTCGCGGCGACGAGCTGCGCAACCGCGTCGGGCGCCAGGTTGCGCGCCTTCGCGACGCGCTCGACCTGGTACGCTGCGGCGGCCGGCGTGATCTCCGGATCGAGGCCGCTCGCCGACGCCGTCACGAGGTCGACCGGCACGGGCTTCGACATGTCGGTGCCCGCGTCGTGCAGCGCGGCGATGCGCCCCTTCACCTGGTCGGCCAGCGACGGGTTCAGCGGGCCGAGGTTCGAACCGCCGGAGCCGGTCGCGTTGTACGGCATCGGCGTCGTGGCGGACAGCCGGCCCCAGAAGTACTTCGGTGCATCGAACTGCTGGCCGATCAGCGCGGAGCCGACCGCCTTGCCGTCCTTCTCGATCAGGCTGCCGTTCGCCTGCGACGGGAACACGGCCTGGCCGAACACGGTCATCACGGCCGGGTAGGCGAGCCCCGTCACCGCGGTCAGCACGACAAAGATCACGACGAGCGGACGAATCAACGTTTTCATGATGGTTCCTTCAAATACGGCGGGCTCAGGCCCAGCCGAGTGCAGCGAGCGTCATGTCGATCAGCTTGATGAACGGGAACGGCAGCAGCACGCCGCCGAGGCCGTACACCAGCAGGTTGCGGCGCAGCAGCGACGCCGCGCCGAGCGGACGGTACGTGACGCCCTTCAGCGCCAGCGGGATCAGCGCGACGATGATCAGCGCGTTGAAGATCACCGCCGACAGGATCGCGGACGCCGGCGACGTCAGGTGCATGAT
>NZ_JPGL01000057.1 GCF_000732615.1 Burkholderia paludis
CACATGTACAAGGACGATCGCGGCGGCGTCGTGATCTACATGGGCTCGGTGCACTCGCACGAGGCGTCGCCGCTGAAGTCGGCGTACGTGACGGCCAAGCACGGCCTGCTCGGCCTGGCGCGCGTGCTCGCGAAGGAAGGCGCGAAGCACAACGTGCGCTCGCACGTCGTGTGTCCGGGGTTCGTGCGCACGCCGCTGGTGGACAAGCAGATTCCCGAGCAGGCGAAGGAGCTCGGGATCAGCGAAGAGGAAGTGGTGAAGAAGGTGATGCTGGGCAACACGGTCGACGGCGTGTTCACGACGGTGCAGGACGTCGCGCAGACGGTGCTGTTCCTGTCGGCATTCCCGAGCGCCGCGCTCACGGGCCAGTCGTTCGTCGTCAGCCACGGCTGGTTCATGCAGTGAGCGATGCGGAGGCGGGCGGCCTGGATGCCCGCCGGCAAATCGCCATGAAAAACGCGCTCCGTGGAGCGCGTTTTTCATTTCGGCAGGGCGGGGCCGATGACGGCCGCCGCCCGCTGGCGCTGTCTTACTTCAGGACGGCCGCGACTGCATTGGCGACTGCGTCGAGGTTGCGCGTGTTCAGCGCTGCGACGCAGATCCGGCCCGTGCCGACCGCATAGATGCCGAATTCGTCGCGCAGGCGATCGACTTGCGCCGAGGTCAGGCCCGAATACGAGAACATCCCGCGCTGCGCGTTGATGAAGCTGAAATCGCGATCGACGCCGCTTGCCTTCAGGCGCTCGACGAGGCCGTTGCGCATGGCGCGGATGCGGTCACGCATTTCACCGAGTTCCTGCACCCACGAAGCGTGGAGTTCCGGCGATGCGAGCACGGCCGCGACCACGGCGCCGCCATGCGTCGGCGGGTTCGAGTAGTTCGTGCGGATCACGCGCTTCAGTTGCGACAGCACGCGCGTGGCCTCGTCCTTGCTCGACGTGATGATCGACAGCGCACCGACGCGCTCGCCATACAGCGAGAACGACTTCGAGAACGACGACGACACGAATGCGTTCAGGTCGGCCGCGGCGAACAGGCGTACGGCGGCGGCATCGGCCTCGATGTCCTCGCCGAAGCCCTGGTAGGCGATGTCGAGGAACGGCACGAGGTTGCGGGCCTTCACGACTTCCACGACCTGTTGCCATTGCGCTTCGGTCAGGTCCACGCCGGTCGGGTTGTGGCAGCAGGCGTGCAGCACGACGATCGTGCCCGCCTCGTAGCCGTTCAGCGCCGACAGCATGCCGTCGAAGTTCACGCCGTTGGTGGCAGCGTCGTAGTACGGGTACGAGACGACCTCGAAGCCGGCCGCCTCGAACAGCGCGCGGTGGTTTTCCCAGCTCGGATCGCTGATCGCGACCTTCACGTTCGGGTTCACGGTGCGCAGGAAATCGGCGCCGATCTTCAGTGCGCCCGTGCCGCCCAGTGCCTGGGCCGTGACCACGCGGCCCGCGGCGATCAGCGGCGAGTCGTTGCCGAGCAGCAGCTTTTGCACGGATGCATCGTAGGCGGCGATCCCGTCGATCGGCAGGTAGCCGCGCGGCAGGCCGGCCTCGACGCGCGCCTTCTCCGCATCGCGAACCGCGCGCAGCAGCGGGATCTTGCCTTCTTCGTTCGTGTACACGCCGACGCCGAGGTTGACCTTGGTCGGACGCGCATCGGCGTTGAAGGCTTCGTTCAGGCCCAGGATCGGGTCGCGGGGGGCAAGCTGGACATCGGAGAAGAGCGACATGATGATTCGGCAGTAGTGAAAAGAGGGTCAGGCTTTCAGCCGGCGGGACGGAGGCAGCGGACCGCGCGCCGATGGCGCGACGCCGGAAAGCGCAGCAGCCTGACATTGTAGCGAATTCACGCTGGCGGGGGCGGGCGAATCGGCGGCGAATCGCGATTCCGGACGGCCGCCGCGCGTCAGGAGCCGACAGCAGTTCACGGGGCCGCGAAGCGCTAGAATGCTTTCTTTGCCCTTGCTCCGGCCGCATTCCATGTCCGAACATCATGCCGAAACCGGCGACGCGCTCGACGAATCCAAATTCGTCACCTTCGAAGGGTCGCCGTTCCAGCTGTACCAGCCGTATCCGCCCGCCGGCGACCAGCCGACCGCCATCGAGACGCTCGTCGAAGGGGTCGAGGACGGCCTCTCGTTCCAGACGCTGCTCGGCGTGACGGGCTCGGGCAAGACCTTCACGATGGCGAACACGATCGCGCGGCTCGGCCGCCCGGCAATCGTGTTCGCGCCGAACAAGACGCTCGCCGCGCAGCTCTATGCCGAGTTTCGCGAGTTCTTCCCGCGCAACGCGGTCGAGTATTTCGTCTCGTACTACGATTATTACCAGCCTGAAGCGTACGTGCCGCAGCGCGACCTGTTCATCGAGAAGGACTCGTCGATCAACGAGCACATCGAGCAGATGCGCCTGTCGGCGACCAAGAGCCTGATGGAGCGTCGCGACGTGGTGATCGTCGCGACGGTGTCGGCGATCTACGGTATCGGCAATCCGTCCGAATACCATCAGATGATCCTGACGCTGCGCACCGGCGACAAGCTCGGCCAGCGCGACGTGATCGCGCGGCTGATCGCGATGCAGTACACGCGCAACGAGCAGGATTTCCAGCGGGGCACGTTCCGCGTGCGCGGCGACACGATCGACATCTTTCCGGCCGAGCACGCGGAAATGGCCGTGCGTGTCGAACTGTTCGACGACGAGGTCGAGACATTGCAGCTGTTCGATCCGCTGACGGGGCGCGTGCGGCAGAAGATCCCGCGCTTCACCGTCTATCCGTCGTCGCACTACGTGACGCCGCGCGACACCGTGATGCGCGCGGTCGAGACGATCAAGGACGAATTGCGCGAACGCCTCGAGTTCTTCCACCGCGACGGCAAGCTCGTCGAGGCGCAGCGCCTCGAGCAGCGCACGCGTTTCGATCTCGAGATGCTGCAGGAGCTCGGCTTCTGCAAGGGCATCGAGAACTACTCGCGGCATTTTTCGGGGGCGGAGCCCGGCGACCCGCCGCCGACGCTCGTCGACTACCTGCCGCCCGATGCGCTGATGCTGCTGGACGAATCGCACGTGCTGATCGGCCAGCTGAACGGCATGTACAACGGCGACCGCGCGCGCAAGGAAAACCTCGTCAATTACGGATTCCGCCTGCCGTCGGCGCTCGACAACCGGCCGCTGAAGTTTCCCGAGTTCGAGCGCAAGATGCGCCAGGTCGTGTTCGTGTCGGCCACGCCGGCCGACTACGAGCAGCGCGTGACCGGGCAGATCGCCGAGCAGGTCGTGCGGCCGACCGGGCTCGTCGATCCGGAAATCGAAGTGCGGCCGGCGAGCACGCAGGTCGACGACGTGCTGGCCGAGATCAACGAGCGCGTGAAGGCCGAGGAGCGCGTGCTGATCACCGTGCTGACGAAGCGCATGGCCGAGCAGCTCACCGAATTCCTCGCCGATCACGGCGTCAAGGTGCGTTACCTGCACAGCGACATCGACACGGTCGAGCGCGTCGAGATCATCCGCGACCTGCGGCTCGGCACGTTCGACGTGCTGGTCGGGATCAACCTGCTGCGCGAGGGCCTGGACATTCCCGAGGTGTCGCTGGTCGCGATCCTCGATGCGGACAAGGAAGGCTTCCTGCGCGCCGAGCGCTCGCTGATCCAGACGATCGGCCGGGCTGCGCGCAACGTGAACGGCAAGGCGATCCTCTATGCGGACAACATGACCGAGTCGATGAAGCGCGCGATCGGCGAGACCGAGCGGCGCCGCGCGAAGCAGGTGGCCCACAACGAGCAGATGGGCATCACGCCGCGCGGCGTCGTGAAGCGCATCAAGGACATCATCGACGGGGTCTACAGCGCCGACGAGGCGCGCGCGGAGCTGAAGGAGGCGCAGCAGCGCGCGAAATTCGAGGACATGTCGGAGAAGCAACTCGCCAAGGAAATCAAGCGGCTCGAGAAGCAGATGGCCGACTACGCGAAGAACCTCGAGTTCGAGAAGGCTGCCGCGACGCGCGACCAGCTTGCGCTGCTGCGTGAGCGTGTATTCGGCGCGAACGTCGGCGACCACGTCAACGGCGGCCGGTAAATCCTTTCCGAACGTCACCGAAACCTGTCGGCGTCCCGGCGGTAAGCCTTGTCGTATCAGGGGTTTACGGCCGTTCCGGTTTGTTCCGGAACAGGATCGGTGCTAAACTCCGCAATTATTGAGAATTATTCGCATTAGCGTTCTTCATCGCGTTAGTGTATTCGGCGGATCGGCCCGACGGGCCGTTCGCATGGTTCCAGATCAAATAACAAGGAGTGTCCATGTTGGGTTCTTCGTTCATCCGCACGACGGTTGCGGTAGCGGCGGCGCTGGCCGCGATGTCGGCCACGGCCGCCGAATATCCGATCGGCAAGCAGCAGATCCAGGGTGGCATGGAGATCGGCGCGGTGTACCTGCAGCCGATCACGATGGATCCGGAAGGGATGATGCGCAAGGCGTCGGATTCCGACGTCCACCTCGAGGCCGACATCCACGCGGTCAAGAACAACCCGACGGGTTTCGCGGAAGGCGACTGGATGCCGTACCTGCAGGTCACCTACAAGCTGACGAAGCAGGGTGACGCGAAATGGAAGGCGGAAGGCGACCTGATGGCCATGGTGGCAAGCGACGGTCCGCATTACGGCGACAACGTGAAGCTGAACGGCCCGGGCAAGTACCACCTGACGATGGTCGTCAAGCCGCCGATGCAGACGGGCCATATGGCGTTCGGCCGCCACATCGACAAGGAAACGGGCGTAGGCCCGTGGTTCAAGCCCGTTACCCTCGAGTACGACTTCCCGTTCGCCGGGATCGGCAAGAAGGGCGGTTACTGATCGGTGGCATGACGGACGGCGCGCTTCGGCGCGCCGTCGGCGTAGAGAACCCAGAATGAATATTCCCCAGAAAATCGTTGCCGCAGCCGCTGCGATGTGGCTCGCGGGCGCGGCGTACGCCGCCGATCTGCCGACGTTCAAGCTCGAGATGACGGACGGCAAGCTGAATCCCGCCCGCATCGAAGTGCCGGCCGGCCAGCGCTTCAAGATCGAGATCAAGAATACCGGCAAGGGTGCCGCCGAATTCGAGAGCGTGCAGTTGCGCAAGGAGAAGGTGCTCGCGCCGGGCGCCGATTCGTTCGTGGTCGTCGCGCCGCTGTCGCCGGGCGAATACAAGTTTTTCGACGATTTCCACCAGCAGGCGCAGGGCGTGATCGTCGCGAAGTAGTGCGTTTTATCTGCGCGCGGGCACACCTGTCCCGTGCAACGCGCGTCAGGAGGTATCGATGGGTCAGATCTTGTTCATCGTCTGGCGGGAGAGCGTCGAAGCGCTGCTCGTCGTCGGCATTCTCTATGCATGGCTGAAAAACGGCGACGACGATGCGCGCCGCGGCCTGCCCTTTCTCTGGGCCGGTGTCGGCGCCGGCCTGCTGATGGCCGTCGGCCTCGGCGCCGCGCTGGTCGGCTTCACCGAAGTGTTGTCCGGCGATGCGCAGGACTACTTCCAGACGGCCATGGTGCTGATCGCATGCGTGCTGATCGTGCAGATGGTGCTGTGGATGCGCCGGCATGGCCGCACGCTGAAGCGTGACATGGAGCAATCGCTGCAGCAGAGCACGCGCGATTCGAACTGGTGGGGCGTCGCGGTGCTGGTCGCGCTCGCGATCGCGCGCGAAGGCAGCGAGACGGTGATCTTCCTGTATGGCCTCGGGTTCGGCCAGTCGGGCCATGTCGACGGCCAGCAGATGCTCGCGGTCCTGATCGGTCTCGGCCTCGCGTTCTTCACGTTCTATCTGCTGCAGCTCGGCGGCAAGTTCTTCTCGTGGCGGCATTTCTTCCGCGTCACCGAAGTGATGCTGCTGTTTCTCGGCGCGGGACTGTTCCAGACCGGCGTCGACAAGCTGATCGACAAGGAAATCCTGCCGCTCGGCATTTCGCAGGTGTGGGACACGTCCGCGATCCTCGACGATTCGGGCACGTTCGGCTCGCTCGTCGCCACGCTGACCGGCTATCGCGCGCACCCGGCACTGACCAACCTGGTCGCTTACGCGGTGTACTGGGCCGTCGTCTGGGTGTTGCTGAAGCGCGCGAGCCGTGGTCCGGCCGTTGCCGCAGGTCGCGCGGCATGAGCGTCGCCGCCGCGGCCAAGCCGGGCTGGCTTGCGCAGGCCGGCCAGTGGATGCAGCGCCACGGCGCGCTGATCCGCGGCATCCAGTGGGCCGTCGTCGCCGTCTATGCGTTCCTGATCATCGTGCCGGCGGTGTTGCCGCTGCCGGACGACTCCGCACACCTGTGGAGCAACCTCACGCTGATCGCGCAATTCACGTTCTGGGGCATCTGGTGGCCGTTCGTACTGCTGTCGATGGTGATGCTCGGCCGCGTCTGGTGCGGCGTGCTGTGCCCGGAAGGCGCGCTTACCGAATTCGCGAGCAAGTTCGGCCGCGGCGGTCCGATCCCGCGCTGGATGCGGTGGGGCGGCTGGCCGTTCGTCGCGTTCGGGCTCACGACGATCTACGGGCAAATGGTGAGCGTGTACCAGTATCCGCTCGCGGTGCTGTTCGTGCTCGGCGGGTCGACCGTCGGCGCCATCGTGATCGGCGTGCTGTACGGCCGCGAGAAGCGCGTGTGGTGCAAGTACCTGTGTCCGGTCAACGGCGTATTCGGACTCCTCGCGCGGCTTGCGCCGATGCGCTACAAGGTCGACGAGGATGCGTGGCGCCGCTCGTACAAGAACGGTGAGCACGGCCATCGCGTGATTCCGATCAACTGCGCGCCGCTCGTCCCGTTGCGCAGCATGAAGGGCGCGGCGGCGTGCCATATGTGCGGCCGCTGCAGCGGGCATCGCGATGCGATCTCGCTGTCGTTGCGCTCGCCATCCGACGAGGTCGTGAACCTCGGCGCGCAGCAGACGAACCCGTGGGACACCGCGTTGATCCTGTACGGCCTGCTCGGCGTCGCGATCGGTGCGTTTCACTGGACCGTCAGCCCGTGGTTCGTTCAGATCAAGCAATGGCTCGCAGGCTGGCTGATCGATCGAGACATCACGTGGCCGCTCGAAACCAACGCGCCGTGGTTCCTGCTCACGCACTATCCGGATCGCAACGACGTGTTCTCCTGGCTCGACGGCGGGCTGATCGTCAGCTACATCGTCGGCACGGGGCTCGTGTACGGCACGGCGCTGCTGGTGCTGCTGGCGGGCGCCACGCTGATGCTCGGCCGGTTCGACCGCACGCGGCTGCATCATCTCGCGCAGGCGCTGATCCCGATCGCAGGCGCGGGTGTGTTCCTCGGCCTGTCGGCCACGACGCTGTCGCTGCTGCGTGCCGAGCATGTGCCGCTCGGCTGGGCGGCCGACGTGCGCATCGCGATTCTGGTCGGCGCCAACGCATGGAGTGCGTGGCTCGCGTGGAAAGTGACAGGGCGCTACGCAGCCTTGTCGCGCCGGTTCGCGGCGTTCGCGTGGTTCGCCGTCGGGCTTGCCGTCGTCGACAGCGCCTGGTGGTTGATGTTCTGGGGTTTCTGACGCCGCCTGCATGCCGCTTCGGCGGTCAGGCATCGATGCCGTAACGAACAAGCGCATGCGGCATGCCTCGTCGTGCGTTGGCCGACCAAACAAAAGAGCGGCACGTCTTTCGACGTGCCGCTCTTTTTCTTCCTTGTGCGAGAACCAAAAAAATGGCTTGGCTTGCTGCAACGGCTGCTTGAGTGTGTTTGCACGAAGGGGTCTAGATCTCGCGTGCAAGCCGTTACGCTGGCTACTGCCCAACACCTCTCAGGGAGGTGGTCCCCACAATACTCTGTCGTTACTTCGTCAGGATCAGTTTGCCGAGCCGGGTGGCGCGCAACTGATACGTTTCTCCGTTATGCGCGATGCTCACATGGCTTTGGCCTTGCAGCAGCGCATCGCTGCTGACGACTCGCGTGCCTGCATCGCGGTTGCCGGCGGGCTTCGCCGGCGTGGTGACCGCTGCCGTCTTCTGACGGCTGCTGGCTGCGGTGCCGGTCGGGCGGCGCAAGGTCAGCGTGGTCGGGCGCATGGTGTCGGTCATTCGTTTGATCGGTGACTGTCGATACGATGGAATGAATTCTAAATGATAATTATTCCCATTTACAAAAACTCTTTATCAATCGGTTTTGCAATATTGATAGTTTGATTCGAATGGGCGGCCGGGGGGGGGGCCGCCACCGGGATCAGTGCAGCGGATCGGGGTCCTTGCGGCCCTGCGTGTATTCGCGAATCAGGCGGACCGTATCGATATCCGACGTGCGGTACGCTTCCTTGACGATCCCGTGCGTCTGCCGCGCTTCTTCGCTGTCGTCCGAGACGGTCAGCGTCGTGCGGTATTCGAACCGCAGGAACAGCTGGTGATCGTCGCGCTCCTCGATCGTCATCGTCAGCGAGCCGCCGATCTCGCCGTCCGCCGCGCGGATGTCGTAGCGGACCTGCTGGTTCGGCGTGAACGTGACGTGGTCGCGCACGGTCGCGTGGCCGTAGTGCAGTTCTCGTTCGAGCGTCGTGTCCGTGCGCTCATGGACGACACAGCTGTCGAGGCCGATCACGAACAGTTGCGGCTGTTCGGCACGCAGCACGAGGCCTTCCCAGAGCTGGTCGCGAGTGAGGTTCGGCACGGCCGGATCGTCGGAGTTGATCTGGATCAGATGTTCGAAGTTCAAGGGGACGGGTTCCTTCTGGCGGCGCGGAGCCGCATGGTTCAAGAAGTCATTGTGACGCAAAACCATCCGTTTCGCGGATCCTGCCGCCCCCGCCGGGCATCATGCTTCGATCCGGCCCATGCGGCCCGTCTGGTAGTCGACGACAGCCTGCCGGATCTCCTCCTCGGTGTTCATCACGAACGGGCCGTAGCGGACGATCGGCTCGTTGAGCGGCACGCCGCCGATCAGCAGCACATCGAGCGGCATATCGCCTGCGGCGAACGTGACCGTGTCGCCGTCGTCGCCGTAGACGATCATGTGCCGTGCGTCGACAGCCTGCCTGCCGGGCCCGTAGAGGCCCGTTCCGTCGATCGGATAGGCAAACACGCGATACCCGGCCGGCACGGGCTGAGCGACCGTTGCACCCGGCTCCAGCGTGAAATGCTGGTAGAGGATCGGCGTGCGCGTCTCGATCGCGGACCGGACGCCGAACGCTTCGCCGGCGATGACGCGCACGCGTGCGCGGCCGTCCGGCGACGTTGCGGTCGGGATGCCGCTGGCCGGGATCTCCTGGTAGCGGGGAGCGATCAGTTTGTCGCGGCGCGGCAGGTTGACCCACAGTTGGAAGCCGTGCGAGCGGCCGCCCGTCCGCGCGAATTCCGGATCCGGCATCTCGCTGTGCACGACGCCGGCGCCCGCCGTCATCCATTGCACGTCACCCGGGCCGAGCGTGCCGGCATGGCCGGACGAGTCGCGATGACGAAAGCGCCCGTCGAGTGCGTAGGTGACGGTTTCGAAGCCGCGATGCGGATGGTCGGGGGCGCCCTTGGCTTCGCCGGGTGCGTAGTCGACGGGACCCATCTCGTCGAGCAGCAGGAACGGATCGAAATCCATCAGCAGGCGGGTCGGGAACGGACGGTGAACCACGAAGCCTCCGCCTTCGGTCGTGCGAAGCGCGGGGTAGGTGCGGTCAAGCGAGCGAGCGGTCGTCATGCGGAAGCCCTCGAAATGAGCGGAATAGCGTTATTTTTGAAACAAGGCGCTATTATATTGGGCGTTTTACCGGCCGATTTGCGGCGGTTCGCAATGGATTGTTCTGAAATTGGAACGATGAGATGAATATCGATGCACACAACCTGAACGACCTCATGTACTTCTCGCAGGTCGTCGAACATGGCGGTTTCTCGGCCGCGGAGCGCGTGCTGGGCATCTCGAAATCGCGTCTGTCGCGGCGCCTGACCGAGCTCGAGGCGGCGCTCGGCGTGCGGCTGCTGCAGCGCTCGACGCGCAAGCTCGCGCTGACGGAGGCGGGGGAGCTGTTCTACCAGCATTGCCAGGCGATGCTCGCCGAGGCACAGGCCGCGATGAATGCGGTGCAGCAGTTGCGCGCATCGCCGCGCGGCTCGGTGCGCGTCAGCGTGCCGGTGACGCTGTCGCAGACGATGCTGTCGCGCATCCTGCCCGAATTCCTGCGCCGCTATCCCGAGGTGAAGGTGCACGTTCGCGTCACGAATCGCGTGATCGACCTGTTCGAGGATTCGGTCGATGTTGCACTGCGCGTGCGTTCGGAGCCGCCGCAGAATGCCAACATCGTCGTGCGGCCGCTGTGGCGCACCGAGCAGATGCTGGTCGGCGCACCGAGCCTGCTGAGCCAGAATGCGCCGCCGCTGTTGCCGGACGACCTGACCGGATTCGAGACGCTCGATACGCCGAGCGTCGACGGGCGGCATGTGTTCAACCTGATCGCGCCGGACGGTACGCGTCATGTGCACGAGCACGACCCGCGGCTCGTGACGGCCGACCTGATGACGATCCGCGAAGCGGTGCTCGACGGCCTGGGCATCGCGGCGCTTCCGGAGATGATGTACGGCAACGCATTGCGCGCGGGGCAACTGTCGCCCGTGATGCCGGGCTGGACGCTGCCGGTGCCGCAGCTGTATGCGGTGTTCGTGTCGCGGCAGGGGATGCCGCCCGCGGTGCGTGCATTCGTCGACTATCTGGTCGAGAAGCTCGATCACGGCGCCTACAAGGAGCCGGGGTGCCCTGAGCGTGCGAAGAAGGAAGCGGCGGCCGATGCTTCGGCGACCTGAACACGGCGCGCGCGACGAGGCAAATTTGTTTTGTCATTGAAGCGTCGCCTGCAATCGCAAGTTTCAATCGCTGGACCCTTGAATGCGCGGGCGCACGGGCCTATATTGAAATCCCATTTCGTGAAGGAAGTTCTGAGCGAAATCAGGTGGCCGCATATATTGTGAGCCAGATAGGGCAGAACGCGCAGTCCGTGCAGACCACGGCAGAGTCGCATTTGCGTTGCTCGAGGCGCAACCGATACCGCCGAAGAGCCCGCCGCCCGAAGGCGCCCGCGTGCGCATGAAAAAAGGCCTTCATCTGGCGATGAAGGCCTTTTACTTTGGGGGCGGCCGGCAAGGTGTGGCCGGCGAGGTGCGGCCGGCCCCGCACTGCTTGCGTGTGCGTTACTTCGCTTTCGCCGCGGGCTCCGTCACGAAGCCGAGCTTCGTCAGGCCGCCGGCCTGCGCATCCGACATCACTTCGGCAACGTGCTCGTAGGCAACCTTGCGATCCGCGCGCAGATGGAGTTCCGGCTGCGGCGTGCGTTGCGCCGCTTCCGCAATGCGCGTCTGCATCTGTTCGCGCGTGACCTTCTGGTCGTTCCACAGGATCGTGCCGTCGCCCTCGATGGCGACGTCGACCGTCTGCGGCTTCTCTTCGACGGGCTGGCTGCTTGCATGCGGCAGGTCGATCTTCACCGCATGCTGCATTGCCGGGATCGTCACGAGGAAAATGATCAGGAGTACGAGCATGACGTCGACGAGCGGCGTCATGTTGATCTCGCTCATTACTGCATCGTCGTCATCGTCGCTGAAACCGGTGTTCATTGCCATGGTTCACCCCGCCTCAGCTGGCGCGCGTCGCGAGACGCAGGCCATCGCGCGTCGACGACGATGCGAGGCTCGCGCCCGTCACGAAGTACGCGTGCAGGCCGTGTGCGAAGCGACGCAGCTTGCTGACGATGCCCTTGTTCGCGCGCGTCAGTGCGTTGTAGCCGAGCACGGCCGGGATTGCGACGAACAGGCCGAAGGCCGTCATGATCAGCGATTCGCCGACCGGGCCCGCGACCTGGTCGATCGACGTCTGGCCGGTTGCGCCGATCACGAGCAGTGCGTGGTAGATCCCCCAGACCGTACCGAACAGGCCGACGAACGGCGCCGTGCTGCCGATCGATGCGAGGATCGCGAGGCCGCTCTGCATGCGCGAGATGCCTTCGTCCATCGTGTCCTTCAGGCAGCGCGTGACCCAGTCCGACACGTCCATGCGGTCGTGCAGATGCGGTTGCGTCTGGTGGTGGTGATCGGCGGCTTCCTTGCCCGACAGCGCGAGCGCGAGGAACGGGTTGTCGTTCGGCGTCGAGGCGGCGAGCCCGAGCTTCTTGATGCCGTCGTCGAAATCGTCCGAATGCCAGAACGCCCGCTCGGCATTCTTCGTGAGGCGGTTCAGGCGAATCACGTTCCAGCCCTTGACGACGATCACGATCCACGACAGGACCGACATCACGAGCAGCGCGATCGCGATGGCGCGTGTGACGAAATCACCTTGCGCCCAGACGTGCGCGATACCGTAGCTTTGCATTTTCTTATTTCCTTTGAATCTACCGAATGTGACGGGTTAATCGTCAAGCGTGAAATTGAAGGGTAGCGTATGGGCGGCGCGGATCGCCTGGCCGTTCTCGATGTACGGCGGGCAGGTGCTGGTGCGCGTCGCCTCGAGCGCGGCTTCGTCGAGACGCGGGTAACCGCTGCTCTTCTGGAGCTGGACGCTTTCGATCTTGCCGGTCACGCCGATGATGAAGTGAACATACGCGGTGCCCGTTTCACCGCGACGACGGGACATCGGCGGATAGGTGGGCTTCACGAAATTGCAGGTGAGCGCCGCCACGTTCTTCGGTGCGCTGACCTGCATCGTCTCGCGCGCCGGGCCGGGAGCCGCGGGCGCAGCCGGCGCGGGCGCGGCGGGCGCCGGCGTGGGATCGGCGGCGGCCGGCGCAGGCGTCGGCGAGGGCGCTTGCGCGACCGGCTGAGGTGTCGGCTTGACCGCTTGCCGCACCGGCTTCGGCTCGACCTTCGGCTTCACGTGCGGCGCCGGCTTGGGCGGCGCGGGCTGCCGTGCCGCCGACTGGACCGCGACCGGCTGCGCGGCAGGCGCGGGCGGAATGAGTTGCGCGGTGATCGACTGAACCTCGATCTCCTTCGGCGGCGGTGCGTTGCGATGGAGCCAGGCGGCAGTCAGCATGATCGCGTGTGCGGCGAGCACACCGACCGCGACGACGATCACACGGGGATTCATACGTGGTGCAGCCGGCATGATGCCGGCAGGAGCGGAATGCGAAGCCTGCATGTTAGCTTGAAAGAACGATGTCGCACCCGAGGCGCGGCGGGTGAATCGGCATCACTTGCGGAAGATCAGCAGCGAGATGCAAATAGTGGTGACAAAACCGATCAGCAATTCCATGACAGGCTCCTTGGCAGGTAAGCCGCTGGCTCGCGTAGATGGTGGCTTGCTGACGGTCGAAACAAAAAATGCGGCCTGGGCCGCACGCGCACACTCGGTGCCGGTCAGGCAGCCTTGCGTTCGTAGAACGTGACCGGAATCGGGTGAGCATGATGCTCGACACCGCAGCGGCTCGCGCAGACGCCTTGCTCGGCCATGAGGTCGCGTACGGACTCCTCGCACTTGCCGCAGCACGTGGCCACGCCAAGCTCGAACTGGAGTTCATCGAAAGAGCCGACGCCCTCTGCGAGGGACGCACGAATCTTGCGATCGGAAACAGACTTGCACACGCAGACGATCATGATGAGTTGCGATAGCTAACGTTAATGCGAATTATTATCATTAATTTTGCTGGTGTTGACAAGCCGGCGTCCGGCTTTTTTTTAGGTCATCAGACCCTTGAAACGACGGGGAAGGGGGGGCGGCACGCGGGCCAGGGCGTGACGGCCCGTGTCAGGCGGCTGCGCGGGCGTGCGCGTTCGGCGAGGAAATGGTGACGGATTCGACCGGGGCATCGAGGCCGAGCAGCGTCGAGGCAAGCGCCTGCAATGGCAGGCCGTCGCCGGTCGAGCAGAAGCGCGGCGCCGCCGCGTGCGTGCCGGCCGGTGCGCGCAGGCGGTGCTCGTCGAGCACCCGCATGAGCTGGCGGGCAATGGCGTCGCTGGTGTCGACGATCGTCAGACGGTCGCCCACCAGATCACGAATCGTGTCCGTGAAGAACGGGTAGTGGGTGCAGCCGAGTACCAGCGTATCGGCACCGTCGTCGAGCATCGGCTGCAGGTAGCTGTCGAGCAGCGCGCGCAACGCGGGAGAATTCGTGTCGCCGCGCTCGATCGCTTCGACGAGCCCGTGACCGGGCTGGCAGATGAAGCGGCGGCCGGCGCCGTAGCGCTCGAGCAGCGCCTGGAAGCGCGGGCTGTTCAGCGTGGACTGCGTGGCGAGGACCCCCGCGATGCCGCTCGCGGAGACGGCGGCGGCCGGCTTGATGCCCGGCTCGACGCCGACGAGCGGCATCGGCAGGCGTTCGCGGATCGCTGCGATCGCCCGCGCGGTGGCGGTATTGCACGCAATGACGAGCGCCTTCGCCCCTTCGCGGGCGAGCCACTCGCCGATGGCCAGCGTGCGCTCCGTAATGAACGCCTCGTCGCGCGGACCATACGGCGCGTGATGCGAATCGGCCACATAGACGAACGATTCGTCGGGCAGTTGCGCGCGCGCGGCGCGCAGCACCGACAGGCCGCCCAGCCCGGAATCGAAGATGCCGACGGGCGCGGCGGCCGTGGCCGTCGCTGCGATAGCGGAAGACGTCGACATGAGCGGGCGGCGGGTGATGGCAGGAAAGGGCGGACTTATTCCGGCGAGCCCATCATCGTCTGCTGGTAGTTCTGCAGGCCGACCTTGCCGATCAGGTCGATCTGCGTTTCCAGCCAGTCGATGTGTTCCTCGGTGTCGTCGAGGATCTTTTCGAAGATCTCGCGCGAGACGTAGTCGCGCACCGATTCGCAGTAAGCGATCGCTTCCTTGCAGGTGGACTGCGAGATCTGCTCGAGCTTCAGGTCGCACTTCAGGATCTCTTCGGTTTCCTCGCCGACGAGCAGCTTGTGGAGATCCTGCAGGTTCGGCAGGCCGTCGAGCATGAACACGCGCTCGATCAGCCAGTCGGCGTGCTTCATTTCGCCGATCGACTCGTCGTACTCGTGCTTGCCGAGCTTCTCGAGACCCCAGTGTTTGTACATGCGGGCATGCAGGAAGTACTGGTTGATCGCCGTGAGTTCATTCTTGAGTTGGGCGTTCAGATATTCGATGACTTTCTTGTCGCCTTGCATGGCTTTTCCTTGTTCAGTGGGGCATCAGAACCCGAAAGATAATCGCTCGAGCGCGAATTGCCAAGCGTCAAAGCCTTGTCGGGCCTGACTTTTGCGTGTAATGAGAATCAGCCTCGAATAACCGGCCGTACTTAATAATGAGAATGAGAAGTAAAAAGGCCGGACTCCCGTCCGGCCTTTCGTTCGATCGCGCTTAAGCGGCCGCGACCGGGATCTTGCCGATCTTCGCCTGCCACTCCTTCGGACCGGTCTGGTGCACCGACGTGCCCGACGAATCGACGGCAACCGTCACCGGCATGTCCTGCACGTCGAACTCGTAGATCGCTTCCATGCCGAGGTCTTCGAACGCGAGCACCTTCGCGCCGCGGATCGCCTTCGACACGAGGTACGCCGCGCCGCCGACCGCCATCAGGTAGGCCGCCTTGTGCTTCTTGATTGCCTCGATCGCGACCGGGCCGCGCTCGGCCTTGCCGACCATCGAGATCAGGCCCGTCTGCGCGAGCATCGTCTCGGTGAACTTGTCCATGCGCGTGGCCGTCGTCGGGCCTGCCGGGCCGACGACTTCGTCACGCACCGGATCGACCGGGCCGACGTAGTAGATCACGCGGTTCGTGAAGTCGACCGGCAGCTTCTCGCCCTTCGCGAGCATGTCGGCGATGCGCTTGTGCGCGGCGTCGCGGCCGGTGAGCATCTTGCCGGACAGCAGCAGCGTCTGGCCCGGCGCCCAGCTTGCGACTTCTTCCGGCGTCAGCGTGTTCAGGTCGACGCGCTTGCTGGTTTCCGTGTTCGGTTCCCACTGGACCTTCGGCCAGGCGTCGAGCGACGGCGCTTCAAGCTTCGCCGGGCCCGAGCCGTCGAGCACGAAGTGCGCGTGGCGGGTGGCCGCGCAGTTCGGGATCAGCGCGACCGGCTTCGACGCGGCGTGCGTCGGCGCGGCCATGATCTTCACGTCGAGCACGGTGGCCAGGCCGCCGAGGCCCTGTGCGCCGATGCCCAGCGCGTTGACCTTCTCGTGCAGCTCGACGCGCAGTTCCTCGACCCAGTCCTTCGGGCCGCGCGCGATGATTTCCTGGATGTCGATCGGCTCCATCAGCGATTCCTTCGCCATCAGCATCGCCTTCTCGGCGGTGCCGCCGATGCCGATTCCGAGCATGCCGGGCGGGCACCAGCCGGCGCCCATCGTCGGGACCGTCTTCAGCACCCAGTCGACGATCGAATCGGACGGGTTCAGCATCACGAACTTCGACTTGTTCTCCGAGCCGCCGCCCTTCGCCGCGACCTGCACGTCGACCTTGTCGCCCGGCACGATCTCGTAGTGGATCACGGCCGGCGTGTTGTCCTTCGTGTTCTTGCGGGCGCCTTCCGGCGGATTGACGATCGATGCGCGCAGCACGTTGTCCGGGTGCGTGTAACCGCGGCGCACGCCTTCGTTGATCATGTCGGTGAGGCCCATCGTCGCGCCGTCCCAGCGCACGTCCATGCCGACCTTCACGAAGATCGTGACGATGCCGGTGTCCTGGCAGATCGGGCGACGGCCTTCCGCGCACATGCGGCTGTTCGTGAGGATCTGCGCGATCGCATCCTTCGCGGCCGGGCTTTCTTCCAGCTCGTACGCGCGGCCGAGGGCCTGGATGTAGTCGAGCGGATGGTAGTAGCTGATGTACTGCAGCGAATCCGCGATGCTCTGGATCAGGTCTTCCTGTTTGATGACGGTCATGGCTGAGACTCTGTGGGGACTGTGGGGAATGCTTTTATGCGTTGACGGCTGTTTCGGCCGGCTGGCGGGACGCGGCCGGCGCGGGCGCGTGCGTCTCGTGGAAATGGGCCGGGTGCGTGTGGGTCGTCAGGCGGTCGACCCACGCCATCACGAGCGCCGACACGAGGAACGACACGTGGATGATCACCTGCCACATGATCGCGTGCATCGTGTGCTGGTCCGGATTGATGAACGTCTTCAGCAGGTGGATCGACGAAATGCTGATCAGCGCCATCGACAGCTTGACCTTCAGCACGCCCGCGTTCACGTGGTCGAGCCATTCGGGCTCGTCGGGGTGGCCCTCGATGCCGAGGCGCGACACGAATGTTTCGTAGCCGCCGATGATCACCATGATCAGCAGGTTCGAGATCATCACCACGTCGATCAGGCCGAGCACCGCGAGCATCACGCTGATTTCGTCGAGATCCGTCGCATGCGACAGCAGGTGCCAGACTTCCTTCAGGAACAGGAACACGTAGACGGCCTGCGCGACGATCAGGCCGAGGTACAGCGGAACCTGGAGCCAGCGGCTCATGAAAATCAGCGCGGGAAGCGGGCGAAGCGGACGACGGACGGGACGGCCGGGCAGATGCGGGGCGGACATGTTGGAGGTACGGGCGCTGTGCGCAGGTATCGGGGGTAATCTTGAAAAGGCGCGCTATTGTAACGCGTCGACCGGCGCGACTGCAGCGACGCGCCGGGACTGCCGGGGACGGATCAGGAGGTGGCGGCCGGCACGCGTTTCACGCGCAGGCTCGCGAGAACGATGCCGGTGACGACGCAGGCGAGCGCGATGCCGTGCGCGAGCGTCGGGCGCTCGCCGAGGAACACGATGCCGTACGCGGCGGCCGCGATCGGCAGCACGGCGCTGAACACGCCGGCGAGGCTGCCAGGCACGTGCCGGATGCCTTTCATCCACAGCCAGAACGAGAAGATGCTGGCCGACAGCCCGTACCAGACGACGAGCGCCCAGGTGCCGGCCGGCACGCTCGCGTAATCGAAGCGCCACAGCGCCGTCGCGCCGAGCGGCAGCATCAAGAACAGGCCGAACAGGTGGGTGTATGCGCAAATGTCGATCGGTGCGAGCGTCTGCGTGAGCCGGCGCGACAGGATCACGTAGATCGATTCGCAGCACACCGCGCCGAGGATCAGCAGGTTGCCGGCGAGCGAACCCGACGCATCGCCGTGCGCGGCCGCATTGCCGTTGGCGAGGTTGATCGTCACGACCCCGGCGATCGCGAGCGCGATCGACACGAGCGCACGGCCGTTCGGTTTTTCACGCAGGATCAGCCACGCGAACAGCGCGACGATTGCCGGGATCGTGCTCGTGATGACGCCGGCCGCGACCGCGCTCGTGCGCTGCACGCCGTTGAGCATCAGCAGCGTGAACATGAAGGTGCCGAAGAACGCCTGCAGGAACAGGTTCAGCCATTCGCCGCGCTTGACCGCCCGCATCTTCACGGGGCGGAACAGCGGCCACAGCACGGCGATCGCGATCACGAAGCGCAGCGTGGCGAGGATCGCGACGGGGACGAATGCAACGATGGATTTGCCGATACCGACGTTGCTGCCGACGAACAGCATCGACAGGATGAGGAAGAGGGCGTAGCGATTCAAGCTGGAATCCGGAAGGCGAGTTCAGTTAGGATTGTAGGGTCGCGGTCGTAACAGCGTAAAGCCGACCGTCAGGCGCCGCCGCCTCGCGTGCCAACCGGCGAACGGCGAACCGGACGACAATGCCGCGTAAGTGACGGGTAAGTTCGAGCGCTTATCGTGGAAACCGCCGGATCGCGCGCTGATGGTCGCGCGACGTGGTGCGGTGCAGCATCGCGCGCAGCCTGACTGGCCGCGCGCGGGTGGTGGGAGACAGCGGCGCGCATGCGCCGGCCAAGACGCGCGGCGTGCACGATCGCGCCGCCATGCAGAGGATTCATGTTCACCAAGGGGTAGTCGATGTCTGCGATTGAATCGGTTCTTCACGAAACCCGTCAGTTTGCGCCGCCCGCGGCGCTCGAGAAGGCGGCGACCATTTCCGGCATGCCGGCCTATCGTGCGCTCGTCGCCGAGGCCGAGCGCGACTACGAAGGCTTCTGGGCGCGTCTCGCGCGCGAAGGCCTGACGTGGCACAAGCCGTTCTCGACGGTGCTCGACGAGAGCAACGCGCCGTTCTACAAGTGGTTCGACGACGGCGAGCTGAACGCGTCGTACAACTGTCTCGACCGTCACGTCGAAGCCGGCAACGGCGAGCGCGTCGCGGTGATCTTCGAGGCCGACGACGGCTCCGTCACGCGCGTCACCTATGCGGATCTGCTGGCGCGCGTGTCGCGCTTCGCGAACGCGCTGAAGAAGCGCGGGATCGGCAAGGGCGACCGTGTCGTCATCTACATCCCGATGTCGATCGAAGGGATCGTCGCGATGCAGGCCTGCGCGCGCATCGGCGCGACGCACTCGGTCGTGTTCGGCGGCTTCTCCGCGAAGTCGCTGAACGAGCGGCTGGTCGACGTCGGCGCGGTCGCGCTGATCACGGCCGACGAGCAGGCCCGCGGCGGCAAGACGCTGCCGCTCAAGAGCATCGCCGACGAGGCGCTCGCGCTGGGCGGCTGCGACGCGGTGAAGAGCGTGATCGTGTATCGCCGCACCGGCGGCAAGGTCGACTGGCATGCGGAGCGCGACCTGTGGATGCACGAGCTCGTCGGCGGCGAGTCCGAGCACTGCGAACCGGAATGGGTCGGCGCCGAGCATCCGCTGTTCATCCTCTATACGTCGGGTTCGACCGGCAAGCCGAAGGGCGTGCAGCACAGCACGGGCGGCTACCTGCTGTGGGCCGCGCAGACGATGAAGTGGACCTTCGACTGGAAACCCGACGACGTGTTCTGGTGTACGGCCGACATCGGCTGGGTCACGGGCCACACGTACATCACCTATGGGCCGCTCGCATGCGGCGGCACGCAGGTCGTGTTCGAAGGCGTGCCGACCTACCCGGACGCCGGCCGTTTCTGGAAGATGATCGGCGATCACAAGGTCACCGTGTTCTATACCGCGCCCACCGCGATCCGTTCGCTGATCAAGGCGGCGGAGGCCGACGACAAGGTGCACCCGAAGAGCCATGACCTGTCGAGCCTGCGCATCATCGGCACCGTCGGCGAGCCGATCAATCCGGAAGCGTGGATGTGGTACCACAAGCACGTCGGCCAGGAGCGCTGCCCGATCGTCGATACGTGGTGGCAGACCGAAACCGGCGGCCACATGATCACGCCGCTGCCGGGTGCGACGCCGACCGTACCCGGTTCGTGCACGCTGCCGCTGCCGGGCATCATGGCCGCGGTGGTCGACGAGACCGGCCAGGACGTCCCGAACGGGCAGGGCGGCATCCTCGTCGTCAAGCGCCCGTGGCCCGCGATGATCCGTACGATCTGGGGCGACCCGGAACGCTTCAAGAAGAGCTACTACCCCGAGGAACTCGGCGGCCGGCTGTATCTTGCCGGCGACGGCACGGTGCGCGACAAGGACACCGGCTACTTCACGATCATGGGCCGGATCGACGACGTGCTGAACGTGTCGGGCCACCGGCTCGGCACGATGGAGATCGAATCGGCGCTGGTCGCGCACGAACTCGTGGCCGAGGCGGCCGTGGTCGGCCGTCCCGACGATACGACCGGCGAAGCGGTCGTCGCGTTCGTCGTGCTGAAGCGTTCGCGTCCGGAGGGCGAGGAGGCGGCTACGCTCGCGAAGGAACTGCGCGACTGGGTCGGCAAGCAGATCGGGCCGATCGCGAAGCCGAAGGACATCCGTTTCGGCGACAACCTGCCGAAGACGCGTTCGGGCAAGATCATGCGGCGCCTGCTGCGCTCGCTCGCGAAGGGCGAGGCGATCACGCAGGACACGTCCACGCTCGAGAATCCGGCCATCCTCGACCAGCTCGCCGAAGTACGCTGATCGCACCGGTTGCGCGTCATGCGCATGCGCCCCTGCGCGGCAATCCCGATTGCCCGCGCAGGGGCTTTTTGCTACATAACGGCATGACCGCTCCGACCCGTTCCGCGCGTGCCGCGCCGCCACCCGTTCCCGAACCGCTCGCGCGCGCCCATGCGCGCTACTGGCGTTTCAACGTCGCGCTGATCGCGGTGCTGATGGCGATCGGCTTCACGGTGTCGTTCGTCGTGCCGTTCTTCGCGCCCGCGCTCGCGGGGATCCGCTTTGCCGGATTCAGCCTGCCGTTCTATGTCGGCGCGCAGGGCGCGATTCTCGTGTACCTCGTGCTGATCGTCGTCTACATCGGGCTGATGCAGCGCGCGGACCGTGCGTTGCGCCGCGCGTACGACGATCATGCGGCGCTGGCCGGCAACGCACGCGGCGGGCGCTGAGTCATGCTCACGCATCGACTGATTCGCGCATACGCGCTCTACACGCTGGGGTTTCTCGGGTTCGTGCTGTTGATGTGGCGGATCGAGCGCGCCACCGGCTCCGGCGTATGGATCGGATACGTGTTCCTGTTCGTGCCGATCGCCGTGTACGCGGTGATCGGGCTGCTGTCGCGTACGTCCGATCTCGTCGAGTACTACGTGGCCGGGCGGCGCGTGCCGTCCGCGTTCAACGGGATGGCGACGGCGGCCGACTGGTTGTCGGCCGCGTCGTTCATCGGCCTGGCCGGGTCGCTCTACGCGACCGGCTACGACGCGCTGGCGTACCTGATGGGCTGGACGGGCGGATTCTGCCTCGTCGCGTTCCTGCTCGCACCGTATGTCCGCAAGCTCGCGCGCTACACGATTCCCGATTTTCTCGGGACGCGTTTTTCGAGCACGGCCGTGCGTGCGCTCGCGGCCGGCGCGGCGATCCTGTGTTCGTTCGTGTATCTGGTCGCGCAGATCCAGGGGATCGGCCTGATCGCGACGCGCTTCATCGGCGTCGATTTCGCGATCGGGATCTTCTGCGGGCTCGCGGGCATACTCGTGTGCTCGTTTCTCGGCGGGATGCGCGCGGTGACGTGGACGCAGGTCGCGCAGTACATCATCCTGATCAGCGCGATCCTGATTCCGGTGTCGCTGATCGCGATGAAGAACGGGCTCGGCCCCGTGCCGCAGTTCGGATACGGCAAGCTGATGGAGCGCGTCGCGGCGCGTGAGGCGCAGGTGCGCGACGCGGCCGGCGAGCAGCAGGTGCGCGACGCGTACCGCCGGCAGGCCGCGGATATCCAGACGCGGCTCGACCGGCTGCCGTCGTCGTATGCGGACGCGCGCCGCCATCTCGCCGAGCAGCTTGCCGATTTGCGCCGCCACAACGGGCCGCTGCGCGAGATCAGCCAGCGCGAACGCGAGCTGGCCGACTTCCCGCGCGATCCGGCGGCGGCGCGCGTCGCGTGGATGCAGGCGCGCGACGACCTGCTGGCGCGTGCCGAGCCGCCCGTGCCGATGCACGAGCCGTTTCCTGCGGCGAACGACGACGAGCGGAAGCCGCGCGAGCGGAATTTCCTCGCGCTGCTGCTATGCCTGTCGCTCGGCACCGCGAGCCTGCCGCACATCCTGACGCGCTACAACACGACCACGTCGGTCGCATCGGCGCGGCGCTCGGTGGGCTGGACGCTGTTCTTCATCGCGCTGTTCTACCTGAGCGTGCCGGTGCTCGCGGTGCTGATCAAGTACGAGATCCTCGCGAACCTCGTCGGGCGGCCGTTTGCCGAATTGCCGGCATGGGTCACGCAATGGCATCACTTCGAACCCGACCTGATCAGCGTCGTCGAGGTGATTCGCGACGGCATCGTGCACTGGTCGGAAATCCAGATGCAGCCGGACATGGTCGTGCTGGCCGCACCGGAGATCGCGGGGTTGCCCTATGTGGTTTCAGGATTGATCGCGGCCGGGGCCCTTGCGGCCGCGCTGTCTACGGCGGACGGACTGCTGCTGACGATCGCGAATGCGCTGTCGCACGACGTCTATTACTGCATGGTTGCGCCCGACGCATCGAGCCAGCGGCGCGTGACGATCTCGAAGGTGCTGCTGCTCGGCGTCGCGCTGTTCGCGTCGTATGTCGCGTCGCTCAATACGGGGAAGATCCTGTTTCTCGTCGGCGCCGCGTTCTCGCTGGCGGCATCGAGTTTCTTTCCGGTGCTGGTGCTCGGCGTGTTCTGGAAGCGCACGACGACGCGTGGCGCGATCGCCGGGATGGTGGCGGGGCTGGCGGTGTGCGTGTACTACATCGTGTCGACTTATCCGTACTTCACGCAGCTGACGGGATTCTCGGGGCGCACGTGGTTCGGGATCGAGCCGATCAGCTCGGGCGTGTTCGGCGTGCCGGCGGGGTTCGCGGTGGCGATCGCGGTGAGCTTGCTCGATCGGCAGCCGGATGAGTATACGCGGGCGCTGGTGGATTACATTCGGCACCCGTGACGCGAGACGGGCGCCGTTCGGGAGCGCCGGGCAGAAGAGCGGGGCACGGCACCGAGGGGCGGGTCAGAGCGCGGCGATCCCGAGTTCGGCGCCCTTGGTCGTTTGCACGCGGCTGAAGTCGCAGCTTCCATCCGTCACGCCGTTTGCGATGGGGATGGCGACGCAGACATAGGCACGCATGCCATGCGGCAGTGCCACGTGTCGAAATTCGCCGACCTTGATTGTCGCTACGCGGTCAACGGCAAATTGATCGGTGATCGGCGTCACGCCCGGCGCGATCGACATGGTCACTTCCGACGTCGAGCGGTCGATATGCGATTTCAGCGTCTGGCTGCTGCCGATCTCCCCCGTAACCGTGAAGCGTATCGACGCCTGTCCGTCGGACACGCGTTGAACGGTGATCGCGAGCGTCGGCCTGGCAATGCCCGCCGCGCATCGGCCGGCAGTGCATTCGCGAACGGACAGGAGCGTGCGGAACGGCAGTGCCGGCTGACCGATGACGGACAGGCCGGTTGCGGACCCGCCGTCGCGCAGTGCTTGCTGCGACGGCGGAGGCGATGTGACGGCGACGGTGGTGCTGATCGTCGGGACTGAAGGCGTCGTCGCGCATGCCGACAGCATTGTCACGGCGCCAGCCATCATGACGAAGCGTGGACTGAATCGCATGGATCTGACTCGCGGAGCCGAAACCTCGTATATCGTCAGATCAATGCATATCTTTAGCGTGCGGCGTTCGGGATTCCACACGCCCGGCAATCAGTCCGTGGCGAATTTGTCGATCGGCAGATTGACGCCGGTCAGCTTCCAGGACCAGAGCCCGTCGCGCTTGAACACGAACGTCACCGAGTCGTCCGTTCTTTCTCGTGCGGTTGCGTGGACAGTCGACCAGTTCTTGTAGCGTACCGAATAGTCGGCCTTGGGCGTCCCGTTTGATACGGATGGCGCCGCGTCGTTGCCGGTATCCGCATGAACTGCTGCCGGCGGTTCGACTGACGATGTGGCAGCCGGCACTGCGGGGGGCCCCGGCGCGTGCGGGTTTGGCTGTTCCTTGAGCCATCATGGTCATGACGCCTGCCGGCGTAACCATCGTGTCGATGAACTGATTCACGAAACCCATCGCCATCATCATGCCTAGCCCGGCGAATGGATTCCTGCTCACGTCGGGCGAATTCGCCAGCTTCGCATGCATCATGGTCATGAGCTGGGCGCTCAGGTTTTCACGAAGCGACGGAAAGTCGATGTGCGAAGCGAACGAATCGGCATCCTTGTCCACCATCGCCGAGCGCATCTGGTACATGGCGATGTATGGGCTCGCCTAACTGGAAGCCACGCCTGCGGCATGGCTGTCGTCCTCAATAGCGCATGGAACCGCCAGCGTCGCATATTCCGTCAGGCTGGCTGGAATGGGGAATCATGGCCGTGCGCGTGCAGATAGTCGTCGACCCGTTTCAACAACAACGCGCAGCGTTGCGTGGTCGCTTCGCTATCGTTCAGTTCGTGACGTTCGAGGATCGAGAACTCCCGAACGATCGAACCGGTCGGGAACTGCTGCCAGCTGAGATCGATGTGGTACCAGTCGTCGCCGATACGAAGCCCGTTCCAGAAATGGACTTCCACCGCTGTTCCGGTCCAGACACTCCCTTTGACGATTTCGGTATCGGGGTAGTAGTGCTGCACCGTGCGGGAGGTGGGGTAGCACTGGCCCAACGCAGGATTTCCCGCCTGCTCGATCTCCCGATACGCGGTTCGTCTGTCCCAGGAGGCGATCAGCGCCTCACGAAGGCGGAGCATGAAATCCGGGGGGCGCACCATGGTCGGTCGGATCCTGTCGCGTCAAGGCGCCTGCGAGCGCTTAGGCGGCTGTTCGTTCAGTGGACGATGGGCGAATTGTCGGCGATCCGGATAGGTGTGTCGAGCGATTGCCTGCGGCCGCGAGCCGCCGCAGACGAGTGCGGCAGCCAACCGCGGTCGGTCATGCTGGAATTTCATGGCGAGCGAGAGCGGCAACAAGATTCGGCGCCGGTGGAGCATTTCCGCATGATGGGCTGAAAAACAAAAAGCCCCGCAGATCATCGACCTTGCGGGGCTTTCTCATCAATTCTGGCGGAGAGAGGGGGAGTCCAGTCCAAAAAATTAAATCACTTAAGAAACAATCACTTACTGATTCCGCCGGGGAGGGCTTTGTACCTTCCGGCGGCTCCAATCTTGTACCACAGACGGCATGCAGCAAGCAACGCATAACGTAAAGAAAACCACAACTAACGTGTAGCGCGACCCGGTATCATGAATTCTTGGCCTGTAATTTCCGACGATATTTCGTCAATAAATTGAGATGGAGAAATTTCCACAAATTCACTTAAAAGCCAATTGTGTTGACTCTCGAGGTGTTTTGCAAGTTTATCGGGGGTATATCGGGCCAGCTCACTTAAACGATGCATCGCCGCAAAAGCCAGGGGTACGGTATGGCGCTCGATAAAATTCGGCAGATTCCGCTTGTGACGTTTTAAATACCACAATCTAGTTGGCCCATAAATATAGAAAAGATATTTTCTTGTGGTGTGGTGATAATTGGTTAGGGCCGCAATATTGCCGGCGGCATTGCCCCCTCTAACCCACTTAAACCTTTTCTTTCGTCTAACCCTATAGCAGCTTGCGTCGCCGTTGTCTCTTTCAAAAGTCTGTGGCAGTAAATTTAATGTCTGTCCATGAACATAGTGAGGATCGAGCACGGCCGTAAACCAAGAATTTTCGGAGCCGGGTGCATGTACATAAGTCGGCTTGGAGATTGGCAAAAATAGCTCTTGCTCACTTGTAAACGTGAGATGGTACGCGCGATGTATAAAAGGAAGGTTGTAGAATATTTCTTTTAGTGAGTATGTGTTCTTGTTTACTTGTTCGCCATAATAACGACATAATTCAGATAGAATTCCGTTGTTTTGAAATTTCACCATCTCGCGTGCGAGGCTTACTCTGCCAACCTTTCCCCATCCGGAAACACCGTGCCGAGGGTTAAATGCAACTCCTTTTACTTTGAGGAGGCATTTTGCCGCATTAAGAAAACAATAATAAGCGGTTAGTGGGGCAGATGTATTGGGAAGTGATTTTGTTGCATCGTAGAACGCCTTTGCCTGCTCCCAGTAGAACAAAGCATCATTGTTTCCTTGTCGCTTTAGCCATAAACTCACATATTCCCATGTACTGGTAACGAGAACTGTTTGGCATCCCCAGTCTGGTGACTTAAAGGCTTTGTGGAGGCGTAATTCTCGTCCTAAATGCGTATGTTGGATCGCCATATTTTGTTTTCGACCTTAAACTGAAAAGTAGGCGTGCGGCATGCCCATGAAGAGTATCATAGGGCATCGCTTTGTTCGGGGCTGCGCCAATGACGCTTATGGTTGTGTGGTATCGACAACAACGCCAGCAAGTCTGGTGTGCTGCGGACACGCGAATATCGAGGGGTGATGGCGTAGCGACCGACCATGGGCCCAAAGTCTTCTCCGTGCCAGTAGTCTGTCACGTCCAACAGGGCAATGCTGTTCAGTGGAGGTCCGTTCGTCGCTACTCGGTTGGCTTCGCGTTCTGCGGTAACAGCCTTGCTGCCACAAGCACGCACGCTCTCGCCTCTGCATGCACGCAATCGCTTGCATCAAGAAATGGCCAAGACCGCCCCGTTTCTGTAGAGGCTATTGCTGAACTGTACAGAAGTATTGGCGAATACCAAGTGCGAGACATCGCTGGTCGTGTGGTGCAGAATCCCGAAACCTACTTTTTTCAAGGCGTAATCTTTGGATACTGCCTCGCCCATAGACGCTTTCTAGGCTTTGAGATTGCTCCTCATTTAGCGGCAGATGGGTTCTCTATGGCTGTAAGGGAGATGCAGCTGGTCCCCAATCTCTTCTACCCTTACGGCAGCGGCAAGGAGGAGTTCCTTAGATTGCATCACGAACTGCGGAATCAACCGGACCCAGGTGTTATTAGGACGCTGAGCCATATGGTCGCCCAGGGTGCTCACCATGAGGTCGGCGGACACGTTCAGATAGGTATTAGCGGTACGGGGGGATTTAGATTGTCGCCGGTGCTCAATTTAGCAGGTGCACAGGATCGCCTGGTGACATTCCTTGGATGGGATGTCTCGCAAGCTCCCGAACTGGACGGCTACAGAATCGGTTTTGAAGCCATTGGCCTAGACTGAGGGTGAAGGTCGTAGATTCTACCGGAAGCCGTACCAGATGGGCCGCACTTATACGTCGATGATGCTATCGGCGGGCGAGCACCAGAACAGTGATGAATGCACGAGTTGAGACGTTGGAGCAAGCAGATTCACGAGTGGTCACTAAATGCTTGAGCGATTACATTTATTTTTAGGAAGTGAGTCTGCCGCGCACCACCGGTTACGAGCATTCCAGCAAGTGCGTAGTGTTGGCCATTTTCATTTTTATGGCCGACAAAAACTGGAGAGCCACTAAAACCATCTAGGTCATTTTGCCACGATATGTTCGCCAACTTTAGTCTATCGTCGCCACCAGAAAGTGCTAGATGACCAGTAAATTTCGCTGCCTGAAGGATGACAGTATTGTCGTTATTTTTGAAATTTAGAAAATCCGTCCCTGTTCCTGATGTCGGATAGCCAATGCACGAAAATACTATACCCCTTTCAGCTGCAATGTCACTTTGTGTCAAGGGGAGTCGGATGAAATCATTAAGCCAATCTCCGGCTGGCGGAATTTTGACTGCGCGAGACAATAAAATCTTCCTTTGTTTTTCGCTTTTCAAGATATCTATCGGAAAAATGACTACATCAGCTAGCTCGCCGAGTACGGGTGAATATGTATCTTTCAGTAAGACTATATTATCAAAGGAGATGTAATCGTTTTTGTTGATATGGCGCTTATTATAAGGCGCCAGCACTCTCAATCGCTCTGCAGCTTCAGTTACAGAAAGGTTGTTGTGGCCTTCTAGGCAATGTTTTGCTGTAATGTAGAATAATTGCCTCCCGCGCCTTGCAAAAAATCCTGTTCCTCGTATGTATGGATAATCCTCAAAACCTTTCTCTATGAATAGATTTGGGGCCACGCATTCGCTTGGGTAACCAGTGTGAATAAAAGAAATTTTAGTCACGAAACTTTAGAAATTTTAAATTGCTTTAAATTTGCTGTCTAAGCCAGATGCCGCAACGCTAAGTGACGGACACAAGCGACCACTCTAAATGCTGATTTTCATTAGGCGGTGAGGATAGCTCCGTTTGCTTTCTAAGTAGTCGCTTCGTCGGAAGCTGCTTTCCGACGAGGCACACCCTTTCGCACCACCACCATGCCAGCAGACGGTCCTGTCCTAGCAAGCTCACATTGCGGCCACATCGAAACCGCACTGATTTTTTGCAGAGCAGCGTCCAGAGCAAGCAGCCACTTGCTGTTTTGCTTCGTTGATTCCCGTCCCGTTATCTCCTTGAGCGTGGCTGGCCTGGTGTCAAACACCAGTTTGTTCGACGCAAAATAAGCGTGGAGACCCTTTGCGAGCGGATCGCTCCCAAGCGCGTTCCGTGCTTTGCCCGATAACGCCAGCCATGCGCCCCCCTCCAGCAATGCCGCAACGCCGTCCGAAAGCATAACGCGATAATCGTAGGGGGCGGTAGTGTTCGGCGGACGCTCAACTTTAGCTAGGAACCGAGTGCGAACCAATGGCCGCATCTCTTCTTTCGGCGCGCGCTGCTCAAACTTGAATTCCGCCAAGCACAGACGTTGTAACGAGTCGTCGAACAGCGTGTCCGTCTTGCCGCCACGACTGCGACCCAGCGCGGCCAGCGCTTCGCTACGCTTAAAAAACACCGTCGCACTGCCAGTCGGAACGCTATCGCGATAAGCACGCGCCAACAGCCAGAAAAACAGGTCGGCGTCGCTCTGGGACAAACGAGGCCCTTCAAGCTGTTCGACACGATACTGTGACGTAGCGCCGAGCCTCAACGGCTCACCTCTTACAATCGTCGGTCGTTGAGCGGCTCCGGCATACTCAAGCGCACTGAATACGGCGCTTCGCACAAGGATATGTGGTGCGATACGGGTATCGACTTTCACCCCATGCGGCAACTTGAGTGCTGGCCACGCAGTTTTTGCTGCACTGGTCACTACTTGTCTCCTGAAGAAGTTAGGCAAGCATAGCGAAATCATGGACTGATGGCTACGCAAGAAATGGACTGATGGATTTAACTCGTGGACTGAAGGATTCGTCTGCGCGGGAATGAACTTTATTTCACAGCACTTTTTTTCATTGTGTGAGCGGGCAAAGCATTATTTAATATCAGGCCTTTAAGTAATAATTCGTGGGGCGGAGCCCCCTCAGCGGCGCAAACCTATTGTGGAAGCTAACCTGCGCGCCGCTGAGCCTCCCCCCAATGCTCCAGTGCGCATACGCTCACTCTGGACCGCTTCGCGGTCGGGCAGCCAGGGCGGCCGGTGACCGGCGCAATGGCTCGGATGCCTGCAGCGCCCACGGATATGCTTGGGGGAGGCTCGCGTGACCGCCACGCAGAGGCGAGACACCGTCCAACGCGAGGGGGGGCGGAGCCCCCCCCTCCCAAGACACTGAGACTGGGTGGCTAGCTCAATCCCGCGCGATGCTTCGCTCATGTCTCCGTGGAGACTCAGCCAGGCCTAACTCACGGGCGAGGGCCGGCGCCTTTTCTGCGACTCGTCGACTCAGCACGGTGACACCTCTCAGCAGCCTCTCTGCGCGCTGTTCTGCGGCCGCCAGCCTGGCGTCTCGAGCGGCCTGCTCCCCATACCACCGTCGAATCGTCTGGTGGTCTGCGCATGAACCTTCGACGCCGCGCGCAAGTCCATGGTGCGCGCCGACCGACGCCGCAAAATCGCTCTGCATGGCTCTCAGCTTGGCCGGAGTACCTTGATAATGCGCCGCCGACAATCGGACACCTGCGACCTGGCCAAATTCGCGAGTCTCGCGCCGCTTGGTACCGTCTGCGTTCGTTCCAGCGATAACAGAGCGCCGACGTGTTCGGGCCGCAATATTGACCAGCGGGACAACATACGCAACCATGTGCGGCGCAGTCTCGTCGCGTTGAATATTCACTGCAATGACGTTCTCCGCGCCGTGACGCTTTTCGAGCCATACCAGCGCGTCACGGAAATACGCATCCGAATCGACCTTGCCACCACGTTCGGCGAACGCGTCCGCGTTTGCTGTCACGAGATATTCGATGCACAGCACAGGCTCTTTCGCCTTCTCCGTCGCCAGCCCAACCCGTCGCATTACGGCATCTGCCAGTTCGTCTGCGCTTCTGACCAAACGCCAATCGCTATTAGTGCCGGTCCGTGCAGGATCAGCGTTCGGAGTGACGCTCTCCCGCCATGTGTGACGCCCGCTGGCCGTCACGGCAGCGAGGCTAGCGAGCTTAGCGGTTCTGATGATGACTGGATGGCTCATACGCCTGTATAGCTCCGGCGCACGAGCATGAGCGCCGGTTCAACGTATGTACTCACTACGGAGGTTGTACGTTGCTGCGCAACTACAACCTCCTACGTTCGGCCCATCAGGGCGCAGCGCAGCACCCGCCCGCCGTGGACAACCTGCCCGCCCACAGCTCAGGGCTGTGGACGGCCGCCGCGCGGTCCGCAGGTTGTCCACCGCTCCCCGGCGTGCAGCCTGCGGCGCGGGCGCCATTCAGGCGCCCCAAGTCGCACTTACGTGCCTGAGACGTGAGTCACACGTGCCATCGCCAAGTATCACCTTTCCGGCATGGTCAGCGTGATGAGGAAGTTTGCCGGCAGGGCGACGGCGAGCAGAGGCAGGCCGATGGCTTGAACAGGTGGAAACAGCAAGCTACAGAGACCGATTTCAAGAGCAGTCATTGAGACGGCTGCGCTCAGACACAGGCTCGCGCGTTGGATGAATTTGTAGGTACGTGGGGACATTGTTAGTAGCTCCGTAAAAGGCGATGCGCCTCTCACGTATAGCTCGCTGACAGCCAATGCTCGGAACTCCGTCGGCCAAGAAATCAAGGTTTTCCACGATTCGTCACATTGGAGACTTCATGCGCCGTGACGCAGCCTATACTCTGCATGCGACACAAATACGACCACGTCACACTCGACCTGTTTTCAGATGCTGAAACAGTTCCTCAACCGCCTTCCACTGGCCGACTAAAGAAGATAGACGCGCTCAGTGAAGCTGAACGCGCCAAGCGCTACCGCGCGAGAAAGAAGGCCCGTTTGACCGAACTGCGAGACAAGACCGTTCCCGTAAGTTCGACACTGATTGACCTGTCCGCCCTCCCGGCATGGAAGCGTAAGTAACCACAGCACTGACTTACGCCGCGCAGGGATTCGCGTCGCCGGATCGCCGTAGGCGATTCGGCCACACTCCTATGCGTCTCCGTCTTTGCTCTGCCTTTTGGTCCGGGATGGGTTTCGAGTGGCCGGAACACGCTCGGACGCTGTGACGATTTTTGCCGGAACTGGTGTGGGCAGCGTCACGCCGTAGTCGAGTTTCGCCAACCGGGTCACCATTTCACTCAGGGGCAACAGCACAGTCTCGTCTTCATAGCCATCGGCGACGGCGTTATCCGACGATTCCTTGTGACCGCTGATGCAGCGCAGATTGACGCCCTTCATACGGCCATGGGTGAGTAGGGTATGTCGGAATACGTGCGAGCCGCGTACCGCGTTGCCTAGTTCATTCTCTACGCCGTGCAGGCCAATGCTGCGCAAGTAGTTCGCTACGAACTTTCCTGGCGCCGCGCCCGCATTACCTTCTGTCGCCCTCCATTGAGGGAACAACCGTCGAACTCCGGCCTGCTTTGTTCGTTCAAGGTGTTCTGGCAAACCGAGGCGAACCAATTCGGCGTGCATCGGAATCGTACGTGGTCGGCCAGTCTTTACGGACTTCTTCACGTCCGGGTCAGGACTGTCACCAGGCTCATTCGTGAGTCGAAGCCACCAGAGTCCATCCCGGCATCCCCAATCCGACTGCGGATTAATCTGGCAGATTTCCCTTATACGAGCGCCGGTGTAAAGACCTATGGCCAGCAACCAGAACTGATGTACATAGGTCGGCCGGGCAACGATTTTCTTCATCCTCTTGCTGGAGAAAATCAGCTCAATCTCGTGTTGCCGGAGCGCACGCTGTTTGCGTTCGGCCTGTGTGCGCGATCCGAGATACGAGATATTGGTCGTCAACGTTGTCGGGAACCCAACGTCCTGCCAATCTGCGACGGCGCGGTCGATGAAAATGCGCAGCGATGCGACATACGAACCATCATACGTCTTGAGGGCCAGTGTCTGTTTCCATTCACGGCTTGCCATATCGCGGATGCCTAAGCCGTCCTTGCGCCGTAAAGCTGACCAATGAGGCGGCAGCTTCTGGACCGTGAGCAGGAAGTCTTTGATGTGGAACTGGCGTAGCTCGGTAACCGGCATATCCCCGACCACATCGAGGAAGGTCGGGAGAATGAAGTGGTGCTTTGTGTTCATCGCCCCCTGAGAAGGGGGTAGATGCTCAAGGAACTCGCGGATGACCGTTGACAATCGCGTGGTGTCCGACTGCGACGCTTGCTTCAGCCGTTTCAGTGGCTCGCCAGTCACGCGAATAGGCAATGGCTTGCCGGAGTATTCCGCTTCCAGAATATCCAGCCCCTCGCTATATGCACTCGCGTATTCAACGAGGAGGGTGCGCTCTTGAGCCGTACCGTGCAGGTCAGCAGCCAGACGGTATCCATTCCGACTGAGCGTCCCCGACAACATGTCTCTCCACCCATAGGCAGCAGCCTCGTCACCGAATTGTGCGAGTTTGGCCCAGCTTTGCAGCCGTTCGATTTCCTGGAGCTTTTGGCGAGGATTGACCGCGACACTGGCCCGGTAACGTTGCTCTCTGTCGCCGCGCTGGACTTGCTCGACGACTGTAGCGCGCAAGTGCGTAATGAAGTCGGAGGTAATCGCGGTGATGTCTGCGAGCGGCGGAGAAATCTGCGGGATCGCGGGTACATATTCGCCGCTTGGTCCTGGTTGCGCTGTTGCTGAAGCGCGCGCGTCGTCAATTTGACGGCCCGTCTCTACGGCGAGCTCATGGCAACGCTGGCTAGCGCGACGGTAGTCTCCGCCGAGTGTGTACTTGAATTCTCGCTTGCCGATGACAGGTCGCACATCGGCAGGAACTGCGCGCCGGAACAGGTAACCTGTCCCGTTTGGACTCTTTGACATGTATTGCGGCATCGTATGGTCCTCGATGACCGTACTCGCGCCGCTCTTCGTCTGTGCCAGTTTCTGTACCTGCTTCTGTACCATACAAAAAACTTAACCCCTTGAACTGTCGGTCATTCTGACGTTTCAAGGGGTTATTGGCAACTTGGCGGAGAGAGGGGGATTCGAACCCCCGATAGGCGATTAACCTATACACGCTTTCCAGGCGTGCGACTTAAACCACTCATCCATCTCTCCGGAAGACCGAGAGTATAGCAAACTCTGGCGGCAACCCGCCACTCTCTTTGGAGCCCGTCAGAAATCCGTCGTCATCGACAGCCACACCGACCGCGGATCGCCCTGCGTCAGGTAGGCGCCGGTCGTCGACGACCAGTACGACTTGTTCGTGACGTTGCGCACGGTTGCGCGGAACGTCGTCTTCTTGCCGAACACTTCCGTCGCATAGCGCGCACCGAGATCGAAGCGGTCCCATGCCTGGATCGACATCGTGTTCGCGACGTCGAGGTACTGCGGCCCCGTGTGGATCCAGCGCGCGGTCAGCGTGACGCCGCGCAGCATCGGCACGTCGTATTCGGCGCCCGCGTTGAGCATGAACGACGGCACGCCGATCGGCCGGTTGCCGTCATTCGCGCCGCCTTCCGTGTTCTGCAGCGTCGCGTTGATGTACGTCGCGCCCGCGATCAGCCGCACGCCTTTCCACGGTTCGCCGTACACCGCCGTCTCGACGCCGCGGTGCCGCTGCGTGCCGTCGGCGCCGAACAGTTGCGACGTCGGATCGGTGTACGCCATCGGCTTCTCGATCTGGAACACCGCGAGCGACGCACCGTACTTGTCGGTGTCGTAGCGGATCCCTGCTTCGTATTGTTTCGACCGGAACGGGGACAGCGCCTGGCCCGCGTTGCGCGCCGTGTTCGGCGCAATCTCGCCCTGGGCGAGCGCCTCGCTGCGGTTCGCGAAGATCGACACGTTGCGCCACGGCTTCACGACGAGGCCGAATACCGGCGTCGTGATCGCGTCGCTATAGGTCGTCGTGACCGCGCCCGTGTAGTCGAAGTTGTCGACCGAGATCGACTGGCGGCGCGCGCCGATCGTGAACAGCACGCGATCGTCGAGGAAGCCGAGCGTGTCGGACACCGCGACGCTGCGCAGCCAGGTCTTGGTGACCGTGCCCGGGTCGCTCATGTCGCCGCCGGTGTAGGCGGTCGGCGGGTAGGCGACCGGCGCCGGATCGTAGAGCGTGGTCGGGAACGCGCTCGACATCGTGTAGGCCGACTGGCTGTCGATGCGGATGAACGACGCGCCGGCCGTGACGAAGTGCGACACGGGGCCGGTCGTGAAGCGGCCGCGCACGCCGGCTTCGGCCGATTGCGCATCTTCCTTGTGCGGCACGCTCAGGCGCGAGCCGGTCGTGCCGGACGACGAGTAGGTCGGCGTGTAGTAGTCGCCGTGCTCGTTCGTGTGCCGGGCGCCGGCCGACACGTAGGCCGTCCACGCGGGCAGGAAATCGTATTCGGCGCGCACGATCCCGACCGTGTCCTCGAGCTCGCTGAAGCTCCACGGCTGCGCGTAGTTGTGCGTCGCGGACGGCACGGACGGCAACTGGTTGCCGCTGATCAGCACGACAGGGCGCCCGTCGTCGATCCGCTGCCGCTGATACAGGAAGTCGCCGTACAGGCGCAGCTTGTCGCCGCGCCAGTCGAGCGATACGGCGGTCACGCTGCTGCGGCGGCGCTCGCCGTCGATGGCCGTGTCGCCGCCGCTGATCGACTGGTTCACGCGCACGCCGAACTGGCCTTCGCTGCCGAAGCGGCGGCCGATGTCGACGTGCGTGCCGATCGAACCGGACGTGGCGCCGTCGACGGTGACGCGCGTGAGCGGCTTGTCGTCCGCACGCTTCAACTGCAGGTTCACGCCGCCGCCGACCGCCGAGCCGTTCGGCGATGCGCCGCTCAGGAACGCATTCGCACCCTTGAGCACGTCGACGCGCTCGATCGCGTCGGTTTGGACGAGCTGTCGCGGCGTGACGCCGTACAGGCCGTTCAGCGACACGTCGTCGCCGGCGAGCTGGAAGCCGCGGATGATGAACACCTGCGAGAAGTTGCCGTACCCGGACCCGCTGCGCACGGCCGGATCGTTGTCGAGCACGTCGGCGAGCGTGCGCGCCTGCTGATCCTCGATCAGTTTCGAGGTGTAGGTGGTCATGCTGAACGGCACGTCGCTCGCCTTCTGCTGGCCGAGCACGCCGTAATCGGCGCCGCGCGCGACCTGACCGCCCGCATAGGTCGGCGCGAGATCGCCGGGCAGCGGCTCGGCGGCGCCGGTCACGTTGATCGACGGCAGCACGGTCGCATCCGGCGATGCGCCGGCGGCGGTGGAGGCAGCCTGCTGGGCAAGCGCGGCGGCGGGAAGTGCGCAGACGAGCGCAATGCCGAATGCAATCGGCGTGAGACGCCGGACGGGTAACGAAAGTGTCGACATGGGACGCAAATCGGATGTGATCGGTGATCCGTCCCAGGGCGGCAAATTGGAATCCGGGCGGGGTGACGCGCCCGCTCTGTCGCGGGCATGTTTTTATCGAGCGGCGGAGTCTAGCGTAAACGAGAATCATTGTCGTTTAAAGACTGTTATTTCCTACTATTTGGGATGTCGTTCGATAAATTGGACATAAGGTGGCGGCGAGCGGGAGTTGCCGCATCGTTCCGGCGCGATGCCGGGCAGGGCGGCGCGCCGGAGCCGCTCGCGTGGCCGAGCGGGTGCAACGAAGCCGCGCCAGGATCGCCGGTCACGACTGGCGTCGCAAGAAGGTCGAGCGGACATCGGGGCGAGCGTGCGATCATGGGCCGTCCGCATTCGTCGCATCAAACAGGCCCGCGCGGCCGGTCGCGACGATGCCATTCGTCCGCACGCCCTCGCCAAAAGGAACGCCTACGTCATGTCGCTCTCCGCCTTGCTCGCCTTTGCCCTGATCCTGTCCGTCGGCGTCGCGACCCCCGGCCCGACGGTGCTGCTCGCGATGAGCAACGGCTCGCGGTACGGATTGCGTCACGCTCTGGTCGGCATGCTCGGCGCCGTGACCGCCGACGTCTTGCTCGTCGCGCTGGTCGGATTCGGCCTCGGCGTGCTGCTCGAAGCGTCGGAAACGGCGTTCGTGACGCTGAAGCTGCTCGGGGCGGCGTGGCTCGCGTACGTCGGCGTCCGGATGCTGATGTCGAGCGGGGGCGCCCCGGTCGGGCAGGCGGCGTGCGTGCCCGCGACGCCCGATCGCCGGACGGCCTTCCTGAAGAGCTTTTTCGTCGCGATGAGCAACCCGAAGTACTACCTGTTCATGTCCGCACTGCTGCCGCAGTTCGTCGACCGGTCGCACGCGATCGCGCCGCAATACGCGATCCTCGCGGCGACGATCGTCGTGGTCGACGTGATCGGGATGACCGGCTACGCGCTGCTCGGCGTGCATTCGGTGCGCGTGTGGAAAGCGGCGGGGGAGAAGTGGCTGAACCGCGTCAGCGGGTCGCTGCTGCTGATGCTCGCGGGGTACGTCGCGCTGTACCGGAAGGCCTCGCACTGACGCGGCGATGCAGCGGACAAGACAATAGCGGCACGGCGGCGGCGCGGCGATGAAGCCGATCGATCGGTTCGTGCTCGAGACGCATGACGGCCCCTACGCGTCATGGCCGCCGCGCACGCATGTGCTCGTCGACGGCATGCGGTGCGGGCTAGCCGTTTCCGGCTATGTGCTGCTGCGCCAGTTCGAGACGCCGGCGGGGTATCTGCTCGTGACCGACTACGACTGCCCGTTCGAGGAAGCCGTTACGTTCACGCTCGTGTCGAAGGCGCCGCTGAAAGTGCGCGCGCAACACACGGTCGGCGCGATGTACGCGTCATGCCATCTCGACGATCTCACGTGGGTCGACGAACGGCATTTCAGCGCGACTTTCGTCGATGTCGAAGGGCGCTGGGCGTTCGAGATTCGCGACCGTGCCGTGCCGTTCATCCTGCCCGGGCTCCGGGTGCGCCGCGTGCCGAACCGATAGCGCGCGAGCGGCGATCGCAGGCGTCCTGCCAGCGCTTGAGTGTCATCCGGAAGGCGCAAAATCGCACGGTTTCAATTTTCTTTCGCATCGGTCGGTGTGTAAGTTTCGGCGTGTCCGGAGCCGGCTCGCGCCACGCCGGAAGCGGCGCGAGCGGCGTCGGCTGGACATCGCGTTCGCACCGCACATTACAAAATGAATGGAAAGTGAAAGAATTCATTCTCTTGACGCGATGCGTCCGGGCCATTTATTGTCCGTCTGCCGTCCGTGAGAGAGCACGGGGGCAATCTCGGATGCGCGTCTCGCGCGCACGACAACACGCAGCAAGAAGCAGAAAAGGAAACGTGGTAGCCACATGAAGCCGCTATTCGACGACAAGAATTCCGATGCGGTCAGCGATCGTCCTTCCACCCCGTCTTCATCACCCGTCGCCGTGCCTGTCGCTGCCGCTCGCGTCGTCGTGCCGGCGGCACCGCCGACCGAGCACGCGCGCCTGATCACCGTCGACGAGATCGATCAGCTCGGCGCGACGCAGGGCACACGGATCGCCGCTTTCTCCCAGCAGATTCTCGCGAGCGTGCGCGCATCGGACGCCGACCAGTTCGGCGACAAGCTCAACGCGCTGATCGCGACCGCGAAAGGGCTCGACCCGCGCGGCGCCGACAAGGGCGGGCTGCTCACGCAGGTCACCCGGATGTTCCGTTCGACCAAGGAAAAGCTGCTGTCGCAATACGAGTCGGTGAGCAAGCGGATGGACACGCTCGTCGTCGAGCTCGAGAGCCATGCGCAGCGCCAGAAGGCCGGCATCGACGAGCTCGAGCGGATGTACAACGACAACTACGCGCTGCACCAGGAGCTGGTGAAGTCGAAAGCGCAAGGCGAAGCGGCGCTCGCGACGCTGCGCGCGCATCTCGAGGCCGGCCGGCAGCCGGTGGAGGACGCGTTCGCCGCGCAACGCCTGCTCGACGTCAAGCGCACGGTCGACGCGCTCGAAAGCAAGCTCGACGACCTCGACCGCGCGATGCTGATGTCGAAGCAGCTCGCGCCGCAGATCCGGATGGAGCAGGACCAGAAACGCACGCTCACGTCGAAGTTCATGACGATCAAGACCGTGCTGATTCCCGCGTGGACCAACGCGTTCGCGCTCTACCTCGAGCAGCTCGGCACGAAGCGCGCAGCGGCGCTCGCGAACGCGACCTACGACGCGGCCGACGAGGCGATCCGCGCGCAGGCCGACCTGAACCGCCAGAACGCGCAGGAAGTCGCGAAGCTCGGCCAGCGTCCGGTGATTTCCACCGACACGTTCGAATACGCGCAGCAGCAGCTGTTCGGCGCATTCGACGACGTCACGCAGATCATTGCCGACGGCAAGCGCCAGCGCGAGCAGGACGCGCCGCGCCTGCGCCAGCTCGAACAGGACCTGATCACCCGATTCGCTCCGAAGCACAACTGAGAGAACACCGCATGATTACGCTTGAGAAACGCGCGGCGAAGGTCGCGATCGTCCTCGAAAAACGCCAGATCCTGAAGCCGCCCGTCGTGCGCGTCGGCGCGGCGCTCGACATTTCGGGCTCCGCGAAGCCGCTCTACCAGTCGGGCGTGATCCAGGACACGCACGACCGGATCCTCGGCATCGCGCTGAAGTTCGACGACAACGGCGAAGTCGACACGTGGACCTTCACCGAAGGCTACGATCGCCTGCCGACCGCGACGCCGGACAACTACGGCTCGTACATCTCCGACCACGTGCTCAACGCGCGGATCGACAAGTGGGGCGGCACGCAGTACGCGCCGGTGATGAACGACATCGTCGACTTCTTCTTCCGCGCGCCGGAGCCGGCGCCGCAGCGCGAAGAGAAGCGCGGCTTCCTGAGCCGGCTGTTCGGCGGCGCGGACGAAACGCCCGCGCCGGCCCCCGCTGCGCCCGTGAACGGCCATCTGCCCGCCTGGGTGCTGTTCGTCACCGACGGCCAGAACCCGAAGAACGACCGCAAGCGCGTACGCCAGCTGCTGGCCGAGTCGCAGCATTTCCCGCTGTACTGGTCGCTCGTCGGCGTCGGCGATCCGAGCGAATTCGACTTTCTCGCGGAAGTCGCCGAAGAGATGCCGAACGTCGGCTTCCTGCATCTCGAATCGCTCGACGTCAGCGACGAGCAAATCTATGACCAGCTGATCACGCAGGAATTCTGCAACTGGGTGCGCGCGAAGTAAGCGCAGCCCGCAAGCCTTCTCTCCGGAACTCGATTACCCCCATCATGTTGAAAGATTTCAAGATCCCGCTGTCGCTCACGGTGCTCGCGCTGGTCGCGGCCTATCTACTCGGCGGCGTGAAGGACATGCTGATTGTCGCGGTCCTGTGCGTACTCGAAATCTCGCTGTCGCTCGACAACGCGGTCGTCAACGCATCGGTGCTCAAGAACTGGTCGGAAAAGTGGCGCAACCGCTTCATGGTGTTCGGCCTGCCGGTCGCGGTGTTCGGCATGCGGCTCGTGTTCCCGCTGCTGATCGTCGCGGTGATCGGCCACATCGGCATGTGGGATGCGCTGACGCTCGCGATCGAGTCGCCGGACAAGTACGCGGCGATCCTGACCTCCGCGCATCACCAGGTGTCGGCGTTCGGCGGCGCGTTCCTGCTGATGGTGTTCTTCAAGTTCATGCTCGACACCGGCAAGGACGAGCACTGGATCGGCTTTCTCGAAGGCCCGATGCGGCATCTCGGCCGGATCACCGCGCTTGAAGTGGCGCTGACGCTCGCGATCGTCATCATCGCGTCGTTCTACGTGCCGTCGGCGGAACAGGTCGGCTTCCTGCTCGCGGGCGCGTTCGGCGTGATCAGCTTCGTGATCGCGCACGGCATCGGCGACCTGATCGGCGGGGAAGAGACGGGCACGCGCGTGGTGCGCGAAGGCGTCGCGGGTTTCATGTATCTCGAGGTGCTCGATTCGTCGTTCAGCTTCGACGGCGTGATCGGCGCATTCGCGTTGTCGAACAACATCTTCCTGATCGCGCTGGGCCTCGGCGTCGGCGCGGCCTACATCCGGGAGATGACGCTCGTGCTGCTGAAGAAGGGCACGCTCGCGCAATACCGCTATCTCGAACACGGGGCGTTCTGGGCGATCGGCGCGCTCGCGACAATCATGTTCCTCGGCGTGAAGTTCGAGGTGCCCGAGGTCGTCACGGGCCTGATCGGCGCGGCGACGATCGCGGCGGCCGTGTGGTCGTCGATCGTCGTGCAGCGCAAGGAAGACCGGGGCGCGGTGGCGAGCAAGTGACGCGCGCCGCGCGCGGCGCGGCGACCATCAACGCGGGCCGCACACGGCGGCCCGGCATTGCCGCCGGCGCAACGGCGGTTCCAGCAGGAGAGGTTCAGATGATCAATTTGTCGAAGGGCGGTCGCGTCAACCTGTCGAAGGAAGCGCCCGGCACGCAGAAGTTCCGCATCGGTCTCGGTTGGGACGCGAACTCGACGGACACGGGTACGGATTTCGATCTGGACGTGTCGGTGTTCCTGTGCAAATACGACGCGCAGAGCAATCCGAAGCTGATCTCGGATCAGCACTTCGTGTTCTACAACAGCGAAGTGCGCACGATGGACCGGAACGACACCTTCATCCAGCCGGGCGACGATTTTCCGAAGCGCGGGATGCCCGCATCGAAGTGCATGGGTGTCGTGCACAGCGGCGACAACCGCACTGGCAGCGGCGACGGCGACGACGAGGTGATCTTCATCGACATGACGAAGCTCGCGGCCGACGTCGAGGAGATCTCGGTGGTCGTGACGATCGACCAGGCCGAAGCGCGCCGCCAGAATTTCGGGCAGGTTCGCCACAGCTACATCCAGATCGCCGACGAGGTGTCGGGGACGGTGATCGCGAAGTACGCGCTCGAGGAAGACTTCTCGATGGAGACGTCGGTGCAGGTCGGCAGCTTCTATCGCCGCGACGGTCACTTCATGTTCAAGGCGGTCGGCGCCGGCTACAACCGCGGCCTGGGCGACTTCGTGCGCGCGTACGGCGGCGCGGTCTGACTGGCGGCAGCCCGGCCGGCGGGGTACCGCCGCGCCGGGCCGGAAGCAGCGATGACGAATCCGTCCGACGAGCCCAAGCGGCTCGAGTTCGATACGACGCCCGAGCGCACGCCCGGGCGTCTTGCGTTCGGCGCGCCGCCCGCGGCCGCGACGCCGGCTGCGCGCGCGCCGGGCCGGCCGGCGCCGCAGGCGCTCGACCTCGGGCCGGCGCCCGGCCCGGCCGTGCGCGCGGCGCCGGCCGATGCGGTCGGCCGCGCGCTGTTCGGTGAATCGAACCATCCGCAGCTCGACGCGTGCTTCCGTGCCGCGCAGGCGGGCTTTCCGACGCTCTATCCCGACTACGCGCCGCGCATCGAGCGGCACATCCGGCAACTGGTGCCGCTCAAGCTCGCGACGGTCGCGACGATCGGCGACGGCGCGCTGGAGACAGCCGGCAATCTCGTCGAAGCGGTCGCGACGACGACGCGCGAATTCAACGAGCTCGGCGCGGCCGACCTGATGGCCGGCATGCTCGCGCAGGCGACGCGCAAGGCCGGCATGTTCGAGCGCTGGTTCGGCGGCGCGGCGTCGGGGCATGTCGACTACCGTGCGGCGCTTGGCGCGCTGAAGCAGTCGCTCGGCTTCTTTCCGCGCCGCACCGAGGAACTCGCCGCGCAGGTTCGCCACGCGGAGGAAAACCTCGTGGTCGTGCTCGCGGCGTTGAGTGCGGTGGCGGACGTCGTGCGCGCGCCGGACGATGCGGGCGTCGAGCGCACGCTGTTCGACCGGCGCAACATCGTCGGGCAGGCGCTTCAGCAGATCCGGATGCAGCCGGCGCAACTGCGCGGGCTCGACGAACGCGTGACCGACCTGATGTCGCGCGCCGATCACCTGATGAACGTCGTGTTGCCGGCGATGCTGGCCGCCCGCCCGCAGCGCTGAACGAACGGCACGCATGCGCACGCCCCGGCGCGCGCATGCGCTGCGCGGGCCGTGCGGCGTCGCGGCATTTCGCATACGCCGGCGCGAGTCTGCTATCGTCCCGGGCATCTCATCGCTTTCCCGCCGATTCTCCATGACTGACCGCATCGTCGCCGCATTCGATTTCGACGGCACCATCACGACTACCGACAGCTTTCGCCATTTCGTCCGCTTTGCGGTCGGCACGCCGCGCTTCGCATGGGCCGGGCTGCGCGCCCTGCCGTGGATCGTCGCGATGAAGGCCGGGCTGCTGTCGCGCGGCGACGCGAAAGCGCGGTTCGCGTCGTTCGCGTTCGGGCCGGTTCGCGAGGATGCGCTCGATGCGCAGGCGCGCGCGTTCGTCGACACCTGCCTGCCGCGTTTCGTGCGCGCGGACATGCTCGAACGCATTCGCGAGCATCAGGCGCGCGGGCACGAAGTCGTGCTGGTCAGCGCGTCGCCGTCGCTGTATCTGGAAAAGTGGGCGAAGACGGCCGGCTTCGATGCGGTGCTGGCGACCCGGCTCGCGTTCGAGCGCGGCACCTTCGCGGGGCGGCTCGACGGCGAGAACTGCTGGGGGCCGCAGAAGGTCGTGCGGTTGCGCGGGTGGTGGGGCGACCGGCCGCCGCGGCAACTGTTCGCATACGGCGACAGCCGCGGCGACAAGGAAATGGCCGAACTGGCGAACTGGTCGTGGATCCGCGGGCAGGGGCCGATGCCGCCGATCGGCGATTGACGGCGCGGGTTACGCGTCGGCCGGCGCGTGGCGCGCCGCGCGCGGCGGACGGTAGCCGCCCCAGCGATTCGCGCGGGCGAACGTACCGACGTCGTTGAAGCGCACGCCGACTTCGCGCAGCGCCGCATGTGCGGTGCGCGCGGTCAGTTGCCGGATGTAGAACGGGTCGCGCACCACGAAGTGATGGATCGCGTGCGTGCTGCCGAAATTGAAGCAGAACAGCTGGAACGGCAGCATCCACCACACGTTCAGCACCTGCGTCTGCTGGATCACGTTGCGCGAATCGATGTCGCCGAAATAGTGCATGTTCGAGCTGACGAAGTTGATGCAGAAGCTGCGCACGAAGTTCGGCCCGAGCCAGACCACCGCGAGAAAATCGACGACGTTCATGACGCGCCCGAGCACGGCGGGCACCGCTACCGCGTAGCCGAACGCATGCAGTGCGAACAGTGCGGCGTGATAGACGATGAACGCATGCCACAGCACGTAGTACACGTGACCGACCGGCATGTACGACGACACCTGCTCGACCCGCAATTGCAGCCGCTCGGCCGGATCCTGCACCGGCTGTGCGGCCACGTACTGCTTCACCTTGCGGCGCATCGCGACCGGCCGCAGCGCGACGGCGAGCATCCCGTCCGCGATCATCAGCAGCCGTTTCACGCCCCAGCGTTCGCCGTTGGTGATGCCGAATTCCTCGAGATCCGATTCGCCGCCCGACACCTTGTGATGGTGCAGATGCATGCGCCGCCGCGTCCACGGGTTGATCGTGCCGGGCCGTGTGAGCCAGCACAGCGCCATCATCAGGTGATAGGCCCACGGCGTCTTCTTGAAGTACATCAGGTGAATCAGGTCGTGCTCCAGCTCGTGGATCAGCGACGTGACGAAGGCGGCGAGCGGCAGCGCGACGTACCACGCGATCCCGCCGCGCGCATACAGCCAGGCGATCGCGACCATCGCACTCACCGAGACGGCCATCACGGTCGCGCCGACGAGGTTCTGGTTGTCGAGCAGCGGGAAGCGCGCGCGGATCGCGTCGCTCGCGGCGTTGACCTCGCGGCGGACATACGCGACCTTGTCCGCGTCGTGGCGAAAGGCGGTGCGGGCGGGTTGGCTCATCGACCGTAATTCCTGCGGAAAGGGTGGGGCGCAATGCCGATGTGACAAGCATAGGCGCGCGCCGGACCGCATGCGAGGGCCGCCGGTGTCAATGATGGTGTCATTTCGGGCCATGCTGGCCCGCCGGCGCGGCTAGAGTCCTGTCCCGGTGTCATGGCGGGCCGGCGACGCTACAATCCGCCGAAACCGCCCCGGAGTCCGCCGCATGGTCCTGTCCGTTCCGGATGCCGCGCGCCAGTTGAACAAGGCGACGGTGTCGTCCGCGTATGCGCTGTTCATGCTGATGCTGGCCGAGGAGCGCGGCATCGACGGCGGCCGCATTCTTGCCGGCTCGGGCGTCGAGCGCGATCGCCTCGCGCAGCCCGACGCGCGCATCACGCCGCTGCAGCAGGCGGCGATCGTGTTCAACCTGATCGACGCGACGCGTGACCCGTCGATCGCGATCGAGATCGGGCTGCGCAGCAGCCTGACAAAAGCGGGACTGATCGGTTTCGGGCTGATGAGCTGCGCGACGCTCGGCGAGGCGATCGCGCTCGGCATCCGTTACCTGCCGACGCGCGTGCCGTTTTTCTCGGTGCGCCTTGCGCAGCTCGACGGGATCGTCGACATCGACGTGCTCGAAGCGTTTCCGCTCGGCCGGCTGCGCCAGTTCGCGGTCGAGAATTTCCTGGTCGAGACCGCGATCCTGTTCAATTCGCTGCTGTATCCGGTGCCCGGCCGCACGCTGCAGTCGCGCGCGGAACTCCACTTCGCGTGGCCCGAGCCGCCTTGGTTCGAGCAATATCGCGCGCGGCTGCCGCGCTGCCATTTCGACGCGAGCGCGAACCGTATCCGCTGCGACGCCGCGTTGCTCGACGAACCGATCGGTACCGCGAACGCGCACACCGCGCAGATGATCGTGCAGCAGTGCGAAGCCGAGCTCGCGCGGCTCGGCTACGCGGAAAGCGTCGTCGAGCGCGTGCGCAACCTGCTGATCTGCGGCGAGGGCGGCTATCCGTCGGTCGACGACGTTGCGCGCGAACTGCATGTTTCGGCGCGCACCCTCAAGCGCAAGCTCGCCGAGTACGGCGCGACCTATTCGGCGCTGCTCGACGAGATCCGGCTGCGCGACGCGCTGCGGCTGCTCGAGGGGACGCGCCTGCCGGTCGACGAGATCGCGGCGCGTGTCGGCTATACGGACCGCGCCAATTTCACGCGCGCGTTCAAGCGCTGGACCGGCGCCGCGCCGAGCGAGCGACGCTGAGCGCGAACGGGTGCCGGCCCGCGTCGCGGGCCTGCCGGAAGGGGCGCACGCGTCGCGTCGTCAGACGATCGAGATCCAGTTCGCACCGCGCCCGCCCGGCGCGCGCGCATGCAGCGACAGCGTGCCGTCGTCCGGCGCGATCGCATACACCGATACGTACGCCGACTGTTCGCCGCACGCGACGAGCCAGCGCCCCGACGGGTCGATCGCGAACCCGCGCGGCTGGGTTTCGGTGGGTGTCGTGTGCGCGGGTTCGAACGCGCCGTCGGCGGTGCGGCGGTAGCAGAGGAGCTGGCTCGACGTACGTTCGCTGACGTAGGCGAAGCGCTCGTCGGGCGTCAGGTGCAGGTCGGCCGCCCAGACGGACGGTTCGGCGGGGGCGGGCGGCCGCGCATGGCCCTGCGCGAGTTCGGCGACGGCCGGGTGACGCGCGCTCACGTGAGCGTCGCCGAGCCGGCCGGTCTCGCGGTCGCGCGCGAACGTCGCGAGCGTGGCCTGGAATTCGCTGACGACGACGAGCTCGCGGCCGTCGCGTGCGATCTGCAGGTGGCGCGGACCGAAACCGGCCGGCACGCGGGTTTCGCCGTGTTCGCGCGCGCGCAGGCCGGCGGCGTCCTCGACGAGCGCGAAGCTGAACACGCGGTCCGAGCCGAGCGAGCTGACGTAGGCGAACCGGTTGTCCGGCGACACGATCACCGAGTGCGCATTCGCGATGCCGGCGATGACCTGCAGCGGCTCGCCGTCGCCGTCGCGCACGCGCGCGGCGTCGTAGAGGCTCAGCGTATTGCCGCCGTACGATGCGCCGAGCAGCCAGCGGCTGCTGCGATCGAGCGACAGGTATGCGTGGCTCGCGTCGATCGCGGTTGCGCCGATGCGCACGAGCGCGCCGGTGGCCGGCGCGACGCGGAACGCGACGATCGTCGGCTGTTCGCCGCGCGTCGCGACGTAGAGCCGCGTGCGGTCGGCCTGTACGGCGATCGGCATCGCGACGTCGGCGGCCGGGTAGCGGGCGAGCGGCGCGAGCGCGCCGTCGCCGGTGAGGGAGAACGTGGCGAGATCGCCGTCGGCGGCATTCGAGACGACGACGGTCAGGCGGTCAGTGTTCGGCATGGCGGAGCATCGAAGCGTTCGTTAAGGAGGGATCGGCCGGCCGGCCGCGCGGGGGATCGCCGCGCCGGTGCGTGCGCGCGAACAGCGCGGCGACCGCGGCCACGAGCGAAGCGATCGCGAGCGCATACAGCCCGCCCGTGATCGAACCCGTATGTTGCTTCAGATAGCCGAAGGCCGTCGGCGCGACGAAGCCGCCCAGGTTGCCGACCGAGTTGATCAGCGCGATCACGCCCGCGGCCACGCGGGTGTCGAGATAGCCTTGCGGAATCGGCCAGAACAGCGACGACGCGGCCTTGAAGCCGAGCGCGGCGAAGCAGATCGACGCGAACGACCAGACCGGATCGTGCGACGTCGACGCGAACAGCCCGCACGCGGCGAGCACGAGCGCGAACGCGAGCCAGCGCTGCGGGTGCTTCCACTTCGACGACAGCACGGCGAAGCCGTACATCGCGCCGATCGCGATCATCCACGGAATCGTGTTGTAGAGGCCGACCTGGAAATCGGTGAGGCCGCCCATCTTGCGGATGATCGTCGGCAGCCAGAACGTGGCCGCGTAGATCGTCAGCTGGATCGAGAAGTACAGGAAGCAGAACAGCCCGATTTGCGGATCGCGCAGCAGCGCGGTGGTGCGCACCGGCACGTGCGAGCGCATGTCGCGCGCCGTGCGTTCGGCATCGAGCGCGGCTTCGAGCGCCGCGCGCTCGTCGGCCGTGAGCCAGGTCGCTTCGCGGATGTGCGATTTCAGCAGCAGCCAGCTTGCGCCGCACAGCGCGACCGAGAACAGCCCCTCGATCAGGAACATCCATTGCCAGCCTTCGAGGCCGAAGCCGCGGATCGACAGCAGCGCGCCGGTGACGGGCCCGGACAGGACCGACGCGAACGCGGAGCCGCCGAGGAAGATCGCCATCGCCTTGCCGCGTTCCTGTGGCGGCAGCCATTGCGACAGGTACAGCACGACGCCGGGAAAGAAGCCGGCCTCGGCCGCGCCGAGCAGGAAGCGCAGTGCGTAGAACGACGTGTCGTTCCACACGAACGCCATCGCGGCCGCGACGATGCCCCACGTCGCCATGATCCGAGCGAGCCACACGCGGGCGCCATAGCGCTGCATCAGCAGGTTCGACGGCACCTCGAACAGCGCGTAGCCGACGAAGAACAGCCCGGCGCCGAGCCCGTATGCGGCCGCGCCGATGCCGATCGACGCCTCGAGGTGGCGATCCACGAAGCCGACGTTCACACGATCGATGTAGTTGGCGATGAACATGACCAGCACGAGCGGCAGCACGTGCCATTTCACTTTCGAGACCGCGGATGCGAGCGGGTCGCGTCCGGGCAGGGCGGGCGAGGGCGGGTTCAACGGTGTCTCCGGTCGGGCGGCGGCGGACGAGGCGGTAGCTCGTGTCGGCGCCGGGGCACGTTCATGTAGTACGTCGTCGTATAACATGGTACGCCTGAATGACAACGGAAACGTCGCGGGTTTACCAGAATGCTTCGGCGAAAATGATAAATGCTTGGTGGTTCGGTGATCGGATATTGATATCAGATGACATATGACATGAGATGGACGCATGCCAAGCCCGGGGTGCTTGATGTTCGTTGGCAGGTACGCAGAAACGCCGGCATGACTGACGGTAGCGCGCATCGGTGCCGCTCGTGTCGCAGGGCGACCTCACGCGCGCCGCGCAATGTGTCGAGCAGGCGTCGACGCTATTCGCGAACCGGGCCGCGGGCTATCGGTCGCACGTGAACGTGTTGTCGGCCGGTGACGGGGCGCCATGCCTGTCGGCAGGCGGCGACCCGAACATCCGTTCTGGCGACTCCTGCCGGTGGCCGGTCGACGACGAGGTGCGCGCGATCGTCGTCGACCGGCCGGCGATGCCGTATCGAAGGGCGCTCGCGGTTGCGGCAAAATACCTGGCGCGCGAACCCGATGTGAACGGCATCCTTGCGAACAGTATCTGCATGTGCCGGATGCGGGGCGTGCCGACGCGGGTGCTTTCCGGCGGCCGCGGAGTACGGGGCGCAGGACGCGCCGGCCGTCGCGCCGGTCGCGTCGACCATTGGCGTCGCGAAGCCGCCGACCGACGACGACCGACGACGATCGCGCACGGGTCGCGCCGTGCACCGCATCGGACGACGCGAACGCGGTGACGCGCACGACGGCGATTTCATGGCTTGAAGACGGAGCAACGGATCATGCAGGACAAACGACAGGCGCGGCGTTTCTACGCGTTCAACGGCGACGCGGACGGCCTGTGTGCGCTACAACAACTGCGGCTCGCGGAGGGCGAGCACGGCACGCTCGTCACCGGCGTGAAGCGCGACATCAAGCTGCTCGAGCGCATCGATGCGTGCGCGGGCGACCTCGTCACGGTGCTCGACGTGTCGCACGACCAGAATCGCGCTGCGTGCGCGCGGCTGCTGCGCGACGGCGCGACGATCCGCTATTTCGACCATCACTTCGCGGGCGAACTGCCCGACGATCCGTGTTTCGACGCGCATATCGACACGGCGGCCGACGTCTGCACGAGCGCGCTCGTGAACCGTTATCTCGGCGGCCGGCATGTGCGCTGGGCCATCGTCGCGGCTTTCGGCGACGAACTGCCGGCGCTCGGCGACGCGCTTGCGCGCGCGCATGGAATCGACGAGGTTGAGCAGCGTTGCACGCTCGCCGAACTCGGCCTCTACCTGAACTACAACGCGTACGGCGAGTGCGTCGGCGATCTGCATTTCGATCCGGCCGCGCTGGCCGACGCGATGCTGCCGTGCGTCGATCCGCTCGATTTCGTGCGCGGGACCGACGTGTTCGCCGCGCTGCGCGACGGCTACCGCGACGACATGGCGCGCGCGTGCGCGCTCGCGCCGCTGCGCGAGGTGCCGGGGGCGACGCTGGTCCGGATGCCCGATCATCCGTGGGCGCGGCGCGCGACGGGGATGCTCGCGAACGAGCGGATGCGCAACGCGCCGCATGCGGCGCTCGCGGTGCTGTCGCCGCGCGCGGACGGCGGACTTGTCGTCAGCGTGCGTGTGCCGGACGGCCGGCCGCTCGGCGCCGACGAATTCTGCCGCGGATTTCCGACCGGCGGCGGGCGCAAGCGCGCGGGCGGCATCAACCATCTGCCGGAAGCCGAATTCGACGCGTTTGCCGAGCGTTTCGAAGCGGCGTTCCGGCTCGATTGACGCGACGGCGGCGCACACGCGCGCCGCGCCGTCGTCACGCGGCGAGTGCCGTCATCGGCATCGGCCGGCCCGGGCCGTGTTGCGCACACGGGATCGAGCGTAGGCCCGTGCACAGGGCGAGGAATCGCCGAAATGCAGCAAGGCGCTTTACCGTGCGGCGCGGCGCGGAATGTGCGCCGTGGCCGGCCGTCGTCGGCGCTGTCGCATCGAACGTCGACACGGTGCGGCACAGCCGCGACAATACGCATCCCGTCCCGCTTTCATCATCGAGGTGCCCGTGCCCGTCAAGCCGTCCGTTGCTCCCGCGATCGTCTGGTTCCGCGACGATCTGCGCGTGATCGATCAGCCCGCGCTGACGCGCGCGGTGGCGTCGGGCCGGCCGCTCGTGTGCGTGTTCGTCGACGACACGGGCGACGGCGCGGGGCGGGCGCCCGGCGGCGCGGCGCGCTGGTGGCTGCACGGGTCGCTGGCCGGGCTCGACGCCGCGCTCGGCCGTCATGGCGGGCGCCTGCTGCTGTTGCGCGGCGACGCGCGGCAAGAAATCGAGCGCGTCGTGCACGATACGGGCGCGGCGGCCGTGTACTGGAACCGCCGCTATGCGCAGCCGCAGCGCGACGCGGATGCGGCGCTGAAGGCGTCGCTCAAGGCCGGCGGCGTGACCGTCGAAAGCAGCAACGGCAGCCTGCTGAACGAGCCGTGGGAAGTGCTGACGGGCAGCGGCGCGCCGTACCAGGTGTTCACCGCCTACTGGCGCGCGGCGCGTCGCGATCGTACGGTCGCCGCGCCGCTGCCGGAACCCGAGCGGATCGGGTTTCATCCGTGGCCGCAAGCCGTGCGCGACCGCGCGCTGGCGCTCGATGCGCTGTCGTTGCGTCCGCCCGTGCCGGACTGGGCAGGCGGCCTGCGCGACGCATGGCCCGCGCCCGACGAAGCCGGCGCGCATGCGCGGCTCGACGCGTTCCTGACGACGTCGCTCGCCGGCTACGCGGATGCGCGCGACCGTCCCGACCTGCCCGCGACGAGCGGGCTGTCGCCGTTCCTGCGCTTCGGCAACCTGTCGCCGCGACAGGTATGGCACGCGGCCCAGGGCGCCGCGCAGGCGGGCGGGGCCGCGTGCGCGGCGGGCGCCGACAAGTTCCTGAGCGAGCTCGGCTGGCGCGAATTCAGCTACGCGTTGCTGTATCACTTCCCGGCGCTCGCGACCGACAATTTCCGCGCGCAGTTCGATACGATGCCGTGGCGCGACGATCCCGCCGCGCTGCGGGTCTGGCAGCGCGGGCTGACCGGCTATCCGCTCGTCGACGCGGGCCTGCGCGAGCTGTGGACGACCGGCTGGATGCACAACCGGGTGCGGATGGTCGTCGCGTCGTTCCTGATCAAGCATCTGCTGATCGACTGGCGCGCGGGCGAAGCATGGTTCTGGGACACGCTGGTCGATGCCGACCCCGCGAACAACGCGGCGAGCTGGCAATGGGTGGCCGGTTGCGGCGCCGATGCCGCGCCGTATTTCCGCATCTTCAATCCGGTCGCGCAGGGCCGGAAGTTCGACCCGGACGGCGCATACGTGCGGCGCTGGGTGCCTGAACTCGCGGCGCTCGACACCGCGTCGATCCACGCGCCGTGGGAAGCGGCGCCGCTGACGCTCGACGCGGCCGGCATCAGGCTCGGCGTCGACTACCCGGAACCGCTCGTCGAGCATGCGGCCGCGCGCGCCCGTGCGCTCGACGCGCTGGCCGCGTTGCCGAAGCGTCGCTGAACGCGAGGCGGGGCGCGCGTCAGTTGCAGAGCGCGACGTGTTCGAGCAGCGCGTACGCCACGCCCGAATCGAAGTAGGCCGCACCGCACCACGCGACGAACGCGAGCGTGCCGGCGGCCAGCGCCGCGCGGATCATGCCCATGCCGCGTTGCCCGCCGCGGGCCGCGCGATACGCGCGTCGTCGATCGGCAGGTGCAGCAGCGCCGCGATCACGCCGAGCGCGATCGAGCCGAGCCACAGCGGCATGTAGGAGTGCATCGCGTCATACACGACCGCCCCGAGCCAGACGCCGAAGAAGCTGCCGAGCTGGTGCCCGAAGAACACGAAGCCGAACAGCGTGGCGATGTAGCGCACGCCGAACACCTGCGAGATCACGCCGTTCGTCAACGGCACGGTGCCGAGCCAGGTGAATCCGATCACGGCCGCGAATACGTAGACGCTCGCGGGCGACAGCGGCGCCGCGACGAACGCGGCCATCGCGAGCGCGCGCACGAGGTATAGCCCGGACAGCACGTACTTGCGGCGCAGCAGCCCGCCGAGATGGCCGCACGCATAGGTGCCGGCCACATTGGTCAGCGCGATCAGCGCGAGCGCGACGCTCGCGTGGCGCGCCGGCAAACCGTGGTCGAGCAGGTAGGCCGGCAGGTGGGTCGCGATGAACGCGAGCTGGAAGCCGCACGCGAAGAATCCGGCGTTCAGCAGCCAGAAGCCGCGATGCGCGAACGCCTCGCGCACCGCTTCGCGGATCGACTGGTCGGGACCGGCGGCCGTCGCCGCCCGCGCGGGCCGGTCGCGCAGCAGCACGGCGAGCGGCGCGAGCAGCGCCGCGACGAGCGCCAGCGCGGTGAACGCCTGTTGCCAGCCGATGCCGCCGATCAGTTCCTGCGCGACGGGCACCATGCAGAACTGGCCAAGCCCGCCGATCGCGCCTGCGACGCCGAGTGCCCAGCCGCGCCGGTCGGGCGGAAACAGGCGGCTCAGCGCACCGTAGATCGACGCAAACGCCGAGCCCGACAGCGCGATGCCGATCACGAGCCCGGCGCCGACCGTGAACATGCCGGTCGAGGCCGCATGCGCCATCGTGACGAGCCCGGCCGCATACAGCAGCATGCCCGTGGCGATCACGCGCAGTGAGCCGAAGCGGTCGGCGACCATCCCCGTGAACGGCTGCGCGACGCCCCAGATCAGGTTCTGCAGCGCCAGCGCGAGCCCGAACGCTTCACGCGACCAGCCGTGGTCGAGCGACACGGGCGCGAGGAACAGGCCCTGCACGTGACGGATGCCGAGCGCGGCACCCATGATCAGGCCGCCGGCCAGCACCGGCAGCCAGCGGCGACGGACTTCCTGCTCGATCGGGGTCATGCGTGTCTCCGGATGAAGGCGCGCGGCGAAACGGCCGCGCTCGATCCGATTAGACGATCGGGCCCGTTGCCGCTCAAGCGATCATTCGGTCAGGTTGGCATGCGTGCAGGGAATGCGACGAGGGGCGCACGGCGTGGCCGGCGGCATCCGTCCGGCCGCGGTCGCGGCGAGGCGGGGCACCGGTGCCCGATTACGCCGGCGCCCTGTCGTGCGCGCGCATCGCGGTATCGCATTCGGTCGCTTCGGCGAGGATCCAGTCGCGGACGTCGGCGACTTCGCGGCGCGGGGCCGGATCGTGCTGGAACAGCCAGTAGCCGTACGCATCCGACAGCGCCTGCGTGTGCGGCCCGAGCACCGCGAGGCGTCCGTCCGCGAGCATCGGCGCGACGAGCGCAAGCCGGCCGAGCGCGACGCCCTGACCCGCGATCGCGGCCTGGATCACCTGGTCGTACTGGTTGAAGCGCAATACGCCCTTCGGGCGCGTGTCGCCGAGCCCGGCCGCATGCAGGTGCGCGCGCCACTGCAATTGCGGTTGCGGCGGCCCGTCGAACTCGAGCAGCACGTGGTCGGCGATGGCGGCCGCGCTCGTGACCGGCCGCGCGGCGAGCGCCGGATGCGCGACCGGTACGACGATCTCGTCGAACAGGCGCAGCGCGCCGGCCGGCGCGCGCTCGCGCGGGCAATAGCGGATGCCGAGATCGATGCCTTCGGCGCGCAAATCGAGTACCTTGTCGTTCGCGGCGACGCGCAGGTCGATCTCCGGCAGGCGCGCCTGCAGCCGCCCGAGCCGCGGCAGCAGCCACAGCGCGGTGACGCCGATGCTGGCGGTGATCGTGACGGGCTGGCGCTCGCGCGCGGCGGCGAGCGAGGCGACCGTGTCCTGCAGGCCGTGCAGCGCCGCATCCGCGACGCGGAACAGCCGCTCGCCTTCCGGCGTGAACGCGATCTTCCGGTAGCCGCGCTGCAGCAACGCGACGCCGAGATGCGCCTCGAGTGCGTGCACCTGCCGGCTGACCGCCGATTGCGTGACGCACAGGTCCTGCGCGGCCAGCGTGATGCTCATGCGGCGGCCGACGGCGACGAAACCGCGGACCAGATCGAGCGAAGGGAGACGGACGAGCGGCGTTGACATGCGCGTGACTCATGCGAATGGAGCAGCAAGATTGGTTGAGAACATGGCATGCGTCAAGTTCAATGGAGGCGGGCGCGATGCGTGCGGGGGCGGGTGGCGATGTGCGGGGCCGGAGCCGAGGCTGATGCATTCGTTCGGCACGACCGGGGAGCATGGGGCCCGGGGCGGCGCTTAAGCGCCAACTCTGGGTGACCGCGAAGCGTGGGATCGGGGCAAGCACTGAAGCGCCAAATCTGGTTGACCGCGCACCATGGGACTCGAGCAAGCGCTGAAGTGCCAACTCGAGTGGACCGCGAAGCATGGGACCGGAGCAAGCACTGAAGTGCCAACTCGGGTCGACAGGAGACAGGATGACGATTTCGAGCGAACGAAACGGGGCAGCGCAGGGCAGTCGCACGGCGGACGCGTTGCCGCCCGAACCCGTGACGCTGCACGCGGCCGACGGCTACGCATTGCGCGGCCACGTGTGGCGCCATCGCAGCGGCACTACCGCGCGACCCGTGACGGTCATCAATTGCGCGACGTCGGTGCGGTGCGACTACTACTTTCGCTTCGCGGCCTGGCTGTTCGCGCAGGGGCGCGACGTGCTCGTCTACGACTATCGCGGCACGGGGGGGTCGCGCCCGCCGCATCTCGCGAAGCTGCGCGCGAACTGGCTCGACTGGGGGCAACTCGATTGCGAAGCCGCGCTGCAATACGCACGCGATACGTTTCCGGGCCAGCCGCTCGACGTCGTCGCGCACAGCATCGGCGGCTGCGTGCTCGGGCTCGCGGCGTCGAACGTGCACGTGCGGCATGCGGTGACCGTCGGTGCGCAGTATGCGTACTGGCGCGACTACCTGCCGGCCGAGCGGCGGCGCATGTGGTGGAAGTGGCATGTCTTGATGCCCGTGCTCGCGGCCGTGTTCGGCTACGTTCCCGCGAAGCGGCTCGGCTGGATGGAGGACACGCCGCGTGGCATCGCGCTGTCGTGGGCGCGCTCGCAGGCGCGTTTCGAGGACGGCTATCTCGGCCGCGTGCTCGACGCCGGGGCCGTGGGCCGCTCGGCGTTGCCCGCGCGCTTCGCGGGACTGTCGGCGCCGATGCTCGCGATCGGCCTCGACGACGACGCGTTCGGCACGGTCGACGCGATCGAGCGGCTGGTCGGCTACTACACGGGTAGCCACGTCACGCATCTGCGGATCGCGCCGGCCGACATCGGCGTCGACGCGATCGGGCATTTCGCTTTTTTTCACAGCCGCTTTACCGACGCTTTGTGGCCTGTCGCGCTGTATTGGCTGCAGCACGGCGTGCTGCCCGGCGATGCGCCGGGTGTCGTGCATGCACTTCACCCGGCGTCGCGCGGACGTACGACGGGCAGTGGCGTGCCGGGCGTGGCGGCGAACGGATGATCCGTCGCGCGGGCGCGCCGCGCCGATTCGCTTGCCGGCACGGATCGTACCGGCTGCGGACCGCTGCGATCGATTAACATCGGACGTTTCCTTCCACAGCCCAGGCTGCCGCGTGCCGATGTCCATTCCGTCCGATTCCGCCATCCCGCCCACCGCCCCTCGCGCGTGGCGCATGCAGACGCTCGACGTGCCGCCCGCGGCGTCCCGCGCCGGCGTGCGGATCGCGCGGGTCGACTTCGACTGGCGCGTGCCGCTTGCGTCGCCCGCCTATGCGGCGCTCAGCGACGGCGAACGCGCACGGGCCGCGCGCTTCATTCGGCACGAGGATGCGGTGCGCAGCGCCACGACGCGCGCCGCGCTGCGCGACGTGCTCGGTGCTGCCCTCGGTGTCGCGCCGAATGCGGTTGCGATCGCGATCGACGCATCGGGGCGGCCGTCGCTGGATCGCGCACATCGTTCGTCGCTCGACTTCAACGTGTCGCACGCAGGCGATCATGCGCTGCTCGCGTGGGCGCCGGCGGGCCGCGTCGGCGTCGATATCGAGGGCTGCAACCGGGCGGCCGACTGGCATGCGCTGACGCGTGAAGTCTGCGGGGCCGCCGAAGTCGCGTATCTCGACAGTCTGCCGCTCGCGATGCGCGCGAGCGAATTCATCCGGGTGTGGACCGCGAAGGAGGCGCTGCTCAAGGCGCTCGGCACGGGCATCGTCGGCGGACTGCGCGCCTTCGCGGTCGTGCCGCCGCGCGATGCGGCGACGCCGGCGACGACGATCGTCGAGCCGGCCGAGCCCGCCGCCGGCGTCGCGGCGTTCGACGCGTCGTGGCTCGACGCGGCGCCCGGCTACGCCGCGTGCGTCGCGTGGTCGCGTGCGTAAGCGGACTTCAGTACGCGGCGTTCACTCGAGCGGCGCATCGTTCGGCGCCGCATAGCGTGCGCGGATCACGTCGCTCATCGGGAAGTCGAACGACAGCCCTTTCGGCGGCACCGGCTTCATGAACCACTTGTCGTACAGAACGTCGATGTCGCCGCTCTTCATCAACTGTGCGAGCACGCCGTCGACGAGCGCCTTGAACTGCGGATCGTCCTTGCGCAGCATGAACCCGTAGGCCTCCGACGACTGCGGCGTGCCGACGATCCGCCAGTCGGCCGGCTTCGCGGCGAGCTGGCGCACGCCCGCGAGCAGCACGTCGTCCATCATGTACGCGGCCGCGCGGCCCGATTCGAGCGTGAGGCGCCCTTCGCCGTAGTCCTTCGCGCTGATGATCTGCATGTTCATCTTCCTGTCCTCGTTCATCTTGCGCAGCAGGCGTTCCGACGTCGTGCCCTGGTTCGTCACGACCGTCTTGCCGGCGAGGTCCGGGAAGTCGCGGATGCCCGACGACGTGCGTGCGAGCAGGCGCGTCGTCGCGACGAAGAAGGTGGTCGAGAACGCGACCTGCGCGTGGCGCGCGGCGAGGTTGGTGGTCACGCCGCATTCGAGATCGACCGTGCCGTTCTGCACGAGCGGGATGCGGTTCTGCGACGTGACGGGGATGAAGCGCACCTGCAGGTCGGGCTTGCCGGTGCGTGCCTTCACCGCGGCGATCACGCGGTCGCACAGGTCCTGCGAGAAGCCGATTACCTTGCCGCTTGCATCGACATAGGAGAACGGCACCGACGTTTCGCGATGGCCGATCGAGATCAGGTTGTGCTGCCGGATTGTCTCGAGCGTGCCCGAGAGCGGCTCGACGGCGAGCGCGGCGCCGCACGCGAGTGCGCATGCGGCGACGAGCAGGGGGCGGCCGAACCGGGCGGCGGATCGTGGCGGGAAGGGCATCGCGGGTCTCCGTGGCGAATGATGATTCATATGTTGCCGTAAACAAAATTACTGCAACATATGTTAATGAAAGAGGCCGGCGCGCGGGCCCGGCGGGCCGTTCCGGGCATCAGGGAAACTCCCGAGTCGAAATCGGCGAAAACGGGTTGTCTAGACAAGTTTCGATGGCTACACTGCAATCCATCCCGAACTTGTCTAGACAGGATTGCTCACATGATTACGTTGACCCCCGGCCACCTGACCCTCCCGCAACTGCGCCGGATCGCACGCGAATCCGTGCAACTGACGCTCGATCCGGCCAGCTTCGCGAAGATCGACGCCGGCGCGAAGGCCGTCGCCGACATCGCCGCGAAGGGCGAGCCGGCCTACGGCATCAACACGGGCTTCGGCCGCCTGGCCAGCACGCACATCCCGCACGACCAGCTCGAACTGCTGCAGAAGAACCTGGTGCTGTCGCACGCGGTCGGCGTCGGCGAGCCGATGGCGCGTTCGTCGGTGCGTCTGCTGATGGCGCTGAAGCTGTCGAGCCTCGGCCGCGGCCACTCGGGCATCCGCCGCGAGGTGATGGACGCGCTGATCACGCTGTTCAACGCGGACGTGCTGCCGCTGATTCCGGTGAAGGGCTCGGTCGGCGCTTCGGGCGACCTCGCGCCGCTCGCGCACATGTCGGCCGTGCTGCTCGGCGTCGGTGAAGTGTTCATCCGCGGCGAACGCGCGAGCGCGCTCGACGGCCTGCGCGTCGCCGGCCTCGCGCCGCTCACGCTGCAGGCGAAGGAAGGCCTCGCGCTGCTGAACGGCACGCAGGCATCGACCGCGCTGGCCCTCGACAACATGTTCGCGATCGAAGACCTGTACCGTACCGCGCTCGTCGCCGGTGCGCTGTCGGTCGACGCGGCGGCCGGCTCGGTGAAGCCGTTCGACGCACGCATCCACGAACTGCGCGGCCACCAGGGCCAGATCGACGCGGCCGCGTCGTATCGCGACCTGCTCGAAGGTTCGCCGATCAACCAGTCGCACCGCGACTGCGACAAGGTGCAGGACCCGTACAGCCTGCGCTGCCAGCCGCAGGTGATGGGTGCGTGCCTGGACCAGATGCGCCATGCGGCCGACGTGCTGCTGGTGGAAGCGAACGCCGTGTCGGACAACCCGCTGATCTTCCCGGACACCGGCGAAGTGCTGTCGGGCGGCAACTTCCACGCCGAGCCCGTCGCGTTCGCGGCCGACAACCTTGCGCTCGCCGCGTCGGAAATCGGCGCGCTGGCCGAGCGCCGCATCGCACTGCTGATCGACGCGACGCTGTCGGGCCTGCCCCCGTTCCTCGTGAAGGACGGCGGCGTGAACTCGGGTTTCATGATCGCGCACGTGACGGCCGCCGCGCTGGCGTCGGAAAACAAGACGCTCGCACATCCGGCGTCGGTCGACTCGCTGCCGACCTCGGCGAACCAGGAAGATCACGTGTCGATGGCGACGTTCGCCGCGCGCAAGCTCGCCGACATCGCGGACAACACGAAGCACATCCTCGCGATCGAACTCCTGGCCGCCGCGCAGGGCGTCGACCTGCGCGCGCCGCACCACACGAGCCCGAAGCTGGCGCCCGTGATGGAAACGATCCGCGGCAAGGTCGCGCACTACGAACTCGATCACTACTTCGCGCCGGACATCGCAGTGATCGCGAAGCTGGTCGGCGAGCGTGCGTTCGCGAAGGTGGCGCCGTTCTCGTTCGCATCGGAACAGTAAGCCGATGAGCGCGCCGGTCTACCAGGAGATCAAGGATTTCATCCTGGCCCGCATCCACGCCGGCGAGTGGGAGGAGGGCGACCAGGTGCCGTCCGAGAACGAGCTGGCGCGCGAGTTCAAGGTCGCGCGCATGACCGTCAACCGCGCATTGCGCGAGTTGACGGCCGAGCAGGTGCTCACGCGCATGAAAGGCGCGGGCACCTACGTTGCGCGGCCGAAGTACGAATCGACGCTGGTGGCGATCCGCAGCATCTCGGAGGAGGTCGGCGCGCGCGGGCATGCGTATCACGCCAGCGTGCTCGGCCTCGACACGATCCGCGCCGACGAGGCGCTCGCCGACGAGATGCAGGTGGCCGTGCGCGCAAGGCTGTTTCATTCGCAGGTGCTGCACTTCGAGAACGACGAGCCCGTGCAGCTCGAAGAACGATGGGTGAATCCGGCGGTCGCGCCGGATTACGCCGAGCAGGATTTCACGAACACGACGCCGAACCAGTACCTGATGCGCGCGGCTCCGCTGCAGCGCGTCGAGTACCGGATCGAAGCGGCGGCCCCGGCGCCGGAGCGGCGCGAGCAGCTGCGGATGGACGACGTCGAACCGTGTCTGGTTTTACATCGGCGCACCTGGTCGCAGGGCGTCGTCGCCTCGGTGGCGAATCTGTGGCATCCCGGCAGCCGTTATCGCTTCACCGGGCATTTCTGATTCCTATTTGATCATCAATTTCCTTCGGGAGCAGTCGTCATGAACCATCCGAAACACATCGATCCCCGCCTCGATCCGACACGTACGATCCGCGCGCCGCGCGGCAGCGAGAAAGTCTGCAAGACCTGGCTGGCCGAAGCGGCCTACCGGATGCTCCAGAACAACCTCGACCCGGAAGTCGCCGAGCATCCGCATGCGCTCGTCGTGTACGGCGGCATCGGCCGCGCCGCGCGCAACTGGGAATGCTACGACCAGATCCTCGCATCGCTGAAGGATCTCGAGGAGAACGAGACGCTGCTGATCCAGTCGGGCAAGCCGGTCGGTGTGTTTCGCACGCACAAGGACGCGCCGCGCGTGCTGCTGGCGAACTCGAACCTCGTGCCGCACTGGGCGAACTGGGACCACTTCCACGAACTCGACCGCAAGGGCCTGATGATGTACGGCCAGATGACGGCCGGTAGCTGGATCTACATCGGCAGCCAGGGCATTGTCCAGGGCACCTATGAAACCTTCTTCTCCGTCGCGAACCAGCACTTCAACGGCGATCCGTCGGGCCGCTGGATCCTGACGGGCGGCCTCGGCGGGATGGGCGGCGCGCAGCCGCTCGCCGCGACGATGGCAGGCTTCTCGATGATCGCGGTCGAATGTGACGAGACGCGCATCGACTTCCGCCTGAAGACGCGCTACGTCGACAAGAAGGCGACGACGCTCGACGAGGCGCTCGCCATGATCGAGGAAGCGAAGCGCGCCGGCAAGCCGGTGTCGGTCGGCCTGCTCGGCAACGCGGCCGACGTGTTCGCGGAACTCGTCGAGCGCGGCATCACGCCGGACTGCGTGACCGACCAGACGAGCGCGCACGACCCGATCAACGGCTACCTGCCGCAGGGCTGGACCGTCGCGCAATGGCGCGAGGCGCAAAAGGTCGATCCGCAAGGCATCGTGAAGGCCGCGAAGCAGTCGATGGCCGTCCAGGTGCGCGCGATGCTGGCGCTGCAGGCGCGCGGCGCGGCCACGCTCGACTACGGCAACAACATCCGCCAGATGGCGCTGGAAATGGGCGTCGAGAACGCGTTCGACTTCCCGGGCTTCGTGCCGGCGTACATCCGCCCGCTGTTCTGCGAAGGCAAGGGCCCGTTCCGCTGGGTCGCGCTGTCGGGCGATCCGGAAGACATCTACAAGACCGACCAGAAGGTGAAGGAGCTGATCCCCGACGATCCGCACCTGCACAACTGGCTCGACATGGCACGCGAGCGCATCGCGTTCCAGGGCCTGCCGGCACGGATCTGCTGGGTGGGCGTGAAGGATCGCTATCGCCTCGGCCAGGCGTTCAACGAGATGGTGAAGAATGGCGAACTGAAGGCGCCGATCGTGATCGGCCGCGACCACCTCGACACGGGTTCGGTCGCGAGCCCGAACCGCGAGACGGAATCGATGAAGGACGGTTCGGATGCCGTGAGCGACTGGCCGCTGCTGAACGCACTGCTGAACACGGCAGGCGGCGCATCGTGGGTGTCGCTCCACCATGGCGGCGGCGTCGGCATGGGCTTCTCGCAGCACTCGGGCGTCGTGATCGTCGCCGACGGCACGGCTGAAGCGCACGAGCGTCTCGGTCGCGTGCTGCTGAACGATCCGGCGACGGGCGTGATGCGCCATGCGGATGCCGGCTACGAACTCGCGCAGCAGACGGCCCGCGAGGCCGGCCTGAAGCTGCCGATGCTCGGCCGCTGAGCATGACGGCGCTCGATCAGGCGCCGGCGCACGCGACGCCGGCCGCCGCGCTGATCCGCGCAGCGGATCTCGTCGCGTCGCCGTGGAAAAACGGCGGCGGCGTGACGCGCGAGATCGGCGCGTTTCCGCCGGGCGCCGCGCTCGACGCGTTCGCGTGGCGCGTGAGCGTCGCGGACGTCGGGACGGCCGGGCCGTTCTCGCGCTTCGACGGAGTCGACCGCACGCTCGTGCTGCTGTCCGGCGCGGGCATGACGCTCGCCGCGGAGGACGGCACGCGCCACGTGCTCGACGCGCCGCTGTCCCGCGCGGATTTCGCGGGCGAGACGGCGATCGACGCGACGCTGCACGAAGGCGCGACGCGCGACTTCAACCTGATGACGCGCCGCTCGGCCGCGCGCGGCACGCTCGACGTGTGGCGCGCGGGCGCGCACCGCATCGAGCGCGCCGATACCGTGCTGCTGTATTGCGCGACCGGTGCGGTCGGCGTCGACGTCGACGGCACGCACTACGCACTGAAGGAAATGGACACGCTGCGGCTCGACGGGCCGCAGCGTGCGTTTGACGTCGTCGTGAGCGGGAGCGGCGCGCTGCTCGCCGTATCGCTCGCCATCGGCGCACGAGACTGAACGCATGAAACCGACTGTCTGGCATCGCCTGAGGCTGTGTCCGCACGGCCATCCCGACGAGACGATCGACGACGCGGCGATCGTCGTCGACGAAACCGGCACGATCGTCTGGCTCGGCGCGTTCTCCGCGCTGCCGCACGGCTATGCCCACTGGCAACGCGAGGATCTGCATGGCGCGTGGGTGACGCCGGGCCTCGTCGACTGCCATACGCATCTCGTGTACGGCGGCACGCGCGCCGACGAATTCGCGCAGCGTCTCGCGGGCGTCAGCTACGAGGAAATCGCGCGGCAGGGCGGCGGGATCGTGTCGACGGTGCGCGCGACGCGCGCGGCCGACGAGACGACATTGTTCGTGCAGGCCGCCGCGCGCCTGCAACCGCTGCTCGCGGAAGGCGTGACCGCGATCGAGATCAAGTCGGGCTACGGGCTCGACCTCGCGAGCGAGCGCAAGATGCTGCGCGTCGCGCGCCAGCTCGGCGAGCGCTTCCCCGTTACCGTCTACACGACCTTCCTCGGCGCGCACGCGCTGCCGCCCGAATATGCGGGCCGGGCCGACGCCTATATCGACGAAGTGTGCGAGCGGATGCTGCCGGCGCTGGCCGACGAGGGCCTCGTCGACGCGGTCGACGTGTTCTGCGAACGCATCGGCTTTTCGCTCGCGCAGACCGAGCGCGTGTTCGAGGCCGCGGCACGGCGCGGGCTGCCCGTGAAACTGCATGCGGAGCAGTTGTCGAACGCGGGCGGCACGGCGCTCGCCGCGCGCCATCGCGCCTTGTCGGCCGACCACCTCGAATTTCTCGACGAAGCCGGCATCGAGGCGATGAAGGCGGCCGGTACGGTCGCCGTGCTGCTGCCCGGCGCGTACTACTTCATCCGCGAGACGCAGTTGCCGCCGATCGCGCTGCTGCGCAAGCACGGCGTGCCGATCGCGCTCGCGACCGATCACAACCCCGGCACGTCGCCGCTCGAATCGCTGTTGCTGACGCTGAACCTCGGCTGCACGCTGTTCCGCATGACGGTGCCCGAAGTGCTGCAGGGCGTCACGCGCCATGCGGCCGCGGCGCTCGGCCGCGCGGATCGCCACGGCGCGCTCGAAGTGGGGCGCCAGGCCGATTTCGCCGTCTGGTCGGTCGGCTCGCTGTCGGAGCTCGCCTACTGGATCGGCCGGCCGCTGTGCGAGCAGGTCGTACGCAGCGGCACCACCGTGTTTCGCCGCATGAATGGATAGCCTTATGACCGATACGATGTTGTTCGCGGAGCATGCCTACCTGCCCGACGGCTGGCGCCGCAACGTGCTGCTGAGCTGGGACGCGGCCGGTACGCTGACCGGCGTCACGCCCGACAGCGACGCGCCGGCAGGCGTCGCACGCGCGGCCGGACCGCTGCTGCCCGGCATGCCGAACCTGCACTCGCACGCATTCCAGCGCGCGATGGCGGGGCTCACCGAATACCGCGCGAATCCGGCCGACAGCTTCTGGAGCTGGCGCGACCTGATGTACCGCTTCGCGCTGAAGATCACGCCCGATGCACTCGCGGCAGTCGCGCGCTGGCTGTATGTCGAGATGCTCAAGTGCGGTTATACGTCGGTGTGCGAATTCCACTACGTGCATCATGCGCCGGACGGTTCGCGGTATCCGCAGATCGCGGAACTCGGCATGCGTGTGATCGATGCCGCGCGCTCGGCCGGCGTCGGCATCACGATGCTGCCGGTGTCGTACCAGTTCGCGGGCTTCGGCAACAAGCCGCCGCGCGACGACCAGCGCCGCTTCATCAACACGCCCGACGGCCTGCTCGAACTGCTCGACGCGATGCGCCGCGCGGCGCCGGAGCATGGCGGGCTGCGCTACGGGGTCGCGCCGCATTCGCTGCGCGCGGTGTCCGAGAACGGGTTGCGCACGCTGCTCGACGGGCTGCCCGACGATGCGCCCGTGCATATTCATATCGCCGAGCAGACGGCCGAAGTCGACGACTGCGTGCGGGCGTACGGCGCGCGCCCGGTGCAATGGCTGCTCGATCGCTTCGACGTCGATACTCGCTGGTGCCTCGTGCATGCGACGCATGTCGACGCGGCCGAAACGGCGGCGCTCGCGAAGCGTCGCGCGGTTGCCGGCCTGTGCCTGACCACCGAGGCGAACCTCGGCGACGGCGTGTTCCCGGCCGTCGACTATCTCGCGCAGGGCGGCGTGATCGGCGTCGGCTCCGACAGCCACGCGTCGGTCGACTGGCGCGCCGAGCTGCGCCTGCTGGAGTACGGGCAGCGGCTCGTGCACCGCGCGCGCAACGTGCTGGCGAGCGACACGCAGGCGCATGTCGCCGATCGCCTGTTCGACGCGTCGCTCGCGGGCGGTGCGCAGGCCAGCGGCCGGCGGATCGGCGCGCTGCGCGAAGGGTGCCGCGCCGACTGGCTCGTGCTCGATCCCGATCATCCCGCGATCGCCGAACACGGCAGCGCGTCGTGGCTGTCGGGCATCGTGTTCGCCGAGCACGGCGAGACGCCCGTGCTCGACGTCTATACGGGCGGCGAGTGCGTGGTGAGCGGCCGCCGCCATCGCGACGAAGCCGCCGCGTATGCCGACTACCGCGCCGCGCTGGCGCAACTGCTGCGCTGACGCGCGCAACCGGCGCACGTCACGTGCGTGCGCCGGCGGACCTCCAACGGTGATGCGACATGACTGAACAACCGGCTGTATTCACGCTGAAGCAGGGCACGCTGCCGCTGCTGATTTCGATTCCGCATGCAGGCACCTGCATCCCCGACGATATCGCCGCGACGATGACGCCCGACGCGCGCTTCGTCGACGATTGCGACTGGCATCTCGAGCGGCTGTACGGGTTCGCGGCCGGCCTCGGCGCGTCGATCCTCGTGCCGTCGCACGCGCGCTATGTCGTCGACCTGAACCGTCCGCCCGACAACGAGAACCTGTATCCGGGGCAGGACACCACGGGGCTCGTGCCGGTCGATACCTTCGACAAGGCGCCGCTGTATCCGGCGAATGCGCAGCCCGGCAACGACGAGATCATGCGTCGCCGCGACCGCTACTGGCTGCCGTATCACGACGCGCTGCAACGCGAGATCGCTCGCCTGAAGCGCGAGCACGGCCGGGTGCTCGTGTGGGAAGCCCATTCGATCCGCTCGCACGTGCCGCGTTTTTTCGAGGGCCGCCTGCCGGACTTCAACTTCGGCACGTCGAGCGGCGCGAGCGCGGCGCCGGGGCTCGCGGAGGCGCTGGCCGCCCGCGTGCTCGAGCATGGCGGCTATACGGCTGTCGCGAACGGGCGCTTCAAGGGGGGCTACATCACGCGTCACTACGGCGTGCCCGACACCGGCGTGGAGGCCGTGCAGCTCGAGCTCTCGCAGATCACCTACATGGAAGAGACGCGTCCGTATGCGTATGACGAAACGCATGCGGCGCGGATCGTGCCGCTGCTGCAGACGCTCGTCGAAACCGCGCTCGCGCATCGCTGATGGGCGGGCCGCCGGCATGCCGGCGCCATGCACGACACGGCATCGATCCCGGAGATCGATGCCGTTTTTTTTCGTCTGATCGTTGTCCGCCCGTTATCGTCGTCGAAACCTGAAAATTTGACGCAATTTTTAGGTGATATAAGCTGAATGTCAGGAAGCCGTCACGCGCGCACCGGCGGCGGGCCATCGATCGTGGCCGCACCGCGCCGGAAGCCGCTGCGGGACAGCTTGCCGACGTGTCGCCGCGCGGCGTTGCCGCATGCGCATCATCGCGACACGTGTCCTGCATTCATCAGTCAGTCGAGTACGATCGTGAAAGCCGCCAGCCCTTCGACACGTCGGACGCGATGTCCGTCGGCGGGCGCGCCGCCTCAGGCCGGGCCGATCCGGCATGCTGATTGCGGCACGCATGCCGCCCCCTTGCGAGAGCGTCGTTTCTTCGCCATGTCCCATCGCGGCCTGCGCCGCTTCAATCTCGTGACCGCGCACGTGTTCAGCGCGGTGCAGTGCGACGGCAGCGCGTCGTTGCTGCCCTAGCGTCCTGTTGCGTTTCCGTTCCGGGTCGCCCCGCCTGCCGCCGCATCGTGCGCGCGGCGGGCTCGTGCAGGTGCCTGCGTCGCATCGCGATGCGCGCGTGCGGCGGAGGCGCGAACCTTCATCGTTGTGCGCGCGAACGTGTCGCGCGCGATTGCCGGAGACACGCCCATGCGCGCGCGCCCGATCGTAGCCGTCACCGCCGACCGCATCCTGCGCGGCGAGCACCCGAACCACACGGCGGGGGAGAAATACCTGGCCGCGCTCGTCGACGGCGCCGGCGCGCTTGCGTTCGTGCTGCCCGCGCTCGGCGATCGCCAGCCGGTCGACGATGTGCTCGACACGGTCGACGGCCTGCTGTTTACCGGCAGCTACTCGAACGTCGAGCCGCATCGTTACGGCGGCGCCGCGAGCGGTTCAGACACGTTGCACGACCCCGCGCGCGATGCGACCGCGCTGCCGCTGATCCGTGCGGCGATCGACGCGGGCGTACCCGTGCTGGCGATCTGTCGCGGCATGCAGGAGCTGAACGTCGCATATGGCGGCACGCTGCATCAGCGGCTGCACGCGACGGCCGGCTTCGACGATCATCGCGAGCAGCCCGGCGACCCGCTGGAACGGCAATACGGCCCCGCGCACGTCGTGCAACTCGCGCCGGGCGGCCTGCTGCAGCGGATCGCGCGCGGCGCGCACGACGCGACGGTCAATTCGCTGCACGACCAGGGCATCGAGCGTCTCGGTGCGGGGCTCGTCATCGAGGCCCGCGCTCCCGACGGACTGGTCGAGGCCGTCAGCGTGCGCCATGCGCGCGCGTTCGCGCTCGGCGTGCAGTGGCATCCCGAATGGCGCTACGCGGAGCAGCCGCTGTCGCGCGACATTTTCGCGGCATTCGGCGCGGCGTGCCGCGCGCGCATGGCGCAACGCATTCATGCGGCCGGCGGTGCGACGCCGGCGCCGGCCGCATCCGACATCGACTGACAGAGGCCGATCATGCAACCCGAACTAAGCGAATTCCTGCGGCAGCACCGGATCACCGAGGTCGAGGCGATCATTCCCGACATGGCCGGCATCGCGCGCGGCAAGATCATTCCGCGCAACAAATTCGAGTCAGGCGAATCGATGCGCCTGCCGCAGGCCGTGATGGTGCAGACCGTCACCGGCGACTATCCGGAGGACGGCACGCTGACCGGCGTGACCGATCCCGACATGGTGTGCGTGCCCGATCCGTCGACGATTTGCCTGATCCCGTGGGCGGTCGATCCGACCGCGCAGGTGATTCACGACTGCGTGCACTTCGACGGTTCGCCGGTCGAGATCTCGCCGCGCTACGTGCTGCGCCGCGTGCTCGACCTGTACAAGGCGAAGGGCTGGCAGCCGGTCGTCGCGCCGGAGCTCGAGTTCTATCTGGTCGACATGAACAAGGATCCCGACCTGCCGCTGCGTCCGCCGGTCGGCCGCACCGGGCGCGCCGAAACCGGCCGGCAGTCGTATTCGATCGAAGCCGTGAACGAATTCGATTCGCTGTTCGAGGACATCTACGAGTACTGCGAGATGCAGGGCCTCGACATCGAGACGCTGATTCACGAGGTCGGTGCCGCGCAGATGGAGATCAACTTCGTGCACGGCGACGCGATGTCGCTGGCCGACCAGGTGTTCCTGTTCAAGCGCACGGTGCGCGAGGCCGCGTTGCGCCACAACATGTACGCGACCTTCATGGCGAAGCCGATGCAGGACGAGCCGGGCTCCGCGATGCACATCCACCAGAGCCTGGCCGACGCGCGCACGGGGCGCAACCTGTTCTCCGGCGAAGACGGCGCCGTGTCGCCGATGTTTCACAGCTATCTCGCGGGGCTGCAGAAGTACACGCCGGCGCTGATGCCGATCTTCGCGCCGTACATCAACTCGTACCGCCGACTGTCGCGCTTCATGGCCGCGCCGATCAACGTGCAGTGGGGCTACGACAATCGCACGGTGGGCTTCCGCATCCCGCAGTCGGGCGCGGCCGCGCGCCGGATCGAGAACCGCATTCCGGGCGTCGACTGCAACCCGTATCTCGCGTTTGCCGCGACGCTCGCCGCCGGCTACCTCGGCCTGGCGCAGCAGCTCGCACCGACCGAGCCGATCGCGTCGGACGGTTACAACCTGCCGTACCAGCTGCCGCGCAATCTCGAGGAGGGCATCTCGCTGATGGCCGCCTGCACGCCGCTGGCCGGCATTCTCGGCGACAAGTTCGTGAAGGCCTACCTGGCGCTGAAGGACACCGAATACGAAGCGTTCTTCCGCGTGATCAGCTCGTGGGAACGCCGCCATCTGCTGCTGCACGTCTGAGCGTGCACCCGACCGACTACGGAATCACGGAGGAAACATGACTTACCGCAACGAATCGGCCTGGGTCCAGCCGGCCGCCCCGACCGCACCGGCCGCACCGGCCGCCGCGCCGCGCGCGACGCAGGCACGCTCGACCGCCGAATACCGCGCGCTCGACGCCGCGCACCACATCCACCCGTTCTCGGACATGGGCGCGCTGAACCGCGCCGGCAGTCGCGTGATCGTGAAGGCCGACGGCGTCTATCTGTGGGACTCGGAAGGCAACAAGATCATCGACGGGATGGCCGGCCTGTGGTGCGTGAACGT
>NZ_JPGL01000058.1 GCF_000732615.1 Burkholderia paludis
GCCGATCATCGACAACGGCGAATTCAACCACGGCCTCACGTACTCGGGGCACCCGGTGGCGGCGGCCGTCGCGGTCGCGAACCTGAAGCTTTTGCGCGACGACGGGATCGTCGAACGCGTGAAGACCGACACGGGCCCGTACTTCCAGGCACTGATGCGCGAAACGTTCGCGCGTCATCCGATCGTCGGCGAGGTGCACGGCCACGGCCTCGTCGCGAGCCTGCAGCTCGCCGAGTCGCCGGCCGAACGCCGCCGCTTCGCGAACGGCGGCGACGTCGGCACGATCTGCCGCGACTTCTGCTTCAACGGCAACCTGATCATGCGCGCGACGGGGGACCGGATGCTGCTGTCGCCGCCGCTCGTGATCTCGCGCCAGGAAATCGATGAACTCGTGTCGAAGGCGAAGAAAGCAGTCGACGCAACCGCCCAGCAACTGGGCATTTCGTAACGGTCTTGCCTACAGGCGTGCGGCGGGCGCCGCATGCCGCCTTTACCAGGGGAACTCCACCATGCGTGCTCGCTTCTTTCGCCAAGCCTGTTCTGCCGCCGCCCTTGCCGCGACGGCCGCGTTCACGTCGGTCGCCAGCCCGACGGCACACGCGGCCGACGAGTTGAACGTCTACAACTGGTCCGACTACATCGCGCCGGACACGATCCCGAACTTCCAGAAACAGACGGGCATCCACGTCAAGTACGACAACTACGACAGCGACGACACGCTGCAGGCCAAGCTGCTGGCCGGCAGCTCGGGCTACGACATCGTCGTGCCGACGTCGAACTACATGGCCAAGCAGATCCAGGCCGGCGTGTACCAGAAGCTCGACAAGTCGAAGCTGCCGAACCTCGCGAACCTCGACCCGCTGCTGATGAAGATGATCGCCGACGCCGATCCGGGCAACCAGTACGGCGTCCCCTGGGCCTACGGCACGGACGGCATCGGCTACAACGTGGAGGCCGTGAAGAAGGCGCTCGGCGACAAGGCGCCGGTCGACAGCTGGGCGCTGGTGTTCGACCCGGCCAACATGGAAAAGCTGAAGGGCTGCGGCGTGTCGTTCCTCGACCAGGCCGTCGACGTGTTCGCCGCCACGCTGCAGTACATGGGCAAGAACCCGAACAGCACCAACCCGGCCGACTACCAGGCAGCATTCGAAGTCCTGAAGAAAGTCCGCCCGTACATCACCCAGTTCAACTCGTCCGGCTACATCAACGACCTCGCGAACAACGACGTATGCGTCGCGCTCGGCTGGTCGGGCGACGTCGGCATCGCGCACCGCCGCTCGTCGGAAGCGAAGCGCAGCTACGAGATCAAGTTCGCGAACCCGAAGGAAGGCGGCCTGCTGTGGTTCGACGTGATGGTCATCCCGAAGGATGCGCCGCACCCCGAGGCCGCGCTGAAGTGGATCAACTACGTGTCCGATCCGAAGGTCAACGCGGCGATCACCAACACGGTGTTCTATCCGACCGCGAACAAGGCCGCGCACCCGTTCGTCACGCCGTCGGTCGCGCAGGACCCGACCGTCTATCCGCCCGAAGACGTGCTGAAGAAGATGGTGCTGATGAAGCCGATGCCGGCCGACATCCTGCGCCTCCAGAACCGCCTGTGGGCCCAGTTGAAGACCGGCCACTGATCGCGGCGCCATCCGGCGGCGCAGGCCGCGCTGCACGCCTGCCCGCCTGAGATCCGCGGACCCGCGTCCGCCCGCGCGCGCCGCGCGCACTGTTCCATCCGGCACGAGCCGTCGTCCGCGAGTCGCGTTGTGCGCCTCGCGCGGGGACGCTCACGCCTGCAATCCGTGAAGAACGAATGGTGAATCCCATGCAATCGATACCCTCTTCCGCTGCTGCACGACAGACCCAGCCGGCCCCCGCGGCCCGTACGCAAAACGACGCCTTCGTGCGCATCGAGAACGTCGTGAAGAAATTCGGCGACAGCACGGCCGTCGACAACGTGAACCTGACGATCGCCAAGAACGAGCTGTTCGCGCTGCTCGGCAGCTCGGGCTGCGGCAAGTCGACGCTGCTGCGCATGCTCGCCGGGCTCGAGACGGCCACCTCCGGCCGGATCTTCGTCGACGGCGAGGATCTCGCGTCGCTGCCGCCGTACCGCCGCCCGGTGAACATGATGTTCCAGTCCTACGCGCTGTTCCCGCACATGACGGTCGAATCGAACGTCGCGTTCGGCCTGAAGCAGGAGGGCACACCGAAGAACGAGATCAAGGAACGCGTGGCCGACGCGCTCGCGCTCGTGCAGATGAGCAAGTACGCGAAGCGCAAGCCGCACCAGCTCTCCGGCGGCCAGCAGCAGCGCGTCGCGCTGGCCCGCTCGCTGGTCAAGCGCCCGAAGCTGCTGCTGCTCGACGAACCGATGTCGGCGCTCGACAAGAAGATCCGCCAGAAGACCCAGCTCGAACTCGTGAACATCATCGAGAAGGTCGACGTGACCTGCGTGATGGTCACGCACGACCAGGAAGAGGCGATGACGATGGCCAGCCGCCTCGCGGTGATGAGCGAGGGCAAGATCGTGCAGATCGGCACGCCCGGCGAAGTCTACGAATACCCGAACAGCCGCTTCTCGGCCGAGTTCATCGGCTCGACCAACCTGTTCGAGGGCCGCGTGGTCGAGGACGAGCCCGACCACATCTTCGTCGAGAGCGACGATCTCGAGGCGCGCATGTACGTGAGCCACGGCGTGACCGGCCCGCTCGGGATGCCGGTGGGCATCTCGGTGCGCCCGGAGCGCGTGCACGTGTCGCGCGAGAAGCCCGGCTCGAAACACAACTGGGCGCGCGGCGTCGTGACCGACATCGCGTACATGGGCAGCTACTCGCTGTACCACGTGCGCCTGCCCAGCGGCAAGACGGTCGTGTCGAACCTGTCGAGCTCGCACCTGATGAACGACGGCGCGCCGGCGTGGAACGACGACGTGTTCGTGTCGTGGTCGCCCGCCAGCGGCGTCGTGCTGACGCAGTGAGGACGACGCGATGAGAACCTCCGCTTCCACTCCGTCCTCGCCGGTGTCGACCGGCGCCGCGGGCGCCGGCGCCGGCCGCGCGCGCGCAAGCCGCTTCGCCGCGCTGTCGCGCCTGCTGCCGTCGGGGCGCGGCGTCGCGATCGGCGTGCCGTTCCTGTGGCTCACGATCTTCTTCGCGCTGCCGTTCGTGCTGGTGCTGAAGATCAGCTTCGCCGACCAGGTGATGGGCATCCCGCCGTACACGTCGCTCGTCGAGGTCAAGGACGGCATCGTGCACTTCGCGCTGCAGCTGTCGCACTACGCGTTCCTGCTGCAGGACGACCTGTACATCGCGACCTACCTCAGCTCGCTGAAGATGGCCGCCGTGTCGACGGTGCTGTGCCTCCTGATCGGCTATCCGATGGCGTACTACATCGCGCGCGCCGAGCCGAACCGGCGCAACGTGCTGATGATGGCCGTGATGCTGCCGTTCTGGACGTCGTTCCTGATCCGCGTGTACGCATGGATCGGGATCCTGAAGGACGACGGCCTGCTGAACCACACGCTGATCGCGCTCGGCATCATCCACACGCCGCTGCGGCTGTACCACAGCGATGCGGGCGTCTACATCGGGATGGTCTATTCGTACCTGCCGTTCATGGTGATGCCGCTGTACGCGCACCTCGTGAAGATGGACCTCACGCTGCTCGAGGCCGCGTACGACCTGGGCGCGAAGCCGTGGGTCGCGTTCACGCGGATCACGCTGCCGCTGTCGAAGAACGGGATCATCGCCGGCAGCCTGCTGGTGTTCATTCCGGCGGTGGGCGAGTACGTGATTCCGGAGCTGCTGGGCGGCGCGGACACGCTGATGATCGGCCGCGTGATGTGGGACGAGTTCTTCAACAACATGGACTGGCCGATGGCGTCCGCGGTGACGGTCGCGATGGTGATGCTGCTGCTGGTGCCGATGGCGCTGTTCCAGTACTACCAGGTCAAGGAACTGGAGGAAGCGAAATGATCAAGCCGAGCAAACCGCTGTCGACGGGCGTCCTCGCCTTCGGCTTCCTGTTCCTGTACATCCCGATCATCAGCCTGGTGGTGTACTCGTTCAACGAGTCGAAGCTGGTGACGGTGTGGTCGGGCTTCTCGCTGAAGTGGTACAGCGCGCTGCTGGACGACGACGAGCTGCTGACGGCCGCGTGGCTGTCGCTGAAGATCGGGCTGCTGACGGCGACGGCGTCGGTCGTGATCGGCACGTGGGCGGGCTTCGTGCTGGCGCGCTTCGGCCGCTTCCGGGGCTTCACGCTGTACACGGGGATGATCAACGCGCCGCTGGTGATTCCGGAGGTGATCCAGGGGATCTCGCTGCTGCTGCTGTTCGTTGCGCTGGAGCAGATGTTCGGCTGGCCGAAGGGGCGCGGGATGGTGACGATCTGGATCGGCCACGTGATGCTGTGCGTGTCGTACGTGGCGATCATCGTGCAGTCGCGCGTGAAGGAGATGAACAAGTCGCTGGAGGAAGCGGCGCTGGATCTGGGGGCGACGCCGCTGAAGGTGTTCTTCGTGGTGACGCTGCCGCTGATCTCGCAGGCGCTGCTGTCGGGGTGGCTGCTGTCGTTCACGCTGTCGATCGACGACCTGGTGCTGTCGGCGTTCCTGTCGGGGCCGGGCTCGACGACGCTGCCGCTGGTGGTGTTCTCGCGCGTGCGGCTGGGGCTGAACCCGGAGATGAACGCGCTGGCGACGCTGTTCATCACGGCGGTGACGATCGGCGTGATCGTCGTGAACCGGATGATGATCGCGCGCGAACGCCGCCGCATGGCCGACATGAAGGCGGCCTTCGCGATGGCGTGAGCGCGGGGGCCGGCACGCACGGGCATTGCGTGCGAGACAGGTGACGCGGGCCGCGGCGGGCACTCCGCCCCGGCCTGCCGGGCGACGCGTTATAGTCATACGATTCCCGGCCCGGGCGGTGCACGCCCGGCGGTTCCCTGTCTCGATCGCCCCCGCCTCATGACGACGCAACCCGACGTATCTTTCCGGCTCACCGACACCGAGCAGCCGGCCGCGCGCGACTTCATCGGTCGCAAGCTCGGCGAATTCAACCATGCGATGACGGGGCGGGACGATGCGTCCGCGCTCGACGTGTACGTCACCGATCCCGCGACCGGCGACATCCTCGGCGGCCTGACCGGCCGCACCTCGCTCGGTCTGTTCTTCATCGAACTGTTCTACCTGCCCGAGGCGCTGCGCGGCGGCGGCTTCGGCAGCCGGTTGCTGCGCGAGGCCGAAGCGGAGGCGAAACGACGCGGATGCGCGCGCGCGGTGCTCTACACCATCTCGTTCCAGGCGCCGGATTTCTACCGGAAGCACGGCTACGAAGCGTTCGGCGAAGTGCCGTGCGAGCCCGACGGGACGTCGCGCGTATTCATGGTGAAGGTGCTCTGACGCGGATCGGCCGGCCCGCATCGCGCGGTCAGATTTTCGTGGCGATCGCCTTCTTCGGATCATTCGCGTGACGGGCCGGGTCGACGAAGCGGCCGCTGAAGGACCCGTCGCCGTTCCGGTCGGACTGGAGTACCTGCGTTCCCGGGGCCAGCATGCGGAGCCAGAAGTCGTTCCGGCGACGCAGGTTGTCGATCGTCTGCATCGTCCCGCGGATCATGCCGGTGAGCTTGGCATCCTTGCTGCTGAGTGCGCCGGTGAGGATCAGGGCATCGCGTGGCGGACGGGGAAGCGTTTCGTGGATCTTCGACCAGCACAGCGTGCCGATGCCCCGGCAGCACAATTCCGGCGGCAAGGAGAAGTCGCCGACGCGCATCTTGAACGACGCATCGTCGACGGGAAACCACGTTGCATCCAGCGGGAATTTCCTGACCCGGGTGGTCGTGCCGAACGATGTCGATTCATATTCGAGTTCGACGCATATGCGGCCCGTGCAGTAGCGCTCGGGCAGCCCGGCCGCCCGGTCGATCGCCTGCCCGATCGTCATCGTCGCGAGCGGCGTGCCCTGCGGATCGGTGATCGCGTATCGATGCCGCTCGATGTCCATGGTGCGACTCCCTGTTCGCGCAAGCAGGATGGCGCGGCCCGAGCGCCGGCATCCCGGCGCGCAGGGCGTTGCCGGTTGCCGGTCGCGCCGGCCGGCGCGCGCTCCGTGCGAGCCGGCACGGAGGCGCGCCGGGCGCGTCAGCAGTGCTCGAGCGCGTACGACAGGTCGGCGATCAGGTCGTCCGGATGTTCGAGCCCGACCGACACGCGAATCAGCCCTTCCGATACGCCGGCCGCGGCGCGGGCGTCGGCCGGCACGCCCGAATGCGTCGTCGATGCCGGATGGCAGATCAGCGACTCCGTGCCGCCGAGGCTGACGGCCGACTTGAAGAGCGTCAGGTGGTTGATGAACCGGAACGCCTGTTCGCGGCCGCCGTCGAGGATGAACGCGAACGTCGAGCCGGGCCCGCTGCACTGGCGCCGATAGACGGCCTGGTAGGCCGGATCGTCGATGAGTTCGGGGTGCAGCACGCGCACCGGACGATGCGGGTTGTCGGCGAGCCAGCGGGCGACGGCGCTGCCGCTGCGCGCGGCCTGCTGCATGCGCAGCACGAGCGTTTCCATCGAGCGCGTGATCATCCACGACGAATGCGGGTCGAGTTGCGAGCCGAGCGCGCTGCGGATCGAGCGGATCCGCGTGATCAGCTCGCGGCTGCCCGTGACGCCGCCGGCGACGAGGTCGCTGTGCCCGCCGATGTATTTCGTCAGCGAGTACACGCTCAGGTCGATGCCCTGCCGCGACGGCTTCTGGTACAGCGGCCCGAGCAGCGTGTTGTCGCAGACCGACAGCGGGCGGTAGCCGTGGCGCGCCTCGAACGCGTCGATCTCGCTGCGCAGCCCTTCGAGGTCGAACAGCGCGTTGGTCGGGTTGGCGGGCGTCTCGATGTAGCACATCCGCACGTTGCCCTTTTGCGCGGCCGCCTCGAGCGCGGTGCGGATCGCGCCGGTGGACAGCCCGTCGGCGATCACTTCGGAGCGGATGCCCCACTCGGGCAGGAACTTCGAGATCAGCGTTTCGGTGCCGCCGTAGAGCGGCACCGACTGGACGACGCAGTCGCCCGGCCGCAGGAACGTCAGCAGGATCGCGGCGATCGCGGACATGCCGCTCGACGTCACGACGGCGGCTTCGGAATCGTCGAGCAGCGCGAGGCGATCCTCGACGATCTCCAGGTTCGGATGATTGAAGCGGCTGTAGACGAGGCCCGCGCCTTCGCCTTCGGGCGACGGCTTGCGTCCGGCCACGACGTCGAAGAATTCGGCGCCGTCCTCGGCCGTGCGGAACGCGAAGGTGGACGTCAGGAACACGGGCGGCTTCACCGATCCTTCCGACAGGAACGGATCGTAGCCGTAGGACATCATCTGGGTTTCGGGATGAAGTTCCCGGTCTGCAATCTTGCGCTTGTGATAGTTGCGATAGGCCATGCAGTGCTCCGTGCAGGGGTGGTGAGGAACGGCCGTGCAGCGACGGCAGGGCGGGTGCGGCGCCGGGTAGGCGCCGGCCGTCTTGACCGCGAGTGGGGATACTACCCGAAGGTGCCGCCGCGCGGCGAGCCCGGGACGCTATCGCGCGGGCGATGCCTGTTCGGCAATCATGTCGTACAGCGCACGGGCGGCCGGCGACAGCTGCGCATGCCGGCGCGTGACGAGCACGAGCGTGCGCGACACGGACGGCTCGACGAGCCCGATCGTGCGGATCATCGGATATGCGTTCTTCTGGATCGCGAGCCTCGGTACCACGGCCGCGCCGAGCCCTTCCGCGACGAGCCCGAGCGCGGTCGAGCTGCGCTGCACTTCGTAAAACGAATGCAGCTCGACGCCGCTCGTCTTCAGCGCGCCGTCGAGCAGCCCGCGATTGCCGCTCACTTCGCCGGCGAAGATCAGCGGATGCGGCTGCAGCGCGACCCAGCGAACGCGTCGCCGCTTCGCGAGCGGATGATCGTCGCGGCACGCCAGCACGTACGGATCGCTCGTCAGCGGCACGTCGACCAGCTCCGGATGCCCGTCGCCGGCGATGCCGATGCCGAACTCGGCCTCGCGATGCAGCACGGCCTGCCGCACCGATGCGGACGCGTGATCGAGGATCTTCACGCGATCGTGCGGCCGGTGCGCGGAGAACGCGCGCAGGATGCGCGGCAGGTATTGCACGCCGACGGTCGGCACGCAGGCGATCGTGACGTCGCCGCGCTGGCTCAGGCCGGTCTCGCGAATTTCGGTGAGTGCGTCGGACAGCTCGTTCAGCAGCCGGCGCGCTTGCGGCAGGAACCGCCGGCCGATTTCGGTGAGCGTCGTGCGGCGTGTGGTGCGCTCGACCAGCGCGACGCCGAGGAAGGTCTCGAGCTTGCGCAGCCGCTGCGTGATGGCCGTCTGCGTGACGTGCAGCGTATCGGCTGCCTGCCGGAAGCTGCCGCCGTCGGCAATGGCGACGAAGGCCTGGACACCGAGCGTATCGATTTTCATCAGGAATTTGAATCAATCACGATATTAAATTCATTTTACTGAACTCCGTGCCGATTGCAGAATGCGTTGCATCGACGACCGTCGACATCCCGCGACACCGTCCACGCCGATCAGGAGGAACACCATGACGACCCCGCTCGACCGATATGCGGCGCAGTACGTGCAATTCGAGGATGAACGCACGCGGCCGATCCGCGACCTGCTGGCCGCCGTGCCGGATACGCCGATTCGCACGGCGATCGACATCGGCTGCGGGCCGGGCAATTCGACGGAGGCGCTGATCGCGCGTGCGCCGGATGCAACGGTGCACGGAATCGATGCGTCGGAAGACATGATCGCCGCCGCGCGCAAGCGCCTGCCGGACCTGCGTTTCGATGTCGCGGACATCGCGACGTGGGCCGATCCCGGCGGCTACGACCTGATTCTCGCGAATGCGGTGCTGCAGTGGGTCCCCGCGCACGACACGCTGTTTCCGGCGCTCGTCGGCCGGCTCGCGCCGGGCGGCCATCTCGCGGTGCAGATGCCGGACAACCTCGACGAACCCGCGCACCGGCTGATGCGGGAAGTCGCCGCGGCAGGGCCGTGGGCGGACAAGCTGAAAGGCGCGGCGCGCACCGAGCGGTTTGACGCACGGTACTACCATGCGCTGCTGTCGCCGCTGTGCTCGCGCGTGGACCTGTGGCGCACGACCTACTATCACCCGCTGCGCGGCGGCGCCGACGCGGTCGTCGAATGGTTCAAGGGCAGTGCGCTGCGGCCATTCCTCGCGGCGCTCGACGACGACGAGCGCACGGCGTTTCTCGCGCAGTACCGCGCGGCGATCGCGGGGCCGGGCGGCTATCCGGCGCTTGCCGACGGCACCGTGCTGCTGCCGTTCCCGCGCCTGTTCATCGTGGCGACGCGGAGCTGACGCGGCGGCCCGCGGCGGATGCCGCGTCGCGGCACCGCGTCACGGCAGCGGCCGCAGGGATTCCGGGTCCACCGTGCGGCTCGTTGCGCGCTGTCCGTCGCGCAGGTCCTTGTACCAGAACAGCGCCACCTCGCCGTCGTGCGGGCCGTCCGCGTACAGCAGGCGATCGTGTCCGCCGAGCACGAAGCCGAAGCGGGCACAGGTACTGCATGCGGCGACGTTGTTCGACTGCGTTTCCAGCCGCATGAAACCGAATCCATGGCCGCGCGCCCATGCTTCGGCGGCCGCCAGCAGCAGCTGCGCGATGCCGTGCCGCCGGCAGCGGCGCTCGACGGCCAGCGCCGCGATCCCGGCCATGCCGTTCCCGCTTTCCCGAATCGTCACGAAGCCGGCGAGCCGGCCGCCCGAGGTCGCACGGAACAGCGCCGTCCTGCCCGGTGAAGCGCCGTCTCCGCCGGCCGGATCGAAACCGTAATCCTGGTGCAAGACGGGCAGTGCGCGCAGGTCGAGCAGATCCTGGTAGGGCGCATTCAGCGTCCAGGCGATCTCGAACGAGAAGTCGCAGCCGTCCAGTTCGTCGCCGGTGAGCGCGGCCGCTTGCTCGATGCTGATGTGCTCGGCTTGATCCATGTGTCGATGTCCTGCCTCTGGCGAAATGGTGTGGTCTTGCCCGTGACGCGATCGTCGGCGCGATGCTGCGCGCCGGATCGTATGCTGTTCCGTTCTTCGTGTTTCGCACCTGCACAATTCGCCGCGAGCGCGAGCGGCACAGTCCGGCTGCGCTGTCGGCCACGGGGCACGGGCCGGCGGCGAGCCGGACGGCGTCGCACGCGGTTGCGGCACGCCCGCGCCGGCCGGGTGGCGCGGTCAACCGCCTGATTATGCTGGATTTCGGCGCGACTCCGGCCCGATGGCGCCGACCGTGCGCCGGGTCGACGCTGCGGTGTCGCCACCGATCGCCTGTGGATGAAAGACGACAGGAACCCGAATAATTGTTTACCGTTTGGTAACAACTCGATATATTTCGTCAGATATATCGAAGGTCGTGACGCCGCTTGGCGTCACGTCGTCCATCTGCTCCACGAAAGCCGGAAGAGATTCTGACCTGCATCGCCGGAGCAATACGTCGTCACGGCATGCGCAACCGGTGCGCGTGTTTCGCGACGCGGCAACCGGAGCGGCCGCCCGACGGCACGCCGCTTCAGCAAGCCCACCCAGGCATCGACACGAAACATCGTGCGTACGCATGAGGGGTCGGTGCGTCTGCCGGTCCGGGCTTGTGTTCGTTCGTCCAGCGTTTTTCGTCAACACGCCGCGCGCTCTGCCGCGACGCAGGCGCGTGCGCCCACAACAAAAGGAAAAAGCATGAAAAAGACCATCGTGGCCGCGGCCGCACTCGGGATGTTCGGCACTGCTGCGCAAGCGCAAAGCAGCGTCACGCTGTACGGGCTGATCGACGCGGGCGTCACGTATGCGAACAAGGTCGCGGCGACGGGCGGGCACGGCAAGCTCGTCAAGTACGGCGACGGCGTGGCGTCGGGCAGCCGCTGGGGCATTCGCGGCACCGAGGATCTCGGCGGCGGGCTGAAGGCGCTGTTCGTGCTCGAAAACGGCTTCAGCAGCGGCGACGGCACGATCGGCCAGGGCGGCGCGCTGTTCGGCCGCCAGGCGTTCGTCGGCCTGTCGAAGAACGGGATCGGCTCGCTGACGTTCGGCCGCCAGTACTCGTTCTCGACCGACTACATCGGCGCGAACTATTCGATGGGCAGCCAGACGCCGGCCGGCAACTATGCGTATCACATCAACGATCTCGACCAGCTGACGTCGAGCCGCATCAACAACGCGGTGAAATTCCAGAGCGCGAACTTCGCGGGCTTCACGTTCGGCGCGCTGTACGGCTTCTCGAACTCGACGCAGTTCGCGGGCACGCCGACCACGACCGGCGCGAACGGCTCGCAGGGTTCGTCGAGCGCGTACAGCTTCGGCGCGAACTACGCGCAAGGGCCGTTCGGCATCGGCGCCGCGTACACGAACATCCGCTTCCCGAACGGCGCGTCGCCCGCATTCGGCGTGAGCATCGCGAACGTCAACACGTACGGGCTGCGCGACCTCGAGACGGTCGGCGTCGGCGCGCGCTACGCGATCGCCGCGGGTCTCGTGTGGGCGAACTGGACGCATACGAAGTTCGCGCCGCTGTCGGGCGAATCGTCGAAGCTGAACAACTACGAAATCGGCGGCCGCTATGCGTTCACGCCGGCGCTGAGCGGCGGGCTCGGCTACACGTTCTCGAAGCTCGACGGCCGTTATGACGGCAAGTGGCACCAGGTCAATGCCGCGGTCGACTATGCCTTGTCGAAGCGCACGGACGTGTACGTGAGCGCGGCGTACCAGAAGGCGTCGGGCAGCAACACGATCAACGGGCGCGCGACGCCGGTGCAGGCCGAGATCGGCTCGTCGGGGTCGTTCATCGGCAACGCCGGCGCGAACACGCAGCTCGTCACGCGGATCGGCCTGCGCCACAAGTTCTGATCGGCCGCGCCGGGCGCGAACATGAGCGGGCGCTCCCGGCGGGGCGCCCGCTTTGCCATGAAGCAACGGAAAACGCGACCCGGCGCCGGTTCACGAAACGATATATTCTTTCGGATATATCGAAACGACGGACGACGCACCTTCACCCCCACGGGAGCACCATCTTGAATTCGACGCACCGAGAAGCCGTCGGCGAAGCCTTTTCGCTCGACGCGATGCAGCATGCAAGAACCATGACCTGGGAGGCCGTCGACGCGATCGCCGCGGGCGTCCGGCCGGGCATGCGGGAATCGGAGGCCAACGCACTCGGGCTGCGCGTCCTCGGGGAACTCGGGATGGATCGCATCTGGCATCCGGTTCTGGTCCGCTTCGGCGAGAACACGCTGAAGAAGTTCAACGAGCGTTCGACCGGCGACCCGGTGCTCGCGGACGACGACATCTTCTTCATCGATCTCGGCGCGGTATGGGCGAAGCACGAGGGCGATGCGGGCGCGACCTTCGTCTGCGGCGACGACCCCGACATGCGCGCGTGCGCCGACGCCGCGAAGGCGATCTACGCCGAGGTCGAGCACCACTGGCGCACCACCGGCTGCGCCGGCATCGCGCTGTACGAATTCGCCGCGCAACGCGCCGACGCGCACGGCTTCCGGCTGAACGTCGACATCAAGGGGCACCGCGTCAGCGATTTTCCGCACGCGATCTACAAGGCCGGCAACCTCGGCGATTTCGACGCCGTGCCGGCCGCCGGGCTGTGGATCCTCGAAATCCAGATCGCGCATCCGACGCGGCCGTTCGGCGCGTTCTACGAGGACCTGCTCGTATAAGCGCGGGCCGCGCGGCCGAACCGCATCCGGGCGCGGCACGTTGCACCCGGACGTGTGCCGGCCGCGGGGAGGCGCCCGGCACGGTCCGGCCGTCCCGTCAGATGCTGATCGTGACGGGGCCCGCGAGCGGCGTATAGCCGTCGTCGAACAGATACCACGCGTCGTACTGCCCGGACGTCAGCGTGCTGTTGGCCGTGGACGAGAACAGCAGCGAGCCGCTGCTCTTCGGCAGGTACGCCCACGACTTGTAGCTGCCCTTGGTCGGCTGCGCGCCATGCGCAAAGATGCCGACCCAGTTCTTCGGGCTGTGATTCCACGGCGGCGCGACGTAGTCGAACCGCAGCGTGCCGAACGTCGAGCCCTGCGCCGCGAGCGACGCGACGAACTTCCCGCCGGTATTGGCGATCGCCGAATCCGTGAGCAGCGCGCCGGCTTGCGTCTGCACGCAGCCGGCCACGCGGCGCAGGAAGTTCGGATCGTTCGCGTCGCGGACGCTCGCGTCGTACCAGCCGCCGTCGCCGTACCACGTGACGGCCTGCGTCGCGCCGGCCGCGACGGTGACCGACTGCCGCGCGTTCATGCCGTACGCGTTGTCGGTGAGCTGGAACGTCGTCGCGCGCGTGCCGGCGGAGTTGTCGAGCGTGATCTGCACGTTGCCGTTCGCCACGTCGTAGCACAGGCTGATCTCGCCGGTCGAGCCCGTGTTGCCGGACGAACCGATGTTGCCGCGCAACGTCTGCAGGAAGCCGTTCGGGCCGTAGACGGAGTAGTCGTAGCCGCCGGCAGTCAGCGGGAGCGAATCCGACAGGGACGTGCACGGGCTCGCACCGGCCGCGATCGTGTAATGCCGGGGGATCGTGCTCGTGCCGTCGACCCACGCCTGCAGATGCACGCCCGCGGCGCCGGTGTTGGTCATCGTCAGCGACAGCGTGTTGCCGGCGCGGTTGACCTTGCCCTGCACGAAGAACTCGTAGGGCAGGCGGCAGGCGCTGCTGCGGCCGGCGGTCTGTGCCGGCACGGCGGTGGTGGTCGGGTAGGGGATCAGGACGGCCGGGCCGTTCGGGTTCATGTTGCTCGCCGGCGGCTGGATCGCGGGAACCGTCTGGTCGGCGTTCGTGAAATCGAACGCCGAGGTCAGGTCGCCGCACACCGCGCGCCGCCACGGCGAGATGTTGGTTTCCTGGAAGCCGAAGCGCGTCTCCAGGAACCGCACCACCGACGTGTGATCGAAGACCTGCGAATTCACCTTGCCGCCTTTCGACCACGGCGAGATCACGAACATCGGCACGCGCGGCCCCAGCCCGATCGGCACGTCGCCGCTCGCGGAACCGTCCGATGCGCCGCCGCCGCTGGCGACGAATTCCGCGGCCGTCGACACGGTCGACTGCCCGGTGCCGGCGGCGGAACTGGCCGGGACGGCGGGCGGCACGTGATCGAACAGGCCGTCGTTCTCGTCGTACATCACGAGCAGCACCGTGCTGGCCCAGACCTTCGGGTTCGAGGTCAGCGCATTCAGCACGTTGCTCACGTACCATTCGCCGCCGCTCGCGGCCCACGACGGATGCTCGCAGTACGCGTAGGGCGCGGCGATCCACGACACTTGCGGCAACGCGTCGTTCGCGACGTCGGCGCGCAACTGGCTGAACAGGTTCGTGTCGTATTCCTTGCCGCCGCCGCTCGGGTCGATCTGCGTGCCGTTGAGCGCGGGCGCGAGCGGATCGCCGGCGCCGAGGTTCTGGTACTGCTTGAAATTGAGGACGATGTTGTCGCCGTAATTGCCGTTCCACCACAGCGTGCCGCCGGCGCTGTTCGAGTTGCCGTACGCATGGCCGGCGTCGAGGCCGTTGCCCTTGTCCTGGTAGAACTTCCACGTGACGCCGGCCGTGTTGAGCCGTTCCGGCAGGGTCGTCCAGCCGGTGCCCGTCATCGTGTTGTCCGTGTACGGCGTATAGCCCGGCACGTTGCCGCAGCACCCGGTCCACAGATACAGCCGGTTCGGATCGGTCGGCCCGAGCATCGAGCAGTGGTAGTCGTCGCACACCGTGAACGCGCTCGCCAGCGCGTAATAGAACGGAATGTCGTTCTGCTTGAAGTAGTACATCGTGCCGCTGGTCTTCGCGTCGGCCCAGTTGTCGTAGCGGCCGTTGTTCCATGCGCTGTGCGTGCCGCTCCAGCTGTGATCCAGGTCGCCGTAGTAGGTGTCGCCGTTCGCCGTGCCGAAGGGCGGGGTCGGGTTGAACGGGAACACGTAGGACAGCAGCCAGGGCTGGCGCCACACCGGATATCCGCTCGATATCACGACCGGCCGCGGATCGCCGAAGCCGCGCGCGCCGCCGAGCGTGCCGAGGTAGTGGTCGAACGAGCGGTTTTCCTGCATCAGGATCACGACGTGCTTCACGTCCTGGATCGTGCCGGTGACGGTGGCCGCCGGAATGGCCTGCGCGCGCGCAATGCTTTCGGGCAGCATGCCCGTGACCGCGGTGGCGCCGGCGAGCTTCAGCGCATCGGCGAGGAACTGGCGTCGGGTTGTGGGTTTGTTTTGCATGATCGTTGTCTGTCGTGGATGGCCGGCCCTGGGGCCTGCGTCGGTCAGTGGCACGCGCTCGCGCAGTGAAGGACCGGCGTGGACGCCGAGCCCGGTGCGGCCGCGCGCGCGGCCGCCACGCCGGCGGCCGCGCCCGGGTCGCCGTCGCCGCAAGCGGCCAGCGCGCACAGGAGCGCGATCGCGAAGACGCCGCGCCAGTGCGGAGCGCGGCCTGCCGGCCGGCGCGACTTGACGACATGCTTTCGATCCGATTCGAATCGGATTCCTGAATGATTGAGACTGTTGCTGCACGTTCCGTATTTCATTGCACCTCCGGACAAGAAATGGACAGCAGAGGATATTCCCCGAATCAGAACAACTTCATGACAGGCCACCCGCGCATGCCGGCCACGTGTGAAAGCTTCGGGTCGGGATTGGTCGCGACCGGATGCGTGACGTAGTCCAGCAGCGGCACGTCGTTGATCGAATCGCTGTAGAAGTAGGTCCGCTCGAAATCCGACGGCGCGTAGCCGAGCGACTCCAGCCATGCGGTCGTGCGCACGATCTTCCCTTCGCGGAAACTCGGCACGCCCGTGCTGCGGCCGGTGAACGCGCCGCCCGGCGTGCCGTCGTCGGTATCGAGCTCGATACCGAGCAAGTGCTCTATGCCGAATTCGGCCGCGATCGGCCGCGTGACGAAGACGTTGGTCGCCGTCACGATGCAGCAGAGATCGCCGTTCTCGCGATGCCAGTCGACCAGTGCGCGCGCCTGCGGCGTGATCGCCGGCCGGATCACCTCGTCCATGAACCGCGCGTGCCAGCGCTCGAGCACCTTGCGCGGATAGCGGGCGAGCGGCGCGAGCGTCACGGCGAGATACGCGTCCATGTCGAGGGTGCCGGCCTCGTAGTGCGCGTAGTGCTCGTCGATCAGCGCCACGTGTGCGTCGTCTTCGCGCCAGCCGACCTGCATGACGAAGCGGTTCCACGCCTGGTCGCTGTCGAGCGGCAGCAGCGTGTGGTCGAGGTCGAACAGCGCGAGATGCTTGTGCATAGGGAGTGCCTCGGGTTGCGTGGTCATGCGCCGATCCGCTTCTCGATCGCGTCCTTCGCGTTCTTGCCGTCGATGGTCGTGACGCCGTCGAGCCACTTCGACAGCACGCCGGGGTGCTGCTTCGCCCATTCCTTCGCCACCGCGACCGGATCGGCGTGATTCATGATCGGCACCATCAGCTGGTTCTCCTCGTCGGTCGTGAACGTCAGGTTGGTCAGCAGCCGGCCGACGTTCGGGCAGCGTTCGAGATAGCCGGGCGTGACGAGCGTATAGACCTTCGCGGAGCCGTAGTTCGGGCCGAACACGCCGTCGCCGCCGTCGAGGTAGGCGATCTTGTAGTTGATGTTCATCGGATGCGGCTCCCACGCGAGGAACACGATCATCCGGTGCTCCTGCACGGCGCGCGTCACCTGCACCAGCATCCCGGCCTCGCTCGATTCGACCAGCTTGAAGCCGCCCAGCCCGAACTCGTTCCGGTCGATCATCCGCTGGATCAGCGCGTTGCCGTTGTTGCCGGCGCCGATCCCGTAGATCTTGCCGTCGAGCTGGTCGCGGAACCTGGCGATATCGGCAAAGCCGCGGAGGCCCTTGTCCGCCGCGTATTGCGGCACGGCCAGCGTGTAGCGCGCGCCGACCAGGTTGGGCTGCGGCAACTGGTGCACGGCGCCGGCGTCGACGAACGGCTTCACCGTCGGCGTCATGCTCGGATCCCAGTAGCCGAGGAATGCGTCGATCTGCGCCTTCTTCACGCCGGCCAGGACGATCGGCGGCGAGGCGATCGTCTTGGTCGCCTCGTAACCGAGCCCTTCCAGCAGCATCATCGCGACCCCGGTGGTGGCCGCGATATCGCTCCAGCCGACGTCGCCGAGCGTCACCTTCCTGCAGACGTCGGCCTCCGACGCGTGAACGGGGGCCGTTGCCAGCGCCGCCAGCAACGTGGCGGACAACATCCATGCCTTCTTCATCATGTTGGTCTCCTAAGCAAGTGCGGATCGTACTGCCTGAATGGTATGACGATTGAACTGACTGACCGGATGAAACAAACGAACTCGGGTCTGGCTTTGTATTTTTTCGTACCGTATATTAGAAAACACAAAATCGCAACATCGCACAAAAATACAACCTGCCGGTCGCCGGATGCGGCCGGCGGGCCGCACTTCACCGGATGGGCAAATCAGGTCAAGCCAAGGAGGCCCCGAATGATCAGCCAGATGGAAATCGTTTCCCGCCTGTTGCTGGCGGCATTGCTCGGCAGCATCGTCGGCATCGAGCGCGAGCGCCTGTCGTGGGCGGCCGGGTTGCGCACGCATATGCTGGTGGCGGTGGGCGCCGCGCTCGTGATGGTCGTGTCGGCGTTCGGCTTCGCCGATATCCAGAACGCGCGGAACGTGTCGCTGGACCCGTCGCGCGTGGCCGCGCAGGTCGTGTCGGGCATCGGCTTCCTCGGCGCCGGGTCGATCATGCTGCGCGGCGAGATCATCCGCGGCCTGACGACGGCGGCGAGCCTGTGGGTCGTCGCGGCGGTCGGGCTGGCCGTGGGCGGCGGCATGTACGTGGCCGCGATCGCGGCCACGGCGATCGTGCTCGCGATCCTGGCCGGCCTGAAGCCGATCGAGAAGCGCTTCTTCGCCACGCGGCAGCGCTGGGGCGTGCGCATCCTCGCGTGCCGCGGCGCCGTGAAGCTGACGTCGCTGCAGGCGATGCCAGGCATCGACGCGGCGCGCATCGTGCAGTTCGTGATCGAGCGGGACGACGCCGCGCCCGACGACGACCGTATCCACCTGGTGTTCGCAAAGATGACGAGCAGCGAGTTCCAGGCGGTGCGTCAATCCCTGCAGACCCTCGTCGGCATCAAAAAGATGGAAGAGAGCGCAGCGTAGACAGCCGTTCGAATACCATTGACGAATATTTTCGGGGACAAGTCATGTGGCAAGAAGAGCGATATCAGAGGATCCGACTTCTGCTATCGAAGATGCAGCGCGTTTCCACCGACCGGATCATGGCCGACCTGAACGTGTCGCGCGAAACCGTGCGCCGCGATCTCGTCGACCTCGAAGCGCTGGGCGAGCTGAAGCGCGTACACGGCGGCGCGGTGCAGGTGGGCGACGAAGCGCCGATCGCCGAACGCGCGCAGACGCACGTGAAGTCGAAGCTGGCGATCGCCCGGGCGGCCGCGCGGCTGGTCGCGGGCTCGCAGACGCTGTTCATCGACGCGGGCACGACCACGATGCTGCTGGCCGACGAACTGGCCAAGCTGTCGGGCCTCACGATCGTCACGAATTCGATCGACGTCGCGCTGAAGATGCGGTCGAGCGACCCGGCGCACACGAGGAACGAGACGATCCTGCTCGGCGGGACGATCGGCGCCCGCGCGGCCGCGACCGTCGGCGACGGCACGGTCGCGGAAATCTTCCGCTACCGCGCCGATCTCGCGTTGCTGTCGCCGGTCGGCGTCGATTCCGTGCGCGGCGCGACCAACTTCGACCGGATGGAAACCGAAGTGGCGCGCGCGATGGTGAGCAACGCGGCGGAAGTCGCGATCCTCGCCGATTTCAGCAAGCTCGGCACGAACAGCCGGATCAGCTTCTGCGAGCCGGCGCGGATCGGCACGCTCGTGACGGACCGGAAGGCGGAATCGGCCGACAGCTTCAAGCGTCTCAGGAAGGTCGTCGGGCGCGTCGTGCTGTCGTAGCGCGGGGCACGATCGGCCGCCGTTATGCCGCGCATGCGGCAAGCATGCCGCCGGCCGTGGCGATCGCGGCGTAATATATCCGCCGATACGACGCAGGCCCGCCCACCGGCAGGCCGTCACGGAGGCGGGCGATGGATACGGAAAGGACGGCGGCGCCCTCGGCGCAACAGGCGGAGGCGGGCTCGATCGCGCTGACGGGCGCGTTCGTGCGGCCGATGACGGTGACGCTCGACGATCTGCGCCGGCACGCGAGCGCGACGGCCGAGCCGTTCGACCTGCGCTGCTTCACGACGAACCGCTTCATCCGCTCGGTCGCGCCGTATCGCGGCGCGCGGCTGAAGGACCTGCTCGACGCGGCCGGGCTGCGCAACGATACGCCGGGCGACTTCAAGCGCATGGTGTTCGTCGCGCATGCGCACGACGGCTACGCGGTCACGTTTTCCTGGCATGAACTGTTCAACACGCCCGTCGGCGAACACGTGATCGTCGCGTTCGAATGCGGCGATACGCCGCTGTCGATCGACGACGGCGCGCCGCTGCTGTTCTCGGGCGCCGATCTCCTGCCCGCGCCGCGCCACGTGAAGCGGCTGGCCGGCATCGTCGCGCGCGTGCTCGAGGTCTGAGCGGGCGCCCGGCGCCGGCGTTTGCCGTGGCGGCCATCGTGTATGCTTGGCCGCATCGTTCAAAGGGCGGCACAACATGAAGACACCGGTACACCCCAAGCCTGAGGTGCGGTTCAGGATGCGGATCCAGCAGGCCGACACGATCGCGCTGGGCCCGGGCAAGGTTGCGCTGCTCGAAGCCGTGCGCGAGCACGGTTCGATTTCGGCGGCGGCGCGCAGCCTGCAGATGTCGTACCGGCGCGCGTGGCTGCTGATGGACGAACTGAACCGCTCGCTGAAATCGCCGGCGATGGTGTCCGAACATGGCGGTCAGAGCGGCGGCGGCAGTGTGCTCACGCCGGTCGGCGAGGAGATCATCCGGCTCTATCGCGAGATCGAGGCGCGTGCTTACGCGGCGTGCGCCGACGACATCACCGCGCTCACGAAGATGGTGCGGCGCTGAAGGGGGCTCCGTGCGAACGCTCGCGCGGAGCCGGCTCCCGCTGACGACCGGCCTGCACCGGCCCGCCGAGGGGCCGCGCAACGGCGAACGCGTCGCAGCGAATCGGGCCCTGGGCCCTAGCCGTGCCGCAGGCAGAAGCGCGGCGTGTCGCCCGCGGCGGCATCCGGCGTCATGACATTGCGCGCCTGCGCATCGAGCCGCCCGATCAGTTCGACGAAGCTGGCGACGCTGGCCGTCCGCAGCGGGTAGTACGCGATGTGGTGGCGTTCGCAGATGCGCTTGAGCTGGTTCATCGAATCGTGGTCGATGCAGTCGACCGGGAACACCACCATCTGCGCGCCCGGTAGCGCCGCGGCCAGCAGGCCCTTGCGATCCTCGATGCCGCCGTCGTGCAGCGTCACGTCGCCGCCCGCCGCTTCGACGATCCGCGTGATCGCGCGGTTCGAGCCCGGGCGCCCGCCGACGTACACCACGCGCATGCCCTGCAGGATCGACAGCGGATCGATCGCGCGTTCGGCCGGGCTCTCCGTCGACGCCTGCACCGCCTGTTCGATCGCGCTCGCTTCGGCGCGCAGCGTCTTCACCATCGTCGTCAGGTCGTCGAGCCGCGCGCGCATCGCGCGGGCGCTCGCCTGTTCCGCGACGATCCGCTGCTCGGCCGCCTCGCGCCGGCTCGTGTGCAGCGCGAGCCGCTCGTCGCGCGCGGCCAGCGCCTCGCGCAGTTCGTGTACTTCGTCGCGCAATACGCTTTCAGCCGCCAACGGCTGCGCGTTCTGGCGCGCGGCGAGGGCGTCCCGCTCCTGCAGCGCCGCGTCGCGCTGCGCGCTCATCTCGTGCAGGCGCGCCTGCTGCCGTTCGATCTTCGCGTGCAGCGCCGCATTCTCTTCCTCCAGCGCGACGAGCCGCCGGATATCGGCGCGATTGGCCGCGCCGACCAGGTGCGACAGCATGTGCAGGTCGCCGAACGCGGCCTGGCGCACGCCCATCGTCGTGCGCGGATGCGTCATCAGCGCCCAGTAGGCGGGCGGAATGTCGCCGTTCTTCAGCGCGTCCTGCCACAGTGCGAGCAGCGCGTCGGCATCGTGTGCCTTGTCGAACAGTCGGATCGCGCCGGCGTAGCGCTCGTCGAGCGCCTTGTGCAACGCCTTGCCGCCGGCCGCGCCTTCGATCGCGAGTTCGACGGCCGCGTGGTGGATGTCGAGGTCGGTGGCGTGCTGGCGATCCAGGTCGGTGAATTTCGGCACGAGCTTGCGCAGTTCGTGCGTGGTCAGGCAGGTGCCGATGATCGAGCAGTGCAGGTGCGAATCGAGTTCGGACAGGCGCGCGCGGCGCTTCAGCTCGGCCTGTTGCGCGGCGGACGGCGCGCAGCATGCGTCGACCCGCGTGCCGGTCGACGCGGACGGATGACCGCCCGGCGACGAAAGATCCGCCGTGCGGGCCAGGCGAAAAGGCGGAGCGTGCATGTTGACCTCGATCCGGCGCGGTCGAGCCGGAGACGGATGCGCGAAAGATTCGCGAAATATACCACGGAATATAACGCTCGAAATTCCGGGGAAAGCGAGCAGCGGCGCGGGGCGGCGCGCTCAGCAGGGCACGGTCGCGCGCTCGGTGCGGGGCGGTGCGGACGGACCGGGCGCCGCCGGCGAAACGGGGAGGGATGGCGGCGCGTGACGCGCCATCACGGATTCGACGCACAGCCCGACGAGCAGCACGTCGGCACGCTCCAGCGCGGCCACCGCGTCGCGCATCGCGGCCGGGTCGTTGCTGAACGAATCGGAGAACACGTCGTCGCGGGTGCGTTCGAGGCGGCGCGCGTGCTCGATCGCCCGTTCGAGTTCGGGCAGGCGCGTGAAGCGGGCGGTGCGGGCCGCGTCTTCCAGCGTCGACAGCAGTTCGCGAAACCCCATGGCGGGCAGCGCGTCGTCCGGCGTGCCGTCGGCGTGCGCGGCCGGGAACATCCGGATGAAGCGCACGATGCTGCCGCGCAGCCGCCGGAACGCGTCGACGACATCCGTGACCTGCTGCGCGCGCGCGTCGCTCGACAGCGGCCTGAGCGCGCTGATCTTGCGCGCGAGCGGCTGTTCCCGTGCGGCGCGCTGCGGGGCGCGGTCCGTCGGCGTGCGGGGCATGGTGAATCTCCGGAAGTGCAGGTGTCGATATATTCTACGGAATATATCGGATGGGCAGAAAAACGGCGTCGTGCGCGAGACACGGCGCCGTCGGCGGCCCGAACACTCTCGCGGGCCGGTCGATGTCGCGCCCGGCCGTTCCGAACGCGACCGTGAAGCGGCGGAGATGCGCAGTCGGGCGCGAGGATGTGCGCGGCGGCCGGACCCGTCGGACCCGTCCGGCCCGCTTGCGTGGCTGCGTTCGCGCCTAATGCGGCCGCGCGAGCGCCGCCGGCAGCACGGCGGCCCGGGCGCCGGCCGCTTCGTCCACGGTCGTCCTGCCGCCGTCCCGAAAGAACGCCTGCTCGGCGGCATTGTTCATCACGAGGATGCTGATGCGGCGATTGGTCGGCTCGTCCGCGACGTTCCGGTCGAGCGGCAGGACATCCGCGAGCCCGCGCACCTGGAGCAGCTTCTCTTCCCGCAATCCGCCGGCGACCAGCGCGCGCCGCGCGGCGTTCGCGCGATCGCTGGAGAGCTCCCAGTTCGAATAGCCGGCGGGGCCGTCGGGATACGGCGTCGAATCGGTATGCCCCGCGATCGACACGCGGTTTTCGACGTCGTCGAGTGCCGTACCGATCTGGGTGAGGATGGCGGTGGCATACGCTTCGGGTTGCGAACTGCCCGACGCGAACATCGGGCGCTTGAGCGTATCGACGATCTCGATGCGCAAGCCCTCGTGCGTGATCGCGATCCGGATCTGGTCCTGGTACGCGCGCAATGACGGGCTGTGCGCAATCGCCGCGGTCAGCTTTTCCTTCAGGCGTTCGAGCTTTTGCGTATCGGCGATGCCGGCGAGTGCCGCGGGCGAACTGGCCGGCGCCGGTTGCGCGTTGGTGTCGATGGCCGGCGCCGGGTCCGACAGGTCGCGGCCGCCACCTTGCACGACGCTCGGACGAGGCGCCTGTGCATCTTTGCCGCCGGACAGGAGCGTCGACAGCGGCGTGTTGAAGTAATCCTCGATCCCCTGCCTGTCGTACTTCGAAACCGAGCCGAGGAGCCACATCAGCAGGAAGAACGCCATCATCGCCGTGACGAAGTCGGCGTAGGCGATTTTCCATGCGCCGCCGTGGTGGGCGTCGTGCTCCTCGCCTCGCTTGCGGCGCACGACGACGAGCGATGCCGGGACGGACTGCTTCGACGGGGTGGAGCGACTGTCGGCCATGACGCCTCCGTTACGCGGGCTTGGGCGACTTCGTTGCGCGGACGGCCTCGTCGAGCTCCTTGAAGCTCGGGCGATCGGCCGTGAACAGCACCTTGCGGCCGAATTCCACCGCCACCGCCGGCGCGTAGCCGCTCATCGACGCGAGCAGCACGGCCTTCACGCACTGGAACGGCTTGGCCGCGGCGCGGCCCTTCGCATTGAGCAGATCCGCGAGCGGACCGATGAAGCCATACGCGAGCAGGATGCCGAGGAACGTGCCGACGAGCGCGCCGGCGATCATCTTGCCGAGCACGGCGGGCGGCGCGCCGACCGAGCCCATCGTATGCACGACGCCCATCACCGCGGCGACGATGCCGAACGCCGGCAGGCCGTCCGCCATCTTCTGGATCGCATTGGCCGCGACCGACGCCTCCGCATGGTGCGTATGCAGTTCTTCATCCATGAGGTCCTGCATCTCCAGCACGTTCACGTTGCCGCTCGACATCATCCGCAGATAGTCGACGATGAAGTCGAGCAGGTGATGATCCTCGAGCACATGCGAGTACTTCTGAAACAGCGGGCTTTGTTCGGGCGCGTCGACGTCGGCCTCGAGCGCCATCATGCCGTCCTTGCGCGCCTTCTGCAGCAGTTCGTACAGCAGCGCGATCAGTTCGACGTATTGCTGTTTCGTATAGCCGCCGCCCTTGAAGCAGGTGGGCAGGCTCTTGATCGTCTTCTTCAGCGTCGTGACCGGATTGCTGACGACGAACGCGCCCAGCGCGGCGCCGAAAATGCACAGCAGTTCGAACGGTTGCAGCAAGGCCGGCACATGGCCGCCTACGCCGACAAAGCTGCCGATCACCGACCCGATCACGACGATCCACCCGATGGCTACGAACATGATTACCTCGTCCGCGACTTGCGCCGCTGCATGTGTTGTCGAAATGCGCGCGGGACGCCCGGTCGTCCCGCTCCATGCCCGCTCGGCCCCGGTTCGTCGCGCGCCGGATGCGGTTCGAGGCCTCCCGATGCGTCGCAACGCCATGGCCGTCGGCGGGTGTTGATGCAATAACGGCGATCGTCCGGACGACTGAACCCGTGATTCCGCGTATCGCGCGTGATTCACGGCCGGCACACGTTTGCGGGCGCCGATATGCGCGATTCTCTTGATCGAGGTCAAAAAGGGCACGGTCTTCGCGCGAGGCCCCGTATGGATGCGATCCGGAAACGGCGCGGCGAACGACGTCGCTGTCCCCAAATCGGGATCATGGCGGGATGCGGGGAGCGCGGCGCCGGTCGAACGGCCGGGGCCGCGTGCCGGCAGGGTTTTCATCAGGACATGCGGGGCGGCGTACGATCCATGATGGAGAACGCGCTGTCGCAGCCAACCGCAGGAGGGCGCACCGTGACGTCCGATTCCACTCCCTCGACCGCCTTCGTGTTTGCCGGCGGCGGCAGTCTTGGCGCGATCGAGGTCGGCATGCTCCGCGAGCTGGTCGCGAGCGGCGAACGGCCCGATTGCGTGGTCGGCGCGTCGGCGGGCGCGATCAATGCCGCCTATTTCGCCGGCCGGCCGGACGCGGACGGCGTCGCGATGCTCGCCGCGCTGTGGTGCAGGCTTCGCCGTCAGGACGTGATGCCGTTCTCGATGCGCAGCCTCGTCGCGATGCTGCTGCGCAACCGGCCCCATCTGGTCGAAGCCGATGCGCTGCGCCTGCTGCTGGAACAGAACCTGCCGTACCGGCGGATCGAGCAGGCCGCGTTGCCGCTCCACATCGTCGCAACCGACGTGCTGAACGGCCAGGAAGTCGTGCTGTCCGCGGGCCCCGTCGTGGATGCCGTGCAGGCCAGCGCGGCCATTCCCGGCGTGTTTCCGTCGGTCAGCATCGGCGGCGTGGAACTCGTCGACGGCGGCGTCGCGAACAATACGCCGATCTCCGTTGCGATCGCGCTCGGCGTCAAGCGGATCGTCGTGCTGCCGGCCGGGTTCGCCTGCGCGTTGCGCGTACCGCCGCGCAGCGCGATCGCGCATGCGACGCACGCGCTCACGCTCGTGATCGCGCGGCAACTGGTGCGCGATCTGGAGCTGTATGCGGCGCGTGCGCAAATCCATGTCGTGCCGCCGCTCTGTCCGCTCGACGTATCGTCATACGATTACTCGCGGTGCGCGCAACTGATCGACCAGGCCGCGGAACGCACGCGCGCGTGGATCGATGCGGGCGGGCTCGCGCAGTGCGCGATTCCGGGCGGGCTGCGTGAGCACGATCATTCCGCGGCGTTGTCGCATTGAGGGGTGTTCGAGCGTGTGCAAGCTTACGAACGGCGAACGGCGAACGGCGAACGGCGAACGGCGAACGCCAAACGCCAAACGCCAAACGCCAAACGCCAAACGCCAAACGCCAAACGCCAAACGCCAAACGCCAAACGCCAGGCTCGCCCCCCGGAAACCAATGAAGAAAAAAAACGGCGCCATGCACGAGACACGGCGCCGCGAACGGCCTGAACGGCCGCACTGGTCAGTCGATCAGTCCATCAGTCGATCGCGCGCATCGCGTGGCGCAGTTCCTGATAGCTGCGCAGCCCCGCGATGCCGAGTTCGCGGCCGATCCCGCTGAGCCCGAACCCGCCCCAGCACACGTGCGGATAGATGAGCTGCGGTGCATTGATCCACACGAGCCCCGCGCGCACGCGCTGCTGGAATTGCTTCGCGATATCCGCGTCGCGCGTCACGACGGTCGCGACGAGCCCGTAGCGGGTGTCGTTCGCGAGCGCAATCGCTTCGTCGTCGGTGCGGAACGACTTCACGCACGCGACGGGGCCGAACACCTCGTCGGTCCACAGCGGGTTGTCGGCCGCCGGCTCGGCGATCACGACGGGCGCCATGAAGAAGCCCGCGCCGCCGGCATCCGCCACCCGGCCGCTGAAGGCGACGCGTGCGCCCGCATCGATGCCGTGCTGGAGCATCGCCTCGACGCGCGTGCGCTGCGCGGCCGAGATCAGCGGCCCCATCGCGACCTGTGCCGAGGCGGGCGGCGCGACGACGAGCGCGCGCACGGCCGTCTCGAACGCGGCCATGAAGCTGCGGTACACGCTGTCGTGCACGAGGATGCGCGCGGTGGCCGAGCACATCTGCCCCGCGTTCGTGAAAGCACCGGCGACCGCGAGCGACACCGCGAGATCGAGATCGGCGTCGTCGCGCACGATCAGCGACGACTTGCCGCCGAGTTCGAGCGTCACGCGCTTCATGTCGACGGCGGCGGCCTGCATGACCTTGCGGCCGGCCGCCGTGCTGCCGGTAAACGAAATCTTGTCGATCAGCGGATGCGCGGTCAGTGCCGCGCCAACCTCGGCGCCGCCGTTCACGACATTGACGACGCCGGCCGGCACGCCGGCCTCGGCGACGATGTCGAGCAGCGCATGCTCGGCCGGCGACGTGAGTTCGGACGGCTTCAGCACGACCGCGCAGCCGGCCGCGAGCGCGGGCGCGAGCTTCCACGCGGTCGTGACCGTCGGGAAGTTCCACGGCATCACGAGCGCGGCGACGCCGACCGCGTCGTGGAAGCGTTCGGCCGTGACGGCGTCGCTCGGCAGCGCGACCGGTTCGGCCGCGAACAGCGCCGGGTCTTCGCATAGCGTCGCGTAGTACGCGAACGTCGCGGCGACGTCGCCGACATCGGCTTCGGCCTCGAACGGCGGCTTGCCGCTCACCTGCATCTGCAGCGCCGCAAGGCGCTCGCGCGAGGCTTCGACGCGCGCGGCGATCGTCGCGAGGATGCGGCCGCGTTCGGCCGGCGGCGTGTCGCGCCAGCCGGCGAATGCGTCGCGCGCGGCACGCACCGCGGCGTCGACGTGCGCGGCCGTCGCGAATTCCTGCCAGCCGATCGCCTCACCGGTCGACGCGTTGAAGATCGGCGCGCCGGGCGCGTCGGCATGCGCGCGCACGGGCCGGCCGGCGATGTGCGCCGCGGGCAGCACGAAGGTGGCGGTGGAACGGGAAAGCTCGGCGGTAGACATGCGGTTCATCCTGTCGAGGTCGGTCGGGTTAGCGGTAGGCGACGCCCGGCATCACGCAGAGCATCTCGAACGCGAGGTTCGCGCCGGTGAGCGCGGTGGTGCCGGTCGGGTCGTACGGCGGCGCGACTTCGACGAGGTCCGCGCCGACGATGTTCAGGCCTTTCATTCCGCGCACGATCTCGAGGCCCTGTTGCACCGTGAGGCCGCCGATTTCCGGCGTGCCGGTGCCGGGCGCGAACGACGGATCGAGGCCGTCGATGTCGAAGCTCAGATAGACCGGCGTGTCGCCGACACGTTCGCGCACCTGCGCCATCAGCGGCGCGAGCGACGTGTTCCAGCATGCCTCCGCCTGCACGACGGTGAAGCCCTGCTGGCGGCACCAGTCGAAATCGTCCGCGTGGTAGCCGGTGCCGCGCAGGCCGATCTGCGTGACCTTGTCGCATTGCAGCAGCCCGTCTTCCACCGCGCGGCGGAACGGCGTGCCGTGCGCGATCTTCTCGCCGAACATCGTGTCGTTCACGTCCGCGTGGGCGTCGACGTGGACGACGGCGACCTTGCCGTACTTCTTGTGCAGCGCGCGCAGGATCGGCCATGCGATCGTGTGGTCGCCGCCGAGCGTGATCGGCCGGCAGCCGTTCGCGACGATCGCGTCGTACGCCTCTTCGATGCGGCGCACCGAGTCCTTCAGGTCGTACGGGTTGGTCGCGACGTCGCCGATGTCGGCGACCTGCAGCGAATCGAACGGGGCGGCGCGCGTGGCCATGTTGTACGGGCGCAGCAGCACGGATTCGGTGCGGATCTGGCGCGGGCCGAAGCGCGCGCCCGAGCGGTTCGACGTGCCGAGGTCGAGCGGCACGCCGACGAAGCACACGTCGAGGCCGTCGGTCGTTTCGGCTTGCGGCAGGCGCATCATCGTGGCGATGCCGCCAAAGCGCGGCATCTCGTTGCCGCCCATCGGCTGGTTCAGTTCGCGGGGCATGGGCCGTCTCCTTTTTTCTGAGGTAAAGCGATCGGCCGATGGTAGAGGAGAACGTCCGCGCGAAGATTTTGAAGTCGCAACGTTTACATCGACGGGTCTCGATGCAAGTGGCGCGGCCGCATCGACGCGGCGCAACCGAAGGCGGGACGTTGGTGCGGCCGGGTCAGCCGGAGATCGTGGGCCGACCGTGCGGCAGCGCGCCGTCGTGCGATCCGGCGGCAGGGAACGCGGTCGCGGCCGAACCCCATGCGGCGAGTTCGCGCTTCGTGCGCACGCCGAGCTTCGCGAACGCGCGCTTCACGTACGACTCGGCCGACGCGACGCGCACGCCGAGGATCTCGGCCGTCTCCGGCACGGTCTTGCCGGAGAGCAGGTGCTTGCAGGTTTCGTATTCGCGCTTCGACAGCTTCACGCCGTCGGCCGCGACTCGCGCGTCGAACCGGGCGAGCGGGTGGACGTCGGGCGTCGGGTGCGCGATGCGCCGCGCGGCCGTGGTCGACGCGTGCAGTTCGAGCAGCGGGAACAGCACGTCGCTGATGCTGCGAAAGCGGTTCATTTCGGCGAGCGTGAACGGCGGCCGGTCGCGGCCGCGCTCCAGCGCGATCGAATGCTGCGAATAGCGCGTGCCGCGCGCGAGCACGCATTCGTGCCCGATCTGCACGTCGTCGAACAGGCGCTGACGGAATTCGCCGGGCGGGATCGCCGCGATGTCGCGCACGACCAGCATCGTGCCCGTCTTGCCGCGCAGCCCCGCGAACAGCGGGTCGCTGTCGAGAAAGCGCTCGTAGTAGAGCGTCATCACGTCGGAGATTTCGGCGGATGCGGCGCCGATGCCGCTGCTGCCGATCCATTCGCATCGGTAGCCGGTGGGTAGCGAGCCGTCGACGCGCGAGCGTTCGACATGTGCGACGTCGAGCGGCACCACTTCATTGAGCAGTTGCGTGAGGCGCGGCACGAAGTGCGGCGTGCCGACCGTCTCGATCAGCTCGCCCAGCGCCTTGAACGACACGTTGAAGCGGTCGGTGTCGCGGTGGAAGGGGTTCACGTCGAGCAGCATGCGGTTCCCCGGTGAAAGGCCGGCGGATTGTAGCGTCGGCAACGAAAAACGTCATTAGGGGGAAATACCGGCAGGTGTCCTTGCGACCTGTCCCGCCGCGGAAAACACCGCTTGTCCCCCCCGAAGGGGGGCATACCGGGGCAGTGTAAATGAGTAACTTTGTCCCTGCATTTTTCAATCGAGAGACAAAAGATCCAGATGACCAAACTGATCAAGGACATCCTGCCGCTCGGCGCAGGCATCGGCGAATTCACGAAGCTCGACTTCGGGATGGACGAAAGCGACTGGCGCGCGGCGGAAGGCAAGAGCGGCAACTACATCATCGGCTGGTGGGAAGGCAAGGTCGGCTCGGTGGAGTTTCCGGAAACCGCGGCCGACGAAGCGGTGTGGCTCGTCGAGGGCCGTATCGCGCTGACCGACGTCGAAGGCAACCGCAAGGAATTCGCGCCGGGCCAGGGCTACCTGCTGCCGGCCGGCTTCGCGGGCCGCTGGGAGACGATCGAGGACGCGAAGAAGTTCTACGTGCTGCTCGAGAAGTCGTGATGCCCGAAGCCGCCGCCGTGGCGTCGTCGTCCGTGTGACGCGCGAGCGGCGGCGGTTTCGTTTCCGCGTGTGATGGCTGGGATCATGGAAATGGAAGTCAAAACAAGAGAGACAGCGCCGGTGCAGGCGCACGCAATGCGTGGCGCGCCGGTCGCACTGGGCGCCGAGGCGGCGCTCGCGAACACGAAGCTGTTCCCGTACTGGCTCGACAACCCGGCCGCGCCGGCCGCCGAGCCGGAACTCGTTGCCGACGTGACGGCCGACCTGCTGATCGTCGGCGGCGGCTTCACGGGGCTGTGGTCGGCGGTGCAGGCGAAGGAACAGATGCCGCACCTGAACGTGGTGCTGATCGAAGCCGGCAAGGTGGCGCATGGCGCATCGGGCCGCGCGGGCGGGATCATCTCGACGTCGGTGATGCACGGGCTGCCGAACGCGGTGCGCGTGTTCCCGAACGACATCGCGCAGCTCGAGGCCTTCGGCCATCACAACCTCGACGGCTTCGAGGAGGCGCTGAAGCGCTACGACATCGACGCCGATATCGAGTGGAACGGCGAGATGACGGTCGCGGTCGATCCCGCGCATATCGCGCACCTGAAGGGCGATTACGACCTGCATCGCGAGTACGGCCACGACGTCGTGCTGCTGAACCGCGAGGAAACGCTCGAACAATTGAATTCACCGCTGTTCGCGGGTGCGCTGTGGTCGCGTAACCGGAGCGGCATCGTGCATCCGGCGAAGCTCGCGTGGGGGCTGAAGCGCGCGGCGCTGTCGCTCGGCGTGAAGCTGTACGAGCATACGCCGCTCGTGACCGTGACCGACGAAGGCGGCACGGTGTTCGTGAAGACGCCGAAGGGCGGCGTGCGCGCACCGCGCGTCGTGTTCGGCAGCGGCACCGCGAAGGTCGGGATTCCCGACATCAATCGCCGCGTGATGCAGGTGCGCGACCACGTGCTCGCGACCGAGCCGCTCACCGACGAGCAGCTCGCGCGGATCGGCTGGAAGAATCGCCAGGGCGTGTACGACACGCGCACGCAGCTGAACTATTTCCGCCTCACGAAAAACAACACCATCATCTTCGGCGGCCTCGTCAGCTATCACTTCGACGGCGATCCGGAGCCGCACCAGGATGGCCGGCGCGAAACCTACTACCGGCTCGCGGAAGCGTTCTACCGCACCTTCCCGCAACTGGCCGACGTGCGTTTCTCGCACGCGTGGGGCGGGCCGATCGACTACTGCTCGCGCGGCTCGGTGTTCGCGAAGCGCTATCTCGGCGACAAGGCCGTGTTCGTCGCCGGCTATACGGGCTTCGGCGTCGCGGCGAGCCGGTTCGGCGCATTCATGGGGCTGAACATCCTGTTCGACCGCGACAGCCCCGAGCGCAAGCTCGACATCGCGAACCAGAGCCCGAGCTACATCCCGCCGGAGCCGATGCGCTGGGTCGCCGCGAAGATCACGTTCCATGCGTTCGACGGCGCGGATGCCGAAGGCGGCTGGAAGCGCGCGTGGATCAGCGGCCTCAAGGCGATGGGCTTCCCGATGTAACGGCGGCGCGGCGGCCCGGGTCGGGCCGCCGCCGGACGAAGAACACTCCCCAGAGGAGACGGTCCGCACGGCGGACACGGAGAGAGACAACCCATGAATGGAGTGAACCTGCAGGATGACGCGCGTCAGGAGAGCGCGCGGTTCGTCGTCGTGATGCTGCTGCTCGGCATCCTCGGGCCGACGGTCTTCCTCGGCCTGCCCGCGATCGTCGGGCAGGTCGAGCGCCACTGGGGTTTCGGCGAAGCCGCGCTCGGGCTGTCGAGCTTCATCGAGGTGCTCGGCGAATCGACGGGCACGCTGCTCGTCGCGTTCGTGCTCGGCCGCCAGCCCGTCCGGCTCGTGCTCGCGGGCGCGGTGACGCTCGCGGCCGGCGCGAACCTCGGCACGCTCGCGACGCACGGGCTCGTCGCGTATTCCGCATTGCAGTTCATCGCGGGCGTCGGCTCGGGCGGGCTGAACGGCATCGCGCTGCGCTACCTGTCGTACTCGCGCGCGCCGGAACGCAATCTCGGGATCATGCTGATGGGGCAGGTGGCGTGGAGCATGGTGCTGCTTGCCTGCATCTTCCCGATGCTGAGCGATGCGTGGGGCGCGCACGGCGTGTTCGGTTTCGTCGCCTGCGTGCTCGGCGCGTTCGTGCTGGCGACGCCGCTGTTTCGCCGCGGCGAGACGATGGCCGCGCCGACGCCGGCCGGCGTCGGCGGCCGCATCGACCGCAACGGCGCGATGCTCGTGCTGTGCGCGCAGCTCGCGCTGTACGGCGGCGTCGGCGTGGTGTGGACCTTTCTCGAGAAGATCGGCACCGATGCGGGCCTGAGCGGCAAGTCGGTGTCGCTCGTGCTCGGCGTCGCGAACGTCGCGAGCCTCGTGATCTGCGCGGCGATGCCGAAGCTCGGCGCCGGCGCGGGCCTGCGCCGCTGGACGCTCGTGAACCTCGGCGGCTGCGCGGTCGCGGCGGTGCTGCTCGCGCTGCCCGCGTCGGTCGCGACGTTCACGCTCGGCGCGATCGTGTTCATCGGCTGCTGGACCGGCGGCGCGCTGCTGATCTACGCGACGATTCCGCAATACGACCTGATCGGCAAGTCTGCCGTGCTGTCGCCGGGCTGCGTCGCGCTCGGCTACGGCATCGGTTCGGTCGCGGGCGGCTCGCTGATCGAGCGCGCGGGCACGCAGTCGGCGCTGCTCGCGGCGATCGGGCTGTGCGCGCTGGCGTTCATTTGCTACAAGCGGCTGCGGCCCGCGGTGTTCGGCGTCGAGCACGGCATTGGGCGCGCGCTTCCGGTGGCGCCCGAATGACGGTTGCGACGCGCGCCGCTGCCGATGGCGGCGCGCGTCCGGTTCGGTTCATCGGCGCAGGCGGCCGGCGCGGCGCGGGATGCACGTCGCGCGGGCCGGCCGGGTAACGCGCATACGCGCAGCGGCTGGAAGCATGTTCTCGAATACCACCGATCTCGATCTCCGGCTCATCCGGGTCTTTCTGGCCGTCGTCGACGCACGCGGCATCACGGCCGCCGAAGCGTCGCTCGGCGTGCGGCAGTCGACGATCAGCACGCAACTGTCGGCGCTCGAGGCGCGCGTCGGCTTCAAGCTGTGCGATCGCGGCCGCGGCGGCTTTCGCCTGACGTCGAAGGGCGAACGCTTCGCGGCCACCGCGCGCACGCTCGTCGCGGCAACGTCCGAATTCGTCGCGCGGGTGCGCGACATCGACCGCAAGCTGGTCGGCACGCTGTCGATCGGCCTGATCGGCCAGGCGCCGCTGGTCGAGAACGCGCGGGTGGCCGACGCGATCGGCGCGTTCCGCAAGCGCGACCAGGCCGTCACGTTCGCGATGAAGGTCGCGTCGCCGCAGGAGCTGGAGGAAAGCCTGGTGAACAACCAGCTCGATCTCGCGATCGGCTATTTCTGGCATCGCGTGCCGGGGCTGCTCTACACGCCGCTGTTCACCGAGCAGCAGGTGATCTACTGCGGGCGCGGGCATCCGCTGTTCCACGCGTCGCGGCCCGTGACGGCCGACGAGCTGCAGCGTCACGACTGGGTGTGGCGCACCTATCCGGTGCCGGAGGAGCAGTATCCGCTGCCCGAGCGGCGCGTGACCGCGAGCGCGGACAGCATCGAGGCCGCGACGATCCTGATCCTGTCGGGCGGCCATCTCGGCTACCTGCCCGCGCACTACGCGGAACCGTTCGAGCAGCGCGGGCTCGTGAAGGCGGTCGGCCGCGCGACGTTCAGCTTCGACGTGCCGCTGCATCTCGCGATGAAGCGCAGCGCGAGCGACAAGCCGATCGTCGACGCGTTCTGCGAGGACCTGCTGCGCGCGTTCAACATCAAGGCGGCCGCACTGGCCGCCTAGGACCGGTGCGGCGGGCCCGCCGCCGGCCGCGCGCCGCGCGTTCAGCAGTCGACGAGCACCCAGTCGAACAGCTCGCGGCGCGTGCGCACGCCGAGCTTCGCGAACGCGCGCTTCACGTACGATTCGGCCGTCGACAGCTTGACGTCGAGCTGCTGCGCGGCCTCGGGCACCGAGCGCCCGCACAGCAGCAGCCGGCAGATCTCGTGCTCGCGGCGCGACAACTGCACGTCCTGCCGTTCGAGGCGCGCGTCGAACCCCGCCTGCGATGCGGCATTCACCGACACCGCCGCCACGCGCCGCGCCGCGCAGGTGCGCGCATGCAGCTCGAACATCGGGAACAGCAGGTCGACCATCTGCCGGAAGTGAAACAGTTCGTCCGTCGTGAACGGGGCGCGCCCGACCGTGCGCGCGAGCCCGAGCGCGTACTGCAGGTGCGCGCTGCCGTGCACGAGCAGGCATTCCTGCCCGATGCCGGGCTCGTCGAAGATCCGCCGGCGGAATTCGCCGTCGGCGATGCCGTCGACATGGCGCTGCACGAGCAGCGTGCCGGCCTTGCCGCGCAGCGGCGCAACCAGCGGGTCGACCTGGCAGTAGTCCTGGTAGTAGACATCCATCACGCGCAGCGTATCGGCCGCGAAGCGCAGGCTGCCGCTGCCGAGCCATTCGACGACGAAGCCCGACGTGCTGCCCGTGTCGGCGCGCCAGCGTTCGAGGTGGACGGCGTCGGCGTCGATGCTGTCGTTGACGAACTCCGTGACCGCGCCGACGAAATCCGGCGTGCCGACCGCGCGGAGCGTCGCGCCGAGCGTGTCGGGGCGCACACCGATCAGGTAGTGGCCGCGGGCGGCCGGGTCGGGCTGGAGAAGTCGCATGGTCGGGCGAGGAAGGCAGGGGACAGCGCGACGTTACGCGAACGCCGCGCATGCGTCAGCCGGGAATTCACCGGATTCACCCGGCGGATTTCGCGCGTTGTCCCCAAAACGACGACAGGAACGCGCGCGCGGCGCCCGGAACGCGCCCGGGCCCCCTCGGCGGGGGGGCAGACCGGCGCGAATCGTCTGCCTATAGTGAAAGCACTTCGAAAACCCGATCTCCCGAAAGATCACCCGAAAGGACAGCCCATGCAGATGCAACCGACGCACGCCGCCGCGACGCCGGCGGATTTCGTTCTCACCCATGCGAAGGTCTACACCGTCGATCCGCACCGGCCGTGGGCGCAGGCGGTCGCCGTGCGCGACGGCCGCATCGTCCACGTCGGCGATACGGCGTCCGTGCAGGCGTACGTCGGGGCGCGGACCAAGGTGGTCGACGCGGCCGGCCGGCTCGTGCTGCCGGGCTTCGTCGAATCGCACTGGCACTTCGAGACGACCGCGTTCGCGTTCCAGGCGTTCGTGAACCACGAGGATCCGCAGAAGGTGCTGGCCGCGCTGCGCGCGTACGTCGACGCGCATCCGGACGAGCCGGCGATCACCGGGATGGGCTGGGTGCAGGCGACGATTCCGCCGGCGCTGCTGCGCAAGGAGACGCTCGATGCGATCTGCGCGGATCGCCCCGTGTGCCTGCTGTCGACCGATTTCCATTCGATGTGGGTGAACTCGAAGGCGCTGGAGATCGCCGGGATCGATGCGTCGACGCCGCCCGTGCAGGAAGGCGCGAGCTGGTTCGAGAAGGATGCGCGCACGGGCGAGCCGACCGGCCTGATCGTCGACGGCGCCGCCTACTCGCTGCTGATGCAGCGGATCAGCGCGGCCGGCCTGTTGCCGACCGGCATCGACCTGTACCTCAAATCGATTCCGCCGTGGCAGAAGAAGCTGTGCGCGGCCGGCGTGACGACCGTGTTCGACGCGGGCTTCTTCGATCCGAGCGGCGACCAGTCGCTGCTGTACGAGACGCTGCAGACGATGGAGCGCGCGGGCGACCTGAAGCTGCGCGTGGTCGGCAGCGTCGCCGTGATCGGCGAGATCGACGATCCGGTCGGCACGCTCGTCCGCTACCGCGAGCAGTACGATTCGCCGCTCGTGAAGGCGCGCGCGCTGAAGCTGTTTCTCGACGGCACCGAGGCGAACCACACCGCGTACCTGCTGGAACCGTATGCGGACCGCCCCGACACCTGCGGCGCGCCGACGATGCCGGCCGAGACGTTCAACCGCTATCTGGTCGAGGCCGATCGCGCGAACGCGAACGTGATGGTCCACTGCGTCGGCGACGCGGCGGTGCGGATGGCGCTCGACGGCTTCGACGCGGTCAACCGCGCCAACCCGCCGCGCGACCGGCGCCACGTGATCACGCACGCGTTCCTCACGCATCCGGACGACATCCCGCGCTTTCGCCGCGCGGGCGTGATGGCGAACACGCAGCTGCAATGGGGCGTGGTCGACGCGTACACCGAGCAACTGCGCGACCACTACGGGCACGAACGCTGGAGCAACATGTACAAGTTCCGCACGTTCCTCGACGAAGGCGTGACGGTGTCGATCGGCATGGACGGCCTCGCGTGCCAGTGCCGCTGCCAGCACAAGCCGCTCGAGCACATCGAGTCGGGCCATACGCGCCAGCTTGCCGGCGAGCCCGATGCCCCGGTGTTCCCGGATCTCGCCGAGCGCCTGAGCATTCCGCAACTGATCGCCGCGTACACGATCCACGGCGCGTACCAGCTCGGGATGGAGCACGAGGTCGGCTCGCTCACGCCCGGCAAGCGCGCGGATCTGGTCGTGCTCGAGCACGACCTGTTCGAGGTCGGCCAGTACGACATCGGCCGCATCGACGTCGCGCTGACGATGATGGACGGCCGCGTCACCCACGTGGGCGACGACTTCGGCGCGCGGACGGGCGTGCAGGCCTCCTGAGCGGGGGCGGCCGGCGATGCGGCGCCGCCGGCTTTCAGGCGGCTTGCGCCGCGCGCCGGCCGGCGCGTCCGGCCAGCGCCGGGTGCGCCGGATGTGCCGAATGTGTCGATTGTGCGGCGTGTCCCCCTATCGGCAGGGCAGACCGGCCAATTTCCTCTGGCTACATTTTTCCGGACCGAAGCACACACCGTTCGTGACGGACGGATCATGAAATCCACGGAGGAAACCATGGCAGGGGATTGGAGCAGGCATCTGAAAACGGCGTGCGCGGCGCTCGCGCTCGGCGGGCTCGCATGGGCCGGCGCGCCCGTCGCGCACGCGGCTGACGTCGTCAACGTGTACAACTGGGGCAATTCGATCGGCAAGGCGACGATCGCGAACTTCGAGAAGGCGACCGGCATCAAGGTCGTCTACCAGGAGTTCGATTCGAACGAGACGCTGCAGGCGAAGCTGCTGTCGGGCACGTCGGGCTACGACGTCGTCGTGCCGTCCGACATCTTCTGGGCGCGGCAGCTGCAGGCCGGCATCTACCGCAAGATCGACAGGAGCCAGGTGCCGAACTACGGGCTGCTCGATCCGGAAATCATGAAGGTGCTGGCGAAGGACGATCCGGGCAACCAGTACGGCATTCCGTGGACGTGGGGCACCGACGGCCTCGGGATGAACGTCGAGAAGGTGAAGGCCGCGCTCGGCAACGACGCGCCGCTCGACAGCTGGGCGCTGCTGTTCGATCCGAAGTATGCGCAGAAGCTGAAGCATTGCGGCGTGTCGGTGCTCGATTCGCCGGTCGATGCGTTCGGCATGGCGTTCGTCTACCTGAAGAAGGATCCGAACACGACCAACCCGGCCGACTACCAGGCCGCATACGAGCTGCTGAAATCGGTGCGGCCGTACATCACGCAGTTCAATTCGAGCAGCTACATCAACGATCTCGCGGGCGGCGACATCTGCCTCGCGCTCGGCTGGTCGGGCGACGTGAACTCCGCGCGGATCGCGGCCGCTTCCGCGAAGAAGCCGTATCACATCAAGTACGTGATCCCGACCGAGGGCAGCGCGATGTGGTTCGACATGATGGCGGTGCCGAAGGACGCGCCGCATCCCGACGCCGCGCTGAAGTTCGTCAACTTCGTGCTGTCGGAGAAGGAAAGCGCGAACCTGACCAACGACACGTCGTACCCGTCGGCCGTGCCGTCGTCGAAGCGGCTGGTGCGCGCCGAGGTGACGAGCGATCCGGCCGTGTTCCCGCCCGCCGACGTGATCCGCCGGCTGAGCCTCAGCAAGCCGGTTCCGCCCGAGCTGATGCGCCTGCAGAACCGTCTCTGGACCAAGCTGAAGACCGAGTAAGCCGGCCGCCTTCCCGCCCATCCTTTGCGCGTCCCGCCGCCGATCGCGGCGGGCGGGGGCGCGCTCGTCCCGACGATCACCCACCACATGACCATCAAACACATGACGGCGCTGTGCCTGCTCGCGTTCGAAGCGGCTGCGGCATGCGCACACACTCCGCAGGCGACCGACGCCGGCACGATGAAGGCGCTGCAGGCGCAGGTCGCCGCGCTGCAGCAGCAGGTGAACGAACTGCGCGCGAGCATGGCGGCCGCGAAGGCGCCAGCCGCGGCGGCCGCCGCGTCGCCCGGCACGGCCGGCCCGCTCGGCACGGCCGCGGCCGTCGCACCGGCAGCCGATTCGGCGCCGGCGTTCACGAACGACGACCTGCAGCAGATGCGCGAGCAGATCGCGAATGCGTCGCTGAAGGTCGATTCGCTGCAGGAGGCCGCGACCACCGGCCCGCTGGCGGGCCTGAGCATCACCGGCTACGTCGATCCCGTGTACCTGTTCAACCGCGCGCAGCGCACGTCCGGCTTTCAGTTCCTGAACCACGATCCGGGCGCGTACGACTACTACAACAGCACGATCGGCGATATCTACCTCGACATCAAGAAGACCTTCGGCGTCGGCCCGATGGCGCCGTCGGCGGAGATCGTGATCCAGCCGAACCGCGGCTTCGGCAACGTGTTCAGCAATGCGCACGGCGGCATCGGCAACAACATCGTCACGCAGGCGCAGGTCACCGTGCCGCTGAGCACGACGCGGACCTTCGAGATCGGCATGATGCCGAGCCTCGCCGGCTACGAAGTGCAGCCGTCGAACCAGATGCTGACGCTCACGCACGGGCTGCTGTACGACTTCAGCGAGCCGGGCAACCTGATCGGCGTCGGGCTGAAGGGCTCCAACGCGGCCATGACGCGCTTCTGGCAGGTGGTGATCGGCAACGAGGTGCTGCGCACGGCCGGCGCGATCGCGAATGCGGCGAACAACACGACGAAGACCAACTGGACGCCGACGATCACCGCGCGCTTCGACAACGCGACGTCGACGGCCTACGATTTCGGCATCTCCGGGATGCTGGGCCGGCAATCGCTGTTCTCGCCGTGCGCGCAGGCGGGCGGCTACGGCTACCAGTGCAACGGTTCGTCGCCGACCGGCCTCTACAAGTACGTCGAGGCCGACATGACCTATACGCACGACAAGACCCAGGTGAACGCGCAGGTCGACTACGGCGAGCTGCAGAAGGGCGCATGGAACGGCGGCACCGCGCGCTGGTACGGGATGTCGCTGCTCGGCCATACGAAGTGGACGACCTCGTGGATCGGGCGGATGGGCGCGACGCTGCGCTTCGACTACCTGAACGACACGGCCAACGGCGGCGGCGGCACGAACATCCAGTACGGGCTCGCGGGCGGCAACCCGTCGGTGAACGGGACGAGCGGCTTCGGCATCGATCCGTCGTGCTTCCAGGGCTCGTCGACGAACGGCACCGAATGCAAGGGGGCGCAGCGCTATGCGATCACGGCCGACCTGCTGTTCTACCCGACGCAGCAGATCACCGTGAAGCTCGAATACCGCCACGACGCCGCGAACCATCCGGTGTTCCTGAAGAACAACGGCACGTACTCGCGCAGCAACGACCTGGCCGGGATGCAGTTCATCTACACGTTCTGAGCGCCGCGTGCGCCGTCCGACCGGCGCCGCCGCGCATCACGCTCCGGGCCGTCGGGGCCCGGATTTCTTTCGACACAGGAGACTTGACCTTGAAGCTGCACACCTTCGTGACCGACCTTGCCGACCCGCGCGAGCGGGGCCGCCTGACCGGCGAGCGCTTCGCGCCGGAGATCCGCGAGACGGTCGCGCTGTATCTCGCGTTCTTCCCGAGGCTCGGCATCGCGCCGCAGCGCGCGCGGGCGATCGGCGAGGCGAGCCTGGCCGCGCTCGATGCCTGGTGCCCGCGCCTCGCCGCCGAGATCGAGGCGATCGCCGACGGCGTGGACCTGCCGCGCTGGCAGCTCGCCTGCCTGAACGCGCGCACCGAGATTCTCGCGAGCGCGCCCGCGTCGGCCGAAGGCGAGTGCTCGACGACCGTCTACGCGCCGGCCGGCCCGCACGCGCCGCGCACGCTGCAGACGTGGGACTGGCACGACAGCCTCGCGCCGCAGGGGCTGCTGATGCGGTTCGCCGCGCCGCACGGCCGCACCGTCAAGCTGTTCGCCGAATTCGGGATGCTCGCGAAGCTCGGCGTGAACAGCGCGGGGCTCGGGCTGCACTTCAACATCCTGCATCACGCGAGCGACGACGGTAGCGCCGGCGTGCCCGTGCATGCGATCGCGCGGCGCATGCTCGAAGACGCGACGACGGTGCAGGAGGCGATCGAACTCGCACGCACCGCACGCGTGAGCGCGTCGACGGTGCTGACCGTGTTCACGCGGCATGACGAGACCCCGCGCGCGGCGAGCATCGAACTGAGCCCGTCGGGCATGGCGGTGGTCGTGCCGCGTCCGGACGGCTGGCTGCTGCATACGAACCACTTCCTCGACCGCGCGTTGAGCGGCGGCGACTGCATGCCCGACAGCTCGACCACGCGCGAACGCTTCGCGCACCTGAACACGGTCGTCGGCGGGATGACGGGCGCCGACCTGCGCGAGCGCGCGGCGGCGATGTGCGGCGCGGCCGGCGACCGGGCCATCGTGTGTTTCCATCCGGACCTGTCGATGCCCGACACCGAGCGCTGGGAAACGCTGCTGACCGTCGGCATCGATACCGATGCGTGCGCGCTCGACTACGTGGCCGGCAATCCGCACGCGCTTGCGCGCGACGGCTTCCTGCGGTTCTGACGGAAGGGCCGGCGGGCGGCGGGTGGCGCGGCATGCGCGCGCCGCCCGCGCGCGGCTCACGCGTCGATGCGCTCGACCTTGCCGACCAGCAGCCCGTACGACAGGCTGCCCACGAGCGCCATCGCGGCGATGTAGGTGATCGCACGCGAGAAGTCCGCGCCGTTCACGAGCAGCCCGATCACGATCGGCGTCGCGATCGCGGACAGGTTGCCGATCAGGTTGAACACGCCGCCCGTGAGGCCGAGCAGCCGCGCGGGCGCGAGCCCAGACACCAGCGACCACGTGATCGACGCGAAGCCGTTGCCGAAGAACGCGATCGTCATGAACGCGATGACCCAGCCCGTCGAACTGACGTAGTTCGCGCCGATGATGCAGGTCGAGATCAGCAGCCCCGAGATGATCGGCAGCTTGCGCGCGAAACCCTGCGACGCGCCGCGCCGCATCAGCCAGTCCGACAGCACGCCCGAGCACAGCACGCCGACGAACGCGGCGAGGAACGGCAGCGACGCGAGGAAGCCCGACTTGATGAAGTCCATCCCGCGATACTTGACGAGGTAGGTCGGAAACCACGTGAGGAAGAACCACAGCGTCGAGTTCAGCGCGAACTGGCCGAGATAGATGCCCCACAGCTTGCGCCGGCCGAGCACGATGCCGAGGTCGCGCCACGTCGACGGCGTGCGCGCGCCGCGCGCCGCGATGCGGTCTTCCAGGTCGACCAGCCCGCCGCCGTCGCGGATCAGCGCGATCTCGGCCGCATTGACGCCGCGAAACGCGCGCGGCTCGCGGTACACCGCGTACCAGATCGCGGCCCACGCGATGCCCGCGAGACCGGTCGCGACGAACACCATGTGCCAGCCGAGATGCACCTGCAGCCACGCGAGCACCGGCGTGAGGAACGCGAGGCCGACGAACTGGCCCGACGTGTAGCCGCCGATCGCGCTCGCGCGTTCGCGGGTCGGGAACCACGTCGTCACCACGCGGTTGTTGATCGGGTAGGCGGGCGCTTCGAGCGCGCCGACCGCGAGGCGCAGCACGATCAGCCCGACGAACGAGCCCGCGAAGCCCAGCAGCAGCGTCGCGGCCGACCACAGCGCGAGCGCGCCGGCATACAGCGCGCGCGGCGACACCTTGTCGACGAGCCAGCCGCCGGGAATCTGCATCAGCGCATAGGTCCAGCCGAACGCGGAGAACACGAGGCCCGCGCGAACCGGATCGATGTTCAGCTCCTTGAACAGCGCGGGCGCGGCGATCGACAGGTTGCTGCGGTCGAGATAGTTGATCACGACCGTGACGAACAGCAGCGCGAGGATCAGCAGCCGCTTGCGGCTCGGCGTCGCGTGTGCCGCTTCCGCGCGAACGGCGGAACCGGATGGCGTGCCGGCATGCGCGGGCAATGGCTCGGGCGGGTTGGCGCGGGTGCGCGACGCGGAAGGGGCCACGGTTGTCTCCTGTGTTCTGTGCGCGGCCGGCGCCCGTGAACGGGGCGGCCGGAGCGAATGGCGTTGGGGCGAACGTTAGAGCCGTGGCGCGCGGTGCGTCAACATTTGAACAGGTATCCCTATTAATGGGACGTCACGCGCTCAATATGTGGGAAACGGCGGCTGCAACGCCGCCGCGTACATCAGCCGCCCATCGCTTCCTTCGCGCTGACCCAGCCCTGCACCGCGCCCGCATGCGGATTGCGATAGCGCACCTTCAGCCACTGGAAATCGTCGCTCGCGTCGATCAGCTCGACCGTGTCGCCCGCGACGACGTAGCGGCGCGCGGGCGTGTCGGCCATCGTGTCGTGCAGCGGCAGGCGGGCCGGGCGCACCTTGAACGTGACCTTGCCGGCGTCGTACGCCTGCGGGCGTCGCGACACGCGCTTGCCGTGTTCGTCGTAGGTCAGCAGCATCGACGACGGGCCGCTGTCGCCGTCGAGCAGGTCGCGCAGGTCGTCCGGAATCGCTTCGCTGGACTGGTACAGGTACATCTTTCCGCCGGCGTCGAAACGGTAGGCATCCGTGTACCAGATCGGGCCGCCGCGGCACGAGCTGTACAGCGTGCGCTCCTTCGGCTTCGCCTGCACGTTGATCAGGTCGTCGCAGTTGCCGTGCGGCATGTTGGCCGCCGGCATCTGCAGCGGCGCGAACTGCTGGCGGGCCGGGTCGTACAGGTAGATGCCGTAGCTCTCGTTGACCATGCCGAGCATCGCGTACACGGCGAGGTCGCGGTGGCCGTCGAAGTTGTAGTCGTCGGCGGCGAGGTGGTAGTGGCCGTCCTCGTCGGTGACGGTCACGTCGAGCGTCTGCGTTTTCCCGCTCGGCAGGAAGCGGACCGTGAGGTGCTGGCCGTCGGCGCGCTCGACGCGGGCGGTGACGGTGTCGTCGACCTTGAACGTGAGCAGCGGTCCGGCCGCATGTGCGGCGAGGGCCGGCGATGCGCAGGCGGCGAGCAGCAGCGCGGAGCGGCGGAGCAGCGAACGGAGGCGCGAGGGAGGCGTCATGATCGGGGCGAGGAAGAAGGACGTGAACGATACGGAGCCGGCCGGGGCCGGCCCCCGCTGGGCAGCAATGTACCGGCATCGGGTTTTTTCCGCGAGCGGGACGGGACAGGACGGGCGCTGCCGGGTAGTCGCGATACCGGTACCGCCGCTGGTCTTGTTCGAGGCCGGCGCGGTTGCAAGAATGGCCGCTCCATTCCTGCTTGCCGGCGAGACAGACGATGAAAATATTCAAGCCCGGGTTCGCGCTTTGCGTCGCGATGATTGTCGCCGGAACGGCGCGCGCCGGCGATTTCTCGATCGAAAGCGTAGAACTTGCCGGCCGCGCGTTCGACGACGCACAGATATCGGACGGCTTCGGCTGCCACGGCCGGAACGTCTCGCCGTCGATACGATGGCACGATGCGCCGGAAGGCACGCAAGGCTACCTGCTGACGATGTTCGACGCCGACGCACCGACCGGGTCGGGATTCTGGCACTGGGTCGTCGCCGACATTCCGGCGTCGGCCGGCGGCATCGAACGCGGGTCGGGCAACGACGCCGCGCGATTGCCGGCGGGCGCCGTCGCGATGAAGAACGACACCGGCCGAGCGGGCTATCTCGGCCCGTGTCCGCCGACGGGCGAGACGCATCGCTACGTCATCACGCTGACGGCGCTCAGGGCGGCGAAGCTGCCCGTCGATCGCGACGCGACGCCGGCGGTCGTCGGCTACGTCGCGCACGGCGAGGCCATCGCGAAGGCGACGATGGTAGTGCGGATGAGCCGCTAGTCGCGGGTGCGCTCGTCGCGATACCCGCTCTTGCCGACGAAGATTTCCTTCAGCGCCGCGCGCAGCCTGACCGGATCGTAGTCGCCCGGCGCGAGATGAATCACGTAGCGGGTCTGGCCGTCGAGCCGCGCGGCGACGTCGGGTTCGAGTTCGACGTCGATCGTATGGTCCGTCAGGCGCACCGACAGATCCTCGACGCGCCAGTTGAGCTGGTCGAGCACCATCACTTCGATCTGGGAATCGTCCGGAAAGCGCAACAGCGAAAAGCAATAGTTCTGCTCCGCGTCGAGGCAGTAGATGTTGGCGAAGCTGTCGTCGTCGTCGAGATCGGACGTCGCCGCGCCGACGGTGGCGTGAAGTTCCATGTACGGGGTTCCTGCTTGGGGGTTGTCGGGAATTACCGGCCAGCGTGGCTGGCCGTTTCGAGGGTGCGCGCGGTGTCGGGCATCGCGCCGGCATCGCACGACGCATCGGCGTCGCGCGCCTTCAGCCACAGCCCGAATTCGCGCATGACGTCGACCACGGGCCGCAGCCGGTCGCCGTCCGCGGTCAGATCGTATTCGACCCGCACCGGCACTTCCGGGTAGACGGTGCGCCGCACGAGGCCCGCGTCCTCGAGCGCGCGCAGGTCGAGCGTCAGCATCCGCTGCGAGATGCCCGGCATGTCGCGCCGCAGGTCGCTGAAGCGCCGCGGCCCGTCGAGCAGATACGACACCAGCAGCAGCCGCCAGCGGCCGCCGAGCAGGCGCATCGCTTCTTCAACGGAACATCCTGTCGCACTCGTTTTCATCGTGCTGAATCCTGATCGGTAAATTTTTTGTGACTACGGCACAAACGACTGCCGTCTTCTCAGCCGTGCGCCAATGCGAGATATTAGCGTCCGCGTCGCGGCGAATCGATACACGGACAACCCACGAAGGAAATACATGAAGCTCTACCACGCTCCCGGAAGCTGTTCGCAGGCCATCTGCATCGTGCTGCGCGAAGGCGGCCTCGACGCGGAGATCGTCAAGGTCGACGCGCGCAAGCATCTCGTCGAGGACGGCCGCAACTACTACGACGTGACCGAACTGGGCTACGTGCCGCTGCTCGAACTCGACGACGGCACGCTGCTGCGCGAAGGGCCGGTGATCGCGCAGTATCTCGCGGATCGGCGGCCGGAAACCGGGCTCGCTCCCGCATACGGCACGCTCGACCGCTATCGGCTGATGGAGTGGCTGAACTTCCTCACGGCGGAAATCCACAAGGGTTTCATTCCGCTGCTCTACGCGGTGCAGGCGGGGAAGTACGTCGATCCGGCGAGAACCAAGCTCGACAGCCGCTTCGCGTGGATCGACCGTCAGCTCGCCGGCAAGACGTTCCTGACGGGCGACACGTTCACCGTCGCCGATGCGTACCTGTTCGCGCTGACGGGCTGGGGCAAGGCCGAATGGATGCGATCGGTGTACAACGCGGATATCGACCTCACCCGCCATGAACACCTGCGTGCGTGGTACGAGCGGGTGCGGGCGCGGCCGGCGGTGCAGGCCGCGCTGGCGGCGGACGGGCTGGCGGCGTAGCCGGCGTCGTCACCTGGCGCGGCGCGGGCGATCGAGGCGATGGCGCATCCTTCGCGCCGGCATGCTGCGGTCGCCCCGCGTCAGCGGGATCGCGGCGGCTGGGGACGCTCAGCGGCTCAACGTCAGGAACAGATACCCCGCATACCCCGCGCCGTTCGCGAGCAGCGCCCAGATCGCGAGGCCGCGCGTGCGCGCATTGAAGCGCAGCCACGCGGCCGCCGCGAGCGTGACGATCACGCCGGTCAGCACTTCGGGGCGCGGCTCCCACGGCGTCAGCATGATGCCGATCGCCGGCAGCAGCGTGCCCTGGAACACCATCGCGCCGGTGATGTTGCCGAACGCGAGCGTGTCCTTCCGGCGGCGGATCCACAGCACGCTGTTGACCTTCTCCGGCAGCTCCGTCGCGATCGGCACGATGATCAGCGACAGCAGCAGCGCCGAGATGCCGAGCGCATTCGACACGCCTTCCACGCCGTGAATGAAACCCTTCGCGCCGCCGACCAGCAGCGCGAGGCCGATGAGCAACTGCAGCGCGATGGTCGCCAGGTTGGTCGGCACGCCGAGGCGCGACAGGAACATCGTGTGCGGCGCTTCGGTGCCGTGCCCGGCATCGACGAGCCGGTTCGACGCGCGGAACGTCATCACCACATACAGCACGTAGATACCGACCAGCATCGCGGCGAGCAGCGCGCGCACGGCCCACGCGTGATGCGGGACGAACATCGCGGCGGTGGCCAGCGAGAACGCGGCGAGAAAGTAATTCAGGTCGCGCACGAAGCCGGTCCGTTCGGGCGCGATCGTGCCGCGCAGCCCGCGCGAACGGATCACGGCGAGCGTCATCAGGAAGGTGGTGAGCGTCGCGAGCATCAGCGGCGCGCCGAGGATCGCGCCGACGCCGATTTCCTCGTTCACGGCCCGGTTTGCCGTGCCGCCGGCCAGCGCGAGCAGCGGCACCATCGTTTCGGGCAGCGCGGTGCCGACGGCGGCGAACAGCGAACCGGTGACGCCTTCGGAAATCTTCAGGCGTTCGCCGAGGTGTTCGAGCGCATTCGTGAAGACTTCGGCGGCGATGAGGATGACGACCAGCATGAACGCCAGTTCGAGAAACATGAAGGTCATGCGGCACCTCCGCAGGCGGCGGTGCAGGGGGAGAAGGCGGCGGGGAACATGGGGACTCCGTGGTCGGACGCTGACGAACCATGGCGCATCCGCCGACGTCCGACCAGGAACGACGCGATGCGCCCATGGTCTCGCCAAGCCGATCAGGCCGAACGCGCCACGGCCGCAGGCCGAGTGTGTTGACGCGTTCGCTTTCCGGGGATGGAAAGCAGGCTACTCCCCAAAGACGAAGGGCAGTCTAGCCGAGCGAATCGCTTTCGACAAGCCTTCATTTCGAACGGCATTGTCGGGTCGGCGGGTATGGGGAGATGCTGAATGACCGAGCACGCAATTACCTGGCCGATGTGTCGTGTCGGTCGTGGGGCCGACAGATTTGGGCGCAAAAGAGGCGGAAGTGCTCCTTGTCAAAGACGAGGTTGACCTGACCGCCCGGCAGAACCGTCGCTGCCGTACACGCGCATCTCGTCGGTGACGTGCTGCAACTGCCCTTTTAGGGCCGGCAGGCCAACCATGCCGGAGCGACTGACATGGACCGACAATCTGCGACGGTATTGATGGGCGATTGGCGACCCTCTTCGTGTGATCGCGGTGCGATTTCGTCAAGGACGTTCGTGGCGGGATGCGAGACACATTCTGTCTCGAGCCTCTCGTTCGGATTACCCACGTCTATGTCTGCATCAAGGACAGCTATTCGTTCAACGACGATTCGCTTTCCAAGAGCCAATACCTCGGCCACTGGAACAGGAACGGGATGGTTCTGTCCTTTGCCGCGGCGGTCAACGATTTTTTCAAAAGCAGTCACTTGAGCGTCGGGAACTCGACTATTGAAGAATGGCGTTATCTCCCCGCGGGCGAGGAGGTCAACAAGCCGATCGACAAACGCACCAGCTTCTTTCGGAAGTTCCTGGCGAAGGATGTCTACCGGCCAGTTCATGACAAGACGTACTGCGACTGGAGGTCGGCGCACAATCGTGGTGGCGACTTCATGGTCTACAGTCGCCCCAAACGCATCAAGCTGGACAAACCGATCATTCTGAAATTCGATACCGGTTGCAGAACCGTCCCGGCCGAGCAATGAAGGCGACCGCCGTGATTCTCAAAGCGGTCTCGACCGTTGTCGTCACATGCCTGGTTGTCGCCATTGCGTGGATGTTCCTGCCAGCGGACGCCACGAACGCGATCGCGCTTTTCTCGCTCAAGAATGCGAAGAGCACGATCTTCGCCATCACGTCGATCATCTTCGTGCTCTGCGTCTACCGGCTTGTTGGAAATATCGGCCATTTCAGCAGAACGATGCCCGCGGGACTGACGATCGTCACGCTGGGCTTCCTGGCATGCTTCTATCTCGTCAGCCTTCGCGGGATCACGATCCGGTGCTGATCGACATCGCGATGCCGGGCGGCTGGCGCTGGTAACGGCGTGAACGCGGGCGAGGGGCGGTCGCGCGGCACGCCGCCCTTCGCTCCTCGCCTCGCCGGGCAAAGTCCGTGGGAATCCGGGTAAATAATTCCGCCGAAATCATTTCGAATTGGCGTAATCGGTATTTTATGGGCGATGCGATCCGGGCTGTTGTTGCGATTGAAGAATGGCCGGATTGAATCGAATAGCTGAATGAATGACTATGCGCGCCTTCGTGCTGCATTAATCGATGGAAGATAATTAAAATGAAAGAAAAATCCTGTCGATCTGAAGGCTTTCGGCGTGCCGCGTCAAGGCAGTAAAGGCCGCCTGGCGGTGCGAAAAAAGTAAGGTATTCGGCGCAGCATTGCGAATGAGGCGCCCGAATCGCGAATAATCCGCCTTTCTTTCAATTGCCAGACACTGCCGGCCGTTAGCATCATTGCGGGATTTTTAATATCCGAATGATCTTTGACAACGCAGCGCAGCACCGCCTATTTTGATGTTGTTGTAAATTTTGGTTATATAAAAGTTGTTCAAACTGCAGGGGGCGCGTCCGAGCACCATTCTCGCCAGCAGTTTGCTGTGTCTGTATCAAGTTCAGTCTCCGAGAAGTCCCATCCCCAACCGCCGACTGCCGACCGTGCAACGCGAGTGGCGGGTCGGCCTGCGCGTGTCGCAGGCGTTGGCGGCCTTTGTGAAGTGGTATCCGAACCAGCACAAGGATAGAGATGAAACCAGACAGGAGCAGTACCGGCAGCCGCCGTGGTCGTCACGGCCGGTGGGCCGGGCTAGGTGCATTGACCGTCATGACACTGGCGCTCGCGGCATGCGGCGGCGACGATTCGTCGTCCGTCGGCGCGTCGAGCCTCGCGCAGGCCACCGCGAGCCAGCAGGCCAGTGCGCAAGCGGCCGGCAACCAGACGCCGGCCAACCAGCCTTACGTCGACCCGGTCGCGTATTCGATGAATGCGACCGACGGCCTGGCCGCCGCGCAGGTGTCCGAAAAAGCGGCGGTCATGCATTACCAGTGGAAAAACGGCGGCACGACCGTCAACTACACGACGACCACCGGCCACCTGACCGCGCAGGACGCGAACGGCAACGCGGAAGCGTCGATGTCGTATGTCGCGTACACCGCGCCGAGCAAGAACGGCAAGCCGCGCCCCGTCACGTTCGTCTATAACGGCGGCCCCGGCTCGTCGTCGATCTGGCTGCGTCTCGGCTCGTTCGCGCCGACGCGCGTGGCCACGCCCGATCCGCTGTTCGGCAACAACTGGCCGAACTATCCGATCGTCGACAACGCCGACAGCCTGATCGACACCACCGACCTCGTGTTCATCGACCCGCCCGGAACCGGGCTGTCGGAAGCCGTGTTGCCGAACACCAACCAGAAATACTGGGGTTCCGACGCGGACGTGAACATCATGCGCGATTTCATCCAGCGCTACCTGAACGTGAACAGCCGCAGCACGTCGCCGATCTATCTGTACGGCGAATCGTACGGCACGCCTCGTACCGACATGCTCGCGCTCGCGCTCGAATCCGCCGGCGTGCACCTGACGGGCATCGTGCTGCAGTCGGCGATCCTGAACTACTTCGCGGATGCGACGGAAGCGGTGGCGATCACGCAGTCGACGGAAGGGCTGCTGCTCGATACCGATACCGTGGCGGGCTACCTGCCCGGCTACGCGGCGGTCGCGGCGTACTTCAACCAGGTGTCGCCGGCCCCGGTGAACCAGGGACTGTACGCACTGCAGACGGAACTGTTCACGACGCTGATCTACAGCCAGCTGCAGAAGTACTCGCAGTCGTGGGTGTTGAGCCAGCTCGGCATTCCGGATGCGCTCGGCACGCCGGTGTTCCCGAGCAATGCGACGCTCAGGCTGTGGTCGATCCCGTCGAGCCTCACGCAACAGGCGCTGAGCGGCTACTTCAACGCGAACCCGTTCGGCACGAGCCTCCTGCCCGGCACGACGATCGGCCGGTATGACGGACGCGTGTCGCTGCCGAACTCCGATCCGCGCCTGCAGAGCGACGGCGATCCGTCCGACATCCTGATTTCGCAGCCGTTCACGAACGCGCTCGCGACGCAGATGCCGGATTACCTCGGCTACACCGCGCCGAATGCGACGTACCTGCCGCTGAACGACAACATCATCGGCGTCTGGGACTTCACGCACGACGGCCAGCCGATGCCCGACACGATCCCCGATCTGCTCGGCGCGCTGCAGCTCAACCCGCAGCTTCGCGTGCTCTCGGAGAACGGCTTCCACGATCTCGCGACGCCGTTCTTCAACACCGAGAAGCAACTCGCGCGGCTGCAGACGGTGACGGGCCTGAATCCGAAGCTGCAGGTGAACTTCTTCCAGGGCGGCCACATGATCTACCTGGACGACGTCGCCCGGCCGCAGATGAAGCGGGACCTGAGGACGTTCTATCACGGCAAGCGGATTCCGACGGCGCTGACGCTGCACACGCTGCCGCCGCCGTGGCCGGACGAGAACCCGGCCAGCGTGCCGACCGGCAGCATCCCGGGCGCGACGGCCGCGACGACGCTGGCGGCGGCGCCCTGAGCGACGGACTCCTTGTCAGAGGAACCCTCAATTCATCCATTGAATGCGAGTGATCATGTCCCTAATCAATTTGATGCGGCGTATGTCTCCGTTGATCGTCCTCGGTGCCGTGATGAGCAGTGCCCATGCGTTGCCGCCGCAGGCGGTGGCGCCGGTGAAGCTGCCGCACGGCGGGCGCGGTGTCGACGGTCCGTTCTTTCCCGCCACGCGGGTGGCGCCGGTGCTGCCGTCGACCGGCTCGACGCTGCAGCAGCAGGCCCAGCAGCGCGTCGACGCACGGCTCGGCGCCAATACGGTGCTGAGCAACGGCGCGGCGGTGACGAAGGCACAGGCGCAGAGCAGCGGGCTCGGGTTCGTGTCGAAACACTTCGACGAGATCGACTCGAAGCACACGGGCCGCGTGACGCTGAGCGACGTGCGGCAGTTCATCCAGCAGCGGCAGGTGCAGGCGCAGCAGGAACAGCAGGACGAGTGACGTAACGGTGTAGCGGCATGACGGCCGGCCGCCGGCGCGACGATGTGCGCCGGCGGCCGCCGTCCGATTCATTTCTACCGATCTCCACGCGGCCAACGCGTGTCGGCGCCGGGCGCATTCGGCCCGGTAGCCCGATGCGAACCTTTCCCCGCAGCTTCTTCGCGCGCCGTGCCGTTGCGGACGGCTTACGCTGCCGGCTGCCCGTGGCGTCGCGCGCCGAAGCGTGCGCGATAGTCGCGCGGCGTTACGCCCACCTGCTTCGCGAACGCGCGCTGCAGCGCGTCGACACTGCCGAATCCCGACCGCTCGGCGATTCGTTCGAGCGGCCAGTCGGCTCGTTCGAGCAGCGCCTTCGCGCGCTCGACCCGCGCCGCCAGGACGAATTGCGCGGGCGATCGCCCGGTTTCCCTGAGGAAGTTGCGCGCAAACGACCGCTCGCTCATGTGCATGCGCGCGGCCAGCGCGGCGACGCCGAGATCGCCGGTCGGATCGTCGGCGATCTCGGCGAGCAGCGTGCGCATGCGCGGCGTTGCGCCGGCCAGGGTGCCGAGTCCGACGCTGAACTGCGCCTGCCCACCGGGGCGATGCATGAAAAGGACGAGTTCGCGCGCGACGGCGACGGCGGTCGGCGTGCCGCAGTCCGCCTCGACGAGCGCGAGGCACAGGTCGATGCCGGCCGTCACGCCGGCCGAGGTATGAAAGGGCGGATCGCTGACGTAGATCGCGTCGGGCTCGACGCGAATCGCGGGGCGCAGCGCCTGCAGCGTCGCACACTGGTTCCAGTGCGTGGTCGCGCGCCGGCCGTCCAGCCAGCCGCCCGCGGCGAGCACGAACGCGCCGGTGCAGATGCTCGCGATGCGCCGCGTGTCGGCGACGCGCGCCCGCAGCCACGGCAGCACGCCCGCGTCGGACGCCGCGTGCCGCAGCGCCGCTTCGCTGCCGCCGGCGACGACGATCGTGTCGAGCCGCGCGGGCAGCGCCGCGAGCGCGGTCGGGCCCGCGAGCCGCAGGCCGGCATGCGTGACGAGGTCGCCTCCGTCCTGCGACGCGAGCGTCAGCCGGTACGGCGTCGCATGATCCGGCAGGTAACGGTTCGCGACCGCGAACACTTCCATCGGGCCGGTGATGTCGAGCGACTGGACGCCTTCGAAGCCGACGATCACGACGTCGCGTACCGGTTGCGGGGGCTGGGGCATGGCGGGAAGTGCGGTGGAGTTGTCCTTGTGACCGCGAGCATGATCCTTGTAATTTCCCGGACGTGCAATCGAATGACGCGGGGCGGGCGATGCGAACGGGAACGGGACGGAATGCGCGGTGCGCATGGGCGGCGCTGCTTGCGTGCGCGCTGGCCGGCGTGTGGGCATGGACGGCGGCGATCGCGTACGCCGCGACGGTGGACGCACCGGCTGCGGCACGGGCCACGGCCGCACCGAAGGACGGGCGCGCGCGGCCGCTCGTCGCGATCGTCGCGATCGTCGCGGACAACGCGGGAACGGAGACGACCGATTTCATCGTCCCTTATTCGATCCTGAAGGCGTCCGGCGCGGTGGATGTCGTCGCCGTGTCGGCCGACACGGGGGCCGTCGAGCTGATGCCCGCGCTGCGCATGCTGGCCGACACGACCTTCGAACGGTTCGACGCCGCGACGCCTGCCGGGGCCGATGCGGTCGTCGTGCCCGCGCTGCATCGCGCGGACAGCCCGGCGGTACTGGCGTGGCTGCGCAAGCAGGCCGCCGGCGGCGCGACGATGGTGGCGATCTGCGACGGCGCGGAGGTGCTCGCGAACGCCGGCCTGCTGCGCCACCGTGTCGCGACGTCCCACTGGTATTCGCGCGATGGTCTGCGCCGCCGCTTTGCCGATACGACCTGGATCGACGATCGCCGCTACGTGATGGACGGCAACGTGATGACGACGAGCGGCGTGTCGGCGTCGCTGCCGGCGTCGCTTGCATTGGTGAGCGCGCTGGCCGGGCCCGCGGCGGCGCGCGAGACCGCGCGGCACATCGGCGTGCAGGCGTGGAGCGATCGACACGACGGCCGCCGGTTCGCGTTGAGCGCGCGCACGACGATGGCGGCGCTGGCGAACCGGGTGGCGTTCTGGCGCTACGAGACGTTCGACCTGCCGGTCGACGACGGGTTCGACGAGTTGCCGGTGGCGCTGACCGCCGATGCGTGGGCGCGGACGTGGCGCAGCGGGGTCGTCGCGACGGCCGACGCGCGCGAGATCGTATCGCGGCACGGGTTGCGGCTGCTGACGCAGCCGGCCGGCGCCGCGCATGCACGCATCGTCGTGCCGGAAGGGCGGCGCGGCGATGCGGTGCTGCCCGGGGTGCTCGACGACATCGCGTCGCGCTACGGCGCCGCGACGTCCGACTGGGTGGCTTTGCTGCTGGAATATCCGAGGTAGCGGCGCGGCCGCGCATCGTCGCGGCGCCGCCTGTCGGTCGAATGCGAATGGAGGGCGCCGGATGCGGATGGCGCGCGATGGCGTGTGGAAGACGCCGTGCGCTGCCGATGCGGTTTCATTCTATGTTGCCGCCCGGCAGCGCATTGAAGCATCGACGCATCGGCTTCGTGCGCGAACGCGTGTGGCGCGGCATGACGCGACGGATGGTGTCCCGGTTCAGGCCGGCGTGGCGGCCATGCGCCGCGCGGACCAGCGATTCCACAGCATGCCGGCACGGCTGCCGCTTCCGCAGTACGCGAGCACCGGCTTCTGCAGCGTATCGACCAGCGCACCGAACGCATCGACTTCCGCGTCGCCGATCCGGTCGCGCTCGACCGGCAGGTAGCGCGCGTCGAGGCCCAGTTCGCGGGCCGCCGCGGCGATCTCGTCGAACGCCGGCTGGTCGGCGCCTTCGCCGTCGGGCCGGTTGCAGATCACCGAACGGAAGCCGGCATTGCGGATCGCCTTCAGGTCGGCTGGCGTGATCTGCCGTGAAGCGGAAAACCCGTTCGCGGCCGTCGCGCGACACTGCTCGATCGCGTTGCGAAAACCGGCGATCGCGGCATCGACGTCCTGCTCCGTCGTGAAACGGCCGAAGCTCACGCGCACGGTGCGGCCGGCGGTTTCCGCATCGAGGCCGATCGCGGTCAGCACGTGCGACGGCGCGCCGCTGGTCGAGTTGCACGCGGAGGTCGACGACACCGCAAGCGCCTCGCCGAGCATGAACGGAAAGAAGCCGGGCGCATTCACCGTCAGGCTCAGCGTGTGCGGAATGCGGCGCGCCGCGGCTGCGTTCTGCGTGACGTCGCCGAGCGCGGCCAGCGCGTTCGTCAGGCGCGCGCCGAGCGCCGCGATCCGCGCGGCTTCGCCGGCGAGCTTTTCAGCGGCGAGTTCGCAGGCCACGCCCATGCCGACGATCTGATGCGTCGCGAGCGTGCCCGAGCGCAGGCCGCGCTCGTGGCCGCCGCCGTGAATCTGCGGGGCGATCCGGGCCGCGATGTCGCGGCGCACGAACAGCGCGCCGATGCCCTTCGGGCCATACACCTTGTGCGCGGACATCGACAGCATGTCGATGCCGAGCGCGCGCACGTCGATCGGCGTCTTGCCGAGCGCCTGCGCGGCGTCGACGTGAAGCAGTGCGCCCGCGGCGTGCACGATGCGGGAGATGGCGCCGATATCCGTCAGCGTGCCGAGCTCGTTGTTCACGAGCATCAGCGACACGAGGCCCGTATCGGGGCCGATCGCGGCGGCCACCGCATCGGGCGTGATTTCGCCGTCGCGCGTGGGCGTCAGCAGCGTGACCGACATGCCGCGCGTCGACAGGTTCGCCATCGTGTCGAGAATCGCCTTGTGCTCGATGCGGCTCGTGACCAGGTGGCGCTTGCCGGTCGCGGTTTCCGCATGGCCCTTCAGCGCGAGGTTGTTCGATTCGGTCGCGCCGGACGTCCAGACGATCTCGTCGGCGTCCGCGCCGATGAGCGCGGCGACCTGTGCGCGTGCGCGCTCGACCTTGTCGCGCGCCAGCCGGCCGGCGGCGTGAGAACTCGACGCGGGATTGCCGAAGATGCCGTCGAAGCCGAGGCAGGCGGTCATCGCTTCGATCACGCGCGGGTCCGCGGGCGTCGTGGCGGCGTAGTCGAGGTAGTGCAGCGGGGTGGGTTCGCTCATGTCCTTCTCTTGCTCTTTTCTTTCGGAATGGAAGAAATGATACGGGGGACAGGCGGGAAAAAGGATCCAAAGTTGGCTGTCGGTTCAGCTTGATATGGAATAACGTTTTCGTAATTAGTGGAATGGGAGAATTCGATTTTCTTGCGGCGAGATCGTGCGCCTGCCGGGGCCGGCGCGGCCAGGCTGGCCGGCCGGCGGCGGATTCACGAATAGAAGCGTTGCGGGCGGAAATCCTGAAGCTGCGCCGTCTCGACGCCGTCGAGCACCTCGATCGCGAACAACTGGCCGATGGCCGGCGCGGACGTCATGCCGCTGTGCATCGCGGCGACGTGAACGTTCCGGTACTGGCGGCCGCGGCCCATGATCGGATATTCGTCGCGCGGCAGCACACGATAGCCGAGCGTCATGTAGTCGAGTTCGATGCCCCGGGTCTCCGGCAGCACGTCGGTGACGCGTTGGAGCAGCTTCGCGCCGAGTTCCGGCGTGGGCGTCAGCGTGCCGGTGTCGCCGAAGTTCGAGCCGGCCACGATGCGCCCGTCGGGGTTCTGCTTGATGTCGAGGCCGGCCGGCATCAGGACCTGATGCACGAGCGGCGGCATCGGCGTGCTGTGGGCAAGAATGCCCTTCGACATGCGGAGCGGGACAGGAATGCCGGCCTGCGCGCCGAGCCGCGTGGAGTCGTTCCCGGCCGCGATCACGACGTGATCCGCGAAGAACGGCCCCTTGTTCGTGGTCACGCCGGTTGCGCGATCGCCGTCGAAATCGATCGTCGATACGTCGGCTTTCGTCAGCGTGACGCCGGCACGGATGCCGGCCTGGACCAGCGCCAGCGTGGCGGCCACCGGGTCGAGCGTCCCGTCGATGGTCGAATGCCAGCCCGCGCCGAACTCGCCGGCGTGCACGCCGGGCACCAGGCGCTCGAGGTCGTCGCGCGTGATGTTGCGGATCGGATAGCCCCACGGCTGATGCTGGGCAGTCGTGTCGTGGAGCCGGTCGATCTGCTTGCGGTCCGCGCCGCACCACGCGATGCCGCCGCCCCATTGAATCTGCAGCGACGGCCCGATTTCGAGCTGAAGGCGGCGCCATCCGAGGATGCCTTCGTAGTTCAGGGCGTAATACGAATACGGCGCCTTGTTGTTCGCATTGATCCACGCGAACGAATTGCGCGTGGTGCCGGATGCCGGCGCATCCTTCTCGATGAGCGTGACTTCGGCGCCGCGCCGCGCGAGGTGATAGGCGATCGATGCGCCCATGATGCCGCTGCCGATCACGATCACGCGGTCCCTTGCCCTGGCCGCCCGCGCGATCGAGGGCAGCGCGCCGGCGAGCGGCGCGGCAAACACGGGGAAGAATTGCCGGCGGTTCATTTGCGTCTCCTTGGTTCGATATGTTTCGTTTAACTGATTAATTGGGCAGCGTGGCCGCCGGTGGCGACACCGCCGGCCACGCGTGCGTCAGGTTTCGATGAGATTGAGGAACTGGCGCACGCGCGGATGGGTGCTGGCCGTGAAGAACTCGGCGGGTGTCGTGTCCTCGACGACCACGCCGTTCTCCATGAACACCACGCGATCGGCGACGTCCTGCGCAAACCGCACTTCGTGGGTGACGACCAGCATCGTCATCCCGTTGCCGGCCAGCTCCCGCATCACCGCGAGCACGTCTTCCCGCAGCGCCGGATCGAGCGCGGAGGTCGGTTCGTCGAACAGGATCACCTCGGGCTCCATCGCGAGGCCGCGGGCGATGGCCACGCGCTGCTTCTGGCCGCCGGAGAGTCGCGCGGGATAGTCGCCGGCCTTGTGCGCGAGGCCCACGCGATCGAGCAGGCGCAGGCCGCGTTCGGCCGCTTCGTCCTTCCTCATGCCCTTGACGCTCACGAGCCCTTCGATGACGTTTTCCAGCGCGGTGCGATGCGGAAACAGGTTGAACGACTGGAACACCATGGCCGTGCGCCGGCGGATCGCGTTGACGCGCTTGCGCTCGTCGCGCGACAGCGCGCCGCCGCCGGTGCGCTCGATCCCGATGCCGCACACGGACACCGTGCCCGCATCGGGCAGTTCCAGGAAATTCAGCGAGCGCAGGAGCGTGGTCTTGCCGGAGCCGGACGGCCCCATCAGGACGACGACTTCCCCGCGCGCAACGCTGAAGTCGACGCCGCGCAGCACCGCGTTGGCGCCGAAGGACTTGGTCAGCCCCTGGACGACGATGGTATGCATGGTGGTATTCATTGGAAACGCCTCGACACCCGGCCTTCGAAAATTGTCTGGACGATCGTCAGGATCTGGTTGATGACCCAGTAGATCAGGCCGACCATCAGGAACATCTCCAGGTAGCGGAAGGTCGATGCGCCGACCTGGTCGGCCACGCGGGTCAGCTCGACGACGGTGATCGTGGACGCCAGCGACGTGTCCTTGATCAGCGCGATCATGCGGCTGCCGACGGGCGGAATCGCGATGCGCAGCCCTTGCGGCAGGATCACGCGCCACATCATCTTCCAGTAGCTCATGCCGAGCGAATGCGCGGCCTCCCACTGGCCGCGATCGACCGCGTTGATCCCGGAGCGGAAGTTCTCGCTGAGGTAGGCGGCGGAAAAGAGCGTCAGCGCGAGCAGGGCGGCCGGCACCGGATCGAGCGTGATGCCGTAGCGCGGCAGCCCGAAATAGATCAGCAGGATCTGCACGAGCAGCGGCGTGCCGCGAAAGACGGACACGTACGCGAACGCGATGCCGCGCAGCACCCGGATCGACGACACCCGCGCGAGCGCGACGGCGAGCCCCAGCGCCGACCCGAGCGCGAACGACGCGAGGCCGAGGAACACGGTCATCGTCACCGCGCTTTCGAGCAGCGGCAGCGACCGCATGAAGAGATCGAACATGCGTTACTCCTTCTGGGCCTTCGCCCTGGCGATGCTGCCGAGCATGTCGTAGCCCGGGCCGACCCAGCGTTTCGCGAGCCGTTCGAGCGTGCCGTCGGCCGTCATGTCGTCGATCGCCTTGTCGACGGCGGCGAGGAGGGCCGGTTGCCCCTTCGCGAGCGCCGGCGCGGACAGCTGGTAGATCAGCGGCTCGCCGACTTCCTTGACCGGCAGGTGATTCACGTTGGCGTATTTCATCCCGCCGAAGTGGGAGATGATGACCGCGTCGAGGCGGCCGCTGCCGAGGTCGTTGAACACGAGCCCGCCGTTGTCGTACGCGCGGATGTCGGTGTCCTTCAGGTGCGCGCGCGCCCATGCCTCGTTGGTCGAACCGGTGGTCACGCCGACCCGCTTGCCCTTCAGGTCGGTCTGCCCGTGGATGTTCGCGTTGTCGGCGCGCACGAAGATGCGGAAATCCTCGACGCCGTACGGCCTCGCGAAATCGACCTGCTTGCCGCGCTCGGCCGTCGGCGTCAGGTCGTTCATCACGAGATCGTATTTGCCGGACTTGAGCCCTTCGACGAAGTTCTTGTATGCGTCGGCGACGAAGACGACCTGCTTCACGCCGATGCGCTTTCCGACTTCGCGTGCGACTTCGACGTCATAGCCGGCCGGCTGGTTGTGATCGTCCAGCAGCGTCCACGGCGGGCTGCTCTGCGTGTTTGCCACGCGCAGCGTGCCGCTGGCCCGCGCGGCCGCGAGCAGGTCCGCCGCGCCCGCATCGACGCTCGACAGCGCCAGCAGGCCCGTCATGCCGAATGCGGCCAGGCATCTGGCCAGCGCGAGTGGGGTAACTTTTCTCATGATGTCTCCTTGGGGGGCTGTGGGTTGCGCGATCGCGGCGTCACGCCGTGCGGTGCCTGGCGTCGGTGAATGCCGCGAGGCCGGCGCACAGATCGTCGATCAGCAGCTCGGGCGCCTCGAGCCCGATCGACAGGCGGACGATGGGCCGGTCGGTCAGCGGGAACGGACGCTGCGCCTGCAGCGCCGCCGGGTAGTACGCGGCGAGGCTGTGGACGCCGCCCCAGCTCGCGCCGATCGCGAAACACCGCAGCGCATCGAAGAACGCGGTGAACGCCGCTTCCGGCGCGGGTTCGAGCATCAGCGAGAACAGGCAGCCGTTGCCGGAGAAATCGCGTTTCCAGATCGCGTGCCCCGCGTCGGACGGCAGCGCCGGGAACAGCACCTTGTGAACGGCCGGATGCGATTCGAGGAACTGCGCGACGCGCAGCGCCGCCGCGCTTTGCGCATCGAAGCGCACCTTCAGGGTTTCGAGGCCGCGCAGCACGAGGAAGCAGTCGTCCGGGCTCGCCTGCTGGCCCAGGATGCTCTGCGTCTCGCGCAATGTTTCGTAGTAGCCGAAGTCGTTCATGCTGATCGCCCCGAGCAGCAGATCGGAGTGGCCGCCGAACAGCTTGGTGGCCGCTTCGACGCTCAGGTCCACGCCGTGTTCGAGCGGACGGAACGCGAGCGGGCTGGCCCACGTGTTGTCCATCATCGTCATGACGCCGCGACGGCGCGCGACGTCGACGATCGCCGGAATGTCGGGCATCTCCATCGTCACCGTGCCCGGCGATTCCATGCAGATCATGCGCGTATTCGGCTTCACGTATCGCTCGATGCCGGCGCCGATCGCCGGTTCGTACAGTTCGACTTCCACGTCGAACATGGCGAGCCATTTCTGCGCGAAGGTCTTGAGCGCCCCGTAGCACGCGGCGGACACGAGCAGATGATCGCCGCCGCGAACGAAGCCCATCACGGCCGTCATCAGCGCGGCCTGCCCGGACGGCGCCAGTACGCAGTGCGCGCCGCCTTCGAGCGCGGCGATGCGGCGTTCCAGCTCGCGCGCGGTGGGCGTGCCGGTGATGCCGTAGCTGTAGCCGTCGGGCTGGCGTTCCTTGCGGCGCGCGAAATCGTCGAGCGAATCGAACACGACGGTCGACGCGCGCATGACGGCGGGCGACAGGCTGCGGAACGGTTGCGGGGGAAGCGGGGTGGTGGTCGTCATGATGCGGGTCGGAACTCCGTGGCTGGCAGGTTGGATGCGATGAAGTTTTACTTTCGCGCCGGATTGAAGCAACATCGGAAATAATTAGGTCGATAAGCCGGAGTTATAGATGAGCGTGCGGGATATCGAGGTGTTCCGGGCGGTGATGAACGCCGGGAGCACGAGCAAGGCGGCCGGCGTGCTGGAGATTTCGCAGCCGGCGGTGAGCCAGTCGATCCGCCGGCTCGAGAGCATGGCCGGGTTCCGCCTGTTCGAGCGCGTGCGCAGCCGCCTCGTGCCGACGCAGGAAGCCGTGGCGCTGATGCGCGACGTGGACCGCTACTTTCTCGGCTTCGAGGTGATCGAGCACCGGATCCGCAGCCTGCGTTCGTACGGACTGGGGCGCCTCGCGATCGCGTCGCTGCCCGCGCTCGGCACCGGCTTCCTGCCGCGCGTGATCGCATCGTTCGATGCGGCCGCGCGCGACGTGCAGATTTCGCTGCAGGTGATGAGCTCCCGCGAGGTGCACGAGAAGGTGTCGGCGGGGCAGGTGGATTTCGGGCTGATGTCCGACGAAATGTCGATGGCCGGGCTGGAGCACTCGGCGTTCGTCAGCATTCCGGCGGTGGCCGTGATGAATGCGGGGCACCCGCTCGCGGCCAGGAGCCTGATCCGCGCCGAGGATCTGTCGCAGACGCCGTTCATCGCGCTGAATCCGGAGGACAGCACGCGATTGCGGCTCGAGACCCAGCTGCGCGGGCGCGGTGTCGTGCTGAAGCCGCTGGTGGAGACGCCGTACTCGCATACCGTCTGCGAACTCGCGCTGGCGGGGGTGGGCGTGGGGCTCGCCCACCCGCTCGTCGCGCTCGACTTCGTGCGGCGCGGGCTCGTCGTCAGGCCGTTCGATATCGAGGTCGCTTTCACGGGCGTGCTGGTGTTTCGGCCTGGCACGCCGCTGTCGGAGAACGCGCGGGTGTTCCTCCAGCACATGCGGATTCAGCTGGAAGCGGACCGCAATGCGCTGGCGGCATTGTTCGGCAGGAAGGGCCGCGCAAGAGAGGGGCGCGCGCCGGTGGGCGGCGACGGATGAGTCGGCCCCGTTAGCCGCCCCGGCCGGCCGCCGCCTGCGCAAACGCCGGACGTTACCCGCTTCGCACGGGCGGCGGCCGCGGATTTCCCGATGTCCATGAGGGAATCCCCCGTAACGCGCGAACGCGCGCCGTTTCAACGCGTCGCCCTCCCGCTCCGCGCTTCCTTGCAGGCGCTTCCGGCCCATCCCTCCCGATTATTCGCATTTCGCGAATGGCGCGTTCGCCGGTTGTTCGATACCCGACGGCCGGCGTTCCCCCTATCTTGGCGGCGTCGGCTGACCGGACTCGACGCCTCGAACCGGAACGGCGGCCGGCACTTCCTCGCGATTCGCGTCGCACCCAAACGACATCGAACCTGGCTCATGCGCAGGCGCTTCGGCGCGCGCAGGCGGACCTGCGTTCACGGAGACGGAAATGAAAGCAAACGAGTGGGATACCTCCTATGAGTGGAAGGCGGTCGCGCTGCTGGCGCTCGGCTTCGGGCTGGTCGGCCTCGACCGCTGGCTCATCGCGCCGCTGTTCCCTTCGATCATGAAGGACCTGAACCTGAACGCGCAGGACGTCGGCAACTGCATCGGCGTGCTCGGGCTGTCGTGGGGCATCTTCGCGGCGCTGATGGGCGGCATCTCGGACAGGATCGGGCGCAGGAAGGTGCTGATTCCCGCGATCGTCGCGTTCTCGCTGCTGTCGGGCTTCTCGGGGCTCGCGGGCGGCCTGCTCGGCCTGATGGCGATTCGCGGCCTGATGGGCGTCGCGGAGGGCTCGTTCTGCCCGACGAGCTTCGCCGCGACGGCCGACGCGTCGCATCCGCGCCGGCGCGGCCTGAACCTCGGCCTGCAGCAAAGCGGCTTCGCGCTGTTCGGGCTGGCGTTGTCGCCGATCATCGCCACCCAGTTGCTCGGCGTCATGTCGTGGCGCTGGGTCTTCGCGCTCGTGGCGATTCCCGGCCTGATCCTCGGCGCGGCGATGTTCTGCGTGATCCGCGAGCCGAAGGTGACGAAGGCGGTCGCGGCGGAACAGGCGCCCGCCTCGCTCGGCCACGTGCTCAGGAGCCGCAACATCCTCGTGGCGATGGCCGCCCTGTGCTGCGCGATGACCGGCGTGTTCGTGCTCGGCGCGCTGCTGCCGCTGTACCTGACCGATTACCTGTCGCTCGGCACGCAGAAGATGGGGCTCGTCGTGTCGGCGATCGGCTTCGGCGGCTTCCTCGGGCAGTTCGGGCTGCCGGGCCTGTCCGACCTGATCGGCCGTCGCTTCGCCAGCATCGCGGGCTTCGCGGGAACGGCCGCGATGCTCTACGTGTTCCGCGGCCTCGGCCCGCAGCCGCTCGCGCTGTTCGGGGTCCTGTTCGCCGCGTCGTTCTGCACGCTCGGCCTGGTGTCGCTGCTGTCCGGCCCGGTGGCGACCGAAGCCGCGCCCGCGGGGCTCGTGTCGACGTCCATCGGCGTGGTGGTCGGCGTCGGCGAGATTTTCGGCGGCGGCATCGCGCCGGCGATGGGCGGCTACGTCGCCGCACACTTCGGCATCCAGAACATTCTGTGGCTGCCGATGTGCGCGGTCATGCTGGGTATCCTGGTCAGCCTGCTGCTGAAGGAAACCGCGCCGGCCGTGCTGCAGCGCCGCGTGGCGGTGCCGCCGGAGCTGGCGGCAGGCAAGCAGCCGCGGTAGGCCTCGCGCGTGCGCGGCGGCGTCATCGGGTGTCGTCGGCATCGTCATCGATTGACATCGCGTGGGGGACACTGTGACGCCTCCCGCATGACACAGCCCGTTGCCGGCACGGGTAGACTGCCGGTATCGCTGGCGATAAAGGGCGCGGCATGGACCGGTTTCTGAGCATCGAGGCATTCGTCAGGGTGGCGGAGGCGAGCAGCTTCGCCGAGGCGGCGCGGCAGCTCGGCGTGACCAGCTCGGTGGTGACGAACCGCATCCAGCAGCTCGAGAAGTTCGTCAACGCGCCGCTGTTCCATCGCAGCACGCGCCACGTGCGGTTGTCCGAAGTGGGCGAGGCGTTCTATCGCGAGTGCGCGGAGGTGGTGGGGCGCGTCAACGAACTGACCGACCAGATGCGCGAGCTGCGCGCCACGCCGACCGGGCGGCTGCGCATCCAGATGCTGCCCGGCTTCGCGCTCGATCACTTCGGCGCGCCGCTGATGGAATTCAACCGGCGCTACCCCGGCATCCAGATCGACGTCATCGTCAACGATCGCGTGGTGGACCCTGTCGAGGAGGGGTTCGACATCGCCTTCCAGATCTTCCCGCCGATTTCCGAATCGCTGATCGAGCGGCGGCTGTTCACGGTCCGGCGTCTCTTCTGCGCGTCGCCCGCCTACCTCGCCGCGCATGCTGCGCCACAACATCCGCGCGATCTGCTGCAGCACACCACCGCGCTGTATTCGGGCTATCCGTCCCGCAACCGCTGGACCATGACGCGCGGCGACGAGGTCGTCGAAATGGAGCTGCCCGGCATGATCCGCTCGAACTCCGTGCACCTGCTGCGCGAGTACGCGCTGACCGGCGGCGGCGTGGTCTGCCTGCCGACGCTCGTGGCGAGCGACGCGCTCGTCGCGGGCCGGCTGGTGCCGATCCTCACCGACTACCAGCTCGCGCCGCTGAGCTTTGCCGCCGTTTATCCGGCCACGCAGCGCCAGGCGTTGAAGGTGAAGGCCCTGGTCGAATTCCTCGCGGAATACATCGGCGACGAATCCCCGTGGGATCGTCCGCTGCTGGAGCGCGGCTGGGTGCGCTGACCCGCGCGATTATTCGCGAAACGCGAATGCCGTAATCGCCGTCCGTTGCCTTGTTGCGATGGTTCGTTGCCCCTAGAGTTGAATCCAACAAGCAGTTCAACTCAGGAGACAGCAATGACCGACACGGCATTCCACACCGTCTTTGGCTCGCTCGACAGTTACCGGAAGGGCGAGATCGAAATCACCAGCGGCAGCGCGCAGCACTACGCCTTCTCGAACGTCTTCGAGGTGGCGTCGAAGTCGGCCCCTTATGAAAAGGTCGTCGCCGGCAAGAACCTCGAATACGTGATCGAAGTGCTGAGAACCGACGGCGAATCGCCGTGGTTCGCCTGCGCGCACGACGAGTTCGCGATCCTGATGGACGGCGAAGTCCGGATCGATTTCATCAAGCTCGATACGCCGCCGACGTCGGGGCAGGGCACCGTCAGCGCCGGCACGCAGCCGGCCGGCCGCCCGATGGGGCACGTCGTGTTGCGCAAGGGCCATCAGGCGCTGCTGCCGGCCGGCTGCGCATACCGCTTCGCCGCGAGCCGGCCGGGCGTCGCGCTCGTGCAGACCATGCTTGGCGAGCTGTCCGTGCAGAAGTGGGCCGACATCTGCCTGCACTGATTCGTCCGACCTCATTCGACTATCCCAGGAGACACGTCATGGCCACCCTCGAAACCCTCGACCCTTCCACACGCTTCGCCGCCGATCTGGTGCGGTCGACCGAAGCCGATGCCGTCACCGGCTACCGCGGCTTCCGGCTCGGCGAGTTCGCGTTCCGGCGCGACGGATATTTCGTGACGATCAGCTGGCCCGCGAAAGGCCGGACGCGCACCCACGCGATCCCGGCGGACGCCTTCCTGCGCGCGATGATGCGCGACGTGGCATGGGGTTTCTTCTACGGCTGGGTGAATTTCGACCACGTGTTCGGCACGCGCAATCACTACGGCAAGGTCGACATCTACGCGGGCACCTTCAACGGCATCCTGAAGGACGCCGGCGTCGACTACACCGAGACCTTCGAGACGCCCACCATCATGGCGACCTTCAAGGCGATGCTGCACGACTGGACGAACGCGGGCTTCGATCCGTTCGCGGCGCCCGAGGAAACGGGCTCGGCATTCGGGCGCAAGCACGGCGACAACGGCGCGGCGATCGAGCGCACGCGCATCGCGACGCGCCGCATGCCGGGCCTCGAAGGCGACTCGCCGCTGCGCGACGACCTGCCGGTCAACCGCGCGTTCCTCGACGTCGCGCAGGACGAGCCGGACGTGCATGCCGAGCCGGGCTTCGAGGGCGAGCTGCACGCGTTCAACCTGTTCAAGTACCTGTCGCGCTCGGACGTCACGTGGAATCCGTCGGTCACGTCCGTGTGCGGGCGCAGCCTGTTCTGCCCGACCACCGAGGAATTCATCCTGCCGGTGTTCCATGGCAACGACCGCGTCGAGTGGTTCCTGCAACTGTCCGATGAAATCGTGTGGGACATCGGCGACAAGAACACCGGCGCGCCGCGGGCGCGCGTCACGATGCGCGCCGGCGACATCTGCGCGATGCCAGCCGACATCCGGCATCAGGGCTACTCCACGAAGCGCTCGATGCTGCTGGTCTGGGAGAACGCCACGCCCGACCTGCCGCGGCGCTACGAGAGCGGCGAGCTTGCGCCGTATCCGATCGCGTTCTGAGCTGCGCTTGCGGTTCCGTTTCAGCCCATACCGAGGACGATTCATGCAAACCCAACTCTTCATCGACGGGCGCTTCGTCGACGCCGTCGAGCGCGGCACGATCGACGTGCTGAATCCGCACGACGGATCGGTCATCGCGCGCATCGCGGCGGCCACCGCCGCGGACGTCGATCTCGCCGTCGACGCGGCGGCCCGCGCGTTTCCCAAGTGGTCGGCCTTGCCGGCCGCCGAACGCGGCCGGCTGCTGCTGCGCCTGGCCGACGCGATCGAGGCCAACGCGGAAGAACTCGCGCAACTCGAATCGCTGGACACCGGCCACCCGATCCGCGATTCGCGTGCGCTCGACGTACCGCGCACGGCGGCCTGCTTCCGCTACTTCGGCGGCATGGCCGACAAGCTGCAAGGCTCGGTGATACCCGTCGAAACCGGCTTCCTGAACTACGTGCAGCGTGCGCCGATCGGTGTCGTCGGCCAGATCGTGCCGTGGAATTTTCCGCTGATGTTCACGAGCTGGAAGATGGGCCCGGCGCTGGCCGCCGGCAACACGGTGGTGCTCAAGCCGTCGGAAATCACGCCGCTGTCGACCTTGCGCATCGTCGAGCTGATGGCCGAGGTCGGGTTTCCCGCCGGCGTCGTCAACATCGTCCCCGGCTACGGCCATACGGCCGGCCAGCGGCTCGCCGAACACCCGGGCGTCGGCAAGATCGCGTTCACGGGCTCGACCGCGACCGGCCGCCGCATCGTCGAGGCGTCGCAGGGCAACCTGAAGCGCGTGCAGCTCGAACTCGGCGGCAAGGGGGCGAACATCGTCTTCGACGACGCGGATCTCGATGCGGCCATCAACGGCGCCGCGTGGGCGATCTTCCACAACCAGGGGCAGGCGTGCATCGCGGGCTCGCGCCTCGTGCTGCACGAACGTATCGCCGATGCGTTCCTCGAGCGATTCGTCGCGCTCGCCGCGTCGATCCGCGTCGGCAACCCGCTCGACGCCGATACCGAAATGGGCCCGCTGACCTCGAAGCAGCACCTCGAGCGCGTGCTGTCGTTCGTCGACGTGGCGCGCGAGCAGGGCGGCCGCGTGCTCACCGGCGGCAGCGCGCCGCAGGACCCGGCGCTCGCCAATGGCTACTACGTGCGCCCGACGGTCATCGAGGCGCGAAGCGCGGCCGACCGCGTCGCGCAGGAGGAAGTGTTCGGCCCGTTCGTCACCGTGCTGCGCTTCGGCAGCGACGACGAAGCGCTGTCCATCGCGAACGCGACCGAATACGGGCTCGGCAGCGGCCTCTGGACGAAGGACCTCTCGCGTGCGCACCGGATGGCATCGCGGATCCACGCGGGCATGTGCTGGATCAACTGCTACAAGCGCGTCAACCCGGGCAGCCCGTTCGGCGGCGTCGGCAAGTCGGGCTATGGCCGCGAGATGGGCTTCGAGGCGATGCACGACTACACGGAAGCGCGCTCGGTGTGGGTCAACGTCGACGGCAACGTGCCGCCGCACTTCAAGCGCTGAGGCTCGTCATGGATCGCTTCGTCTATCAGGGCAGCCCTTCGCGCGTGGTGTTCGAATGGGGCGCGCTCGACAGGCTGCCGGACGAGCTGGCGACGCTTGGCGCCCGCCGCGCGCTCATCCTGTCGACGCCCGAGCAGCAGCCCCTGGCCGAGCGCGTGCAGGCGATCCTGGGCGAGCGTGCGGCCGGCATCTGCGCGCAGGCGGTCATGCACGTGCCGGTCGAGGTTGCGCGCGCCGCTCGCGCGATGGCCGCCGAACGGGGCGCGGACTGTTGCGTCGCGATCGGCGGCGGTTCGACGATCGGGCTGGGCAAGGCCATCGCGCTCGAATCGTCGCTGCCGATCCTGGCCGTGCCGACGACGTACGCCGGCTCGGAGATGACGCCGATCTTCGGGCTCACGGAAGGCCGGCTGAAACGCACCGGGCGCGACGCGCGCGTGCTGCCGCGCACCGTGCTCTACGACCCGTCGCTGACGTTGTCGCTGCCGCCGGGCATTTCGGCGGCGTCCGGCGTCAATGCGATGGCCCATGCCGTCGAGGCGCTGTATACGGAAGACGCGAACCCGGTGATCAGCCTGATGGCAGAAGAATCGATCCGCGCGCTGGGCGAAGCGTTGCCGGGCGTGGTGCGCGATCCGGCCGACCGCGCGATGCGCAGCCGCGCGTTGTACGGCGCATGGCTCGCGGGAACCTGTCTCGGCGCGGTCGGCATGGCGCTGCACCACAAGCTCTGCCACACGCTCGGCGGCACCTTCAACCTGCCGCACGCGCAGACGCATGCGGCGATGCTGCCGCATACCGCGCACTACAACCATGCGGCCGCGCCCGATGCGCTGCGCCGTGTCGCGCGCGCGTTGGGCGGACGAGAGGCGGCCGAGGCGGGCCCGCTGCTGTTCGGGCTGAACGCGCGGCTCGGCATCGCGCCGGCGCTCGCCGATCTCGGGATGCCCGAGACGGGCCTCGACGAAGCGGCCGACCTTGCGTGCCGCAATCCGTATGCGAATCCGCGGCCGATCGAGCGCACGGCGATTCGCGCGCTGCTTCAGCATGCCTGGGAGGGACGCGCGCCGCAGTGAGCGGCTCGACGCGTCGATGGAGACACACATGAACCATGACCATCATGACCGCGATGCCGGGCCGGCCGGGCGACGCATCGCCGGCTTCGACCGCACGCCGGGTTCGCGCGTGCGCTGCTCCGTGCGGCATCGCCACACGTTCGTCCTCGACCGGAGCTGATCGACATGGCGCGATTCTTTGCGGTATTTGCGACGGACCAGCCGGGCATGCGCGACGTGCGCGACCGCGTGCGGCCGATTCATCGGCGTTACCTGCGCGCCGGCGCGCAGCACGGCGTGGTCGTGCGGCTCGGCGGCCCGACGCTGGACCCGCAGGGCGACACGATGAACGGAACGCTGCTCGTCGTGGAGGCCGACGACATTCAGGCGGTGATGCGGTTCGTCGGCAACGACCCGTACGTGAAGGAGGGGCTGTTCGCGCGCGTGGAAGTGCGTCCGTGGGACTGGAGCCTCGGCAACCCCGAGCAGCGGGTGTGAGCGATGGAAGCGCAACCACTCTGCCGATTGTCCGACGTGCCTGACGGCGGCGCGCGGGTCCTCGACGACGCGTGCATCGGGCGTCCCGTGATCGTCGTGCGACGCGGCGAACAGGCATGGGCGTATGTGAACCGTTGCCCGCATTTCTCGGTGCCGCTCGATTTCGAGCCGGGGCGTGTTTCCTGTTATCGGTCGCAGGTGTTGATGTGCGCCCATCACAGCGCGCTGTTCCGGTTCGATGACGGGGTGTGTATCGACGGACCTTGCGCCGGCGCGGCGCTGGAGGCCGTGGCGGTCGAGGTGGATGCCGCTGCGAGGGTCGTCGTTCGCGGCGCGTGATTCGCGCGTTCCGGGGCGGAAAGGCAAGGCGGGTCGGGTTTGGACGATGTGTTTCGTATCAATTAATCAGTATGACTGATCGTGTTTCAGGTGCCGGTTTATCGGCCCGATCGATGCAGTTTGCATATCGAGCATGGAGCGGGCATCCGCCACGCAGCGGAAGGCGGGCTCGCATTGACATAAAAAAGACGGAGACGAAATGAAACTCGGGTTTGGAGCGGTGGTGTTGCTTGCCGTGGCGCAAGGCGCGTGGGCGCAGAGCAGCGTGACGATGTTCGGTCTGATCGATGCGGGCATTTCTTATGTCAGCAACGAAGGCGGAGGAAAGAACGTCAAGTTCGACGACGGCATCTTCGCGCCCAATCTGTTCGGCTTTCGCGGCACGGAGGATCTCGGCGGCGGATATCGCGCGATCTTCGCGCTCGTGAACCAGTTCTCGATGGCGAACGGCAGTATCGTCGGAACCGGGATTTTCGGCCGCAATGCGTACGTCGGCCTCGCGAGCGACCGGTTCGGCAGCATCACGCTGGGCAATCAGTATGACTTCATGGTGGATTCCCTCTTTTCGAAGGGCAACACGATCTCACGGGATATCTCGGGGCTGTATGGCTTCCGGAACGGCCCGTTCCAGCGCCTCGCGCTTCCGGACAATCCGACCGGTGCGTTCGACTGGGACCGCACCGCCGGCAGCAAGCCGATCGCGAATTCGGTCAAGTACAGTTCGCCGACGGTGGCGGGTTTCTCGGGCGGCGCGATGTATGCGTTCGGCGGCGTGGCTGGATCGGTCGGGGCGGACAACGCGGTCAGCGCCGGGGTGAACTACGAGATGGGGCCGTTCGGCGCGGGCGCGGCCTATACGAACGAGAAGTACGGGCCCGCGCCCGGCGTGCCGTCCACCAGCGTGCGCAACTGGGGCGTGGGGATGCATTACGACTTCGGTGTCGTGACCGCGAATGCGCTGGTGACCACCGTGCGCAATTCGTTCAACGATGCCGGCGTGTGGATGGCGGAAACCGGCGGGCTGTGGCGGGTCAGGCCGGATGTCGTGCTCGGCGCGAAGTACATGTACATGAAGGGCAACGAGGCGGTGGGCAACGACCATGCGCACCAGGTCAGCGTGGCGCTTCAGTACCTGTTTTCGAAGCGGACGATGGTCTATGTGTCCGCGGACTACCAGCGGGCGAACAGCGGCGCGAATGCGCAGATCAACGGGGTGCTCGATCCGGACGGGGCTTCGAGTTCCGCGAGCCAGGCGGTGGCGCGGGTCGGGGTGCATACGGTGTTCTGACGGGGAGGCGCGTGACGGTTTTACGGGGACTGGCGGCTGGCGGAGCGTGCATCCGGCTCCGCCGTGCGTCGCGCTTTCGCGCTACCTGGCCGCCGCCGTCTTCGCGTTGTCCTGCTTTGCCGCCAGTGCGTCATCCGCCGCCTGCGCGCGACGGATTGCCGGGCGTGCAAGGACGCGGTCGATGTACGCTCGCACCGGCGGTGTGTCAGGCATCAGCTTGAACATCGTGGTCCAGTTCAGCGCCGAGCCCCACAGCACGTCGACGGCCGTGAAGCGCTCGCCGAGCAGATACGGGCCTCGGGCCAGTTGCAGGCCGATCGCGTCGACGACGGCGTCGAAGTCGCCATAGGGCGACGTGGAGTACGGCGCGGGCGGGCGATTCATCGAGCGGTCGACGATCGCCGGTTCGAAGCACGACCCGTAGAACACCATCCAGCGCAGATAGGCGCCGCGCAGTGCATCGCCTGCTGCCGGCGCCAGGCCGGCTTCCGGATACAGTTCCGCCGCGTACATGTAGACGGCGGCCTGCTCGGTCACGATGACGTCGCCGTGTCGCAGCGCGGGCACCTTGGCCATCGGATTGATGTGCCGGTAGCCGGGTTCGTGATGGCTGCCGGCGGACAGGTCGAATGCGTGCAGTTCGTAGTCGGCGTTCAGTTCCTCGAGCAGCATGCGGGCGCCGGCCGAACGGCTGCGCGGGGCGTGGTAGAGGATCAGGTGGCGGTCTGCTTGCATGACGGGCTCCGGAAGGCGGTGGGGAAGACGGGCCCCAATGTAGGACGGCCGCGCGCCGCCGTCTTGGAAAAATCCGCTGCGGCAGTGCATCATCGTGACATCGCCGCTACCGTCCGTACCATGACCGACTTGCGCAATGTGACCGACGTCCCCAAGGGCGTCGTCGGCCCACGGGCCGCTCATCAGCATTTCCACCTGAATCGCTACTACCCGTGCAAGGCGCTGGCCGGTGTGCTGGATCACCACTGGATCGTCGAATGGGATCTGCGCGGCCAGGCGCCCCATGTGCAGCGCACGCTGCCGTATCCGTGCGTGAATCTCGTGTTCGACCGGCGGCGGACGGGCCTCTTCGGCGTGGTGTCCGGTGCGTACGAAACCACGTTGGCCGACGCGGGGCGCGTGATCGGGCTGCGTTTCCGGCCCGGCGCGTTTCGTGCGTTTTTCGGCAAGCCCGTGCATTTGACGACCGACAAGGTGCTGCCGGTGTCGACGCTGTTCGGCGGCAGCGATGCGCAAGCCGAGGACGCGGTGCTCGGCGCGCCGGACGATGCCGGCATGGTGTCGGCTGCGGAGGCGTTGCTGCTTCGGGTGCTGCCGCCGCCCGATCCGCAGGTCGAGCGCATTCACGACATTCTGCAGATGCTGCAGCAGGACATCGGCCTGACGCAGGTGCGCGATCTTGCCGAGCGTGCGGGGTTGAGCGAGCGCACGCTACAGCAGCTTTTTTTCGATTATGTGGGGGTGACGCCGAAGTGGGTGATCTGCCGGTACCGGCTGCATGAGGCGGCCGACAAGCTGGCCGGCGGCGAGCCGGTCGATCTCGCGGAACTGGCCCATGCGCTCGGGTATTTCGACCAGGCGCATTTCACGCGCGATTTTCGCAAGCTGGTGGGGAAGGCGCCGGCGGAGTATCGGCGGGATG
>NZ_JPGL01000059.1 GCF_000732615.1 Burkholderia paludis
CTCCCGCCCCTCGCCCCACCGCTGCGCAACCCGGTACGCGACGAGCGACCCGGCCACCGCGAGCAGCATGGGCACGAGGCTGTCGTGATTCGCGCGCGTGAATTCGAGCAGCAGCACGACCGCCGTGATCGGCATCTGCATCGACGCGGCAAGGAACGCGGTCGCGCCGACGAGCGCGCACCCGCCGATCGACGCGCCCGGCCACACGAGGCTCCACAGCCCGCCGAGCACGATGCCGAGCAGCGCGCCGTTCGCGAGGCCCGGGGTCAGCAGGCCGCCCTCCGCGCCGGCCCGCAGGCTGCCGGCCTCGATCAGCACCTTCAGCACGAGCAGCGCGGCGGCAAGACCGATCGTCAGCGTGCCGTCGAAACCGAGCGACGCCGGGCCCTTGCCGTTGCCGAGCAGTTGCGGGAACCGCATCGCGAGCAGGCCGATCACCGCGAAGTTGACCAGCGCGAGCACCGGCAGCCGCCCGTCCTTCGGTGCATCGGCCCGCGCCCGGGTCGTGAGCCGCACGAACCCGTACGCGGCGAAACCGAACAGCGGCCCGCAGACGATCGACCACGCGACGAGCGGCGCACTCAGCACGAACGGCGGCACCGTGTACTGGTGTTCGTTGCCGAGGCCGATCCACGCGACGGCCGCCGCGATCGCCGACGTCACGACCGCGACGACCAGCGCGCGCCGTTCGAACGTGCCGAGCAGCACTTCGAGCACGAAGATCGCGCCGCCGAGCGGCACGTTGTAGACGGCCGCGAGCCCCGCGCCGGCGCCGCACGCGACCATCAACCGGCAATCGTCCGGCGTGAGCCCCGCGGCATGCGCGAGCCGGCCGGCGAGCAGCGAACCGATCTCGCGCGGCGCGACCTCGCGGCCGAGCGGCGAGCCGAGCGCGACGGTGACGATCTGCAGCAGCGCGTGAACCGTCGTGCTCACGACCGGCATCCGCGGATCGGCCGCGCGTACCGCGCGACGAATGCTGACGAGCGGCCGGCCGTAGCGGTAGAGCGCCCACCAGCCGCCGCCCGCGACGATCCCGCAGACGATCAGCACCGCGAGCCGGCGCAGCGGATCGGCGTCGGTCACACCGGACAGGAAACTCTCGTTGCCGATCACGTGCGCGACGCTGTAGCCGTACGCGACGTGCTGGATCGCATGCAGCAGCAGCGCGAGCAGCATGCCGCCGAGGCCCGCGCCGAGGCCGGTCAGGATCGTGACGGCGGCCATGCGCGAAAACGGGCTGGCGGCGGGCGAAGAGGCTGCGGGGGCGGACGGAAGATCGGGACGCATGGGCTCGGCGGACGGAGATCGATGGGGCGACGCGCAGCACGCACGCCGCCGTCAGGATCGCATCGTAGGCTCGCCGCTCTCATGAGACAAACGTATTTTTCGAATCGACTCATGCATTTTGTGAATACATCACACCGGCCTGCCGTGACGGCCGGCCTCCGGGCCCGTCATTCCGGATAAGCGAGGCGCTCCGGTTCGCGCCGCATGATGACCCGCCCGTTCCGCACCGACAGCGTGGCCTTCGCCTGCCGGCGTACCGCCTCGTAGTCGCTTTCCGCGTCGAGCACGACGAGATTCGCCGGACGCCCGACGGCAATGCCGTAGCGATCGCCGAGATGCATCGTTGTCGCGCTGTGGTCGGTCACGAAGTCGAGGCAGCGCTGCAGGTCCTGGTAGCCCATCATGTGGCAGATATGCAGGCCCGCATCGAGCACGCGCAGGATGTTGCCGTTGCCCAGCGGATACCACGGATCCTTGATCGAATCCTGCCCGAAGCACACGTTGATGCCCGCGCGGTCGAGTTCCGCGACGCGCGTGACGCCGCGCCGCTTCGGAAACGCGTCGAAGCGCCCCTGCAGGTGAATGCTCTCGGTCGGACACGAGACGAAGTTCAGGCCCGCGCGCTTCAGCAGCCGGAACAGCTTCGAGCAGTATGCGTTGTCGTACGAGCCCATCGCGGTCGTGTGGCTCGCCGTCACGCGCGCGCCCATGCCGCGCACGCGCGCCTCCTCCGCCAGCACTTCCAGAAAGCGCGAATGCGGATCGTCGGTCTCGTCGCAATGCACGTCGACGAGGCAGCCGGTGCGTTCCGCGAGATCCATCAGGAAGCGGATCGAGCTGACGCCCTGCTCGCGCGTGTTCTCGAAATGCGGAATCCCGCCCACGACGTCCGCGCCCAGGTCGATCGCCTGCTCCATCAGCGCGCGGCCGCCGTCGAACGACTCGATGCCCTCCTGCGGAAACGCGACGATCTGCAGGTCGATCAGCCCGCGCGCCTCGTCCTTCACCTCCAGCATCGCCTTCAGCGCGGCCAGCGTCGGATCGGTGACGTCCACGTGCGTACGCACGTGCTGGATCCCGTGGTCGCGCAGCATGCCGATCGCCGCATGCGCGCGTGCCTTGGTGTCCTCGCGGGTGATCGTCGCCTTGCGTTCGGCCCAGCGCTCGATGCCCTCGAACAGCGTGCCGCTCATGTTCCAAGCCGGCTCGCCGGCCGTCAGCACGGCATCGAGGTGGATATGCGGTTCGACGAGCGGGGGAATCGCAAGGCGGCCGCCCGCGTCGATATCGTCGTGCCCGGTGGGCGCGGCCGGCGCCGACTGCGCATCGACCCGCGCAATCGCGCCGCCGTCGATGCCGATCGTGAACAGGCCGTCGCGGCCGCGCAGGCGTACGTTGAACAGATTCATGTGGAGACCCCTCGTGGCATGCATGAAGACGGCCGCGCGATTCGTGTCGGCGGCCGTGCGATCCGGTTGACGAGTATGGACGAAAAGCGGCGCTGCGCGCACGCGCATCGCATTGCATCGCCGCCGCCATTCACATGCCCGCGCCCCGGATCCCGGGTGCGAGCGGCCCGTTCTCCACGCGCGCCCCGCGTCGACCGGGCGCCGCGCCGCATCCCGCACCTGTTGCAACGGCGCGACGTCCGGCCCGCGCCGCACGGAGGCCGCCCGCGCGCGATCGCGCGGAAACCGCCAGCGTGACACGCGCGCGGCGTGTCGTGTCGGTTTTGTGAAGGACTCTTGCCGGTTCCGGAAAGGTGCGCTCGCGGCGCCCGGCGGCCTTGTGCGTGCGGCGCATTCCTATACTTGCGCCGAACTTTCGTACCCGCATCCACACGCAGGAGCCTCTACATGAAAAAAACCCTCGTCGCCGGCGCATGCACCGCCGTGCTGTTCGCCCCGCTCGCCCACGCGCAAAGCTCGGTCACGCTGTACGGCCTGATCGACGCCGGCATCGTCTACACCAACAACGTCGGCGGCGCGTCGCTGTGGCGCCTGAACAGCGGCACCGTCAACGGCAGCCGCGTCGGGTTTCGCGGCACCGAGGATCTCGGCGGCGGCCTGAAGGCGCTGTTCGTGCTCGAGAACGGCTTCAACGTGAACAACGGCGGGCTCGGGCAGGACGGCAAGCTGTTCGGCCGCCATGCGTACGTCGGCCTGAGCCAGAACGGCTACGGCACGCTGACGCTCGGCCGCCAGTACGACACGATGGTCGATTTCGTCGCGCCGCTGTCGGCCACGGCCGGCGACTTCGGCGACGCGAGCTTCGCGCATCCGTTCGACAACGACAACCTGAACCACTCGCTGCGCATCAACAACGCGGTCAAGTACACGAGCGAGAACTATGCGGGCTTCAGGATCGGCACGATGTACGCGTTCTCGAACGCGACCAGCTTCGGCGCGAACCGTGCGTACAGCGTTGCGGCGAGCTACGCGAACGGCCCGCTGAAGCTGGCCGGCGCCTACCTGCAGATGAACGGCACGAAGGGCTCGACGAGCGCCAGCGCCGGCGCGACCGACGTCGCCGAAGCGAAAAGCCTGAACCAGGGCGGCTGGTCGGTCGGCGCGGACCGCATGCGTTCGTACGGCGGCGGCGCCAGCTACGTGTTCGGCCCGGCGACCGTCGGCTTCGTCTATACGCGCTCGCAATACGACAACTCGGGCGCGTTCGGCTCGACCGGCCAGGTCGCGTTCAACAACTACGACGTGAACGTGCGCTATGCGGTCACGCCGGCCGTCAGTCTCGGCGCGGCCTACGTGTACACGGACGCCAGCGTATCGAATCCCGACAGCAAGCACGGCACCGACCCGAAGTGGCACCAGGTCGACCTGCAGGCCGTCTACAAGCTGTCGCGCCGCACGGACGTATACGCCGAGGCGATGTACCAGCACGCGTCGGGCCGCGGCTACCAGGCGTTCATCAACGGCTCGGGCGGCGCATCGAGCACGGCGAACCAGATCGTCGGCACGATCGGCATGCGCACGCGCTTCTGACCGGCGCGAGGCAACGTCGCCCGCCGGCAGCGAATCCGCGCCGGGTTCGTGCGCCGCGCGCGACGTGCCCCAATGTTGTGCCATCTGGAAGGCAGCCTGCCTGGAATCGGGGTTTTTACGCATGCGTGCGCTGCGTAGACTGCCTTCGAAGGTCCGGGGCACACGCAGTACGTGCGAACCCCGGCCGCCTACCCCGTACCCAGGAGAACCTCGTGAAATCGCTCGTCGTTACCGCCGCCGCTGCCGTCCTGCTTGTCGCACCGGCCCTGTCGTTCGCCCAACAGGCACAGTCGCCCGTCACGCGCGCGCAAGTGCTGCAGGAACTGGCCGATCTCGAATCGGTCGGCTTCAACCCGGCGCGCGGTGAATCCAACAACTACCCGGACGACATCATGGCGGCGCAGGAGCGACTCCGCGAAAAGCGTCTCGCCGAACAGAAGGCCGCGCACGCCGCATACGGCCCGGCCGGCGCGCCTGCGACGGAATCGGGCGCACCGGTTCGGCCCGCGCTGTAAACGGCATGACGATGCGCGCCGCCCGCGACATCGATGGGCCGCGGGCGCGGCGCGCGTCGTGCCTGCGCGAGCGGCGCGGCCGGCACGAAACGGCCGGCGGCCCGGCAATGCGCCGGCGCGCGTCCGGCGCTCAGGCGGCCTGCGGCTCGCGGTCGATCGTGTTCAGCATCTCGACGTCGCGGGCGATCATCCCCGGCACCTGCGCGCGCAGCATCTCGACCCAGGTCCGCACCTTCGCATCGACGAAGCGGCGCGACGGATACAGCGCATATACGTTCATCTTCTGCAGGATGTGGGTGGGGAGCACGCGCACGAGCGTGCCGTCGCGCAGCGCGTCGATCGCCGAGTACAACGGCAGCATGCCGATCCCGATGCCGTCGCGGATCGCAAGGGCGAGGGATTCGGCCGTGTTGGTCTGCACCGGCCCCGCGACGTGGATCTGCTCGACGCCCTCGGGCCCTTCGAGCACCCATTCGTGCGTCGGGAAGGCCGGCGTGCACAGCGTCAGGCAGGCGTGCGCCGCCAGATCCTGCGGACGGGCCGGCACGCCGTGCCGCTTCACGTAATCGGGCGACGCGCACAGGATGCTGAAGGTCGAGCCGAGCAGGTGCGACACGAGTTCCGAATCGGGCAGCGACGAGGCGGTCACGACGGCCATGTCGCTCGTGCCGTCGAACAGGTCGGGCATGCGCTGCGACAGCGACAGCTCGATCGACACGTCCGGATATTGCGCGTGATAGCGCGTCAGCGCGGGCAATACATAGTGATGACCGACGCTCGCGAAGCTGTGCATGCGCAGCACGCCGGCCGGCCGTTCGTGCGCGCAGCTCGCTTCCTCTTCCGCGCGGTCGACGTCGGCGAGGATCTGGCGGCAGCGCCGCAGGTAGCTTTCGCCGGCCGACGTCAGCGCGAGACGGCGCGTCGAACGATTCATCAGACGGGTGCGCAGGCGTGCCTCGAGTTCCGACACCGCGCGCGACATCGCGCCCGTCGTCGAATTCAGCGATTGCGCGGCGGCGGTGAAACTGCCCGTCTCGACGACGCGCGAAAACACCCGCATGTTTTGTAGGGTATCCATTCCTGTGAGCAACCTGTAGCGGAGCCGCTATTTTCCTCTACTGCATGCGACAGATTGTTACTCCGGCTGCAACTATCGTTTCCCCGCAACTACGTTAATGCCCGGGCCCGGCCCTCCTACAATCGGCGCCTCACCAGTCGAACGGCCCCGTCCGGACGCGCCGCGGCACCCTGCCCGTCGCCGCACGGGCCACCTCCAGTCATGAAGCCACAACCTGTGATCGAGCACCCTTCCGTCGAACCGGCACGATGGAGGACCTGGCTCGATCCGCTCGGCGACGCGGCGCGCGACTGGGCCGCCAGCGACGGCCTGATCTGGCTGCACCTCGCGAAAACCGTACTCGCGGCGCTCCTGGCGATGGGTATCGCGATGCGCCTCGAGATGTCGCAGCCGCGCACGGCGATGACGACCGTGTTCGTGCTGATGCAGCCGCTGTCGGGGATGGTGTTCGCGAAGAGTTTCTACCGCGTGCTCGGCACGGCGGCCGGCCTCGTCGCCGCGCTCGCGCTCGGCGGGCTGTTCGCGCAGCAGCCCGAGCTGTACACGGCCGGCATCACGCTGTGGATCGGCGGCTGCATCGCGCTCGCGGTGCGCAACCGCCACTTCCGCTGGTACGGCTTCGTGCTCGCCGGCTACACGGCGGCGCTGATCGGCCTGCCGGCCGTGATGACGCCGGAGACGCTGTTCCAGTCCGCGCTCACGCGCGCCGCCGAAGTGGCGCTCGGCATCGCGTGCTCGGGCGCGGTCAGCGCGCTGATCCTGCCGCTCAGTTCGGCCAAGGCGCTGATGCGCTCGCTCGGCGCGCGCCACGCGACGTTCGCGGCCTTCACGGCCGGCGCACTCTCGGGCGACGTCGCCCGCGGCGATTTCGAGCGGCGCTTCGCCGACTTCGTCGACGACATCGTGGGTTTCGAGGCCAACCGCGCGTTCGCGTCGTTCGAGGATCCGCACATTCGCGCGCGCAGCCGCCGGCTCGCACGCCTGAACAGCGAATTCATGAACGCGTGCACGCGGCTGCATGCGCTGCATCAGCTCGTCAAGCGGCTGCGCGCGACCGGCGCCGACGCGGTGCTCGAGGCGCTGGCGCCGCACATCGACGCACTCGCGCAACGGTTCGCCGCGCTGCGCGACGAGCGGCAGCGCGGCATCGCGCCGGCCACCGGCGCGCTGCTCGAACTGCGCCGCTTTCACAGCGCGCTGCCGAAGGCCGCGCGCGCGTCGCGACGCCCCCTCGAGGACCATGCGGCCGGCGGCCTGCTCGACTTCGATACCGCGATCGAGCTGCTGTACCGCTTCATCGGCGAATACCTCGGCTACGCGGACACCTACGCGTCGCTCGACCAGGACGATCACGCGTTCGAACGCTCGGTCACGCACTACGCGCTGAAGACGAACACGTTCTTCGTCGGCTTCGCCTTCCTGCGCACGATCGTCGCCGTCGGCGCGATGAGCGCGTTCTGGATCGCGTCGGAGTGGTCGAGCGGCCCGCTCGCCGTGATCGCCACCGCGATGGCCTGCGCGCTCAGCTCGACGTCGCCGCGCGCACCGAAGTTCGTCGCGCAGATGGGCGTCGGCGCGGCGTTCGCGACCGCCGTCGGCTACCTGTTCCTGTGCTACGTGTATCCGAACATCGACGGCTTCCCGCTGCTGTGCGCGGCGCTCGCGCCGGTGCTCGGCATCGGCGCGTTCCTCGCGATGCGGCCGGGCCTGTCCGGCTACGGGATCGGCTTCGCGGTGTTCTTCTGCCTGCTCGCCGGCCCCGACAACACCATCGCGTACACGCCCGAGGTGCTGATCAACAACGGGCTGGCCATCGTCGTTGCGTTGCTCTCCTGCTCGATCGTGTTCGCGGTCGTGTTCCCCACCCACATGCCCTGGCTGACCGGCCGTATCGCGCACGACCTGCGCCGCCAGGTCACACTGGCGTGCGAAGGCGCGCGGGACGGCCTCGCGCAGCGCTTCCAGTCGAGCACGCACGACCTGATGGCGCAACTGCGCACGCTGCTCGTCCGGCGCACGCGGCAGCATCGCGACGCGATGCGCTGGATGCTGTCGACGCTCGAGGTCGGCCACGCGGTGATCGATTTGCGCGACGAGCTGGACGCGTTCTGTGCATCGAAGCCGCCCCAGACGCTGCGCTGGACCGGCTCGATCGACGAGGTGCTGCACGAGCTGCCGCGCTTTTTCGACGATCCGACGCCCGGCCATCACGCGCGCACGCTGAAATCGGTGAATCTCGCGATCCGCGCGGCGCAGCACACGCTGCAGGCGTGGTACGCGGTGCCGGACGCGCGCCGCAGCATGCAGCGGATCGTCGGCTGCCTGCACTTCATGCGCAGCGCGCTGCTGGACAAGGACGCGCCGTTCAACCGCCACCGTCATTGACGATCGATGCGCCCGCAACGGGATCCTTGTTCCGGATGGAAATATGCTCTACAGACCCGGTGATTAATCTTTAAGCAGTGCGAGCCTATAGTTTCCTCACTGCCAGCGAGACTGGCATTCACCAGGAGAAACCGAAATGAAGCCGCTGCACCTCGCCCTCGTTGCCCTGTCGCTCACCGCCGCTGTCGCCCATGCACAGCCGGCGCAGACCGACGCCGCCCAGCAACAGGCGAACCGCGCCGAAGCCGTGCAGGCCGCCGGCCGCGTCGATCATGCGCAATCGAAGCAGGACGACCCGAACGCCTGTGTCGGCCCGGTCAGCTTCTGCAACATCTACTTCGGCAGCTGAGCATGACGCCGCGTCGTCACGGTCAGGCCCGCGTCGCCCGCATTGCATGCGCGGGCGAGCGGCGCGCCGGCCGATCGCCGCATCGCCGCTCCGATCCACGCCGCTTCGATTGAAGCGGCGCATGCCGTTTCAGGCGCCGCGCCCCGGCCGCCAGCCCACTTCGCGCAACGCATCCAGCAAGCGCGCCTGCCCCAGCCCTTCGACCCGCACGCCGCGCGACTCGACGTCGCCGCCCGCGACGAGCGCATTCACGATCGCTTCCTCCACCGCTTCCGCCGCCGCGACGAACAGCGCGGAAATATGGTCGTTGTTGACCATCTTTACGGCCGTGACCGGTGCGCCCCGGGTGCCGTAGTTCGCCGCCGGCACGCCGTCGTTGCCCGTTGCGAACGCCAGAAAGATGTCGCCGCTCGAATCCTCCGTGCCGCCGCCGACGCGCGCGAGCCCGACGCTCGCACGCTGCGCGAGGCGCGTGCACTGATGCGGCAGCAGCGGCGCATCGGTCGCGATCGTCACGACGATCGAGCCCATGCCGGCCTCGCCTTGCGGTTGCGCGGCGCGGAACGGCGACGGTACGTGCCGCAGCACTTCGCCGACCGGGTAGCCGGCCACCCGCAGCATCTCGCGCACGCCGTAGTTGGCCTGCACCAGCGCGCCGACGGTCCAGCCGCCCGCCTCGGCCGCGAGCACGCGCGACGCGGTGCCGATGCCGCCCTTGAACTCGTGGCAGATCATGCCCGTGCCGCCGCCCACGCCGCCTTCCTCGACCGGCCCCGACTGCGCGGCGGCCAGCGCGCGCTGCACGTGCGCGGCGCTCACGTGCTGCCCCCAGATGTCGTTCAGCAGCCCGTCGTAGGTTTCCATCACGACCGGCATGCACCAGTACACGCGGCCGGCCGCCGCATCGCGCTCGTTCGCGACGAGCGCATCGCGCACCGCGCCGACGCTGTGCGTGTTCGTATAGGCGATCGGCGTCGTCAGCAGGCCGGCCTCGCGGATCCATTCGAGCCCCGTCGCGTCGCCGTTGCCGTTCAGCACGTGCACGCCCGCGAAACAGGGCGAATCGTGCGCCGCGCCCGCGCGCGGCTCGATGACGGTAACGCCGGTGCGGACCGATGCGTCGCCGTTCGCGACGTTCAGCGTGCAATGCCCGACCCGCACGCCCGGTACGTCCGTGATCGCGTTGAAGCGGCCCGGCGTGCCGAGTCCGATGCGGATGCCGAGATCCCTCGTGCGCATGATGCAATTCCTCCAGTGTTTCAATGGTTCGGTGTTTCGGTGCTGCATGGTGACGATCCGGCGCTCAGAGCGTGCGGAATGCTTCGCTGTGGCGCGCCCAGACCGCATACATCACGAGCGCGGCAACCAGCAGCCCCGCGATGATGATCAGGTCGGTCGGCTTGGTTGCCGTCGCCAGCGTCGTATAGAGCGTATACCCGGCGCCCGCGACCGCGACGAGCGGCGTCACGGGCCACAGCGGCATCCGGTAGTGATGCTCGACGTCGCGGCGCACGAGCCGGCTCGCGAGCGCGGCGAGCCCGACGACCAGGTAGATCAGCAGCAGCAGGTCGACGGTGAACGCGGTCAGCTCGTCGAGGCTCGACACGAACACGAGCCCCGCCGACGGCACCGCGAGCGCGAGCGTCGCCAGCCACGGCGATTCGAAGCGCGGATGGATCGTCGAGAATACGCGGTTGCAGGTGCGCGACCAGAGCGCGTGCCGGCCGCTGCTGTACAGCAGGCGGCCCATCGCGATCACGATCGCGATGATCGCATTGAACACCGACAGGAAGATCCCGCCGCTGACCACGCGCGACACGGCCGGGTTGCTCAGCGAGCGCACGACATAGCCGATCGGGTCGGCGCTCTTCGTCAGCTCCGTCAGCGACGGAGCGCCGAGCACGATCGCGGTGAGCGGAACCAGTTCGACGACGAGGATCACGAGCAGCGAATAGATCACCGCCTTCGCGACGTTGCGGTTGCCACCGCGCAGGTCTTCCGCGAGATAGGCGGCCGAGCCGAAGCCGTTGTAGCAGAAGATCGCCGTGCCGATCGCGGGCACGATCGCCGCGAGCGTTGCGGGCACCAGCGCGTTGCCGCTCGCGACGACCGGCGCGATCAGCGCGTCGGCGCCGCGATGCGGCGTACCGAAGCCCAGGCCCGCGATCAGCATCAGCACGCCGATCTCGACCACGAGAAACGCGCCGGTGATCCACGCATTCGTCTTGATGTTCAGCATGCCGAGCAGGTAGCTGAGCAGCACGATCGTCAACGCGACCGACTGGTTGCCGAAGTGCGTGCCGAGCGCGCTGTTCAGGTACGGCGCGGCGCCGCTCGCGAGTACGGCCGGGATGAACACGCTGACGGACAGCACCGTGACGAAGGTCAGGTAGCCGGGCAGCGTGCCGAACACGCGCTTGGCCATCACGTATTCGCCGCCCGCGCTGCGGTGCGCGGCGCTGAGCTCCGCGTAGCACAGCGCGAATGCAAGCGCGAGCACGCCGCCGAGCAGGAACGACAGCACCGCGCCGCTGCCGGCCTGCTGGATCGCGAACGGCGCGATCACGAAGATCGAGCTCGCGGGCGTCACGCCCGATACGGTGATCATCACCGCATCGCGCACGCTGAGCGTCTGCGACAGCGCGCGCGGCGCGTCTTGCGTTTCGGGCGCCGCTTGCAGCGTGCCCGTCGATTCCGACATCATCGCCATTTCGTTCTCCTGTGCTCCTATCCGGGTTTTTTTTGAACGCCCATACTCGGGCCCGATTGATTGCGTGGCAGTCTAGGAAGCCAATTTCAGGACCGCTATTCCCCCTTCGTGTTACGCCCTTCCGGTGGTGGTATGGATCGTCTCTTTTCCGAAATCGCGATGCACCAGGCGCTCGGCCGCGCAATCGATCATCTCGGCCAGCCGCGCTTCTGGCGGTTCCTGGTGCTGCTGCTCAATGAAATGGCGCCGTTCGACAACGCGCTCGCGACCGCGATCGGGCGCGACGGCGTGCCGCTCGTGCTCGACGAATACGATACGGGCGGCACCGACGCCGCCTCGCCGGTGCCGCTTTACCTGAACGGGTTATATCTGCTCGACCCGTTCCTGCAGGCCGCGCACGACGGGCTCGCCGACGGCTGCTATCGGCTCGAGGAAGTCGCGCCCGACCTGTTCCGGCAGAGCGAATATTTCCTGAGCTACTTCCGCGACGCGGTGGGCGACGACGAGATCCAGATCCTCGTGCGGCCGAACGCCGACACGCTGTTGTCGCTGTCGCTCGGCGCGGGCACGCGCTTCGAGGTCGAGCCGCTCGGCAAGCTGACGGCCGCGATGCCGTGGGTGCTCGCGGCGATCCGGCAGCACTGGCGGCTGGTGGGCGACGCCGCGCGCGCGACGCCCGATGCGGATCTCGGCGCGCGCGTCGAGCAGGCGCTCGCCCGCTTCGGCGCGGGTGTGCTGACCGATCGCGAGATGTCGATCGCGAGAATGGTGCTGCGCGGCAACTCGTCGAAGGCGATCGCCGAGCGGCTCGCGATTTCACCGGAAACGGTGAAAGTGCACCGGCGGCATCTGTATGCCAAGCTCGGGATTGCGTCGCAGCCCGAGCTGTTTTCGCGGTTCATCCAGGCGCTGGGGGAAAATCCGGCCGGATGAGCGCGCCCCGCCCAGGCCCCGGCGCGGATGGCAACGGGCGCGGAATCGGGCACTATCCGGGTAGCGCCGCGCCCCGCACTCGTCCGTTGACGCAGGCGCGGATGCGCGGTCGACTACAACGCTGCCCGGAAACAGGAATCCCGATCCATGTCGCTCATTCCGCTCGTCGGACTTGGCTGGTTGCTGCTGTGCGCGCTCAGCGCCGCGTCGATCGTGCTCGTGCCGCCCGTGGTGCTGGTCGCCTGCCTGATGGGCAAGAACGTCTGGACGATGCTGACCCGCGGCCGGCTGCAGTTCGCGTTCCTGGCCTACCTGGGATCGGCGCCGGTGCCGGCGGTCTTCACGTTCCTGCTGGAAGCCGGCGCCGCGGCCGGCAATGCGGGCGGCGTGGCGCCCGACAGCCTGCATCAATGGAACGAACGGTGTTTTTTCGTGTTCGCGGGCGCGGCCGCGGTGTGCGGCCTGCTGTTGCTGCTTCGGCCGAAAGACGGGAAAGCGGCGGACGCCGAACCGTCGCGGTCCGTGCGGTAGCCGGCAGCCGCTTGCCCGCCATGCCGCCCTCCCCGCTGCCGGCGGGCCCGCGTCGCGCGCCGGCAAGGCCGACCGCCCGACCGGCCGGCAGCACGACCGCCGCCGCGCTCAGGGTCTCGACGCGCCGGCCGGCTCGATCTCGAGGTGCAACGGCCGATCCGGCCGCAGCGTGACGTTCAGGACGGGCTTCGGCGCCACCGCCCCGGCCGGCACCGACAGCACGTAGCGCTGCAGCACCATGGCGGCCACGACCGTCATCTCCGTCATCGCCAGATGCTGCCCGAGGCAGACGCGCGGCCCCGTGCCGAACGGCATGTATGCGCCGCGCGGCAACGCCGGCGCATCGTCGGCGAAGCGCTCGGGCCGGAACGCATGCGGCTGCGGAAACCATCGCTCGTCGAGATGCATGAGCTGCACCGGCAGCATGAACAGCGTCCGCGCGGGAAACTGCCACGCGCCCAGCGCGATCGGCCGCGTGGCGCGCCGGCTGATCAGGATCGGCGCGGCCGGGTACAGCCGCATGGTTTCCTCGATCGTCTGCGTCAGGTAGCGCAGCGCCGGACGCGTGTCGGTGGTCGGTGCGTGCCCGCCCAGCACGCGCACGACCTCGTCGCGCGCGGCGGCCTGTGCGGCCGGATTCGCGGCCATGCACCACGCCCACCAGGTGAGCGTGGCCGCGGCCGTTTCGTGCCCGGCCAGGAACGCCGTCATGCATTCGTCGTGCACGGCCTGCAGCGGCCACGCGCGCGAATCGGCGCGATGCAGCCGCAGCAGGCGCGACAGCAGGTCGTCGGGCCAGCCGCGCTCGGGTTGATCGAGACGCGCATGCAACTGCCGGTCGATCAGCCCGTTCAGCATCGCCATCGCGCGCACCTTGCCGCGCTTCCACGGCATCCAGTCGGGCATGCTTGCGGGCTGGTAGAACGCGGCGTTGGCGGCGGCGCTCACCACGCGCACGGCATCCTCCGCCGCGCGCGCATCGTCGCCGATCGCATCGGAGAATATCGTGCGCATGATCACGTCCATCGCCAGCGACGTCAGCGCGCTTTCGACCGGCCAGTCCCGATCGCGCGCGGGCCACTGCCCGAGCCCGCGACCGGCCGCCCCCGCGATCGACGGCACGAACGCCTGCACCGGTTTCGGCATGAAGCTCGGCTGCAGCGCATGCCGCTTGTCGCGCCACGCGTCGCCCTCGGCAACCAGCACGCTATGGCCGTGCACCTGCTCGAACACCCGGACGCCGCGCTCCCAGCGTCCGAGTGCATCGTGATGCGTGACCAGCAGCTCGCGGGCCAGCGCGGGATCGGTCACGACCGCCGCGTGCTCGGGCCACATGCGCAAGTGCACGACGTCGCCGTACGTGCGCTGCCAGCCGGCGAGCGTACCGAGCAGGTCGCGCGACATCGCGCGCAACAGCCCCCAACCCGTCAGGCCGGCAGGCGGCCCCGGCGGCCACACGCCGGGCGGGTGAAGCACGGGCGCCGAAGCCGCGGCGTCCGCATGGAATGGACATTGGGAAGTGGATCGCGTGTTCATGGGCAGGATTGTCCGTGCCGGCCCGCGGGCCGTCTTGAACGCAAACGACATCGACAGGCCTGCGGACCGTCCCTATACTCCGGCGTCATGTGCTCCGGCCCGCCTCCCATTCCGTCGTCGTGCCCCCATCCGCTTGCGCGCGCGCCGCGCGCGGTCGTCGGCGGCCGGTCGCCGCGTACGCGGCTGCACGCCGCGCCGGCCGCGCTGCAGGGCGCGGTCGTCGCGATCGCGTTGTCCGACACGCGCGGTTTCGTGCTGAGCGACGCCCAGCGACTCTCGCATTTTCCGGCTACGCCGCTCGTGTCCCTGTCGTGGTTTCGGGGTCTCGACGCCGGCTTGATCGAAGACACCGCCGACGGCCCGCGATGGCGCCCCTTCGGCGCGGCGGCAACGCTGGCGGGCAGTCACTCGGCGCCCTCCGTCGCCTGGACGCCGACCAGCGGGCAGATCGGCATCATCTGTTTCACCGCCGATGCGGCGCGCGTGCTGTTCGGCATCGCGCTGGCCGACCTCCACGACCGCGTCCAGGACGCGTACGCCTGCCTCGGCGACGACTGGCGGCCGCTGCTCGATGCGCTGCTCGCCGCGGATCGCGACACCGACGCGCTGGCGGCGATCGAGCGTCATCTCGCGCCGCGCTGGCGGGCGCTGCGGCCGCCGACGCCGCTGTCGTCGCTCCGCAACGCGGGGCGCGGTTGGGTCGAACGCCTCGCGCTGCAGGCCCGCGAATGGCGGCACACGTACAGCCCGCGGCAGGTCGAGCGGCGGATCAAGACCTACAGCGGCCGATCGCTGCGCGAATGGCAAACGCTGGTCAGAACGGAAAGCGCGTTCTTTGCGGCGCGCGACCGGTTCGAAGCCGGCAACGCGGTCAACTGGGCCTCGCTCGCGCTGGACGAAGGGTTTGCCGATCAGGCGCACCTGAGCCGCGAGGTCAAGCGCATCACCGGATTCTCGCCGAGCGAATTCACGCAACGTTTCATCGAGGACGAATCGTTCTGGATGTATCGACTGTGGGTGTGACGAACCACGCACGCCTCTGAGCGCCCCGCCGCTTCGCGTATGCCGCCGATGCGGCGATGGCTGCGTCATGGTGGCGAAGTCCCGTGTCACGGCGCAACCGGGCCCCGGATACCCCCTCGCTGAATGCCGAGCGCGACAGCCGATCGGGCGTCGTCCCGATGCGGAAACATGTTCGAAGCGACCGACCGGCGCCGGCTTCGCGACCGGATCGCTCCCGGCATCGCCCGGCGAATGGTCGCGCGGCCGGCGGCGCTTGCCCGCCGGCCGGTTGCCCGATTCGAGGCGCGCGGGCATGATGTCGCGAACCCCGACGGCGGCCGTGCGGACCGTTTCCCGAATCGCACCGGCCCCCGTGCCGGCCGGGAGACGCTTCGCGTACGGCCGCCGTTGCCTACTTCCGTCCGCTCATGTCACTACGCGCATTCAGAACGCTGGTCGCGATCGCCCGATACCGGACCTTCGCGCGCGCCGGCGAAGCCGTCGGCCTCACCCAATCGGCGGTGAGCCTGCAGATCAAGACGCTGGAAAGCGAATACAACGTGCAGTTGTTCGACCGCTCGCGCCGGCAGCCGGTGCTCACCGAGGCCGGCAACATCCTGCTCGCGCAGGCCGAGCAGGTGCTCGCGATGGTCGACCGGATTCCCGATGCGCTCAGCGACGAGAAGCGGCTCGTCGGCCGCCTGCGGATCGGCGCGATCCAGACCGCGCTGTCCGGCCCGCTCCCCGACGCGCTGCTCGCGCTGCGCACCGCGCATCCGGGGCTGCGCGTGCACGTGTCGGCCGGCATGTCGGCCGAACTGGCGAACCGCGTCGCGGCCGGCGAACTCGATGCGGCGATCACGACACGCCCGGTGCGCCCGCATCCGGCGGAACTGACGTGGACCACGCTGTACGAGGATCGCTTCTGGCTGCTTGCTCCGCCCGACCACGCGGAACGCGACGCGGTCGCACTGCTCGACGCGCTGCCGTTCATCCGCTTCGATGCGCAGGCGTGGGCCGGCCGCATGATCGCCGCCGAACTGCGCCGCATCGGCGTGCGCGTGCGCGAGGAAATGGTGCTGGACAGCGCGGAGACGATCGCGCGCATGGTGGCGCGAGGGCTCGGCGCGGCGATCGTCGCGCTCCCCGACGCGACGCTCGCGCGCCTGCCGCCCGTCACGCGCTTGCCGTTCGGCCAGCCGCAGATGGGGCGCGCGGTGGTGCTGCTCGAACACCAGTCGCGTCCGGCCGAACGTTTCGCACGCGCGCTGGCCGCCGAAATCACCGCGTCATCGATAAGAATTTCTCATTGAACACCCGATAATTAACAATTATTCCTGCTGCTTGCGCGTGTTAACTTGGTGCCATCGTCACTCTTTCGATTGCGTGCCGCCATGTTGCCCGCCGGATGGATTCCCGCCTCGTTCCGCTGCATTGCCTGCCGGCCCCGCCGTGCCTCTCGCGCAGCCCGCCTGAAGGCGCGCCGATGATCGGCCCGGTCCTGCTCGCGCTGGCGCCGGTCGCGCTGCTGGTTGCATTCGGCCACGGCCTGCGGCGCACGGGCTTCATCGCCGGCGCGTTCTGGCCGCAGGCCGAGCGGCTGTGCTACTACGTGCTGCTGCCCGCGCTGTTCGCGGACGGCCTCGCGAATGCACGGCTGCAGGCGCTGCCCGTTTTACCGCTCGCGGCGGCGCTGGTCGGTTCGACCGCGCTCGCCGCGGCGCTTCTCCTGCTGGTCCGCCCGTTCGTGCGGGTCGACGGCGCCGGCTTCACGTCGGTGTTCCAGGGCGCCGTGCGCTTCAACAACTATGTCGGCACCGCGCTGGCGGCCGGGCTGTTCGGGGCGCAAGGCGTCGCGCTCGCGGCCGTGTGCGTCGCGGCGATCGTTCCGACCGTCAACCTGATGTGCGTGCTGGTGTTCGCACGCTACGGCGACACGCGGCTCGGCGCGGGCGCGCTCGCACGCCAGATCCTGTCGAATCCGCTCGTCGTCGCGTGCTCGCTCGGAATCGCGATGCAGGTCGGCGGCGTCGCCTTCCCGGCGGCCGTCGCGCCGGCCGTGCGCGCGCTCGGGCTCGCGTCGATGCCGCTCGGCCTGCTGTGCGTGGGCGCGGCGCTGCAATTCGATGCGGCGCGTGCGTGGCTGCAGCCGGTCTGCGTCGCGTCGGCGTTCAAGTTCATGGCCATGCCGCTCATCACGCTCGCGGCCGGCCGCCTGCTCGGGCTCGGCGACGCGGCGCTGACGGTCGCGCTGTTGTTCCAGGCGCTGCCGACGTCGTCGGCGTCGTACATCATGGCGCGCCAGCTCGGCGGCGACGCGCCGCTGATGGCCGGCATCACCGCGTTCCAGACGATAGCCGCGGCGCTCGCGATGCCGGTCGTGCTCACCGCGCTCGCGGCGGCGCCCGCGTTTCGCTGACGGCGCCGCGCCCGCTTCCTCTCCCCTGAATCAGCCTGCGGGCCGGCCATTGCGCGGGTCCCGTACCGTCAGCCGTGCGCGGTCGCGCACGCGTTGCCGCAGGCGCCTTACGAGACACCCCGTTACATGAACGCTCCCGCTTCCTCCGCCGGCATCGTCGCCGCCCGCCCGCACGCGGCCATCTACGTGAAACTCACGCTCGTCGCGCTGTTCTGGGGCGGCACCTTCATCGCGGGCCGGATCCTCGCCGCGACGATGGCCGCGACCTCCGCGGCCACCGGCCGCTTCGCGATCGCCGCGCTGCTGCTGGTCACGCTGACGTGGAAGATCGAAGGCGGCCTGCCGAAGCTGAACGGGCGCCAGATCGTCGCGACGTTCGGCCTCGGCGCGACCGGCATCTTCCTGTACAACGTGTGCTTTTTCGCGGCGCTGGCGCGGATGCCGGCCGGCCGCACCGCGCTGTTCGTCGCGCTGAATCCGGTCGCCACCGCCGTGCTGCTGTCGCTCCTCGTGCGCGGCGAACGGCTGTCGGCGGCGCGTTGGGGCGGCATCGGCGTCGCCCTGTTCGGCGCGCTGGTCGTGATCAGCCGCGGCGAGCTGCTGCGGGTGCTCACCGATCTCGGCAACACGTTCGGCGCCGGCGAGCGCTACATGCTGTGCGCGGTCCTGAGCTGGGCCGCCTATACGGTGATCGGCCGGCGCGCGCTCGACGGGCTGTCGCCGCTGACGGCCACGACCTACGCGACGCTGTGGGGCCTCGCGCTGCTGCTCGTCGCGAACCTGTTCGACACGCACGCGAGCAGCGCAGCGCCGCTGACGTGGCAGGCCGTCGCGTCGATGATCTACCTCGGCGCGATCGGCACCGTCGTGGCGTTCGTCTGGTATTCGCAGGGGATCCGCGAACTCGGGCCGGCCCGCGCGGCCGTATTCACCAACCTGGTACCGGTGTTCGGCGTGCTGCTGTCGGTCGTGTTGCTCGGCGAGCCGCTGTCGCCGTCGATGCTGGCCGGCGGCGCACTCGTGATCGCGGGCGTCGCGCTGACCAACCGCGCGCGGCGCTGACGCATCGGCACGCGCGCTGCGCCCGGGGACGGATACCGGTTCCCGCATCGCGGCAGCGCCCGCCGCGCGATTGCACGACGGCGGCGCCCGGCCGATGCGCCCCCGATCTTCTCGCAGCACGGCCAAAAACCGCCTATCGTGAATGAAGCGCTCCGTCTGCCGTCATTCGACCCTGCGTCGCTCGCACCGGCGGCAGCGGCATCGCGTTCCGGCCCCCTTCACCGCGATCCCCGCGCACGCTCGCCCGTGCCCGGTCGCGGCCGCCCACCGGATCATCAGGAGGCACTCATGAAAGCCGCGCTGCTCGTCAGCTCTGCCCTGCTCGTCGTCGCATCCGCGTCGGCGTCGGCCCAGGACTCGATCACGAAAGTCGAAAACGGTTCGCTCGTCGCCGCGAACGGGATGACCGTCTATACGTTCGACAAGGACAAGGCCAACGCCGGCACCAGCGCGTGCACCGGCCCGTGCGAAACCTTCTGGCCGCCCTACAAGGCCAGCGCGACCGACGTTCCGGTCGGGCCCTACACGATCGTCAAGCGCGACGACGGCAGCCCGCAGTGGGCGTACAAGGGCATGCCGCTGTACTTCTTCTCGAAGGACATGAAACAGGGCGACCGCAACGGCGACAACTTCAAGGACATGTGGCACGTCGTCATGCCGTAAGTAGCCGGCCGCCGTTTGCCGCGCATTGCGCGCGGACATGAAAAAACCCGCCCGGATCGCCGATCGGGGCGGGCTTGCGCGGCGTTGCGCCGGCCGCGCCGCAGGGTTCGGGCAGGCGGCCGGGACGCGTCAGCGGCTCGACGGGAAGCTGAACACCGTCCCCTCGCGCACGCCGGCCGACGGCCAGCGCTGCGTGATCGTCTTGCGCTTCGTGTAGAAGCGCACGGCGTCCGGACCGTACGCATGCAGGTCGCCGAACAGCGAACGCTTCCACCCGCCGAACGAGTGGTAGGCAACCGGCACCGGCAGCGGCACGTTGATCCCGACCATGCCGATCTGGATGTTGTCGCTGAACCAGCGCGCGGCCTCGCCGTCGCGCGTGAACAGGCACGTGCCGTTGCCGTATTCGTGCGCGTCGATCAGCGCCATCGCCTCGTCGAGCGACTTCAGCCGGATCACGCCGAGCACGGGCCCGAAGATCTCGTGCTGGTAGATCGGCATGCCGGGTTTCACGTTGTCGAACAGGCACGGGCCGAGGTAGTAGCCGCCGTCGTGGCCGTCGACCTTCACGCCGCGGCCGTCGACGACGAGCGTTGCGCCCGCCGCCACACCCGCCTCGACGAAGCCCGTCACCTTCTCGAAATGCTGCTGCGTGACGAGCGGGCCCATGTCGACGCCCGCGCCGTTGCCCGGGCCGACCTTCATCTTCTCGATCTCGGCCTTCAGCCCCGCGACGACCCGGTCGCCGGTCTCGTCGCCGATCGCGACGACCAGCGGAATCGCCATGCAGCGCTCGCCGCACGAGCCGTACGCGGCGCCCATCAGCGCGTTCACCGCGTTGCCGATGTCGGCGTCCGGCATCACGACCGCGAAGTTCTTCGCGCCGCCGAGCGCCTGCACGCGCTTGCCGTGCGCGCAGCCGGTCGAGTAGATGTATTCCGCGATCGGCGTCGAGCCGACGAAACTCACGGCCTTGACGCGCGGGTCGGTCAGGAGCGTGTCGACCGCTTCCTTGTCGCCGTTCACGACGTTCAGCACCCCCGGCGGCAGTCCGGCTTCGAGCGCGAGTTCGGCCATGCGCAGCGTCGACGACGGCGTGCGCTCCGACGGCTTCAGCACGAACGTGTTGCCGCACGCGACCGCCATCGGCCACATCCACAGCGGCACCATCACCGGGAAGTTGAACGGCGTGATGCCGGCCGCGACGCCGAGCGCCTGGAACTCGCTCCACGAATCGATCGCGGGGCCGACGTTCTTGCTGTGCTCGCCCTTCAGCAGCTCGGGCACGTAGGTCGCGTATTCGACGTTCTCGATCCCGCGCTGCAGTTCGCCCATCGCATCGGCGAGCACCTTGCCGTGCTCGGCCGTGATCAGCGCGCACAGCTCGTCGGCGTGCTCCTCGAGCAGCGTCTTGAAGCGGCTCATCACGCGTGCGCGCTTCAGCGGCGGCGTGTTGCGCCACGCCGGGAACGCGGCCTGCGCGGACGCGATCGCGGCTTCGACGGTCGGCTTGTCGGCGAGCGCGACGCTCTTGTTCGATTCGCCGGTGGCCGGGTCGAACACCGGCTGCACGCGGCTGCCGCCGTCGACGCGCTTGCCGTCGATCAGGTGGCCGACGGTGGAGGTCACATTGCTGTCGTGTTTCATCGTTGAGGCTCTTTCGTGAATTCGGTGGTCGCGTGAGGACGAGCCGCGGCTCAATCCACTTCGTTCAGCGCGTCGGACAGCGCGTTGACGAGATTGTCGATCTCGCGCTTCTCCGAGATGAACGGCGGCGCGAGCTGGATCGTGTCGCCGCCGTAGCGCACGTAGAAGCCCTTCGCCCAGCAGCGCATCGCGATCTCGTACGGGCGCCGTGCCGGCTCGCCCGGCAGCGCCGCGATCGTCAGGCCGGCGGCCAGCCCGTAGTTGCGGATGTCCGTGATGTGGCGCTGGCCTTTCAGCCCGTGCACCGCGGCCTCGAAATGCGGCGCGAGATCGCGCACGCGCGCCACCGCGTCTTCCTGCACGAGCAGGTCGAGCGCCGCGACGCCGGCCGCGCAGGCGACCGGGTGCGCCGAATACGTATAGCCGTGCGGGAACTCGAGCATGTACTCGGGGCCGCCTACTGCCATGAACGTGTCGTAGATTTCCTTCGTGGCGACCACGCCGCCGAGCGGCTGCACGCCGTTCGTGACCTGCTTCGCGAAGTTCAGGATGTCCGGCGTCACGCCGAACGCGTCGGCGCCCGTCATCGCGCCGGCGCGGCCGAAGCCCGTGATGACCTCGTCGAAGATCAGCAGGATGTCGTGCGCGGTACAGATGTCGCGCAGCCGCTTCAGATAGCCCTTCGGCGGCACGACCACGCCGGCCGAACCGGAGAACGGCTCGACGATCACGGCCGCGATGTTCGATGCGTCGTGCAGCGCGATCAGGTCGAGCAGGCGGTCGGCCAGCTCGGCGCCGTGCTCGGGCATCCCGCGCGAGAACTTGTTTTCGGCGAGTTGCGTGTGCGGCAGGAAATCGGCCTCGATGCCCTGGCCGAACAGCTTGCGGTTCGGCCCGATCCCGCCGACCGAAATGCCGCCGTAGTTCACGCCGTGGTAGCCCTTCTCGCGGCCGATCAGGCGCGTCTTCGTGCCCTTGCCCTTCGCGCGCCAGTAGGCGCGGGCCAGCTTCAGCGACGTGTCGGCCGCTTCCGAGCCCGACCCCGTGAAGAACACGTAGTCGAGGCCGGCCGGCGTCAGCGCCTTGATCTTGTTCGCGAGCTCGAACGACTTCGGGTGGCCGAACTGGAATGCCGGCGCGTAGTCGAGCTGCGCGACCTGGCGGCTCACCGCCTCGACGATCTCCGTGCGGCCGTGGCCGAGGCCCGTGCACCAGAGGCCCGACAGGCCGTCGAAGATCTTGCGGCCTTCGGCGTCGGTGTAATACGCGCCCTTGCCCGACACGATCATGCGCGGATCGGCCTTGAACTGGCGGTTGGCCGTGAACGGCATCCAGTGGGCGTCGAGCCACGCGGCGTCGGTACGGATGGTCGTGTCGTCCTGCTGCGCGGCGGTGGTGATGTCGGTCATGTCGGTCGGCGCGGCGCGCCCCTCCTTCTTGTGATGATGTTGCGCATTGTCGGGAGGCCAATTAGTCTCTTCAATATCGCAATATCAATGTTCACTTGCGCATCTATGCAAGCAATCAAACCGAAGAGCCGCGCGCTGCTCGGGCAGCTCAGCGACATGGATCTCCGCCTGCTGCGGGTCTTCAAGGGCGTCGTGCAGTGCGGCGGGATGGCGGCGGCCGAACTGGAACTGAATATCGGCATCTCGACGATCAGCCGGCACGTGAAGGATCTCGAAACGCGCCTCGGCCTCGTGCTGTGCCGGCGCGGCCGCGCGGGCTTCACGCTGACGCCCGAGGGCCAGACGGTGTACGAGGAGACGTTGCGGCTGCTCGCGTCGATGGAGGCATTTCGCAGCAGGATCGACGGCATTCACGACCGGATGGGCGGCGAACTGCACATCGCGGTATTCGACAAGACGGCCACCAACGCGAATGCGCGGCTCGGCGACGCGATCCGCCGGTTCGCCGACGAGGCGCCCGGCGTCGCGCTGAACCTGCATGTCGCGTCGATCAACGAGGTCGAGCGCGGGATCATCGACGGCAGCTATCAGGTCGGGATCATTCCCGCGCACCGCAGTTCGGGCAGCCTCGTGTATGCGGAGCTGTTCGACGAGCGGATGCTGCTCTACTGCGGCCGCCAGCATCCGCTCTACGATGCGCCGCACGGCAAGCTCACGTGGACGACGATCCGTCACCATGCGTTCGCGGGGCTCGGCTTCCATTCGCCGAACATGGAGCTGAGCCATCGCGCGAAGCTCACGCGCGGCGCGACCGCGTCGGATCAGGAGTCGATCGCGACGCTGATCCTGTCCGGCCGCTACCTCGGCTTCCTGCCGGATCATTACGCGGAAAGCTTCGAAAACAAGGGGCTGATGCAGCCGATCGCGCCGCACCGGTTCAATTACCGGTGCCGGTTCGTGAGCCTGCTGCGGCGCTCGCCGCGGCCGTCGCGGGCCGCGCTGCTGTTCCAGTCGTGCCTGGAAGCCGCGCATGCGGCGACGGTGCAGCCGGGAGCGTAGGCGATTCGCGGGAGGCATCCGGTGCCCTGGCGGTGCGTGGTGCGTGGTGCGTGGTGCGTGGTGCGTGGTGCGATGGCCGATGGCCGATGGCCGATGGCCGGTGGCCGGTGGCCGGTGGCCGGTGGCCGGTGGCCGGTGCGGCAGCCTACGCGCGGTGACGGAACAGGCAAGCGCAGCGGCGGCCCTGCCGGGTCACCGTTCAGCCGCCGTCAAACCGGTCGAGCGCGCCGTCGGCTTGGGCCTGTGCGCGGCTGCGCTTCACGAAATGCGTCGCGACGAGCGCGGCCGCGAAGCCCGACGCGGCGCCGACGCCGAGCGCCCAGCGCGGGCCGAGATGGTTCGCGACCCAGCCCGCGACCGGCGCGCCGAGCGGCGTGCCGCCAAGCGCGACCGCGAGGCGCAGCGCCATCACGCGACCGCGCATCGCCGGCTCGGTGGACAGCTGCATCAGGCTGTTGGTCGAGTTCATGAAGGTGATCGCGGCAATCCCGGTCAGCACGAGCGCGGCGCCGAACAGCCAGTAGCCCGGCGCCAGCGCGGCGAGCGTGCAGCCGAGCCCGAACAGCGCCGCGCCGAACCACAGATGCCGGAAACGCGGCTGCTCGCGGCGTGCGGCGAGCAGCGCGCCGGACACCGTGCCGACCGCCATCATCGACGACAGCACGCCGAAACCGCGCGCATCGACATGGAACACGCTGGCCGCCATCGTCGAGATGAACAGCTGGAAATTGAGCCCGAACGTGCCGATCAGGAACAGCATCACGAGGATCGCCTTCAGGTCGTCGCGCCGCCACACGTAGCGGAACCCGTCGAGCAGGCCGCCGCGCGAGCGGCCCGCGCGCAGGTTCGGTCGCAGCTCGTCCTCGCGCAACAGCAGCAGCGACGCCAGCACCGCGAAGAAGCTGAGCCCGTTCGCGAGAAACGCCCAGCCGGTGCCGACCGACGCGATCAGGAAGCCGGCCGCCGCCGGGCCGATCATCCGCGCGGCGTTGAACGACGTCGAGTTGAGCGCGACCGCGTTCGCAAGCTCGCGGTCGCCGACCAGTTCCGCGACGAAAGTCTGCCGCACGGGCGCGTCGAACGCCGACGTGCAACCGAACAGGAACGCGAACACGTAGACATGTTCGAGCCGCGCGACGCCGGTGACGGTCAGCACGCCGAGCCCCAGCGCCAGCACGCCCATCAATCCCTGCGTCACCATCAGCAGCTTGCGCTGGTCGAAACGATCGGCCGCATAGCCGGTCCACGGCAACAGCAGGAGCTGCGGCCCGAACTGCAGCGCCATCACCGTGCCGACCGCGGACGCGTCGTGATGCGTCAGTTGCGTGAGCACCAGCCAGTCCTGCGCGGTGCGCTGGATCCACGTGCCGATGTTCGACACCAGCGCGCCGATCGCCCAGACGCGGTAGTTGAAGCTGCGAAGCGAGCGGAACACGCCTGCCGCCGGCACGCTCATGGCCGCTCCCGCTCGGGATCGTTGCCGCCGTGCAGCGCGCCGAAGCGCCGTGCGATGAACAGGCCGAACGCGAGGATGCCGGCGCCGAGCGCGGCCGCATCGGCCGTGAGCTTCAGGTCGAACGCGCCGACCCGGCCGACCAGCACATAGCCGATCGCGAGATTCACGCAGCCCCACACGACGTTGACGGTCGACGACGACAGCCCGCGCCCCGGCGGATTCGCGAACGGCGTCTGGAACGGCTCGCCGCGCAGCCCGCTCACGAGATGCGGCACGGCGTTCGTGAGAAACGCGCCGCCGAGGAAGTACGACGCGAGATGCAGGAGGTTCATGTACGGGCTTTCCTTCCGTCAGGCGGATCGAGGGGGTTACGGACGCGCGGCTTCCTGGAATTCGGCGAGCCGCTGCAGCAGTTTCACGGCCGAGCCGAGTTCGGCCTGTTCCCGCGCCGACAACTGCGCGTGCAGCGCGCGGAACAGCCAGTCGTCCTTGGCCGCGCGGTTGGCCTGCAGCACCTTGCGGAAGGCGGGGGTGAGCGCGATCAGCGTCTGCCGCCCGTCGCTCGGGTCGGGTGCGCCGCTGACGGCGCCCAGCGACTCGAGCGTCGCGACCGTCACGCGCATCGACTGCGGGCGCACGCTTTCGGCGCGCGCAAGCGCCGACACGGTCGCGGGACCGTCGCGATCGAGCCGCAGCAGGACCGATTTCTGCGAGGACGTGAGGTCGTTCGGGTGGGTCTGCTCCCGCATGCGCCGCATCAGCTTGCCGACCGAGATGCGGAGTTCTCCGGCGAGAACGGCCAGGGGGAGCGCTTCGGGGGGCGGGGATGGCGTATTCATGGCTGGATGATAGTTCATCTACAGAAAAACTGTACAGTTTTACTGTAGATATCGATGAGCAACCGGCATGCGGTTACCGAAGCGCCCCCTGCCGACGACCGGTGCAAAACGTCCCTCATTCGGCCGCGCAACCGGGCTCTGCGATAATGCGGGCTCTTCATTTCCGCTCCGCTCCCGCCATGACGCAGCCGTCCGCCCCGCTCCCCACCGACCTGCCGCCGATCTCGTGCCTGCCCGGCGAAGCGCTGCCGTGGCTGCCGATGAGCGACGGGCTGCCGGGGCTGGCGATCAAGTACCTGCACATCAACGCGGCCGAGGACACGCTGACCGCGCTGCTGAAGATGCCGGCCGGCGGCACGCTGCCGCGCCATCGTCACGACGGGGAAGTGTTCGTCCATACGCTGCAGGGCGCGTGGCGCTACCTCGAATACGACTGGGTCGCGCACGCCGGCTCGACGGTGCTCGAACCGGCCGGCTCGGTGCATACGCCGGAAACGCTCGGCGCACCGGGCGAGGACGTGATCACGCTCAACGTGATGCGCGGCGATCTCGTGCTGCTCGACGACGACGGCCGCGAAACCGCGCGCGAGAACTGCCGCGTCGCACTGCTGCGGCAGCGCAAGCACGCGCGCACGGCGCCGGGCGACGCCGCGCCGTTCGTCACACGCTGAGCGTCGGCCGGGTATCCGGGCGCCGCTGGCGCACGCGTTCATCCGCTTGCCGCATCGCACCCCGCGCCGCCAAGTCGGCCGGCGAACCGCGCGATTGACGGCACGCGCCCCGATCGTCCCGATCGCCCCGGCGGCAAACCTTGCCGGCGGCATGCCGTGCCCACCGACACGCGCCGACACCATCCGCCGCTGCATCCCCGCCTTCCGGAAAGCCGGCCCGCGCACAACCCCAGGTTGTCGCTGCCGACTGCCGCATCGCCGCCGCGACCGTCGCGCGGATGGCCGCGCCGATCGTGACCTGCGCGTTCACCGACGCCCGGATCATCGTCGTACGCAGTTCCATGCCCATCTGCCGATTGGCTGCGCCTGACGCGTTCAGGCCAGCTCGCGTTCGTCCGCCCGCGCATCGCGCCGCATCGCCTGCGGCGGCACGCCGAACCCGCGCACGAACGCCTCGCGCATGTGCCGGCGGTCGCGAAAGCCGTTTTCCTTCGCGATCACGTCGAGCGGATGGCGGCTCTGCTCGATCATCAGCCGCGCGGACTCGAGCCGCAGCCGCTCGATCGCCTTCGCGGGCGACTGCCCCGTTTCGAGCGTGAACACGCGGCTGAACTGACGCGGGCTCAGGTGCACGGCTTCGGCCAGACTCTCGACGGTCAGCGCCTGGCCGAGATTCTGCCGCGCGTAGTTCAGCGCGTTCTGGATCCGGTCGGATTTCGGCGCGAGATCCAGCATTTCCGAATGCTGCGACTGGCCGCCTGCCCGCCGCTGGGGCATCACGAGCTTGTGCGCGACCGAGCGCGCGGCGTCCGCGCCGAGATCCTTCTCCACCATCGCGAGCGCGAGATCGAGGCCGGCCGTCATCCCGGCCGAGGTCCAGACCGGACCGTCGACGATGTAGATCCGGTCTTCCTCGACGCGAATCTCCGGGTAATGCCGCTGCATGTCGCGGCCGTAGGCCCAGTGCGTCGTCGCGCGGCGCTGCGCGAGCAGCCCCGCCTCGGCCAGCACGAACGCGCCCGTGCAGATGCCCGCCACCCGCCGCGCCCGCGCATGCGCGCGCCGCAGGAACGCGACGACGCCGGCCGGCGCCGGCGACGCGAGCGGATCGTTGACGCCGGCGACGATCCACGTATCGACGTCGATCCGCCCGCGCAGCGCGCGCGTGGCGACCGGCAGCCCGAGCGACGAGCGCACCTCGCCGCCGTCGACCGAATAGCTGTTCATCGCGTAAAACGGCCCGGCCGCGCCCAGGTTCGCGTATTCGAACACCGACTGCGCGGCGAGCGCCATGATCTGGAACCCGTCGCTGATCAGAAAACCGATTCGATGCATGCGTGTTCTCCCGTCCCGGGCCCGTCGGCCATGCCAATGGCCTGAATCATACCCATCTACGTCATTTGTGTCGCGACGAACCGGGACCAGAATGGCTTCACGCCGTCCGGCCATCTACATCGAAACGGAGCACATCATGACGCAAGCACATCGCGGTACCGCCCTCGTTACCGGCGCCTCGTCCGGCATCGGCGCGATCTACGCCGACCGGCTCGCGCGCCGCGGCTACGACCTGATCCTGGTCGCGCGCAGCCGCGACCGGCTGGCCGCCCTCGCCGACCGCATCACCAATGACACGCAGCGCAGCGTCGAGATCGTCGACGCCGACCTCAACGACCGCGCGGCGCTCGCCGCCGTCGAGGCGAAGCTGAAAGAAGACGCGAGCATCACGCTGCTCGTGAACAATGCGGGCGTCGGCACGCACACGCCGCTGCTCGACAGCGACGTCGACGCGATGACGCGGCTGATCGACCTGAACGTGACCGCGCTCACGCGCCTCACCTATGCGGCGGTGCCCGGCTTCGTCGCGCGCGGCCGCGGCGCCGTGATCAACATCGCGTCGATCGTCGCGATCTCGCCGGAAACGCTGAACGGCGTCTATGGCGGCAGCAAGGCGTTCGTGCTCGCGTTCAGCCAGTCGCTGCATCACGAGCTCGCCGACAAGGGCGTGCAGGTGCAAGCCGTGCTGCCCGGCGCGACGGCCACCGATTTCTGGCAGACCGGCGGCCTGCCGCTCGCGCATCTGCCGAAGGAAATCGTGATGCCCGCGTCCGACATGGTCGACGCGGCGCTGGTCGGCTTCGATCGCGGCGAACTCGTGACGATCCCGTCGCTGCATGCCGGTGACGAATGGGCTGCGTACGAGGCCGCACGCCGCACGATGATGCCGCACCTGTCCGCCGCCACGCCCGCGCCGCGCTACGCGCCCGCACGCTGAGCACGGATCGCCCCGTCGTTCGAACGCAACCCGCGCGCCTGGCGACATGCGGTACGACACGATGACGCGCGGCCGGTCGGCCGCCGTCATCCGGGGCTCCGCCGCCCGCTTCCGGGCGGGCATCGATCGCGTCATTCATCTGCGGAAAGACGCCACCGGATTCTTTCCCGACCGGCGCAAATGACGTGGGCCGCCAGCCGATTGCGGCCGGCTTGCCATGCATTCCGCGCGACAGTAAGCTCTGCGATTGCAGTCCTCAAGCCGCCTCGTCCGACCGGCATGCGTCCGGTCACGAGGGCCATCGTCCGTAGCGGAATTCGACCATGCGGGTCCGTATGTTCATCACCGAGACCGGCGATGCGCCGTCCTCCGCGCACGCGCCGGCCGATCGTCAGCCGACGCTCCCGCCACTGCCGGAACTGGAAGCCGTCTGCCGTCTCGCGCGCGCGCATTTCGGCGCCGCCGGCGCGTTCGTCGCGCGCACCGCGGCCGGTGCGCAACGTGTGCTCGCGGCCGACGGCACGCTGCCCGATCCGCATCTCGAACCGTCTGTCGAATCACTTCCCGATCGGCTTCCCGACGGGTGCCCGCCGCCGCACGACGCATGCGGAGCGTCCACCGGCAGTCCGCTCGTCGTACGGAAGGCCAACGGGAACGTACGGCGCAACGGCGGCACGCAGGACGCTCCGCGAATCGTCGCATCGTGCGAACTGGCCGCGCCCGACGGCGCGCACCTCGGCACGCTGTGCATCGTCGACGGCGCGCGCGCGCCGCTCGACGCCGCGCAATGCGCGCAGTTGCGCGACCTCGCCGCGCTGGCCGCAGCCGCGCTGGCCCGTACCGCCGAAGCCGCCGCACTGCGCGAACGGCTCGCCGCCGTCGAGGAGCACAGCTCGCTGATGACGCTCGCGCTCACCGAAAGCGGCACCGGCGTATGGGATCGCAACGTGGAGAGCGGCGAGATCCATTACTCGCCGGCCTGGAAGGCCATGCTCGGCTACGCGCCGCACGAGCTGAGCACGCGGATCGAGGATGCGTACGAGCGGCTGCATCCGGACGACCGCGACGACGTGAAGGCCGCGATGCTCGCGCACTTCGAGCGCCGCACCGGCTGCTACGAGGTCGAGCATCGCGTCCGCTGCAAGGACGGTACGTACAAGTGGATCCGCAGCCGCGGCAAGGTGATCAGCCGCGACCGCAACGACCGCGCGCTGCGCATGGTCGGCACGACCACGGACATCACCGCGCTGCGCGAGCTGGCCGCGCGGTTGCGCGACGCGGCCGCGCTCGTCACGGACCTCACCGACCACGTGCCCGGGCTCGTGTTCCAGTTGCAGCAGGCGCCCAACGGGCGCCGCTTCTTTTCCTACGCAAGCGCGGGAGTACGCGACATCTACGAGCTGACGCCCGAGCAGATTGCCCGCGGCGCGGAAGCCGTCGAGACGCGCATCCATCCCGCCGACCTGGCCGCGTACCGGCAGTCGCTGCACGAATCGTCGGCGCGACTGACGCCGTGGCGCCTCGAATATCGCGTGCTGCTGCCCGGCCAGGGCCTGCGCTGGCGCGAAGGCGACGCGCGCCCGCAGCGCACGGCCGACGGCGGCACCGTATGGCACGGCTTCATCACCGACGCGACCGAGCGCAAGCACATCGAGGCGGAGCTGCACCGGATGGCGACGACCGACCATCTGACGCGCCTGTCGAACCGCCATGCGTTCATGCGCCAAAGCGAAGCCGCGCTGCGCGACGTGCGCACGACCGGCCGGACCGCCGCGGTGCTGATGCTCGATCTCGATCACTTCAAGGCGCTGAACGACCGCTGGGGCCACCCGGTCGGCGACCGCGCGCTCCGCCATTTCGCACGGCTGCTGCTCGCGGAAACCGGGCCGGACGGCATCGTCGGCCGGGTCGGCGGCGAGGAATTCGCGATCGTGCTGCCGAGGTCGGATCTCGACATGGCGCTGGCATTCGCGCAGCGCGTGCAGCAACGCGCGATCCAGGCGCGGCTGATGCACGAGGATCAGCAGGTGACGCTGACCGTCAGCATCGGCATCGACGCGATGCGGGCGTCGGACTTCGGCGCATACCAGCCGCTGTCGCGCGCCGACAAGGCGCTCTATCTCGCGAAGGAACGCGGCCGCAACCGGATCGAGGTCTATCGGGCGTAGCCGGCGCGATCTCGGGCGGGCCGCTTCCGGCTTCCCGCTCTCTGCTTCCGGCCCCACCCGTTGCGCGCCGGATCGTGTAGGCTCGCGCCCCGGGCCCTGCTCACCTCGACTTGCCATGGACAATGCCAAACGAACCGCGCGAATCGCGTCAGGCCTTCTCGTCGTCGCGCTCGTCGAGCTGCTGGCGCTTGTTGTCGGCTACCTGTACGCCAGTTCGATGGACGATCCGTACACCGGCGTTCGCGTGCTCATGACCGCGCTGTTCTGGACGGCAGGCCTGTCCGCCATCGGGCTCATCTCGGCGATCGCCTGCCTGTCGATCGACCTGCAGGCGCGCGGCGGCGTGATCCACGGAGCGCTGGTGCTGCACGGCCTGCTGGTCCTGCCCGGGCTGTTTCTGTCCTTCCATTGAACCGCGCCGTCACCGCCGGCGTCACGCCGCTTGCGCACGCGGCGCTGCCCGCACGCCCAGCAGCATCGCGACCGCGCACGCGGCCAGCAACGCGGCGATCATCAGCATCGCCGGGTCCATGCTGCCGGTTTTCGTTCGGATCAACCCGACCAGCCACGGCGTGATCATCCCGCTCGACACGCCGATGCTGCTGATCAGCGCGATCCCGCCCGCCGCGCCGGCGCCCGAGAAATACGCGGACGGCACGGCCCAGAACACCGGATGCGCGGCGAAGATCAGCATCGCCGCGACGGACAGCAGCGCCATCATCGCGACAATGCTCGGCAGATGCAGCGTCAGCAGCGCGAGCGCCGCCGCGCCGCCGAACGCGCACGCGGCGAAGTGCCGGCGCCGTTCGCGCTTGCGGTCGGAGCGCCGCGCGATCACGATCAGGCCGGCCGCGCCGATCGCGTTCGGCACCACCGACAGCAGGCTGATCTGCACGACGTCGTGAATGCCGAATTCGCGGATCATCAGCGGCATCCAGAACAGCAGCATCAGCAGCGCGGTGGTCAGCGAGAAATAGATGAACGCGAACAGGTACGTGCGCGGTTCGGCCAGCACCTGCCGCAGCGAACGCGGCGCGTGCGCCTCGGCAGCGGCGCGGTCGGCGGACAGGTCGGCCGCGAGCCGTTGACGGTCGGCGTCCGACAGCCAGTGCGCCTGTTCGGGACGATCGCACAGCCAGAACCACGCGATCACGCCGAGCAGAATCGCGGGCGCGCCCTCGATCGCGAACATCCATTGCCAGCCGTGCAGCCCGAGCACGCCCGACATCCCGCGCATCAGCCAGCCGGACAGCAGCCCGCCGACCATTCCCGCCACCGCGACGCCCGCGTAGAAGATCGACAGCACCGACGCGCGGCGCCGCGCCGGGTACCAGTACGTCAGGTAGAACACCACGCCCGGAAAGAAGCCGGCCTCGAACAGCCCGAGCAGGAAGCGCAGCACGTAGAAATGCTTCGCGCTGTCGACGGTGATCATCGCGACCGACACGGCGCCCCACAGGAACATGATCCGCGCGAACGTGCGGCGCGCGCCGAAGCGGCGCAGCAGCGCATTGCTCGGCACCTCGAACAGCACGTAGCCGACGAAGAACAGCACCGCGCCGAGGCTGTACATCGCGTCGGTCAGGCCGAGATCCTGCCGCATCTGCAACTGCGCGAAGCCGATGTTGCTGCGGTCGAGGATCGACACGATGTAGCAGATGAACAGGAACGGCACGATCCGCAGGCCGATACGGCGGTACAGCGCATCGTCGCCGGTTGACGCCGCGCCGGACGCGACGGCATGCGCCGCGTCCGCTTGAAGAGGGGCTGACATCGATCGTCTCCTCGATGGATTGTCTGGCAGGCGGGATGAAACGTGACGTGCCAGGCGCCGCCACCCGCGAGCGGCGCCCGGCCGGGGTTCAGTCGCGGCCGGCCGGCTCCGGCTTCACGCCGAGCATCAGCGCGATACCGCTCACCACCAGCAGCGCGGCCAGCAGATACACGGCGAGATCCATGCTGCCGGTGCGCGTGCGGATCATCCCGATCACCCACGGGCTGACGATGCCGCTCGTGATCCCGATGCTGCTGATCAGCGCGATCCCGGCCGCGGCCGCGTTGCCCGACAGGTAGCGGGTCGGCACGGCCCAGAAAATCGGCAGCGCGGCGAAGATCAGCGTCGCCGCGATCGACAGGCACGCGAGCATCGCCGCGAAGCTGTGCAGGTGCAGCGTCAGCGCCGCGAGCGCGAGCCCGCCGCCGATCGTGCAGCACGCGAAGTGCCTGCGGCGCTCGCCGGTACGATCCGAACGGCGCGCGATCAGGACCAGCCCCACCGCGCCGACCGCGTTCGGCACCACCGTGTAGAGGCTCACGGCGACGACGTCGGTCACGCCGAAGTCGCGGATCATCAGCGGCATCCAGAAGTTGAGCGTCAGCGACGCGCAGGTCAGCGAGAAATAGATGAACGCGAACAGGTACACGCGCGGGTTCGCGAGCGCGGCCGCGAGGCTGCGAGTATCGTGCGCGTTGCCGTGGCTGCGGCCGTCGGCGCACAGCGCGGCGACCCGCGCCTTTTCATCGGACGTGAGCCACGCGGCGTCCTGCGGCCGGTCGACCAGGAACGTGAACGCGGCGAACGCGAGCAGGATCGCCGGCGCGCCTTCGATCGCGAACATCCACTGCCAGCCGTGCATCCCGAGCACGCCGCTCATGTCGCGCATGATCCAGCCCGACATCAGGCCGCCGAGCACGCCGGCCACCGCGACGCCCGCGAAGAACACCGAGATCGCCGCCGCGCGCCGATTCGCGGGAAACCAGTAGGTCAGGTACAGCACGATGCCGGGAAAGAAGCCGGCTTCGAACACGCCGAGCAGGAAGCGCAGCACGTAGAAATGCGACGGCTGCGACACGAACATCATCCCGGTCGACGCGAGGCCCCACAGCAGCATGATCCGCGTGAAGGTGCGGCGCGCGCCGAAACGGGCGAGCAGCATGTTGCTCGGCACTTCGCAGAACACGTAACCGACGTAGAACACGGCCGCGCCGAGGCCGTACATCGCATCGCTGAAGCCGAGGTCGTGCTTCATCTGCAACTGCGCGAAGCCGATGTTGATGCGGTCGAGGAACGACACGACGTAGCAGAGGAACAGGAACGGAACGATCCGCCAGGCGATCTTGCGGAACAGCAGCGCGTCGTCCGTTGCGGCGGACGCGCCGGCCGAAGCGCTCGCGTGCGCGAGCGCCGCTTCGGCGGGAAGCGATTGGGGCATGTCTCTCTCCAAACAGGCCGCGCGATTCGGGCGCGCAGCCGTCTCCCAGGGCGTACGTGCGCCCTGCTTTCTTGTGAGATCGGATACGGCGAGCGGGATGACGGCGGAAAGCCGCGGCCGCTCGCCGCTTCAGGAAACCGGCGGGACGCCGTGCCGGACGCCCCGCGTGCGCCAGCCGGTCAGTCCTGCAGCGCGGCCCACATTTCCTTGTCGCGCTGCGCCGTCCAGATGCGCGGGTGCGTGATGCCGCTCGCTTCGTCGAACGCGCGCGACACGTCGAACGGCAAGCAATGCTCGTAGATGAACACGTGGCCGAACTTCGGATCCATCGCTTCGCGCGTGAGCGCCATCGACGCCTTCAGGTCGAGCTTCTGTTCGACGGCCTTGCGGCCCTGCGCGAGCAGCGTCGTCACGAAATCCTTCGTGTAGTCGAGGCCCTTGTTCACGTCGGCCGGATTCAGCAGCGCGGGGCCGCGGCCCGGCACGAGCTTCTCGGCGCCGAGCGCGCGCAGCGCCTCGAGCGTGGCCGGCCACTGTTCGAGCTGGGCGTCGCCGCAGTAGCACGCGGCGTCGTATTCGACGAGGTCGCCCGAGAACAGCACCTTCTGCGACGGCAGCCAGACGATCGTGTCGCCCTTCGTGTGGCCCGAGCCGACATGCATGATCTTCACTTCGAGCTTGCCGAGGAACAGCGTGATCTCGCGCTCGAACACGAGCGTCGGCCAGGTCAGGCCCGGCACCGTCTCGACCCCGGCGAACAGGCGCGGGAAACGCTCGATCTCCGACTTCATGTCGGCCTCGCCGCGCTCGACGATCATTTCGTAGGTGCCGCGGCTCGCGATCACGTGCTGCGCGCCTTCGTCGAAATAGGCGGACGCGCCGAGCACGCGCACCGCGTGGTAGTGCGACAGCACGACATGCTTGATCGGCTTGTCGGTCACGCTGCGGATCTTCGCGATCAGGTCCTGCGCCATCGCGGGCGTCGCGGTCGTGTCGACGATCAGCACGCTGTCGTCGCCGACGATCACGCCCGAGTTCGGATCGCCTTCGGCGGTGTACGCGTAGGCGTTCTCGGACAGTTGCGTCCAGGTGACTTTCTTCTCTTCCAGATCGGCTTGAGAGGCAAATGCTTTGGCCATGTTGCGTTCCGTGGCTGCGAGCCATGTGTTGAGGGGAGTGAGCGGATCATCTTCCCGCGTCGATTATTTGTCAATGACAAAGTCACTTGCTATTGTCTAATACGGGTAAACCTGCGGGCTGGCGCGAGAAATGGCGTCGGATACCATGCGGGGTTTCGTCAACGGAAGAATCATCGCGTGCAGAATCACGAAGTCAGCGCGGACGACGCGCCGCCCAAGGCGCAGCGCGGCATCCAGAGTGTCGAGGTCGGCGGCCGGCTGCTCGACGCGCTCGCGCGCCGGCGCAAGCCGCTCGGCCTGTCGGAGCTGGCCGCGGCGGCCGACCTGTCGACCGCGCAGGCGCACACCTACCTCGTCAGCCTGACGCGGCTCGCGCTCGTGAAGCGCGACGCGATCACCGGCAACTACGAGCCGGGCCCGTTGTCGCTGCGGCTCGGGCTGATGTCGATCGAGCGACAGCCGGCCTATCGCGCGGCGCTGCCGCACGCGGCGCGGCTCGCGGAAACGGTGGGCTTCAGCGTCGCGCTGTCGGTGCCGGGCGCGCTCGGGCCGACGATCGTGCGCATCGAGCACGGCGGCTATCCGCTGCACGTGAACCTGCACGTCGGCTCGGTGATGTCGCTCGACACGACGGCGACCGGCCGCGTGTTCCGCGCGTTCGGCGATCCCGCGCAATGCGACGCGATGGCGGCCAGCCAGGCCGGCGCGGGCGACACGCTTGCCGGCGCGGAGCAGCCCGTGCCGGACGCCGGCGTGCCGCCCGCCGAACTCGACGCGATCCGCGCGCGCGGCATCGAGCGCGGCGTCGACCTGCCGAGCCCCGGTGTCAGTGCGATGTGCGTGCCGGTGTTCGACGCGGCGGGCAGGCTGCAGCTTGCGCTGACGGCGATCGGCTCGACCGGCTCGATCGATGTCGCCTGGGACGGCCCGATCGCGGCGGCGCTGCGCGACGCGGCACGGCAGGCCACCGCGTCGCTCGGCGCGGCGCACGACGCCGGGCTGCCCGCGCCCGCCCCGGCTCCGGCCGCCTTGCGCGTGCCGCCCGCGCTCGCCGACGATGCGAAGGCGCAGCGCGGCATCCATGCGCTCGACAGCACCGGGGAGCTGCTGCTCGCCCTGGTGTCGGCGGGCCGCGCGCTGCCGCTGCGCGATCTGGCGGCGGCGGCCGGCATGCCGGCCGCGAAAGCCTTTCCGCATCTCGTCAGCCTGCAGAAGATCGGCCTGCTGAGCCGCGACGACGCCGGCTGCTTCGGCGGCGGCCCGCTCGGGCAGGCGCTCGGCCTGATCGCGATGCAGCGCGTGTCGCCGACGCGCGATGCGGAAGCCGAGATCGTCGCGCTGGCCGGCGCGACCGACATGAGCGTGGCGACCGCGACGCTCGGGCCGCTCGGCCCGACCGTGATCCGCCTCGAGGAATCGGCGCGGCCGCAGCACGTGAGCCTGCAGGTCGGCACGGTGATGTCGCTCGTCAATACGGCGATCGGACGCATCTTCGCGGCCGGCATGTCCGACGACGTGCTGGCCGACCTGCTCGCCGACGAACCCGTGCGCCTCGCGGGCAACGCCGCCGCGCTGGCCGACGACGCGTTCCGCGCCCGGCTCGCGACGATTCGCGCCGACGGACTCGATTTCGCCTTCGACGCGCCGGTGCCGGGTATCGGGACGGTCGCCGCCCCCGTGTTCGACCACACGGGCAGCATCCGGCTGGTCATCGCGATCATCGGCTCGTCGCGCGGCTTCCCGCGCGGGCCCGACAGCGCACTCGCGCAGACCCTGCTCGCCGTGACGCGCCGCCTGTCGTGGCGGTTCGGGTGGATCGGCGGCTAAGCGCTACCCGTCACCACGGTCGCGCCGCGCCGCGCGGCGTGAACTCCCTAGACGATTCCATGCGAGGCCATGCCGGCGCGGCCTCGTCGCGCCTGGGCATCGCGCAAGGGCATCTGGCCCTCATGTTGCGAAGCAGCAACATAAAGTGTCAGTAATTCCCATATAACGAAATCGCATTTCACAAAGCGGAGACGTTTCGCTATGATTAGGGTTATCCCTAACTCGCCACCTATACGGGGCTTCGTCATGAAAACGTCTAATATTTCCGACCGTTCCACCGAATCCGCTGGCTGGCTCGCACGTATGGGCGAGCTGCTTGCGGAAGCCTGGGCGCTCCACCTCGAGAACTGCGAAGTCATCGCCGAAGCACACGCACGTCTGCCGCACTGAGCGGTACAGGCCGCCGGCCGGCGGCACGGGCCAGCATCCGGTTCCGCTTGCACGAACGCGCGCCATGAGGCCGCCGCGTCCGGGCATCGGCATGACGGGCAAGTCACGTGAAAACAGGCAGGAGTCGTCCCGGTTGACGGCGCTCGCAGTGTCTGGAGCGCGTCGGAGTCGATCGGGCGTAACGCCAGGACCGTCTTGAAGTCGATGCCGACGCCGATCGGCATCGGCGCGGCTTCGTTCCCCGCTCGACCGGGCGGGCTACGCACCGTCATCGGCCGCCGAACGGTTGCGTCGGCTCGTTTCCCAAAGAAGATTCATCCGTATTACCGGCCCTGACGCCGGAGCGCGCAATCCTGCGCGTTGCCTCCCGGCAAACCGTCTGCTTGGGCCGCGCCATCGCCCTCCATGCGCCGTCGTTCCGACAACGGCCGCGTACCCGCTCCCGCCCGCATCACACCTGAATCGACGGCACGTCCTTCATGCACCGCAGCGCAAACATCGAGCGGCTGTGGCGGATGCTCGAAATCTTGTACAACTTTTCGCGCAGGAAACGTTCGTAGCCGGCCGTGCCGTCCACCGCGACCTTGATCCAGTAGTCGTACTCCCCCGACACCAGATACGCCTCGAGCACCTCGGGCAGCGCGGCGAGTTCCTCGCCGAAGCGCGCGAGCGCGTCGTCCTCGTGGCGATCGAGCGTGACCTCGAGGATCACGATGTCCGCATAGCCCAGCTTCCGCTGGTTGACGAGCGCGACGTAACCGTCGATGTAGCCGTCCATTTCCAGTTGCCGCGTGCGGTTCCAGCACGCGGTGGTCGACATGCCGATCTGTTCGGCCAGTTCGGCGTTCGACAGGCGCGCATTCTTCTGCAGTGCACCGAGGATCTTGCGGTCCTGGCTGTCGAGTGTTTTCGGCGAGCGTTCGCGTGTGGCCATGACGAGAAGAACTTTCTACTGAAAACCCGGATTCTATCTGAACGACATTCCGGATTTGTGTCGGTTTGTGTGGAAAAGCGGAAGCCTTTTAATCCGACCCCTTGATATATTTTTCCCATGCCCGTTGCCCGGCACGCTCCCCGCGACAACCCCTTCGCACCGGGACGCCCGACCGCAATCACGAGTTGCGGAGCCGGCCAGCAGGCATGCGATTCCCCGCCGCCCGCGCGCCTATCCGGCCGCGCGGCCTCGGCGCCCGTGTTCCTGTTCCTGCCCTACCCGTCATGTCGTTCAGGCTTTACCTCTCGTTCCTCGCGGCTTCCGCCGTTCTCGTCTACGCCCCCGGCCCCGTCAACCTGCTCACGATGAACCAGGCGCTCCGCGCCGGCTGGCGCCGCGCGCTGCCATGCGTCTGGGGCGGCACGCTGGCCGTGCTGCTGCAACTCGCGCTGACCGCGCTGTGCCTCAATTCCCTGGTGGTTCTCGACGAGCGCGCGCTGACCGTGCTGCGCTGGGCCGGCGCGGCCTACCTCGTCTGGCTCGGTTGCAAGCAATGGCTCAGTCGTGCACCGGCCGTCGGCCCTGTCGCGTCGGCCGACTCAGCCGACTCAGCCGACTCAGCCGACTCAGCCGACTCGGTCAACTCGGTCAACTCGGTCAACTCGGCCCGGCCGGCCGACGCGCTACCGCCGACAACCGAGTCGCATCGCGCGCTGTTCTGGCGCGGCGTCGCGACCTCGGGCCTGAATCCGAAGACGCTGCTGTTCTTTCCGTCGTTCTTTCCCCAGTTCATCGTCCCGGGCGCCGGCTGGAGCCTGAACCAGCAGTTCCTGCTGCTCGCGGCGACGTTCGCGGTACTGTTCGCCGGCGGCGTGGCGTCGATGGCGCTGTTCTCGCACCGACTGAGCCGCGCGCTGGATCGCCCGGCGCGCATGCGCGCGATGAATCGCGTGACCGGCGGGCTGCTGGTCGGGATGGGCGCGATCATGGTCGGCTGGAACTGAACGGCCGGATCAACGGGCTTTTTCCCGGCAGCCGTCAGGTGCCTTGAACAAGCAGTCGATCGCCGAATGCGCGAGGTTCGCGGCCGTTTCGTCGTTTCGTCGTTTCGTCGTTTCGTCGTTTCGTCGTTTCGTCGGTCTGCCGTTTCGCCGGTCTGCCGGCCTGCCGGTCTGCCTGACGAAGTTTGTCACGCGCCGCCTGCAACGCCTGCAACGCCTGCTCGCGCCAGTCGGCCTGCGCGGCTGTCCCGCCCGCCTCGCGATCGACGCATTCGTGGTGCCGCGCGCCAGGGCGCCGGGTGCACGCCCGGTACAATCGCACGATGTCCGAATTGCTCACTTACGGCGGCCTGTTCGCCGTGTCGATGGTCGCCGCGACCCTGTTCCCGCTCCAGTCCGAAGCCGTGCTCGCCGGCCTGCTGCTCGCCGGGCGGGAGCCTGCGTGGGCGCTGGTGCTCGTCGCGAGCATCGGCAACGTCGCCGGCTCCGTGATCAACTGGGCGCTCGGGCGCGGCATCGAGCACTTTCGCGAACGCCGCTGGTTTCCCGTCAAGCCCGCCGCCCTCGCGCGCGCCGAGCGCTGGTATGCGCGCTACGGCCGCTGGTCGCTGCTGCTGAGCTGGGCGCCCGTGATCGGCGATCCGCTGACAATGATCGCGGGCGTGCTGCGCGAGCCGTTGCCGTCGTTCCTCGCGATCGTCACCGTCGCGAAAGTCGCCCGGTATCTGGTGATCGTGTGGCTCGTTCCAGGTTGACGCGCTACGCCTGAGCATGAGCTGAATGCGCGCCTGATTCCGAACGCGAGTCCGAGTCCGAGTCCGAGTCCGATCTCAAGCCCGAACGCGAACCCGATCCCGCAACACGCGTGCACAAGCCCACGCAGCCCGACTACCGCTGCCTCACGCGCACGGCCGGCCCGCGATACCGGCCCGGCGCACCGGACGCCTCCGACGACACTTCCGCGGGCGCCGCGATCTCGTCGAGCGAACGCCGGTTGGTGCGCGGCCCGAAGATCCCGATCGACAGCATCACGACCAGCATGCTCGCGCCGATCAGCGCGAACACCGCCGGCACGCCGAGATGCGCGAGGATCAGCGCGATCAGGTAGCTGCTCGCCACGCCGGTCAGCCGCCCGAACGAATGGACGAACCCCAGCGCGCGGCTGCGGATCGCGGTCGGGAAGACCTCGGCCTGATACGCGGTCGCATTGCTTGCGAGCGTCGTGTTGCAGAACGTGATCAGGATGCCGAACAGGATCACGGCGGCGACCGACGACGACATCGCGAATGCCGTCCCGAACAGCGCGACGCCGAACGCCGCCGCCACGATCAGCCACTTGCGCTCGATGCGATCGGAAAACAGGCCTGCCGCGAGCGGCGAAAGCGGATACGCGAACGCGATCAGGAACGCATAGAGCAGGCTCTGCGTCACGGGCGTGCCCCGCGCGGCCAGCAGGCTCGGCAGCCACTGGCTGAAGCCGAAGAAGCCGATGCTCAGGCACGCGTTGAACGCGATCAGCATCAGCGTCCGGCCGCGCAGGCCGGCATCCCACATCGACACCGCGCGCGCTGCGCCCGCCTCGCCCGCCGCGACGGGCGGCACCTCGGGCAACGGCCGGCCGTGCTCGCGCGCGACGCGCGCCTCGATCGCCGCCAGCACCGCCTCGGCTTCGTCCGCGCGGCCGTGCATCGCGAGCCAGCGCGGCGATTCAGGAATGCGCGATTGCAGCCACCAGACGATCACCGCGCCGCTGCCGCCCAGGAGAATCACCCAGCGCCAGCCGGACAGGCCGAGCGGCGCGCGCGGGATGAGCAGCCACGACGCGAGCGCGAGCACCGGCATCGCGAGATAGCCGATCGCGAAACACACGGCAAAGGCGCGGCCGCGCATGCCCTTCGGCACGAGTTCGGTGAGGTACGCGCCGATGGTGATCAGCTCGGCGCCCACGCCGATACCGGCGACCAGCCGGCACAGGTGGATGCCGATCGCGGTTTGCTGCACGCACATCGCGAGGCTCGCCAGCGTATAGAGCAGCAGCGAGCCGGTGAACACGGCGCGCCGCCCGAAACGGTCGGCCAGCCGCGCCACGGCGATTTCGCCGATGAACAGGCCGATGAACGTCGCCGCGCCGAGCGTCGCCTGGTCAGACAGGCCGAACAGGCCCTTCGCACCGACGTGGAAGATCCCGTCGCTAACGAGGCCGGCCGGCAGGTACGTCATCTGGAACAGGTCGTAGACCTCGAAGAAGCCGCCGACGCTCAGCATCAGCACGAGGCCCCAGATGCTGGCCGTCGGCGGCAGACGGTCGATGCGCGCCGTCACGGCAAGCGCGGTTGAGTTGGACATGCTGCTGTCTCCGGAAAGGAATTCGGGCGTCGCGCCGCGCTCAGACGGTCGCGACCGGATTGACCGGCGAGCCGACGAGGCCGCGCAGGTGCAGCGGCGGCGCCGTCAGCAGGAAGCGGTTGCGCCGGTGCTCGCGCAGCCAGCGCGCGAGCGGCGTGAGGTGCCACAACTCGCCGAGATGGATGCCGAGCTTGAAGAGACACAGTGCGTGCAGCGGCATCAGCGGCCCGCGTTCGGCGCGCGGCAGCGGCGCCCGCGGACGCTCCTCGACCGCGTGGTTGTCCGCGACCAGCGCCGCGAGCCCGGACGTGTCGATCCATTCGAGCAGCCGCGGATCGTCGCCGTCGAGCACGCAGCAGGCGCCGTGCACGTCCGGCGCGGGCCCCGGCCCCCGGGCCTCGAGCAGCAGGTCGGCGAAGCCGGTATGCAGGCAGACGATGTCGCCGCGCTCGACGACGACGTCGTCGGCCCGCATCGCCGCCATCAGATCCGCGTAGCCGACCTTGCGGCGCGCATCGCCGAAATGATGCCGCAGGTCGATCATCACGCCGCGCCCCTGCACGCCGCTCGCCGCCATGTGCTCGATGCCGAGCGCGCGGGCGCCGCCTACCGGCGCGCCGTCCTCCGGCACCCGCACGTGCTCGCCCATCCGGTAGCCGTTGTAGAACACGGCTTCCGCATCGCCGTCGCCATCCGCATCGAACAGGCTGCCGACGTGCGACAGCGCATCCCACTGGGTCGAGAATTGCGAATGCAGGCAGAATGCGTCGTCGCATACGACGTCCGTCGCATGCGCGACCTGCTCGTCCGCGCGATAGCCGAAGTACGGCTTGCCGTGCAGCAGCGCGGGCATGATCGCGGGCGGCCGCCGCCGCGCGTTGAGCCCCCCGCCGTGCGGCACGTCGAGCGGCAGGCTGAGCGAGAACACGCGCCCCTCGCGCACCTCGCGCACGCCCTCCAGCGTCTTCTGCGGCGTGAGCCAGTTCAGTCGCCCCTTCTGGTCGTCGTCGCCAAAATCGCCCCAGTTCGAGCCGGGCGGCCGGTGTGTCCAGCGCGGTTTCATGTCGAAAGTCTCCTCGATTGTCGTTGTCGCGGGCCGCTGACGCGCGGGCCCGGTCATCCTCATCCGTGACGGATCACCCCGCGTTCGGCAAGGCGCTCGAATTCGCGTTCGCCCAGCAACGGCTCGAGGATGTCGCGGTTGTTCTCGCCGAGCCGCGGCGCCGGCCGCCGGAACGTGCCCGGCGTGCGCGAGAAGCGCGGCGCGATGTTGTGCATCGGCAGCGTGCCGACGTCCTCGTCCGGTACATTCACCAGCGCTTCCCGCTCAATCACGTAGTGGTCCTGAACAACCTGGCTAATATCGTGGATCGGTCCGGCCGTCACGCCCGCCTCCTCGAAGAACGCGAGATTGTCGGCCAGGTCGCGCGCGGCGATGAATTCGCCGACGATTTCGTCGAGCCGCTGCGCATGCTGCACGCGCAGCACATTGGTGCGATAGCGCGGATCGTCCACGAGATCGGGCCGCCCGATCGCGCGAAACAGGCGCTCCGCCATCGTCTGCGTCGAACTCGACAGGCACAGCCACCGGTCGTCGCGCGTGCGATAGGCGTTGCGCGGCGCGGTGTTGGTGGAACGGCTGCCCGTGCGCGGCTTGACCTTGCCGGTCATCGCGTAGTTCGCGGCAGAAGGCCCGAGGATCGACAGCAGCGGTTCGAACAGCGACACGTCGATCACCTGGCCCGGCGCGTCGTTCGCGTCGCGCGCCCACAATCCGACCATCACGGCGATCGCGCCGGACAGGCCCGCCGTCATGTCGCCGAGAAACATCGGCGGCAACACCGGTTCGCGGTCGGCGAAGCCGTTGATCGCGGCAAAACCCGAATAGCCTTCCGCTAGCGTGCCGAAACCCGGCTTATGGCGGTACGGCCCCGTCTGCCCCCATCCGGAAATGCGCGCGATCACGAGCTTCGGCCGGATCGCCAGCAGCACGTCGGGGCCGAGACCCATCTGCTCGAGCACGCCGGGCTTGAAGCTCTCGATGAACACGTCGGCCTCACGCACCAGCGCCAAGACGATGTCGATGCCTTCGGGCGTGTGCAGATCGACGCACACGCTGCGCTTGTTGCGCCCGTACACCTTCCAGTTGGTGCTGATGCCGCCCGCGCCGACCGCGCGCAGCGTATCGCCCTGCTCCGGCTCGACCTTGATGACGTCCGCGCCGAAATCCGCGAGCTGCACGCTCAGCATGTTGCCGGCCATCAGCCGCGACAGGTCGACCACGCGCACGCCCGCCAGCGGGCCTTCGGCGTCCACGTCGAACTGGCGGCCGTGGAGCGGGCCGATCCGGCCCGCGTGGCCGGTTGGTTCGGTTTCGGCTTGCGCCAAGGGTTCCGACATTACGATTCTCCTGGTGGATTAATCCTGCAATTCGCCCTGCGGGCCGATCGCCGCGGGCACGCTGCCCGATACCGGCAAATCGCCGCCCAGCGTGTGGGTCAGTTCGCTCGCCGCGGCCTGCACGCGCGGCAGGTAATCGGCGAGCACCTTCTTGTTGAAGCGGTAGCGCGGCACGCCCAGCGAGATCGCGCCGGCCAGCGAGCGGCCCACGCCGAACACCGGGCAGGCGATGGCCGCGCTCTCCGGGTCGCGCTCGGCGATCGACACCGCGTAGCCCTGCTCGGCAACCTTGTCGTAGTCGCCGCCGCGCGTGCCGGAGAACGCGAGCAGGATCCGGCCGGCCGCCCCGGCCTCCAGCGGGAAGCGATCGCCTTCGCGTACGTAGGTGTGGACGGCGCGCTGCGCATACGCTCGGAACAGGCAGACGCGCTCGTTGCCGTCGCGCACGTAGAACGCCGAGGTCTCGGCGGTTTCCTCCGACAGCCGCGTCAGCAGCGGCACCGCGTGTTCGCGCAACTGGAACGACTCGCGGTACATCATGCCGAGATGAAACGTGGCCGGCCCGAGCACATAGCGGCCGTCGGGCATGCGCTTGACGAACTGGAACATCTCGAGCGATTCGAACAGGCGCAGCAACGTGCTCATGTTGAGCCCCGTCGCGTCGCTGACCTGCGCGAGCATCAACCCGTTCGGCGCATCGCCGAACGCCAGCAGCGCCGACAACGCGCGATTGACGGCCGAGACGCCGCCATCTGCCTGAGCATTCATACCTACCTCGCAAAGAAAAACCGGGCCGGACGGCGCCGCGGCACATCCGCACAAAAAACAAAAGTGACTTTCATTTTTATGGATGCCGACCTCCGTGTCAACAGGGAACGAAACAGGTCGCTCTCTGAACCCGCCCCCAATCGCCTTGTTTTTCCGGGTAAACATCGATATTGACGAACCATCACGATCCACGAAAAAATGAAAGTCACTTTCATTTTTAAAGATCGCTTATGAAAAACCTCGCCACCCACGCACCCGACTGGCGCTCGCTGCTGTACGTGCCGGCCCACGTCCCGCGCTTCGTCGACAAGGCCGCGACGTGCGGCGCCGACGCGCTGCTGCTGGACCTCGAAGACAGCGTGCCGGCCGACCGGAAGGCGCTCGCGCGCGACGCGCTGGCGGCGGCCGTGCCGCGCCTGAAGGCGGCGGGCAGCGACGTGCTGGTGCGGGTCAACGGGTCGCTACAACACCTGGCGATCGACCTGCGCGCGGCCGTGGCCGCCGGAGCCGGCGGCGTCGCGATCCCGAAAGTTCTCGGCGCGTCGCACCTCGAGGCCGTCGACGCGCTGCTCGGCGAACTGGAGGACGAACACGCCATCGCACACGGCGCGACCCGCGTGATCGCGATGATCGAGACGCCGGGCGCATTCGAGGCAAGAGCGCGGATCGCCCGCGCATCGTCGCGCATCGCCGCGCTGATGCTCGGCGGCGGCGATTTCGCGCTGCACTGCGAGAGCGACGCGAGCGCGGACGTGCTGAACGTGCCCAAGCAGTTGCTGGTCATCGCCGCGCGCGCGGCCGGCGTGCTGCCGCTGGGCCTCGCCGGCACGCCCGACTCGCTCGACGATCTCGATGCGTTCGCACGCATGGCGCAACGCTCGAAGGCCATGGGCTTCGCCGGCGCCACCTGCATCCATCCCGCGCAGGTGCCGATCCTCAACCACGCCTTCGCCCCGACGGATGACGAGATCCAGGCCGCGCAAACGCTGGTCGACGCATACGACGCCGCGCGCGCGGACGGGCTCGGCGCGCTGCGCGTCGGCGGAAAGATGGTCGACGCGCCGGTGGTCGAGCGCGCGCGGCGCGTGCTTGCGCGGCGCCGGGCGGTCATGAGCCGCGCGCAGGCCGCGCCGCGCTAGGCACCGGTTCGCACGCGGCACGGCCTCGTGGCCGCACGCGGCCGGCGGCCGCGCGGCCCCGCGGCGATGCGCGTCGCGGGCGCGGCACGGCGCGTCGCACGCCGGCTGTCGCGCAGATCCGCATGACCGACACCCAAACAACAACACCGAAAATCAGGAGACAACGATGAAAAAGAAGCTGGTCGCGCTGTGCGGCCTCGGCATGGCCTCGGCCACCGCGAGCGCGCAAGGCAGCCTGACGCTGTACGGCGTCGCCGATATCTACATGGAGTACCTCACGCACCAGAGCGCCGCCACGCCGGACGGCTCCGGTTCGCTCGTGCGGATGGGCTCCGGCGGCAAAAGCGGCTCGCGCTGGGGCATCAAGGGCGCGGAGGCGCTCGGCGGCGGCTGGCAGGCCGTGTTCCGGCTGGAAAGCACGATCAACCTCAACAACGGCACCAACTCCGGCGGCTTCGACCGCGCCGCCTGGGTCGGCCTGCAGCACGACACATGGGGCACGCTGCGCCTGGGCCGCCAGTACACGACGCTCTTCGACGTGATGGAACACTACTCGCCGACCGTCGCGTACTCGACGATCTACGAGCCCGCCGGCGCGATCGTCGGGCAGAACTTCCGCGAGAACAACATGGCGAAATACCGCGTGACCTACGGGCCGGTCGCGATCCAGGCGCACTACTCGTTCGGCGGCACGCCGGGATCGTTTCGCAGCGGCGCGGCCTCGGGGTTCGGCTTCGAGTACGCGGGGCCGGCGCTGTCGGTGGCCGCCGCCTACGACAACGTCAACGGCACGCTGCCCGCCGACATCACCCATTTCCGGCGCTACGCGGCCTCCGCGATCTACACGGTGGGCGTCGCGCAGCTGGTCGCCGGCTTCGCCCATGCGAACGGCAACGTCACCACGCCCGGCGTCGTCACGCGCTTCAATTTCTACTGGCTCGGCACGCGCTACATGGTCACGCCCGCGCTGCAGGTGATCGGTGCGTTCTACTACGAGGACATCGGCAAGCAGAATCCCGCGGCCGGCCAGCCGGCGCCCGACCCCGACAACCCGAAGCAGGTCACGGTGCAACTCAACTACGCACTGTCGAAGGCCACCACGCTCTACGTCACCGGCGGCTACGCATGGCGCGCCGCACTCGATTTCGACGACTACAACTACCACATCCTCAACTATTCGCTCGCGAGCAACCGCAACAGCTCGCTCGGCGTCGCCGTCGGCATGCGCAAGCTGTTCTAGCGCCGCCCGGCTTCCGTCCGCCCGTTTCACGACCTTTCTTCACGATGATCCACACCATGAACCGACGCCACTTCCTGTCCACCCTGACGAGCGCCGCCGTCGCGGCCGCCGTGCCGTTGCACGCCCGCGCGCAGACGCTCGCGACGCCCGACACCCTCGCCCAGCGGCTGGCGGATTACGCCGCCTCGCTGCGCTACGAGGATCTCGACGCGGCCACGGTCGAAACCGTCAAGTCGCACTTCATCGACGCGCTCGGCTGCGCGATCGCCGCCCACGACGAAGCGCCGGTCCGCATCGCCCGGCAGGTCGCGCTTGCGACGGGCGGCGGCGCGTCGACCCTGCTCGGCACCGCGCAGCGCACGACGCCCGACCTCGCGGCGTTCGCGAACGGCGCCGCGCTGCGCTATTTCGACCTGAACGACGCGTATGCGGGCAAGGAAACCGGCCACCCGAGCGACAACGTCGCGCCGTGCCTGGCCGTGGCGGAATCGCAGCGCAGCAGCGGCCGCGACCTGATCCTCGCGATCGCGCTGGCCTACGAGATCAATTGCCGCCTGATGGACGCGGCCGCGATCAGCCCGCGCGGCTGGGATCACACCTGCTACAGCCTGCCGGCCGTCGCGCTCGCGACCGGCCGGCTGATGGCGCTGACGCGGCCGCAGCTCGTGCAGGCCGTGAATCTCTCGATCAACGGGCACATGGCGCTCAACCAGACGCGCATCCAGGAACTGTCGAACTGGAAGGCGCTGGCCGACGCGGACGCCGCGCGCAACGCGATCTTCGCGACGCGCCTGGCGCGCGAGGGATTGACCGGGCCGTCGCCGATCTTCGAGGGCAATGCCGGCTTCTTCAAGCAGATCTCGGGCGCCTTCGACGTCGACCTGACGCAGTTCGGCGGACGCGGCGGGCGTTTCCGCATCAACGACTGCATCGTGAAGTACTACCCGGCCCAGGGGCTCACGCAGACGTCGATTCCGGCGGCGATCGAGGTCGCCGCGCAGGTCGGCGACCTCGGACGCATTCGCAGCATCGAGATCGCGACGACGCAGGTCGGCTACGTCACCGCGGGGAAGGACCGGCAGAAATGGGCGCCCGAGACCAGCGAGACCGCCGATCACAGCCTGCCGTACGTGGTCGCGCGTGCGATGCTCGACGGCGACATCACGACCGCGAGCTACACGCCGGCCGCACTGCGCGACCCGAAGCTGCATGCGCTGATCGAACGGATCACGGTCGTGGAAGATCCGGCGTTGACCGCGCGCTATCCGCAGTACGCGCCGAACCGCGTGACCGTCGTGACCGACGACGGGCGCCGGTTCGCACGCGAAGTCGACGACCTGCCGGGCTTCCCGCACCATCCGATGACGCGCGCCGATTTCGAAACCAAGTTCGCCCGGTGCGTGCGGCCCTACTGGAAGACGGCGCAGACCCGCCGCACGCTCGACTGGCTGTGGCACCTCGACGTGCAGCCGGACGTCTCGACGCTGCCCGCGCTGATGACGATCCGCGCCTGACCCGGGCCGGCCGCCGCGGCGCGCATGCAACCCGCGGGCTGCGGCTTACCGCGTCTTCCCGCCCGGCGTATCGCCGCCGGCCAGGTCGATCGCCTTCTCCGATCCGACCGCGGTGCGCAGCTGGAATTTCTGGATCTTGCCGGTCGACGTCTTCGGCAGCTCGCCGAACCGCACGGCCTTCGGCACCTTGAAGCCGGCAAGCAGCTGCCTGCAATGCGCGACGATCTCCTCCTCGGTCGCGCTCGCGCCTTCGCGCAGCTCGACGAACGCGCACGGCACTTCGCCCCATTTCGGGTCGGGCATCGCGACGACGGCCGCGACCGCGACGGCCGGATGCCGGTACAGCGCATCCTCGACCTCGATGCTCGAGATGTTCTCGCCGCCGGAGATGATGATGTCCTTGCGGCGATCCTTGATGCGGATGTAGCCGTCGGGCGTCAGCACGCCGAGATCGCCCGTATGGAACCAGCCGCCGTGGAACGCCTCGTCGGTCGCCTTCGGGTTCTTCAGGTAGCCCTTCATGCAGATGTTGCCGCGGAACATGATCTCGCCGAGCGTCTCGCCGTCGGCCGGCACCGGCGCCATCGTGTCGGGATCGAGCACCGTCGCGCCGGCCTCGAGGTGGTAGCGCACGCCCTGGCGCGCGTTGAGGCGCGCCCGCTCGTCGTCGGGCAGCGCGTCCCAGTGCGACTGCTTCGCGCACACGGTCGCCGGGCCGTACACCTCGGTCAGCCCGTACACGTGCAGCAAGTCGAAGCCGATCTCCTTCATCTTCGCGATCACGGCCGGCGCCGGCGCCGCGCCCGCCACCATCGCGTGCACCGTGTGGTCGATCCCCTCGCGGAATTCGGCCGGCGCGTTCGCGATCGCGCTCTGCACGATCGGCGCACCGCAGTAGTGCGTGATGCGTTCGCGGCGGATCAGGTCGAACACGGTCTTCGCGTCGAACCGGCGCAGGCAGACGTTCACGCCCGCGCGCGCCGCGACGGCCCACGGAAAGCACCAGCCGTTGCAGTGGAACATCGGCAGCGTCCACAGGTAGACGGCGTGCTTCGGCATGTCCCATTCGAGGAGGTTGCTGATCGCCGCGAGATACGCGCCGCGATGGTGGTACACGACGCCCTTCGGGTCGCCGGTCGTGCCGGACGTGTAGTTCAGCGCGATCGCGTCCCATTCGTCGGCGGGCGGCGTCCACGCGTAGTCGGCGTCGCCGCCGGCGACGAACGCCTCGTAGTCGGTCGCGCCCGCGAAGCGCGCGGGATCGGCCGGCATCGCGTCGGCCACGCTGACGATCTTCAGGCCCGGAATCTCCAGCGCCGCGCGATGCGCGAATTCCGCGTATTCGGTATCGACGATCAGCACCTTCGCCTCGCCGTGACGCAGCATGAACAGCACCGACGGCACGTCGAGCCGCGTGTTGATCGTGTTCAGCACGGCGCCGGCCATCGGCACGCCGAAGTGCGCCTCGACCATCGCCGGGATGTTCGGCAGCATCGCCGCGACCGTGTCGCCGCGCTCGACGCCGATCCGCGCGAGCGCGCTCGCCAGCTGCTTCGCGCGCGCATAGGTCTCGCCCCAGGTGCGCCGCACGTCGCCGTGCACGATCGCGAGGCGTTCGCCGTAGACTTCGGCCGTCCGGACCAGGAAGTCGAGCGGGGTAAGCGGTACGTAGTTGGCGTCGCGGCGGCCGAGTCCGGCCTCGAACATCTGCGTCATGATCGTGTCTCCCATGTTCCGTCGACCGGAGCGCCTCCACCCCGGATCGTTTTGATGTGGTTCAATTGCCGACAGCCTAACGGGCGCTATTGTGAGCCGTCTGTCATCGAAACGACAGAGTGCCGCCTGCGCGCTGCGCGTTATCCCTATCCTCGCAAACCCTCGTCCATGCACGACCCTCTCGTTGCCCCGCCCGACCCGACCGCCCGCCCGGCCGTCGCCGTCTCCGAACCGGACCCGCTGCCGGCGCTGTCGACGCTGTTCGGCCAGTGCGCGTGGTTCCGCACACTCGCGCCCGAACACCAGGCGCTCGTGCTCGCACAGTCGCACGTCACGCAATGCGAGGCCGGCGACGTGATCGCGCACCGGCTCGCGCCGTCCGAGTACTGGATCGGCGTGCACCGCGGGCTGCTGAAGCTCGCGATCTTCAACGTGTCCGGGCGCGGCTGCACGTTTTCCGGCGTGCCGTCGGGCGGCTGGTTCGGCGAAGGCAGCGTGATCAAGCGCGAACTGCGCAAGTACGAGGTCGTCGCGATCCAGCGCTCGTCCGTGCTGTTCGTGCCGGTCGACACGTTCCATGCGCTGCTCGACACGAGCCTGCCGTTCACGCGCTTCGTGATCCACCAGTTGAACAACCGGATGGGCGAGTTCATCGCGTCGATCCAGAACAGCCGGCTGCTCGACGTCGACGCGCGCGTCGCGCAGGCGCTCGTGCAACTCTTCAACCCCGACCTGTACCCGGACACCGGCCCGTCGCTGTCGATCTCGCAGGAGGAGCTGGGGATGCTGGTCGGCGTGTCGCGGCAGCGGATCAACCAGGCGCTGCAGCAGCTCGAGAAGCTCGGCGCGCTGCGGCTCGCGTACAACCAGATCGAAGTCGTCGACCTGGGGGCGCTCGCGCGCGTCGGGATGGAGCAGATCTGAGCGCGGCGCGGACCGACGGACGGAAGCGTCGCCGCTGCAGCGCCTGCGTCCGGTATCGCGGCCGTTTTCCGGTCGCCGCGACGCCGTGCATTTCCTCTGCCGAATCGTTGTCCGGCGGTCGCGCCCCTACCTGACAAATCTGCCAGTTTCGCGCCAGTAACCCGTTCCGCCCCGACGCCTATCATTCGGGTTCCGTTCACCGACGCCTGATCACCGCCTGTCCCGCTGCCTCCATGTGGATCGTCAATCTTGCGCTCAGGCGCCCCTACACGTTCATCGTGATGGCCATCATGATCGTGCTGGCCACCCCGCTTGCGCTGATGCGCACCCCCGTCGACGTCTTGCCCGCGATCAACATTCCCGTGATCAGCGTGATCTGGAATTACACCGGCTTCTCCGCCACGGAGATGACGAACCGCATCACGGCCGTGCATGAGCGGATCCTGACGACGACCGTCAACAACATCCAGCACATCGAGTCGACGTCGCTGCCCGGCATCGCGGTCGTCAAGGTATTCCTGCAGCCGGGCGCGAACGTGCAGACGGCGATCGCGCAGACGGTCTCGTCCGCGCAGGCGATCGTGCGGCAGATGCCGCAGGGCGCCACGCCGCCGCTCGTGATCACCTATTCCGCGTCGAGCATCCCGGTGATCCAGCTCGGGCTGTCGAGCACGACCCTCAGCGAGCAGTCGCTCGCCGACATCGCGCTCAACTTCCTGCGGCCGCAACTGATCACGATCCCGGGCGCGCAGATCCCGTTCCCGTACGGCGGCCGCACGCGCGTGGTGGCGATCGACCTCGATCCGCAGGCGCTGCTCGCGAAGGGCCTCACGCCGGCCGACGTCGTCAACGCGGTCAATGCGCAGAACCTCGTGCTGCCGACCGGCACCGCGAAGATGGGCCCGACCGAATACCGGATCGACACCAACGCGTCGGCCGACACGGTCGCCGACATCAACAACCTGCCGATCCAGACCGTCAACGGCGCGACGACCTACCTGCGCGAGGTCGCGGCCGTGCGCGACGGCTTCGCGCCGCAGACCAACGTCGTGCGCCAGAACGGCCAGCGCGGCGTGCTGGTGTCGATCCTGAAGACCGGCGACGCGTCGACGCTGAAGGTCGTATCGGACCTGAAGGCGCTGCTGCCGAAGGTGATCCCGACGCTGCCCGAGGGGCTCACGATCACGCCGCTGTTCGACCAGTCGGTGTTCGTCGACGCCGCCGTGCAGGGGGTGATCCACGAGGCGCTGATCGCCGCCGTGCTGACCGCGATGATGATCCTGCTGTTCCTCGGCAACTGGCGCAGCACGCTGATCATCGCGATCTCGATTCCGCTGTCGATCTTCACGTCGCTGATCGTGCTGGCCGCGCTCGGCGAGACCATCAACATCATGACGCTCGGCGGGCTCGCGCTCGCGGTCGGGATCCTGGTCGACGACGCGACCGTCACGATCGAGAACATCGAGCGCCACCTGCACCTCGGCACCGGCCTGCACGACGCGATCCTCGAAGGCGCGGGCGAGATCGCGGTGCCCGCGTTCGTGTCGACACTGTGCATCTGCATCGTGTTCGTGCCGATGTTCTTCCTGACCGGCGTCGCGCGCTTCCTGTTCGTGCCGCTCGCGGAAGCGGTCGTGTTCGCGATGCTCGCGTCGTACGTGCTGTCGCGCACGCTGGTGCCGACGCTCGCGATGCTGCTGTTCCGCCCGCAGCAGGCGAGCACCGGCCCGGATCATTCGACGTCGCACTTCGCCCGCGTGCATCATGCGTTCAACAACTCGTTCGAGCGGCTGCGCGCGTGGTACATCGTGCTGCTCAGCATCCTGCTGGTGCGGCGGCGCTTCTACGCGACCTGCTTCCTCGGCTTCTGCGTGCTGTCGACCGGCCTCGTGTTCGTGCTCGGCCGCGACTTCTTCCCGAACGCCGATTCCGGCAACATCCGGCTGCACATGCGCGCGCCGACCGGCTACCGGATCGAGGAAACCGCACGGCTCGCCGACCAGGTCGAACGCACGATCCGCGAGGTCGTGCCGCCCGACGAACTCGGCACGATCGTCGACAACCTCGGGCTGCCGGTGAGCGGCATCAACCTGTCGTACAGCAACGCGGGCACGATCGGCACGCTCGACGGCGAGCTGCTGATCGCGCTCAAGCCCGGCCACCGCGCGACCCAGCACTACGTGCAGACGCTGCGCACGCTGCTGCCCGAACGCTTCCCGGGCGTCGAGTTCTTCTTCCAGCCGTCGGACATCATCACGCAGATCCTCAACTTCGGGCAGCCGGCCGCGATCGACGTGCAGGTGCTCGGCAACGATCTCGCGAGTAACATGGCGATAGCGAGCAGCCTGATGAAAAAAGTCAGGCAAATCCCCGGCGCCGTCGACGTGCACGTCCTGCAGCGCAACGACGAGCCGACCCTGCTGGCCGACATGGACCGTACGCGCATGCAGCAGCTCAACCTCTCGGCGCAGAACGTCGCGCAGAACATGCTGATCTCGTTGTCCGGCAGTTCTCAGACCACGCCGTCGTTCTGGATCAACCCGAAAACCGGCGTCCAGTACCCGCTGCAGATCCAGACCCCGCAATACAACATCGCGTCGGTCGACGATCTGCTCGGCACGCCGATTTCGGCGAGCGGCCGCGCGGGCACGCCGCTGCAACTGCTCGGCAACCTCGTGCAGGTGCACAGCGCCGCGAATCCGGCCGTGATCACGCACTACAACATCCGCCCGGCGATCGACCTGTACGTGAGCGTCGAGGGCCGCGACCTCGGCTCGGTCGCGGGCGAGATCGAGCGCATCGTGTCCGACGCGCGCGCGACGCTGCCGCGGGGCACCGACCTGACGATGCGCGGGCAGGTCGAGACGATGCGCACGTCGTACATCGGCCTCGGCGCGGGCGTCGCGATGGCGATCGTGCTCGTCTACCTGCTGATCGTCGTGAATTTCCAGTCGTGGCTCGATCCGCTGATCATCATCAGCGCGATGCCGGCCGCGCTTGCCGGCATCGCGTGGATGCTGTTCGTCACCGGCACGCACCTGAGCGTGCCGGCGCTGACGGGCGCGATCATGACGGTCGGCGTCGCCACCGCGAACAGCATCCTGGTCGTGTCGTTCGCGCGCCAGCGTCTCGCGGCCGGCGCGCCGCCGCTCACGGCCGCGCTGGAAGCCGGCGCGACGCGGATCCGGCCGGTGCTGATGACGGCGCTCGCGATGATCATCGGGATGGTGCCGATGGCGCTCGGTCTCGGCGAAGGCGCCGAGCAGAATGCGCCGCTCGGCCGCGCGGTGATCGGCGGCCTGCTGTTCGCGACCGTGTCGACCCTGCTGTTCGTGCCGCTGGTGTTCGGCGGCGTGCACGCGCGGCTGGCCCGCCGGCGGGCGCGCCAGGCCGGACACTGACTTTCGCCCCATTACCCGGTTGAATTGGTTGAATTCATGGAAGAGAAACATCACAGCTCCGTCGGCATCCAGGTGGACGAACACGGCATGCACCTGCCGACCCGCACGTCGGTGTCGCGGCGCGGCCGGGTCGTGCTGATCGTGATCGGCGTGCTGCTGGCCGCCGGCGCCGCCCGCACGATCGTCGTCGATCTGCTGAATCGCAACCGGCTCGACGCGATCGCCGAGCAGAACACGCGCCAGTACGTCAACGTCGTGCATCCGGTCGACGCCGCCACCGGCGGCAAGCTGACGCTGCCCGGCACGCTGCGCGGCTTCGTCGAGGCGCCGATCTTCGCGCGCGCGAACGGCTACGTGCTGCGCTGGCAGGCCGACATCGGCGCGCACGTGAAGCAGGGGCAACTGCTCGCCGAACTCGACACGCCCGAGCTGAACCAGGAGCTTGCGCAGGCCACCGCGCAACGGCAACAGGCGCAGGCCTCGCTCGCGCTCGCGAAGACGTCGTTCGACCGCGCGCAGCAGTTGCGCCAGCGCGACGCCGTATCGCAGCAGGAACTCGACGACCGGCAAGGCGCGTTCAACCAGGGCACCGCGAACCTCGCCGCGGCCGATGCGAACATGCGCCGGCTCACCGAGCTGAAGGGCTTCCAGCGGATCGTCGCGCCGATCGACGGGATCGTCACCCAGCGCAACGTCGACGTCGGCGATCTCGTCAGCTCCGGCAACGCGGGCCGCTCGCTGTTCACGGTCGTCCAGGCCGACCGGCTGCGGCTGTACGTGCAGGTGCCGCAGGCGTACGCCCAGCAGGTGAAGGTCGGGCAGCACGTGAGCGTCGCGCAGGCCGAGCTGCCGGGCCGGACGTTCGACGGCACGATCACGCGCACGTCCGAGGCGATCGACGTCGCGACGCGTTCGCTGCAGATCGAGATCACGCTGCCGAACCCGGACGGCCGGCTGCTGCCCGGCGCATACGTGCAGGCGACGCTGCCGATGACGCCGGTCGGCCGCCTGCAGGTGCCGTCCAACACGCTGCTGTTCCGCGCCGAAGGGCCGACGGTCGCCTCGGTCGACGCGAACGGCCAGGTCCGGCTGAAACCGGTGACGGTCGTGCGCACGATCGGGCAGACGCTCGAAGTCGACGGCCCGCTCACGCCGAACGACCGCCTCGTCGCGAACCCGAGCGATGCGCTCGCGAACGGCGACCAGGTGATCGTGGCCGCGCAGGCCGCCAAGCCCGCATCGGGCGCCGCGGGGGCGAAGTCGTGATCGCCGTGCGCGTTCGCCGGCGGCCCGCCGCCGTTGCCGTATCGGCCGCCCTCGCCGTCGCGGCCGCCCTCGCCGGCTGCACCGTCGGCCCCGACTACCGGCGCCCCGACGTCGATACGCCGGCCGCGTGGCGGCTCGACCCGGCCGACGCGTACTGGCATCCGGCCGCGCCGGCCCATGCACCGCTCGACCCGGCCTGGTGGACCGCGTTCGGCGATCCGCAGCTCGACGCGCTGGAAGCCGAGGCGTTGCGCAACAACCAGAACCTGAAGGCCGTCGCCGCGCGCTACGACCAGGCGAAGGCGACGCTCGCGTCGGTCGCGTCGGCGCAGTATCCGGCCGTCGGCCTGAACGCGGGCGGCCAGCGCTTCAAGATCTCGGCCGACCGGCCGCAAACCAATTACGCGACGCCGAACGCGTCGACCGTGCAGAACGACATCCAGCTCGGCGCGAGCGTGAGCTACGAGCTCGACCTGTTCGGCCGGGTGCGCCGCAGCGTCGAATCGGCGCAGGCGAGCACCGAGCAGGCACACGACGATTTCGCGAACGCGCGCCTGGTGCTGACCGCCGATCTCGCGTCGAGCTACTTCGCGCTGCGCGAATTCGACACCGAGATCGACGTGGTCAAGCGCTCGATCGACCTGCAGCAGAAGGCGCTCGACTACGTGAGCGCGCGGCACGACCTCGGCGCGGTGTCGGGCCTCGACCTGCTGCAGCAGCGCGCGCAGCTCGACGCGACGCGCACGCAGGCGCAACTGCTGCTCCAGCAGCGCGTGCAGGTCGAGACCGCGATCGCGACGCTGGTCGGCACGCCGGCCCCGGCCTTCTCGATCGCGCCGCGCGTCGTGCCGATCAACGCTCCGGCGCTGCCGACCGGCCTGCCGAGCGACGTGCTGCAGCGGCGTCCCGACGTCGCGTCGGCCGAGCGCGCGATGGCCGCCGCGAACGCACAGATCGGCGTCGCGCGCGCCGCGTATTTCCCGCGCATCGCGCTGTCGCCCGATATCGGCTGGGATGCGACGCGCTTCGCGGGCCTGTTCACCGTGCCGGCGTTGCTGTGGTCGGTCGGCGGCTCGCTCAGCCAGCCGCTGTTCGAGGGCGGCAAGCTGAAGGCCGGCGTCGATTTCGCGCAGGCGGGCTACGTCGCCGCGCAGGCCAGCTACCGGCAGACCGTACTCACCGCGTTCCAGGAGGTGCAAAATGCGGTCACGGGATTGTCGGTGCTCGCCGAGGCCGCGCAGCAGGCCGCGGCGGCCGTCGACGACGCGCGCAAGCTCGTGTCGCTCGCGCAGGACCGCTACGCGGGCGGGCTGACACCGTTCATCGACGTGCTGACGGCCGAACAGCAGTTGTTGACGAGCGAGCGGCAGGCCGTGCAGATCCAGGGCCAGCGCGCGGCGCTCGTCGTGTTTCTCGCGAAGGCGCTGGGCGGCGGCTGGGAAGCGCCGGCCCCGGGCGGCGCCGCGCCGGCCGAGGTCGCCGCCGCGGCGCCGGCTGCTGCGCCCCCGAGCCCTTAACCGGATTACCCGGACAACGGATTCGAACATGAAAGTCCTGATCGTCGAAGACGAACCGAAAGTCGTCGAATACCTGAAGAGCGGCCTGACCGAGGAAGGCTGGGTCGTCGACACCGCGCTCGACGGCGAGGACGGCGCATGGAAGGCCGTCGAATTCGACTACGACGTGGTCGTCCTGGACGTGATGCTGCCGAAGCTGGACGGCTTCGGCGTGCTGCGCGCGCTGCGCGCGCAGAAGCAGACGCCCGTCATCATGCTGACCGCGCGCGACCGCGTCGACGATCGCGTGCGCGGGCTGCGCGGCGGCGCCGACGACTACCTGACCAAGCCCTTCTCGTTTCTCGAGCTGATCGAACGGCTGCGGGCGCTGACGCGCCGCGCGCGCGTGCAGGAATCGACGCTGATCTCGATCGGCGATCTGCGGGTCGACCTGATCGGCCGCCGCGCGACCCGCGACGGCGCGCGCCTCGACCTCACGGCCCAGGAATTCCAGCTGCTCGGCGTGCTCGCGCGGCGCAGCGGCGAGGTGCTGTCGAAGACGACCATCGCCGAACTCGTGTGGGACGTGAACTTCGACAGCAACGCGAACGTCGTCGAGACGGCGATCAAGCGCCTGCGCGCGAAACTCGACGGCCCGTTCGCGGACAAGCTGCTGCACACGATCCGCGGCATGGGCTACGTGCTCGAGGCGCGCGAGGACGGCGACACCGAGAGGCCGGCATGAAACGCTCGATCGTCCTGCGGCTCTCGGCGATGTTCGGCATCGTGTCGCTGCTCGTGTTCACGCTGGTCGGCTGCGGGCTGTTCGTGATGATGGAGCGGCAACTGTTCGCCGAGCTGCGCGCCACGCTCGACACGCGCACCAAGGTCGCCGAGATGATCGTGTCGCACGCGCTCACGCCCGAGCGCGGGCGCCTGATGCAGGAGAAGCTCGCCGACCTCGAACCGCCGGACGGCTCGACGCGCTACCAGGTCGACAGCCCGAACCCGGACTTCCGCTTCGGCAAGCCCGTCAACGGCGTGCCCGTCGGCGCGCCGTTCGGCGCGTTCCAGCGCTACGCGCTCAACGACAGCACCTACGACGTGATGACGAAGACCGTCACCGTGCCCGGCAACGGCGCGCGGCCGACGCTGAAGCTGATCGTCGCCAGCTCGTGCGAGCGCACGCAGCGGATGCTGCGCCGCTTCGGCTGGACGCTCGCCGCCCTGATCGCGATCGCGACGGTCATCACGCTGCTGCTGAGCCGCGCGGTCGCCCGCTTCGGGCTCGCGCCGCTCGACCGGCTGTCGCAGGACGCATCGGACATCAGCCTCGCGAACCGCCGTCAGCGGCTGCAGACCGACGCGCTGCCGGCCGAGCTGCGCGACCTGGCCGCGTCGTTCAACGGCGCACTCGAACGCATCCAGCAAACCTACGCGCGGCTCGAGGCGTTCAACGCGGACGTCGCGCACGAGCTGCGCACGCCGATCAGCATCCTGATCGGCCAGACCCAGGTCGCGCTGACCAGCCGCGACCGCTCCGTCGAGCGGATGCAGCAGACGCTGCAGTCGAACCTCGAGGAATTCGAGCGGCTGCGCGTGATCATCAACGACATGCTGTTCCTGTCGCGCAGCGACCGGGGCGAACGCGCGACCGACCTGAAGGACGTGTCGCTCGCCGACGAGGTGCGACGCATGCTCGACTTCCTCGAAATCCCGCTCGACGAAGCGCAGTTGCACGCCGAGTTGCACGGCGACGCGCGCGCGGCCGTCGATCCGTCGCTGTTCCGCCGCGCGATGACGAACCTGCTGATCAACGCGATCCAGCATTCGGCGCCCGGCGCGACGGTCAACGTGACGATCACGCGCCGCGACGCACGCGTGGAGATGGCCGTCTCGAACCCGGGCGAGCCGATCGACCCCGCTCGGCGCTCGCACGTCTTCGAACGCTTCTACCGGCTCGAGGAAGCGCGTGCGAACAGCAAGGAGAACCACGGGCTCGGACTGTCGATCGTCAAGGCCGTGGCGGAAATGCACGGCGGCAGCGTCTTCGTCGCGTGCGCGGGCGGCATCAACACGTTCGGCTTCTCGGTGTCGACCCAGCCGTACGCAAGCGGCGCGCTTCGCCCGGCCGGTGCGGCCGCGCCGGCCGACGCGCGGCCGGCGCACGCGCCGCGCGCCCTGCACTGACCGGCGGCGGGCCCGCGCCGCCGAGGGCAGTTTTCTTCAATACGGGACGATGCGGCTCCCGTAGTCTCGATGCGACTTTCGACATTTCGCATGGAGACATCCAATGAGCATGCTGGTTTCGATGGCCGCGTTCGCGCTGGCCTCGTCGATCACCCCCGGTCCCGTCAACATCGTCGCGCTCAGCGCGGGCGCACGCCACGGCCTCGGCGCGAGCCTGCGCTATGCGGCCGGCGCAACGCTCGGCTTCGTCGCGCTGTTCCTCCTGATCGGGCTCGGCCTGCACGCGGCGCTCGCGCGCTGGCCCGTGCTGACGACCGCAACGCGGTGGTCGGGGATCGCGTTCCTGCTCTACATGGCGCTGCGGCTCGCGCTCGACGATGGCCGGCTGTCGGACAACCCGGACGTGGCCGGCCCGTCGGCGACGTCCGGCGCGGCGATGCAGTGGCTGAATCCGAAGGCGTGGCTCGCGTGCGTGGCCGCGATGGGGGCGTATGCGGCCGACGGCGACCGCGCGCAGGTCTGGCAGTTCGCCGCGTTGTACCTGGTGATCTGCTTCGCGTCGATCGCGTGCTGGGGCTATGCGGGTGCATCGCTGCGGCACCGGCTCGCGAATGCGCGGCGCATGCGCCTGTTCAACCGGCTGATGGCGCTGCTGCTCGCGGGCAGCGCGCTGTTCCTGCTCGACGCATAGGGCTCGTTCGCGCCGATCACCGGCCCCGGGGCGTGCCGCTCAGTTCGTCGCGCCGCGGTATTGCCCGGGCGTCGCCGCCGCGATCCGACGGAACGCGCGCTGGAAATGCGCCTGGTCGGCAAAGCCCGCGTCGAGCGCGACGTCGGCGATCGGCCGGCCGCGCCGCAGCTCCGCGCGGCCGTACTGCACGCGGCGATCGATCAGGAACGCGTGCGGCGTCATGCCGTAGCGCGCGTTGAACGCACGGATCAGGTAGGACGGCGACAGGTCCGCCGCCTCGCAGATTGCATCGAGCGTGACGCCTTCCCGGCAGTGCGCGGCGATGTAGTCGGCCGCGCGCGCAAGCCTGGCGTTGTCGTCGCGCGGCCGCACGACGGGCAGCTCCCGATCGAGCGCGCCGTGCAGCGCCGTGAAGAACCGGACCGCCGCGCTTTCCTTGCCGAGCGGATCGACGCCAGGCGACACGAGCGTGCGGTAGAAGCCGCCAAATTGCGCGAACAGGTCGCCCCGTTCAGTCAACTTCGGCGAAAACCCGTGGAAATCGCAGTTCGGATCGCGGCCCAGCGAGTGCTGCAGCCGCGCGAGCCACGGCACGTCGACATAGACCATCCGGTATGCCCATGCATCGGTGCCGTAGGGGTTGCACGCATGCACCTGCTCCGGATCGATGATCACCAGCACGCCGCGCCCGACGTGCTCGTTCGTCGCGCCGTTCACGTAGGTACTCGTGCCGCCGACGATCGCACCGACCGAGAACGTATCGTGCGTGTGCTTCGTGTAGCAGATCGCGCGCCCGTCGTCGACGGTACGCGCCTCGATGAACGGCAATGCGGCATCGCGCCAGAACGGCGAAGGAACGACGGATCGGTTGGCGGTACGGCTCACGCGGCAGACTCCCGGCTTGGACGGCGAACGCTCACCGTACAAGACTGGGCGGCGCCGTGCAACCGGATCGTCCGGCAGCGACGCCGGATCGCTCCGGATCGGATCGCCCGCGGGAACGCTGAAGAACGAACGGGGCCGTCGGCAACGCTTCGCCACGCACGAGCAGGCGCGGCAGTCGATCGACGAATCCATCGAGCCCCCCGCAACCGGCCACGTTCGCGGGCGAGCCTCGATTGCCCGTCGACGGACGCATTCGAACAAGCGCGTTCACCTGAAATGAATGGCGCCCGCGAACATGATCGCGGGCGCCATCCTGCCCCCTCCGATGCGCCGGCACGCGGTGCGTTTCGCGCTTACGACGTACCTGCCCTGTACCGGGCGTTGGCCAGCGTTTCCGCCTGCTCGGACGCTCGGGTCACGATCTGGCGATCAGGCCGGCACGTAGACCTTCGGATCCCACCAGTAGTACCCGACCAGTTCTTGATTCTGCCCGCCGACAAGCTTGTAAAGACCGAAGCAAACGCCGAAATATTCGGTGCCGCTGTTCTTGATCGACGAGTCGAAAGTCGCGAACGTGAGCTGTTTATGCAGCGGCGGAAGGCCGTTCCGGGTCGGCGAGTCCGGATTGGGTTCCACTGCGCCGTTGCGGACGACCGTGTTGCAGCTGAACTGATTGAATACCTGATCGCCCTTGAAGTGCTTGATGTCGTAGACGATCACGGCGTCGTCGGAGTTGTCGTAGATCGACACGCCGGCAAACAGGACGCGGTCGCGAGGATACGCGGTGAATTCCAGATCGGCCGTACCCTGCCCTTTGACGTCACGCGCGCCGGTGCAAAGCATGAACTGGCCATTGTGCGCGATGCCCGTCGGATTCTTCTGATCCTGACTCGGATTCGGGTACGTCTTCTTCACCCATTCCGTGTCGATAACCACGAGGATGTTGATGTCCTGCGCGCTTGATGCAAGGATCACTTCGGAAGCCATGGTCAACCTCCATTCAATACACGTTATGAATTTAAATCCGGAGACGCATCACTCCTGCGTCACGATCAATATCCTCCATTTTCAAATCAAACACACCTGTCGAAGTAAACAGGTTTTATCAAACTAAAAACAAATTAATTCGGACCACAAAAAACCTAAAACATCAATTACAGTCTATTACGCCTCGGTCGTCGGACCATGCGCAATAACCGGACAGATCTTTCGGCTGTCGACTGGACGATCGTACGAAAAGCACAAAGTCCGTCTTGAACCGTCATGCACCATGCCCCTTTGACGGTCGAATCGAATGCGGCCAATGCGCTCCAGGCTGTTGCGGCGAGAAGAACCCCGATCGCAACGCGGTCAATTGCTTGCGCACGCGAATTCAACTCACCCGCGCCAAATTCATAATCAGACCGCAGTGCTTGTTGCCCTTATTTTCCATTGAATCGAAAATCAGCGGATATTTCCCGCCAGATCAGCATCGCCTCCGACCCCAAAATTAAAAAATGCATTTTTCAAATTCCCCATCAAACCTGACAGGTACAAACAGGAGTGCAAAAGGATAATACTGGGAAAGCGCATCGCCGATGCGCCATTCGTACCGAACGGGAAACCATCCCACCACGGAGGAATTCAAATGGAAGTCGATCCGAACAACATCAATATTGAAAAAGTCGCTCAATCCATTCACATCCTTGCGATTATCGACACCAATTATGTAAAGAAGTTTTATCCGAACCCGAGCAAGAGCGCGAGCCACCCGACGGGCATCACCAGCAATGCCGTGTTCATGGTCAACAGCCAACTGACCGGCGTGAGCAGTGCGGAAGGGTCGGGCAAACTGAACCTGAGGTTGCAGGTTGGCGACAAGGTATCCCTGATGGGGACGTCGCTGTCCGACAATTCGGAAGACTCCGCGTTGATCTACAACGTCCAGCACTTCTCGGGCGACCAGGTCTTCAACAAGTTTGCCACGCACACCATCGAACAGACCGGTGCATCGAGTGCCGACGAGACGCCCGACATCATCGCGAGCGCGGCGCAATCCCGAGTCTTCCAAAGCTTCAACTCCATCGCAAAATCGTCCGGATCCGAGAGCCTGGCAACGGTTTTCGCGCTTTATACGCGGGAACCCAACAGCAAAAAGCTGTTCGGCTACTTCTACTGGACGTGGCAAGCCTACGCTGCCTGAGGCAAGCGTCCCGACCACGCGCTCCGACGCCATACGGCAGCGGTTCGAGCCGACAGAGCCTGCGCGACGCCTCACGGGGCGTCGCCCCTTTCCCGCCATGAAGCCCACATGGAGCACCACGTATGACAGCCGATCCCGGAAGCATCAATCTCAACGCGTCCGCGCAGCAGATCGACATCCTGGCCGTAATCGACACGGAATACATCAAGCGGCGGTACCCGAATCCGAGCAAGCACCCCGAGTCGCCGATCGCCGTCGATCATCGCGCCGTGCGCCTGCTCTACACCGGGGCGCGAGGCGGACCGATCGGGAATGACCCGGCCAAACCGCCTCTGACGCTGCACCCGGGCGATACCGTGTCGCTCAGGGCGGTATCCATCTATGAGAACTCGAACGACGCCGTGCTCGTTTATCAGGTTGCCCACCTGTTCGGCCAGCAAGTTTTCAATCAGTTTTCGCCGGAATTCCTCGAAGTACACGCCGTACAACTGAACCCGGAAACTGCCGACGGTCTGCCGCCGCTGACGAAATCGCAGACGTTCTCCAGCGTCACCGCCAGGGCGAGAACAAGCGGGATAGAAACGCTTGGCGCCTGCTTCGGGCTCTACACGCTGGAAAGAAGTACCCAGGAGCTGTTTGGATACTATTGGTGGGACTGGTTCGCCATGTGCCCCTGATAGTCGCCTTCCATTGCGGATGGCTCGCGAATTCCGCGGACAAGGGGCGCGAGACAGGCTGGCGGCATGCACGAAATCCGCCGGCATCGGCCATGGCGCCGGTCCTTTCGGGCCGGATGCCGGCACGCAGCCGCCGCGGACGGAGGACGCGTCACCGGTTAGAGCTACCGCCGGCGAAACGCGCGCGATCCCGGCCTCGCGCTCGATCGCCCCGAGCCGGCAGGAATCTCGCACGGTCGCGGCACACGAACCGGCCGCGCGTCACTTCAGCATCCGGAACGTTTGCGTCGACGCCGCGCGATCGCGCTGGCGGGATGGCCTGCGGGCCGGAAATTTCCTAAGCTTTGAGTTCCGTCCGCCGCGGCACCCGCGGCGGTTTCCGTTCCCTCATCTCCCGTCACGCTCATGCAGATCGATCTGAATGGCAAGACCGCGGTAGTCACCGCCTCCACCGCCGGCATCGGGCTCGCGATCGCCGAAGGGCTCGCGCGCGCCGGCGCGCGCGTCGTCGTCAACGGCCGCAGCGACGCATCGGTGCAGTCCGCGCTCGCGCACCTGCGCGCCGCCGTCCCCGGCGCAGGCTTCGACGGCGTCGCCGCCGACCTGTCCGATGCGGCCGGCGTCGCACGCATCACGCAGCACACGCCCGCCGCCGACATCCTCGTCAACAACGCGGGCATCTACGGCCTGAAGGCGTTCTTCGACATCGACGACGCCGAATGGGAGCATTACTTCCAGACCAACGTGATGTCGGGCGTCCGCCTCGCGCGGCACTACCTGAAGGGAATGATCGAACGCAATGCCGGGCGCATCGTGTTCATTTCGTCGGAATCCGGCCTGAACATCCCGGTCGACATGATTCACTACGGGTTCACGAAGACCGCGCAGCTGTCGATCGCGCGCGGCCTCGCGAAGCTCGCGGCCGGCACCCGCGTGACCGTCAATTCGGTGCTGCCGGGGCCGACGATGTCGGACGGCGTGCGGGCGCTGCTGAAGGAAACGGCCGACGAAACGGGGCGCAGCGTCGAGGACGTGGCCGTTGATTTCGTGCGCAACCATCGCGCCAGCTCGATCATCCAGCGGCCGGCAACCCCCGAGGAAGTCGCGAACCTGGTGGTCTACGTGTGCTCGCCGCTCGCTTCGGCGACGACGGGCGCCGCGCTGCGGGTGGACGGCGGCGTGGTCGACACGATCGCGTGACGCCGGGCCGGCAAGGCCGTCGCGCTAGCGTGCAGCGGCCTTGCCCGGCTGGAGCATGCCCTTGCGGTCGGCGTCCATGCAGCTGTCGAAGCCGCGCTGCGTGACGACGCCGGCCTTGTCGAACACGACGAAGTACGCACGGTGATCGTTGCCGTGCTCGATAAAGTAGTTGTAGCAGACGCCGCTGCCGTTGCGGACCATCCAGACGCTGCGCGGGTTGCCGCCGGCGCGGACGACATCGGCGCGCGTCGCGCCATGCCGGGACGCAGCCCGCGCGAGCGGCGTGCGCGAATACGAAAACGGCAGCCACGAGTCGAACCACGTGCAGCCATGCAGCATCAGGCAGCTGGCAGCCAGGGACAACGTCGCTGCAGGGCGGGACATCGAAATCAATCGCATGCTTGGAAAAATCTGCTGCGCCATGCCGGCGTGTTCGAAAGCCTCATGCTACTCGACCTTTGGGCCAGGATCGAAAAGAAATGTAGAGATCTTTTTCCGGATCGCCGCAATGCATGCCCGCCTCACGGCCCGGACCATCGCAGGTCGTTGAGGCCCGATGGCGCTGCAATGGCGACACGATGGCGACCGCGTGGCGGCGGCCCCGCGTCCTCGTGAGCCTGCCTGCCGCACCGGCGCTGCAGGCCGCCGCCACGGCAGGCATCGTCACGCGATCCATTCGGCCCACAGCATCGTCAGCACCGTCATCAGCGCGGGGCCGACGAACAGCCCGATCAGGCCGAACGTCTCGGCGCCGCCGAGGATGCCGAACAGCACGAGCAGGAACGGCAGCCGGGCCGAGCTGCCGATCAGCACCGGCCGCACGAAATGCTCGGCGACGAACACGACGACGAAACCGAGTACCGCGACGACCACGGCCCATGCGGTCGCGCCGTGCACGAACAGCCAGAGCGCCGCGCCGCAGAACACGATCGGCGCGCAGAACGGCAGCATCGCCGCGATCGCCGTGACGAGGCCGAGCAGCGCCGCGTGCGGGACGCCCGCCAGCGCATACGCGATGCCGAGCAGCGCGCCCTCGCCGAGCCCGACGACGACCAGCCCCGTCACCGTGCCGAACACGGCCGCGACCATCCGCTCGATCAGTTCGGCGCCGTTGGCCCCGAATGCGCGCCGCGCGCCCTGCAGCAGCGCGCCCGACAGCTTGTGGCCCGCACGCAGGATCACGAACAGCGTGACGAGCATGAAGCCGAATTCGAGCAGGCCATGCGCGAGCTTTGTGCCGAATTGCCGGCCGAACGCGAGGAATTTCTCGCTGTTGACGCCGTGCATCGCGCTGGCCGCATGCAGCGGATGGCCCAGGTTGGCCTGCCACCACTCGGTGACCTGCGCCGCGCCGTAAGGCAGCCGGCCGACCACGTCCGGCACCGGAATGCCGTTGTCCTGGACGGTGCGCAGCCACTCGCGCAGGTCATGCGCCTGCCCGATGGCCTGGGTCGCCGCGACGGCCACCGGCAGCACGACCAGCAGCGAGATCGCCGCGGTAATGACGAGCGCGATCAGCGTCGGCCGGTCGCGGAACAGCCGGTGCGATTCGAAGCGTTTCAGCAGCGGCCACATCGCGATGGCGATCACGCAGGCCCAGGCGATGGCGGGAATGAAATCACGGATGACCCACAGCGCGAGCACCAGCAGCACCGTATACAGCCCGACCCGGGCAACGTGCTGCGCGCGCGGCCGCGCGGCGGAATCTTGAGACGACGAGACATGCGTGCCCATGGCACCTCGGCAGAAATGAAAAAAATGGCGGTTCGCACCCGCCCCCCGGCGGGGGGGGCGCGCCGCCCCCCGCCGGTCCATGCGTTACTTCGACTTCTGCGAACCGATCTCGCGATCCCATTTCTGGAACGCGGCGACCATCGCC
>NZ_JPGL01000060.1 GCF_000732615.1 Burkholderia paludis
GGCGGGGGCGGGCGGCGTGGGCGCGGGGGGCGTCGGAGTGCCGGCGGACGGCGGTTGCGCGTCTGCGCGTGCGACGGCGGTGACATCGTCGCCGCCGCACGCGGCGAGGGCGAAGACGGTGGACAGGCTGGCGGCCAGGGCGAAACGGATCGGCAGGCGGGGCATCGCGGGCATCGGGTGTCGGTCGGGTTGGCGGGACACCGCGCGGGCGGACGTGCGAGAGGTGCGGCACATGCGGCCGCGCGCGGGTGCAAGCCCGTCAGCTTGTCACAGGTATTTGACAGCGATTTGAAATGATTCGGGAAAGCCGCTCGTCAGGCGGGCGGGGCGCCGTCGGGCGGCGCCGCGGCGGCGCGGCGCCGCGCGCGCTTCGACGCGCCGTTGACGAGCGCCCAGCGCAGGACGGGCGCGACGGCCCGTACGCCGGGCCGGACCAGCGCGCGCCGCAGCGGCGCGAACGCCGATACGCCGAGCATGCGCTGCGCCCACGGCGGCAGCAGGTCGATCCCCGCGTGCATCATCAGCGAGGCGGCCGGCCGCAGCGCGGGCGTTGCGACCGGCGCATTCAGCAGGATCTCCATCACGTCGAACGTGCGCGGCCCGGCCTCGAGTTCGGGCTGCATGCGGGCGAGATACGCGGCGACCTCGGCGCGCGAACGCGGCACGTCATGCGCGCCGAGCAGTTCGGCGATCAATGCCGTTTCGGCGTAGTAGTCGTCCTGCAGTTCGCCCGGCAGCGACGGATTCACGTAGCGCAGATGCGCGGCGAGAAAGCTCGACACTTCCGCGACATGCACCCACGTGAGCAAGGCGGGATCGTCGGCGCGGTACGGCCGGCCGTCGGGCGCGGTGCCCGAGATGCGCGCATGGATCGTTTTCACGCGCTCGATCAGCGCCAGCGCGTCCGCGCGGCTGCCGAACGTCGTGCCCGTGATGAACGTGGCGGTGCGCCGCAGGCGGCCGAGGATGTCGGTGCGAAACGACGAGTGATCCCAGACACCGGCGAGCGCGAGCGGATGGAGCGCCTGCAGCAGCAGCGCGGCGATGCCGCCCGTCATCATCGACGTGAAATCGGCATGCACGCGCCAGCAGACGGCGTCGGGGCCGAACAGCCCCGGATCCCCGGGTGGCGAAGAGAGGTCGATCGACGGACCGCCGCCGCCCGCCGTCAGGTGCGTGACGCCGGCCACGAGCCGCTTGCGGATCGGCTCGGCCCAACGCGGGCCCGTTGCGGGTGCGGCGGGGTGGCGGCTGGGGGGCGTCGTCATGGCAGGGCGGCTCGGGGGACGGGTTACTTCCCGTCGGGCGTGTCCCACTCGCCGCGTTCGGGGCGGCCGGTGTCCGGCGCGGAGAGCCCGAAGTGGCGATAGGTGAGCAGCGTCGCCACGCGCCCGCGCGGCGTGCGCTGCAGGAAGCCCTGCTGGATCAGGTACGGTTCGAGTACGTCCTCGATCGTGTCGCGCTCCTCGCCGATTGCCGCCGCGAGGTTGTCGATGCCGACCGGGCCGCCGTCGAACTTGTACAGGATCGCCTCGAGCAGCTTGCGGTCCATCAGGTCGAAGCCGACCGGATCGACGTCGAGCATCGCGAGCGCGGCATCGGCCACGGCCGCGGTGATCTGGCCGTCGGCCTTCACTTCCGCGAAGTCGCGCACGCGGCGCAGCAGCCGGTTCGCGATCCGCGGCGTGCCGCGCGAGCGCTTCGCGATTTCCAGCGCGCCGTTCGGATCGATCTGCGCGTTCAGCAGCGACGCCGAGCGCCGCACGATGCGCGACAGCTGATCGGCGTCGTAGAACTCGAGGCGCGCGACGATCCCGAAGCGGTCGCGCAGCGGGTTGGTCAGCATCCCCGCGCGGGTGGTCGCGCCGACCAGCGTGAAGGGCTGCAGGTCGAGCTTCACGCTGCGCGCGGCCGGCCCCTCGCCGATCATGATGTCGATCTGGTAATCCTCGAGTGCCGGATACAGGATTTCCTCGACGACCGGCGACAGCCGGTGGATCTCGTCGATGAACAGCACGTCGTTCGCCTCGAGGTTCGTCAGCAGCGCGGCGAGATCGCCCGCGCGCTCGAGCACGGGGCCCGACGTCTGGCGCAGGTTCACGCCCATCTCGCGCGCAATGATGTGCGCGAGCGTCGTCTTGCCGAGGCCCGGCGGCCCGAACAGCAGCACGTGATCGAGCGGCTCGGAGCGGCGCTTCGCGGCTTCGATGAAGATCTCGAGCTGGCCGCGCACCTTTTCCTGGCCGACGTAGTCGTCGAGCTGGCGCGGCCGCAGCGCACGTTCGAACACCTCCTCGTGCGACGAGGCGGGCGTGGCGGCGATGATCCGCTGCTCGGTGGCGAGTTTGTCGGTTTCAATCATGCGGCCATTGTACCGCGCGCCGACCCCGGGCCCACCTGGCCGAACGGCCGACTGGCGAGCGCCGCGCGACCGCGCGACACTGGCTTCGACGGCCCGACCTGTTACGCGTTACGCCTTCGACAGCGCCTTCAGCGCGAGCTTGATGCCTTCGGACACGCCGGTGCCGGCAGGCACGTTCTTGATCGCGGCGAGGCCTTCCTTCTCGGAGTAGCCGAGCGCGAGCAGCGCGTTGAGGATGTCGGTCGCGTGGTCGGACGGCGACGCCGCGCCGGCGAGCGCGCCGAGGTCGGCGCCGAGCTTGCCCTTCAGCTCGAGCAGCAGGCGTTCGGCCGTTTTCTTGCCGATCCCGGGCAGGCGCGTGAGGCGCGCGGCGTCCTGCATCGTCACGGCCTGCGCGAGTTCCTGCACGCTCATGCCGGACAGCACGGCCAGCGCCATGCGCGCGCCGATGCCGGTGATCTTCAGCAACTCGCGGAAGGTCGTGCGCTCCTGCGGCGTGAGGAACCCGTACAGCAGGTGCGCGTCCTCGCGGACGATCTGCTGCGTGAGCAGCACGATGCGCTCGCCCGTTTGCGGCAGGTTGTAGAAGGTGCTCATCGGCACGTCGATTTCGTAGCCGACGCCGTTGCAGTCGACGAGCAGGTGAGGCGGGTTCTTTTCGAGCAGGATGCCGGCGATGCGACCGATCATGGATGGCGGGATGCGAGGAATAAAGCGCGAGTGTAGCGCAGGTGCGGCGCCATGCCGACGCGATCGGCCACCGGGCCGGCACGATGCGCGCCGGAGGCGCGTCGCGCGCGCCCGGAACGGTCGGTCCTGCGCGCCGGGCGAGGGCGCGCGGGCGTCAGCCGACCAGCCGCCCGCGTCGTACGCGCAGCCCTTTTTTCACGAGCGCCGGCGCGAGGCCGCCGAGCGTGTCGAGCGTGTTGCCGCCGTGCGCATGGCAGATCGCCATGCCGAGCGCGTCGGCGGCGTCGGAGCCCGGCTGGCCGGAGAGGCTGAGCAGTCGCGTGACCATTTCCTGCATCTGCGCCTTGGTCGCGCGGCCGTAGCCGACGACGGCCTGCTTGAGTTGCAGCGCCGTGTATTCGGCAACCGGCAGGCCGCCCGCGACGAGGCCGCAGATCGCGGCGCCGCGTGCCTGGCCGAGCAGCAGCGTCGACTGCGGGTTCACGTTGACGAACACCTTTTCGATCGCGGCCTGGTCGGGCGCATGTTCGCGCACGATCGTCGAGACGCCCTGGAAGATCGTGCCGAGCCGGGTGGCCAGGTCGGCCGTCGGCGTGCGGATGACGCCGCTCGTGACGTAAGCGAGCCGGTGGCCGCTGACGTCGATCACGCCGAAGCCGGTGACGCGCAGGCCGGGGTCGATGCCGAGAATTCGCATGAGTGAGGAGAAATGCCTGATGCAGCGATACTACAACGAATGGTGCGGCAAGCCGGCCGCACGGTCGCACGCGAACGCGCCGCGCAATAAAAAACCCGGCGGGTGCAACGCCGCCGGGCCTGCATGGCGCGGCCGCCCGGGCCGCGTGAGATCAGTGACGGAAGTGGCGCACGCCGGTCAGGATCATCGCGATGTTGTGCTCGTCGGCCGCGGCGATCACTTCGTCGTCGCGCACCGAGCCGCCCGGCTGGATCACGCAGGTCGCGCCGGCCGCCACGACGACGTCGAGGCCGTCGCGGAACGGGAAGAACGCATCCGACGCGACGGCCGAGCCGGCCAGCGTCAGGCCCGCGTTCTGTGCCTTGATGCTCGCGATGCGCGCGGAATCGACGCGGCTCATCTGGCCGGCGCCGACGCCGAGCGTCATGCCGTTGCCGCAGAACACGATTGCGTTCGACTTCACGTACTTCGCGACGCGCCATGCGAACAGCAGGTCGTCCATTTCCTTCGGCGTCGGGTGGCGCTTCGTGACGACGCGCAGCTCGTGCGGCTGGACGTTCTTCGCGTCGAGCGACTGCACGAGCAGGCCGCCGCCCACGCGCTTCAGGTCGAATGCGTTATGGCCGTCGCCGAGCGCGATTTCGAGCAGGCGCACGTTCTGCTTCGCGGCGAATACCTGCTTCGCGGCGTCCGAGAACGACGGCGCGATCAGCACTTCGACGAACTGCTTCGCGACGGCTTGCGCAGCCGCCTCGTCGACTTCGCGGTTGAACGCGATGATGCCGCCGAACGCGGAAGTCGGGTCGGTCTGGAACGCCTTTGCGTACGCATCGGCCGAATCGTTGCCGACCGCGACGCCGCACGGGTTCGCATGCTTGATGATCACGCAGGCCGGCGCGTCGAACGTCTTCACGCATTCCCATGCCGCGTCCGAATCCGCGATGTTGTTGTACGACAGTTCCTTGCCCTGCAGCTGGCGGTAGTTCGCCAGCGCGCCGGCCGGCGTCGCGAGGTCGCGGTAGAACGCCGCGCTCTGGTGCGGGTTCTCGCCGTAGCGCAGGTCCTGCACCTTGTCGAACGCCATGTTCAGCGTCGCCGGGTAGGCGCTGCGCGAGGCGTGCTTCAGCTCGTCGGTCAGGCTCGTCAGGTAGTTCGTGATCGCGCCGTCGTACTGCGCGGTGTGCGCGAACACCTTCGTCGCGAGGCGGAAGTTGGTCGCGTAGCCGACCGCGTTGCCGTTCGCCTTCATCTCGTCGAGCACGACCGCGTAGTCGGCCGGATCGACGACGACCGTCACGTCGCGATGGTTCTTCGCGGCAGAGCGCAGCATCGTCGGGCCGCCGATGTCGATGTTCTCGATCGCGTCGGCGAGCGTGCAGTCGTCCTTCGCGATCGTCGCGACGAACGGATACAGGTTCACGACGAGCAGGTCGATCGTCGGGATGCCGTGCTGTTCCAGTGCCTGCATGTGCTCGGGCAGGTCGCGCCGGGCGAGGATGCCGCCGTGCACCTTCGGGTGGAGCGTCTTCACGCGCCCATCGAGCATTTCCGGAAAGCCCGTGTAATCGGCCACTTCGGTCACGGGCAGGCCCGCGTCGGCGAGCAGTTTCGCGGTGCCGCCCGTCGACAGCAGCTTGACGCCGAGGTCGGACAGCGACTTCGCGAAGTCGACGATGCCGGTCTTGTCGGAAACGGAAATGAGCGCTTGCTTGATCATGATGGAACCACCAATAGCCAGGGAAACGGGGACGGGACGGCTGCCTACAGCAGGCCGTGCTGCTGCAGCTTCTTGCGCAGCGTATTGCGGTTGATGCCGAGGTACTCCGCGGCGAGTGACTGGTTGCCGCCTGCCTGGTCGAGCACGACCTCGAGCATCGGCTTTTCGACGCAGGACATCACCATTTCATAGACGTCGTGCGGATTGGAGCCGTCTAGATCCCGGAAATACACGTCCAGGCTCTCGCGGACACATTGTTCGATGTTGTGCTTGCTCATGCTGCTAACTGGTTATGGTCGTCCGACTCGCCCTGGCCGTTTTCCTCTTCGTCATCGACGTAGACGAGGTGGTCCGACAGCGCTTTTTGCGCCTCGAAGAATGCATTGACGGCGGCGAGCTGCTCGCGGGAGGAATCGAGCGTGTTCATCCTGTGCCGGAACCCGTTGGCACCGGAAAGGCCGCGAGTGTACCAGCCGATGTGCTTGCGCGCAGTACGGACTCCCGTGAATTCGCCATAGAAAGCGTAGTGGTCTTCCAGGTGCTCGTTCATCACGTGCTGGATCTCGTCGATCCGCGGCGGGGGCAGCAGCTCGCCGGTTTGCAGGAAATGATCGATTTCGCGGAACAGCCACGGCCGACCTTGCGCGGCACGACCGATCATCAGGGCGTCGGCGCCCGTGGCATCGAGCACGGCCTTCGCCTTCGCGGGCGACGTGATGTCGCCGTTCGCGACCACCGGAATCCGCACGGCGGCCTTCACGGCCGCGATGGTTTCGTATTCGGCGTCGCCGCGGTACAGGTCGGCGCGGGTGCGGCCATGCACGGTGAGCATCGAGATGCCGGCGGCTTCGGCCAGGCGCGCGACCGTGATCGCGTTCCGGTGCTCGCGATCCCAGCCCGTGCGGATCTTCAGCGTGACGGGCACCGCATCGGGCCCCGTGCCGACCGCCGCGACGACGGCCTCGACGATCCGCTGCACGAGCGGCTCGTTCTGCAGCAGCGCGGAGCCGGCCGCGACGTTGCAGACCTTCTTCGCCGGGCAGCCCATGTTGATGTCGATGATCTGCGCGCCGTTGTCGACGTTGTAGCGGGCCGCCTCGGCCATCATCGCCGGATCGGCGCCCGCGATCTGCACCGCGATCGGCTCTACCTCGCCTTCGTGGTTCGCGCGCCGCATCGTCTTCGCGCTTTTCCACAGCTGCGCGTTGGAGGCGACCATCTCGGACACGGCGTAACCGGCCCCGAGCCGCTTGCAGAGCTGGCGGAACGGACGATCCGTCACGCCGGCCATCGGGGCGACGAACAGGTTGTTACGCAATACGTGAGGGCCGATAACGGGCATCGCAATGGCACCGCCCGCGACAGGCGCGGGCAGGGAAAGGGCAGACGGAAACGCGCATTTTACCGTATTCCCGTGCCCCGCCGATTTGACCCGGTTTGTATGGCGCCGCTGTGCGTGCTGCGCGTCAGTTGCGCTGGCCGAACATCATCTGGCGCGCGATCGCCTGCTTGAGCGGCGGCACGAATTCCAGCGCGGTGAGCGCGGCGCCGCGCAGCAGCGGGAGCGGGCCCGCGCCGATCGTGAACAGTCGCGCCAGCGTGTCGGTCGCACCGATCGTGAAGCGCCGGTCGAGCGCGCGGCGCGCATTGAAGGCGGCCAGCGCGGTCGTTTCGAAGCCTTGCGCGGACAGCGTGTCGACGAGCGTATGCGCATCGCGCAGCCCGAGGTTGAGCCCCTGGCCCGCGACGGGATGCAGCGTTTGCGCGGCGTTGCCGACGATCGCGACGCGGCCGCTGACGAGCGTCTGCGCGGCGCTCAGGCCGAGCGGGAACGACGCGCGGCCCGCGATCGCGACGAAGTCGCCCATGCGCGCGCCGAACGCGCTGCCGAGTTCGCGCAGGAACGCGTCGTCGGGCAGTGCGGCGCGGCGCGCCGCTGCGTCGGGCGTGCAGCACCAGACGAGCGCGTACTCGGCCTGGCGCGGCCCGCCGAGCGGCAGCAGCGCGAGCGGGCCTTCGTCGGTGAAGCGCTCCCAGGCGACGTTCGGGCGCGGCGCCGATACCGTGACCGTGCCGACGAGCGCGGTCTGCCCGTAGTCGCGGCGATGCTTGCCGGCATCGGCTTCGTGTTCCTGGAACAGCCCGCCTTCGGCATTGATGACGATGCGCGCCCGCAGCGTGCGCTCGCCCTGCGGGCCGTCGAGCGTCAGCGTGACGCCGTCGGCATCCTGCTGCGGCGCGCGCGCGGTGGTCGACGTGAGCCAGTCGACGCGCGTGCCGCGCACCGCGCCCGCGAGCGCCTGCACGATCGCGCCGTAGCGCACGACGTAGCCGAGCGCGGCGACGCCGTGCTCGTCGCGGTCGATCAGCGTGCGGCCGAAGTGGCCGCGCTGCGAAACGTGGATGTGTTCGATCGGGGTCGCGTCGGCGGGCCATGCGAGCGTGTCGAGCAGCACGCGGCTGCCGTGCGATACGGCGATCGCGCGCGGGTCGTTTGCGCTCGCGGCCGGCTCGCGCGCGTCGATCAGCGCGATCGACGCGTGTCGCGTGGCGCTGCGGCGCGCGAGCCAGCCGGCGAGCGCGAGCCCGACGGGGCCCGCGCCGACGACGGCGAGGTCGTAGTCCGGCGTGGCCGGGGAGGAGGCGGTCGTCATCTTGATTCGTGAAACGGAGGTAACGGTCGGCGGCAGCCGGTCATGCGCCCGCGCGCATCAGCGCTTCGATCTCGTCCGCGGCGACGGGCACGCCCCGCGTGATCAGTTCGCAGCCGTGCTCGCGCACGATCGCGTCGTCCTCGATGCGGATGCCGATGTTCCAGTACTCGGGCGGCACGTCGTCGGCCGCGCGGACGTACAGGCCAGGCTCGACCGTCAGCGTCATGCCGGCCTTCAGCGTGCGCCACGGCAGCGCGCCGTTGCCGTCGCGCGCGGCGAGCCGCTCGCGGTAGTCGCCGCAGTCGTGCACGTCCATGCCGATCCAGTGGCCGGTGCGGTGCATGTAGAAGCGCGTGTAGGCGCGCTCGGCGATCACGTCGTCGACGTTCGAGAAACGTGCTTTCGGGATGATGCCGGTGTCGAGCAGCCCCTGCGCGAGCACGCGCACCGCGGCGTCGTGCGGCGCCTCGAACGGCACGCCGGCGCGCGTCGCGTCGATCGCTGCCTGCTGCGCGGCGAGCACGATGTCGTACAGCGTGCGCTGCGCGGGCGAGAAGCGTCCGTTGGCCGGGAACGTGCGCGTGATGTCCGACGCGTAGCCGTCGAGTTCGCACGCGGCGTCGATCAGGATCAGGTCGCCGTCCTTCGCGGCCGCGTTGCCGGCCGGGTAGTGCAGCACGCACGCGTTCGCGCCGGCCGCGACGATCGAGCCGTACGCGGGCGACTGCGCGCCGTGCTTGCGGAACACGTACAGCAGCTCGGCTTCGAGTTCGTATTCGCGGACGCCGGGGCGGCACGCCTGCATCGCGCGGCGATGCGCGAGCGCGGAGATGTGCGCGGCGCGCATCATGACCGCGAGCTCGTGCTCGTCCTTCACGAGCCGCATGTCGTCGAGCAGCGGCGTGAGGTCGAGCAGCGCGTCCGGCGCGGCTACGCCCGTGCGGGCCAGGGCGCGCACCGCATCGATCCAGCCTGCGAGCTGGCGGTCGAAGTCGGCCGACGCGCCGAACCGGTAGTGCACGGTTCCGGCATCGGCGAGCAGGCGCGGCATCTCGGTATCGATCACGTCGACCGCGAACGCCGCGTCGAAGCCGAACCCGTCGCGCGCGGCGTCGGGCCCGTAGTGGAAGCCTTCCCAGATTTCGCGCTCGGCATTCTTGCCGCGGCAGAACAGGATCGACTGCGGCGCGCCGTGCGGCGCGGCCGCGTTCAGCACGAGCACGGCATCCGGCTCGGTGAAGCCCGTCAGGTAGTGGAAGTAGCTGTCGAACCGGTACGGGTAGGTCGTATCGCGGTTGCGCAGCAGTTCCGGCGCGGTGGGGACGATGGCGACGCCGCCGCCCGCGGCGCGCAGTGCGGCGAGCACGCGTTCACGGCGCTGGCGGTAGACGTCGACGGCGATGGCGGTATCGAGGGGCGCATTCATCGTGCGATTGTAGCGCCGCGGGACGCCACGCGTGAGAGGGCGGCTGCGAACCGCGCCGGAAGGCCCGCGCGACGGTTGTTGCAAACCATCCACAGGCCGGCCGGGCGATTTTCTACCGTGCGCCGCTGGCCGGTTATGATCGGCGACAACGTATACTCTCGGCGGTTCCCTTAAAAAGGCAGATGATGAAATTAATCGGTTCGCTCAGCAGCCCGTACGTCCGAAAGGCGCGGATCGTGCTTGCCGAAAAGAAGATCGACTACAAGCTGGAGCTCGAGAACGTATGGGCGCCGGAGACGGACATTCATGCATCGAACCCGCTCGGCAAGGTCCCGTGTCTCGTGATGGAGGATGGCGCCGCGGTGTTCGATTCCCGCGTGATCTGCGAATACGTCGATACGCTGTCGCCGGTCGGCAAGCTGATTCCGCCGTCGGGTCGCGAGCGCCTCGAGGTGCGCTGCTGGGAAGCGCTGGGCGACGGCGTGCTCGAGGCGGCGGTCGCGATTCGCGTCGAACATACGATGCGCGACGAGGCGCAGCGCAGCCCGAGCTGGATCGCGCGCCAGCAACGCAAGATCGACGACGGCCTCGTCGCGATGTCGCAGGGGCTCGGCGGCAAGATGTGGTGCGTCGGTAATCATTACACGCTCGCCGACATCGCGCTCGGCTGCGCGCTCGGCTACCTCGACTTCCGGATGCCCGAGCTCAACTGGCGCGATCGCCACCCGAATCTCGACAAGCACTTCGTGAAACTGCAGCAGCGGCAGTCGTTCGCCGATACGCTGCCGCAGAACTGAGCCGCGGCGTCCGGATTCACTCGCGCATTCGGCAGACGAAAGAAAAGCGCCCCGCGGGGCGCTTTTCTTTTTGCTGCGCGAGCCGCGGCCGCCGCCGGTGCGGTGCGGCCGGCCGCGTCAATCGATCGACGCGTACACGGCGTCGCCGAGCGTGAACGAATCGCTGCGCGCGATCGGCCACCACTTGTCGTACAACGTGAAGCCGCAGGTCTGTCCGTCGAGCAGCGAGCCGGGCTTGAGGTACTTCAGCAACTGCGACATCAGCCGGACTTCGTGCGGCGCGACGCGCTGCACGATATGGTGCGCGCGCAGTTCCGACGGATGCGCGAGGCCGGCCGCCTGGACGAGTTCCTGCAGCGCGTGCAGCGTATTGCGGTGGAAGTTGTACACGCGGTCCGCCTTGTCGGGCACCACGAGCGCGCGCTGGCGCACCGGGTCCTGCGTCGCGACGCCGGTCGGGCAGCGGCCCGTGTGGCAGGTCTGCGCCTGGATGCAGCCGACCGCGAACATGAAGCCGCGCGCCGAGTTCACCCAGTCCGCGCCGATCGCGAGCGTACGGGCGACGTCGAACGCGGTGATGATCTTGCCGCTCGCGCCGATCTTCACGCGATCGCGCACGCCGATGCCGACGAGCGTGTTGTGCACCAGCAGCAGCCCTTCCTGCAGCGGCACGCCGACATGGTCGGTGAATTCGAGCGGCGCCGCGCCCGTGCCGCCTTCCGCGCCGTCGACGACGATGAAGTCCGGCACGATGCCCGTTTCGAGCATCGCCTTCGCGATCCCGAAGAATTCCCACGGATGCCCGATGCACAGCTTGAAGCCGGTCGGCTTGCCGCCCGACAGCGTGCGCAGCCGTTCGACGAATTCGAGCAGCCCGCGCGGCGTCGAGAACTCCGAGTGCGTCGCGGGAGAGATGCAGTCCTTGCCCATCGGCACGCCGCGCGTCTCGGCGATTTCCGGCGTGATCTTCGCGGCCGGCAGCACGCCGCCGTGGCCCGGCTTCGCGCCCTGCGACAGCTTGACCTCGATCATCTTGACCTGCGGATCGGCGGCCTGCTTCGCGAACTTGTCGGGGTTGAACGTGCCGTCGTCGTTGCGGCAGCCGAAGTAGCCGGACGCGATTTCCCAGATGATGTCGCCGCCGTTCTCGCGGTGGTATTTCGACAGCGAGCCTTCGCCCGTGTCGTGCGCGAACCCGCCTTTCTTCGCGCCGAGGTTCAGCGAGCGGATTGCGTTCGCGGACAGCGAGCCGAAGCTCATCGCCGAGATGTTGAAGATCGAGATGTCGTACGGTTGCGCGCGATTCGCGCCGACGCGGATGCGGAAATCGTGGTTCGGCAGCCTGGTCGGCGCGAGCGAGTGGCTGATCCATTCGTGCGCGACGGCCTTCACGTTCAGCTCGGTGCCGTACGGGCGGTTGTCGGCGACGTTCTTCGCGCGCTGGTAGACGAGGCTGCGCTGCGCGCGCGAGAACGGCTTCTCGTCGGTGTCGTCCTCGACGAAATACTGGCGGATTTCAGGTCGGATGAATTCGAACAGGAAGCGGAAGTGGCCCCAAAGCGGATAGTTGCGCAGGATCGCGTGGCGGTCCTGCTTCAGGTCGTACAGGCCGAGTGCGACGAGGGCGGCCGGGATCACGAGCCACGGCCACGCGAGCGCGTGCCGGGCGGCGAGCGCCGCGACGGCCACGAACAGCAGGACCGCGCACCACATCGCGATATAGCGTCGGGAAAACATGGGGACTCCATCGTAATTGTTCGGATGGCCGTCACGTCGCCAGGGTTGCGCGGCGGCCGGCAGGTCGGCGCCCGAGGCGTCGCGCAGGCCCGGCGGGCATGCTGCCCGTGCCGTACCCGTCGCCGCCGGCGCCCACGATGGTCGAGAGTCTACTACGGGTGTCGTGAAGCTCGCGTTGCGGAGCCGGCGGCTGCCGGCAGGCGCGGGGAGGGCGGTATGGAGGCGAGCCGGCACGCGGTGCGGGGCCGGCGCGGAAAGCCGCGTCGCGATTGAATGGCGTCCGGCGCGACCCGTGCCGGGCGGCACTTAACCGTGCGCGGCGCAGCGGTGCGGCGTGAAGCGGGCGACGAGCGGAGCGGGCGGGTCCGGCCGGCGCGGCTCGCGCGGCCGGATCCGCATCAGCGTGCGGCCGCGAGCGTGTCGCGCGCCGCCATGTCGGCGGCCGCGGCTTCGATGATGCCCCCGCCGAGGCAGATCTCGCCGTCGTACAGCACGGCCGACTGGCCGGGCGTGACGGCCCACTGCGCGTCGTCGAACGCGAGCGAGAAGCGCGGCTCGCCTGCCGGGCCGGGCGTCGCGGCGCCGAATGCGCAGGCCGCGTCGGCCTGCCGGTAGCGCGTCTTGGCGCCGCACGCGAAGCCTTCGGCGGGCGGCGTGCCGGCGACCCAGCTCACGTTGCCGGCGACGAGCTGCCGCGACAGCAGCCACGGATGATCGTGGCCCTGCACGACGTACAGCGTGTTCGACGCGATGTCCTTCGCGGCGACGAACCACGGTTCGCCGCTGCCGCTCTTGCTGCCGCCGAGGCCGATGCCCTTGCGCTGGCCGAACGTGTAGAAGGCGAGGCCGATGTGCTCGCCGACGATCTTGCCGTCGGGGGTCTTCATCGGGCCGGGCTGGGTCGGCAGGTAGCGGTTCAGGAAATCGCGGAACGGTCGCTCGCCGATGAAGCAGATGCCGGTCGAGTCCTTCTTCTTCGCGTTCGGCAGCCCGATCTGCGCGGCGATCTCGCGCACCTTCGTCTTTGGAATCTCGCCGAGCGGGAACATCGTCTTCGACAGTTGCGCCTGGTTCAGGCGGTGCAGGAAGTACGACTGGTCCTTCGTATGATCGAACGCCTTCAGCAGCTCGAAACGCCCGTCGCGCTCGCGCACGCGCGCGTAGTGGCCGGTCGCGATCATTTCCGCGTCGAGCGACATCGCGTGATCGAGGAACGCCTTGAACTTGATCTCCGCGTTGCACAGCACGTCGGGGTTGGGCGTGCGGCCGGCCGAGTACTCGCGCAGGAATTCGGCGAACACGCGGTCCTTGTATTCCGCCGCGAAGTTGACGGCCTCCACGTCGATACCGATCAGGTCGGCCACCGACACGACGTCGATCCAGTCCTGGCGCGTCGAGCAATACTCGCCGTCGTCGTCGTCTTCCCAGTTCTTCATGAACAGGCCGACCACGTCGTAGCCCTGTTCCTTCAGCAGCCACGCGGTCACCGACGAATCGACGCCGCCCGACATGCCTACCACTACACGGCGCCGGCTCATTTGCTGACCGCCTGACGTTCGAATGCATCGGGGCGCGGCGCCACCGAATGCGTGTGCACGAAATCGAGCGGGATGCGCCGCCCGGCGAGGTAGTCGTCGACACCGCGCATCACCGCGGGCGAGCGGTGACGGTCGCTGCACGCGCGCAGTTCGTCGGCCGTCAGCCACAGCGTGCGGACGATGCCTTCGTCGAGCGCATGGCCCGCGACCGGCTCGCCGGCCGTGCCGCAGAACGTGAAGCGCAGGTAGGTCGCGCCGGCGGTGCCGGGGCGGTCGTAGTGCGCGAGATAGACGCCGACGAGCGCGTCGGGCGTGAACGGGTGCGCGGTTTCCTCGAGCGTTTCGCGGATCACGGCGTCGGCCAGCGTCTCGCCGGCCTCGAGATGACCGGCCGGCTGGTTGATGCGCAGGCCCGTCGAGGTTTCTTCCTCGATCACGAGAAAGCGGCCGGCGCGCTCGACGAGCGCGGCAACCGTCACATGCGGGGTCCAGATTTCGGGTTTCATGGTTCGGCATTTTACCGGTTGCGACCGAACGTTGCCGGTCGCTTCATCAGACGAATCCGACCCTCGTGGACTGCCCGTCCCGCCGGCGCGCGGTGGCGCCGGCGGCGCGCAGGCGCGGCGGCCGGTGGAGCCGGGCCCGGCGGCGGTGGCGTCGTTTCCGCCCGGCAACGCGGCCGGGCGCTTCACGGGCGGCCCGACCGGCCCGAACGGCGCAAGCCGGCCGGCATCGGCGACATTCCGGGCCCGAACCCTGCCAATCCGGCTACGCCGGGCAGGGATCGTTCCTGCCGGCGGCTCGCCCCGGCCCGGTTTCGCTTCAGGGCGCGACCCGGTTCGCGACGCACGCGGCAATCGTGTCGCGCACGCGCACGATCGCCGGGTCGCGCTGCGTGCTCGTGCGCCAGCCGATTTCCACCGGATAGCGCGGCAGGTCGACCGGGCACGCGAGTGCGCGCAACGGCGTCGATTGCGCGATCGCGTGCGCCGCATGCGCGGGAATCGTCGCCACCGCGTCGGAGCCGGCGAGCAGGTACGGCAACGCGGCGAAATGCGTGGTCGATGCAGCAACGCGCCGCTTGTGGCCGAGCGCGGCCAATGCTTCGTCGACGATCCCGATCACGCCGCCCGACGACACGAGCAGGTGGTCGCGCCGCAGGAAATCGGCGAGCGTCAGCGTGCGCGGCGGCCGCGTGCGGGCGGCCGGATCGATCAGGCACGCATAGCCGCCCGTCGCGACCGCGCGCCGGCTGAGCCCGTTCGCCGAAAACCCGCCCGACGCGATCGCGAGATCGACGCCGTGTCGCAGCAGCGCGTCGCCGGCGATGCCGCTGTGCGTCTGCCGGAAGATCAGCCGGATGCCGGCCGCCTCCCGCGCGACCGCATCGATCAGCGCGCGGCCGAGCGCGATCTCGAAGTCGTCCGACAGCCCGATCGAGATCGTGCGGCCGACCCGGTCGCCGCCGTCGGCGGCAATCGCGAGGCTTGCGCGGCAGCGGTCGAGCGCATCGGACAGGATCGGCTTCAGTTCGTCCGCGCGCGGCGTCGGCGCAAGCCCGCGGCCGGTGCGCACGAACAGCGGATCGGCGTAGATCACGCGCAGCCGCGCCAGCGCCGCACTCACCGCCGACTGCGTGAGCCCGAGCCGCAGCGCCGCGCGGCTCGCGCCGCCTTCCTCGTACAGTGCCTCGAATACCTTGAGCAGGTTCAGGTCGAGGCGGGCGATATCATCCGGATTCATGACACTTATCGTTCTATCGATTTGATCGATGACATCTTATCGATAAAGATGGCGATACCCCATTCACCGGAGACGCCCTCATGTCCACATCCGTCATCGCGGCACTTCAGATCGGCGCATCGCCCGCCGGCACGCGCACCACGCTCGACACGATCCTCGGCTACGAAACCGCGATCCGCGACAGCGGAGCGTCGCTCGTCGTGCTGCCCGAGGCCGTGCTCGGCGGCTATCCGAAGGGCGAGATCTTCGGCACGCGGCTCGGCTACCGGCTGCCCGAGGGCCGCGACGCGTATGCGCGCTATGCCGCGCAGGCGATCGAGGTGCCGGGGCCCGAAACCGACGAACTGGCCGCGCTGTCGCAGCGCACGGGCGCGAGCCTCGTGGTCGGCGTGATCGAGCGCGGCGGCAGCACGCTGTACTGCACGGCGCTGTTCTTCGATCCGCGCGACGGGCTCGTCGCGAAGCACCGCAAGCTGATGCCGACCGGCACCGAGCGGCTGATCTGGGGGCAGGGCGACGGCTCGACGCTGCCGGTGGTCGATACCGCCGCAGGCCGCGCGGGCGCCGCGATCTGCTGGGAGAACCACATGCCGCTGCTGCGCTGTGCGATGTACGCGAAGGGCGTGCAGATCTGGTGCGCGCCGACCGTCGACGAGCGCGACGTGTGGCAAAGCTCGATGCGGCACATTGCGCACGAGGGGCGCTGCTTCGTGGTCAGTGCGTGCCAGGTGCAGCCGTCGCCGCGCGCGCTCGGCATCGACGTGCCGGGCTGGGACCCGGAGCGGCCGCTGATTCGCGGCGGCAGCGTGATCGTCGGGCCGCTCGGCGACCTGTTGACGGCGCCGCTGATCGGCGAGGCCGGGCTCGTGACCGCGCGCATCGATACCGACGAGCTCGTGCGGGCCCGCTACGACTTCGACGTGGTCGGGCATTACGCACGGCCCGACGTGTTTTCGCTGCACGTCGACGAGCGGCCGAAGCGGACGGTGGTGTTCGGCGAGTAGGCGAGTAGGCCGGGAGCGGGCCGGGGCGTGGGCACGGCCCGGGCGCGTTGCGGCGGCGCGCCGGCAAGCTGTGCGTGCCGGCCGTCTCGCGCGGTCAGCGCATCGGCGCTTCCGCGATCCGCATGTAATCGGCGATCCGCCGCCCTTCCATGTCCGGAAACTGCTCGTGCACGGTGATGTCGCCCATCCGGGCGATGTCGAAGGTGCGGAAATCGCCGCGCAGCTCGCACCACGCGCCGATCGTCCAGCGCCCGCCCCAGTAGACGAGCCCGAGCGGCCATACGCGGCGCTGCGAGTGCGCGCCGAGCCGGTCGCGATAGTCGAAGCCGACGACGTGGCGCGTGTCGATGGCCTGGTGGATCGCGTCGACCTTCGCGCAGAACGTCTCGTCGATGTGGAACGACGGTGCGAACACGGGCAGGCGGTCGAGCGCCGTGCGCTTGTCGGCCGGCATTGCCGACGCGATCTTGGCGAGCGCGGAGCGCGCGCCGCTCGCGAAGCGCGCCCCGCCCCAGGTTTCGAGCATGCGCGCGCCGGTGGCGAGCGCCGAAAGCTCCTCGGCCGTGAACGTGAGCGGCGGCAGGCTCGCGTTGCGGTTCAGCCGGTACCCGATGCCGGCTTCGCCTTCGATCGGCACCCCTGACAGTTGCAGGTCGCGCACGTCGCGATAGACCGTGCGCGGCGACACCGACAGCCAGTCGGCCAGTTGCTGCGCGGTCGTGAGACGACGCCCGCGCAGCAGCTCGGCGATCTGGAACAGGCGGTCGGCGCGGCGGGTCATGACGGCACCTCGACTCTTGCGGCGGTGGGGACTTCGCGATGATAGCGCCGCGCCGGCCCGACGGCCGGTGCGCTCAGTGGCATTTCGGCGCGTGCAGGCCGACGCGGTTGCCTTCGGTATCGATCAGGTAGCCGATGTAGCCGTAGTTGTTCGGCAGCTCGACGACCGAGCCCTGCACCGCGCCGCCCGCGCGCTTCGCGCGTTCGAGCGCGGCAACGACCGAATCGCCGGCGTTCAGGTAGACGAGCACGCCGTTCGCGCTCGGCTTCATCTGCTGCGGATCGAACACGATGCTGCCGCCCGTGCTCGACGCCTCGCGCTCGAACGTGGCCATCGGCACGCCGCCGATCACCGTGCGCTGCAGCGTCGTTTGCAGCACGGTCTCGTAGAAGCGGATCGCCCGGTCGAAGTCGAGGGACGGAATGTCGAACCACGCGATCGCGCGCTCCAGGGTGGCGGTGGCAGTTGCGGACGTCATGACGAGCTCCTTGTCGTTCGGGTTCGGTAGGGATGCCGGCGCTGCATTGCGCCGGGATTGAAGTGTGACCGCGGGCTGCTGACACCGTATTGTCAGTAGAGTTGTCACCCCTGCCAGGCAACGGTTCGACGACGATCCGTCGCGGGTCGACCTCGTCGAAGAAGGGGCGCAGAACGATCCGCCGCGCAGGCGGGTCGTCGCGCGGCGTATGCCGTCAGGGGGAAGCCGAGCGTCGTGCGCGAGCGGTCGCGTCGGGCCGCGCGAGGGCGCCGTGAAGCCGGCCGTCACGCACGATGGGCGGATGGCCGGCCCGGAGATGAGGCGCGGGATTCGGGGCGGGTGGCCGGTCGTGTCGTCGCCCCGGAAGGCGCTGCCCGAAACGGGGCGCGCGCTGCCGTTCACGACGCAGTGCGGGAAGACGTCGAGGCGCTGAAAAGGGAACGCCGCGGAAACCGCGGGTGCGGCTTCGGCGGCGTTACGAGTGGTGCAGCGGCGGCCGTGCAGGCCGCCCGTTCGGAGCCCGGGCGCTGCGGCTCAGGCGTCGCCTTCCGGCGCGGCCGGGCGCGCCTTCACGCTGCCGGCGATCAGGTCGAAGCGGAACAGCCGGCATTCGAGCGCGCCGTTGAACAGCGGCGTCTTCGCCGATTCGCGCAGTCGCAACTGGCCGGGCAGCGACCGGTCGGACGTGAGCAGGAACGCTTGCCAGCCAGTGAAGCGCTGCTTCAGCGCATCGCCGAGCGCGTTGAAGAATTCGCTGTCCGGCGCGTCGGTGTGCGTGCGGCGGAACGCGTCGTCGTTGCCGCGGTTGCGGCCGGTTTCGCGCACTTCGCCGCGCGCGCTGCGGCCGCGCACCTCGATCCGCTCGCCGTACGGCGGGTTCGCGAGGAGGATGCCCGGCCCGTCGCACGGCGGCGTCATCCCGCGCGCATCGACCTGCTTGAGCCACACCGACGGCACGCCCGCGCGCTCGAGGTTCGCGCGCGCCTTCTCGAGCATGTCGCCGGAGATGTCGCTGCCGTACACGCCGAGCGTATCGTTGCGCCTGCCGCGCGCCGCGCGCTTCGCATCCAGCGCCGGGACCTTCAGCCCCTGCCATGCGGTGATGTCGTACTGCTTGAGTTTCTCGAAGCCGAACCGGCGCTCGACGCCGGGCGCCACGCCGAGCGCGATCTGCGCGGCTTCCGCGAGGAACGTGCCGCTGCCGCACATCGGGTCGTACAGCGCGGTGCCGGGCGTCCAGCCCGTCAGGCGCAGGATGCCGGCCGCGAGGTTCTCGCGCAGCGGCGCCGCGCCCTTGTCGAGCCGCCAGCCGCGCTTGAACAGCGGCTCGCCCGACGTGTCGAGGTAGAGCGTGCACTCGTTGGCCGTCAGGAACGCGAACACGCGCACGTCAGGCGCACCCGTGTCGATGCTCGGGCGCGCGCCGGTCTTGTCGCGCATCCGGTCGCAGATCGCGTCCTTCACGCGCAGCGTCGCGAATTCGAGGCTCTTCAGCGGCGACTTGATCGCGGTGATGTCGACGCGCAGCGTCTGCGTTGCCGCGAACCAGCGCTCCCACGGCTGCTCGAGCGCGAGCGCGTAGACGTCCTGCTCGTTGCGGTAGGCGCGGTGCGCGATCTTCAGCAGGATCCGGCTCGCGATCCGCGAATGGAGGTTCGCGGCCATGCCGGCGGCCCAGCCGCCGCTGAAATGGACGCCGCCCGGCACCTGCGCGCCCGCGGTGAACGGCGCGCCGTTCAGATGGCGGCCGGCGATTTCGGCCAGCTCGGCGGCAAGCGCCGCTTCGAGGCCGCGCGGGCAGGGGGCGAAGAATTCGAACAGGGTGGGCGAGGACATAAGGCGGGTGAGGACGTGCAAAAGTCCACTATTGTACGCGGCGCGGGCGACCGGGGCCGGCGTTTCGGCGTGCGGACGCCGGTCGAACGGCCGTTTGCATGCGCCGGGAGGCGGGCGCGGCGATGCCCGGCCGGGCGCCGCCGCGCCGCCGCGGGCTCAGTGCGAGCCCGACTGGCCGGCGCGCGCGGCCTGGCCGCCGGCCGGCCAGAGCAGGGCCAGCGGATTCGACAGCACCGTGCGGACGATCGCGGCGACGAGCGCGCGCACCCGGGTCGGGCGCAGGCTGCGCGAGCGCACGGCCATCGTGAACGCGAGCGCGAAGCTCACGAGCACGTTGAGGATCGCCATGCTGAGCACGCCGGCGGCGGCCCACCACAGCTCGGGCGTGCCGAGCGCGCCCTTGCCCAGCACGCCGAGCGCGATCCCGATCGAGCCGGCCGACAGCGTCACGTGCCGCACCTCGAACGGGAACAGGAACACGGTGACGATCGCCGGGATGAGGCCGAGCATCAGGCCGAGGCCGACGTTCGCGACCACGCCCGCGACGTTCGACCGGCAGAAATGCGCGAGCTTCGCGGCGCCGGCGACGCCGAGCGTGAGACGCAGCCGGCGGTTGTACGTGAGCGCGTCGCCGACCCGGTGCAGCACGAACCAGTTGTCGGCCCAGCCCGCGAGCAGGCTCGATGCCCACAGCAGCACGCCCGTCAGCGCCGCGTAGAGCGGCGTCGGCCCGAGCAGCGAGAACGAGTGCAGCGTCGCGTGCGCCTTCTGCGGCGAGATCAGGTTCGCGTGCAGCACGTTGCCCGCGAACAACTGCACCAGCAGGCACACCGGCAGCACGACGAGCACGTTGCCGGAAATCGCGGCGGCCTGCGTGCGGATCAGCGCGATCACCGACGCGACGAACGCCTTCACGCCTTCCTCGTGGCCGGTGCCGTCGAGTTCGCGCGCGAGCGTCGGCGCGGTCATCGCGGGCTGCTTGGTCGCGAGCGTGAAGTGCAGGAAGTGCATCAGCATGAAGCTGGCCGCGTAGTTGATGCCGGCGAGCAGGCCTTCTAGCATCGACTGCAGGTGGGCGCCCGTGATCGCGAACTTCACGCACACGGTCACGACGGTGACCAGCCCGCCGCCCGCGGCCATCCGCAGCATCTTCAGGTATTCGGCGCGGCCGCGCGAGATGTAGTGCTCGCCGGTGTCCGCGTTGGTTTCGACGAGCTTGCGCGCGAACAGCGAGAAGTTGCTGCGCACGAGGTGCGTCACGCTCTGGCTGTTCTGGTTCGCGTCGACGAGTTCCGCCGTCAGGCGCGCCATCCCGTGCAGGTCGTCGCGGGCCATCCACGCGTTCAGCAGCGTTTCGGCGCGCAGGATGCGCATCCGCATCCGCTCGACCTGGAACACGATGTCGACCGACACGCCGTTGCGATACAGGTGCGCGAACACGTCGTCGACGGCGATCCGGCATTCGTCGAGCAGCACGCGCAGGTAGTTCACCTCGTGCAGCAGCTTGCTCGGGTCGCCGCCGTCCTCGACCGCCGCGTGCGCGGTCTCGACCGCGAGCATCGCGCGCGTGAGGCGGTAGAAGGGCTGCGTTTCGAGCGGCTTGCGCGCATCGTCGTCGGACAGGCGGCTGCGCACCGTCTGCGACAGGCCGGTCGAGCTGATCTGGCAGGTCAGGTTGTGCAGCGCGGCCAGCAGGTCGCGCGAGAACGAGCCCGGCTCGTGGCGCTCCTCCTCGGTGACGTCGAACGAGATCAGGTCGGCGAGGCGCGCGAGCAGGTCGTCGGGCAGCGCGTCGATCCATTGGGCGTCGTCAGGCGTCGGGAACATCAGCGTGAACAGCGCCGACAGCTCCCGGCGGTTCGGCGCGGGCGGGATCAGCGACGAGTCGATCCGCTCGAACAGCGCGCCGAAGAAGCCCGAGTGCACCGGCATGCCGGCGTCGCACAGCAGCGAGATGCCGTCGCACTCGCGCAGGATGCCGCGCAGGATGCGCGCGGCGTGCGCCTTCCACGCGGGGTTGCGGTCGAGCACATGGAACAGGTAGCGCAGCCGTGCGTGGGCCGGGTATGCGCGCACGTCGGCGTCGCGATCGGCCGACGCGTCCTGCGCGGCCATCGCGCCGGTGCGGCGCAGCCAGTGCGCGAGCTCGATCAGCCACTCGCTGCGTTCGGCATACGACGCATCGGCGTCGGCATGCGCGAGCAACGCATCGAGCTGGTGACCGGCATTGCGCGACGCGCGCCACTTCTTGATCAGGGTCGTCAGGGAACGAAACATAAGCGGAATAGCGAAAGCCCTGGACGGGCGGGTTCGGGATGCCGGCCGGGGAAACGGCGCGGCGCCGGGGAGAACGGGTGAGACGGGGCGGTGGCCGGACAATGCGCGGCGACCCGCGATGCGGCTGCCCCGCTGCGTTGCACGCCGATCGCGTGCAGGCGCCGGGAGGCACGGCGGTCGGGCCGAACGCGCCCCGGCGCCGCTGGCTGGCGCGCACGACGAACGGCGCGGGCCTGAAAGTGCGTAGGATCGTCAATCGCGACGGAAAACGCAAGCCGACCGCGTGGCATGTCGCCGGTTCCGGCCGACTTTGCCAAACAATGCAAAGTCGCCGATCGGCCGATGACCGCGCCGCGACGCGCGTCGCGGCCGGCTTGTGCCGACCGCTGCCGGCGAGCGCCGGCGAACAGCGCGGGGCGGCGGCGGCGTGCTAACGAACGCCGTGCCGGGCGGCCGCCTGCGCGCCGCGCGCCCGGGCTAGGCGCCGGCGTTGCCGCCCGGCGCCGGATTGGCCGGGCACGGCACGACCGGCACGGCGGCCGTCTTGCCGCCGGGCGCGGGCCCCGCGGCGACCGGCGTGCCGCGGCGCGCGGCCATCGCGCGCACGCCGGCCGCGGCTTGCGCGGCAATCACGTCGAGCGCGCGCCGGTGGCCGGCGACGAGCGCGTCGTAGCCGTCGGCCACCGATTCCGCGACGCTGGTGCGGCAGGTCATCACGGCCTGCGTGGCGAGCGAGCGCACGCTCCAGACGGCGTCGACCGCCGCGCGTTTGCCGGGCCACGACTCGAAGCGCTGCACGTTCACGCTGATCCGGTACACGGGCACGCCGGGCGGATACGCGGAATTCACGACGTCGATCGTGCCGAGCTGCGCGGCGAGATCGTCCGACAGCGCGCGGCGGATCTCGTCGGCGGGCGGCGACGCCCAGCGTTCCTGCTCGAGCACGTCGACCTGCGCGGCGTTCTTCTGCACGACCAGCTGGTTCTTCGCGACCTGCTCGGGCACGCCGACCGACGGTACTTCGATCAGGAAGGCCGGGTTGGCCGGCGCGGTGCGCAGCGGCGCGGCGGCGTCGGCCGGGCTGAGCGTGTAGAACCGCGCGGGCGGCGAGCTGCACGCGGCGAGCGCGAGTGCGGCGAAGGCTGCCGCCGCGGCGCGCGCGAAACCGTTCACGCGTGTCGTCGTCATGGTTGATCTCCTGGCTTGCCCTTGAGCAGCGATTCGGGGTGGCGCTCCAGATAGTCGGCGAGCGCGTTCAGCGACTGCAGCGTGCGCGTAAGCTCCTTCAGCGCGCCGCGCACGTCGGATTGCAGCGGCGAATCCTGCTGCAGCGTCGCCTCGGCGGTCGAGAAGGTCTGCTTCGCGGCCGTCAGCGTGTCGCGCGCTTCCGGCGCGACCTGCGTGTCGAGCTGCTTGAACAGCTTGTCGGCGTTGGACAGCGCGCTGTTCAGGTTCGCGCCGATCTGGTCGAACGGCACCTTGTCGAGCTTCTTCGCGATGTCGGCGACCTGCAGCTGCAGCTCGTCGAGCGAGTTCGGCACGGTCGGCAGCTCGAGCGGCTGGCGCGTCGTGTCGATCTTCACGCCCGGCGCCTTCGGGAAGAAGTCGAGCGCGACGTACAGCTGGCTCGTCAGCAGGTTGCCGGTGCGCAACTGGCCGCGCAGCCCGTGCTGGACGAGCCGCTCGACGATCTCGCGGCGGGCCGGTTCGCCCTTGCTGCCGATCGTCTCGCGGAAGCGGCGGCCGAGGCGCTCCGGATACACGTTCATCGTGACCGGCATCGTGAAATTCTTCGCCTTCGGATCGTAGTCGATGCCGATGTTCGTCACTTCGCCGAGCACGATGCCGCGGAAGTCGACCGTCGCGCCGACGGCGAGCCCGCGCAGCGACTGGTTGAAGTTCATCACGACCTGCAGCGGCTGGCCGTCCGGATCGCGCATCGCGTCGCTCTCGTCGGACGCGAGGCGGAACGTCGTGTTGTTCGGCGCGGTCGCGCCGCTGTCCTGGCTCGGCGGCGTCTGGAATGCGATGCCGCCGATGATCACCGTCGCGAGCGACTGCGTGTTCAGCTTCAGGCCGCTCGAATCGAGCCGCAGGTCGACGCCGCTCGCCTGCCACCAGCGCGAGTTCACACCGACGTACTGGTCGTACGGCGCATTGACGAACACGTTGAACGTGACGCCCGTGCCGTCCTTGTCGAGCGAGAAGCCGACCACCTGGCCGACCTGCACGCGGCGGTAGTAGATGGGCGAGCCGATGTCGATCGAGCCGAGCGAATCGCCGCGCAGCACGTACTGCGTGCCTTTCTGGTCGCCCGTGACGGCGGGCGGCGTCTCGAGGCCCGTGAAGTCGGTCAGCGTGTCCTGCCCGCGCCCGGCGTCGACGCCGATGTACGCGCCGGACAGCAGCGTGCCGAGCCCCGACACGCCGGTCGCGCCGACGCGCGGCCGCACGATCCAGAAGCGCGAGCCCTTGACCGCGAAGTCCTCCGCTTCCTTCTTGAGCTGCACCTGGACCAGCACGCGTGACAGGTCCTTCGACAGCGTGATCGTCTTGACCATGCCGATCTCGACGTCCTTGTACTTGACCTGGGTCTTGCCGGGCTCGAGCCCCTCGGCGCTGTGGAAGCTGATCGTGATTTCCGGGCCGCGCTCGCGCACGGACTTGATCACGAGGCCGATGCCGATCAGCGCCGCGATCAGCGGCACGAGCCAGACGAGCGACGGCAGCCAGCCGCTTTTCGTCGAGATCGTCGGATCGGGCGGCCGGGGCGCGTCGTGCTGCGGGCCTTGTGGACTATTCATGGTGATTCCCTGAGGTTTCGACTGGATCCCAGATCAGGCGGGGATCGAACTGCATCGACGCGAGCATCGTCAGGATCACGACGGAACCGAACGCAAGCGCGCCGGGGCCGGCCGTGATGACGGCGAGCGAACGGAAATGGACGAGCGCGACGGTCAGTGTCACGACGAAGATGTCGAGCATCGACCAGCGGCCGATGCGCTCGACGATCCGGAACAGGCGCGTGCGCTGCAACGGCCGCCAGGTGGCGCTGCGCTGCGTGCTGATCACGAGGATCAGCAGCACGCCGAGCTTGAGCATCGGCACGAGGATGCTCGCGACGAACACCACCACGGCGAGCGGCCAGTCGCCGGACACCCAGAAGTAGATGACGCCGCTCATGATGGTGTCTTCCTGCGAGCCGACGATCGACGCGGTGCGCATGATCGGCAGCAGGTTCGCGGGAATGTAGAGGATCACGGCCGCGATCAGCAGCGCCCACGTGCGCATGATGCTGTTCGGCGTGCGGAAATGGAGCGCGCTGCCGCAGCGCGCGCAGTGCGCGTGCGGGCGCTCGAGCGTCTGCACGAGCCCGCACACGTGGCAGCTGGCGTAGCCCTCGCGGGCGGCGGTCGGGATCGTCATCGGCGGGTGGCGTCCGGCAGCGCGGCGTCGGCGTCGGGCTGCGCGCCCGTGCGCCCGGCGCGCAGGTCGTCGGCGATGTCCCACAGCGTGCGCGGATCGAACATCAGCACGACCGCGATCATCAGCGTCAGCGCGGCGAACGCGAACAGCGCGGCGTCCGGCACGACGCGCGCGAGGCTGACCATCTTGACGATCGTCACGAGAATGCCGAGCATGAACACCTCGATCATCCCCCAGGGCCGCACGAGTTCGATCGCGCGCAGCACCAGATTGAAGCCGGGCGGCACGACGCCGCGGCGGATCGGCAGCAGCAGGTACAGCAGCGCGGCCATTTCGACGAGCGGGAACAGCACGGTCGAGCAGAACACCATCACGCCGACGATCGCCATGTCCTGGTGCCACAGCGAATCGATCGCGCCGATCAGCGTCGTCTGCACGCGATTGCCGTTCACGTCCATTTCGAGGATCGGGAACGCCTGCGCGATCGTGAACGTGATCAGCGCCGCGAGCGCGAGCGCGCAGATCCGCTCGATCTGCGCGGCGCTGTTGCGGTAGAGCAGCGCGTCGCAGCGCGGGCAGCGCGCGGATTCACGTCCGCTGAGGCGCGGTTTGTGCAACAGTGCGTCGCACTCGTGACAGGCAATCAGGTCGTTTCGTTGCATGGAAAGGGCGGTTGTGCGACGGTCGGGGAGATGCGTCGACGGGGCCGGAACCCGCGCCAATCTTACCAAAAGGCCTTTTTCGGTGCGTCAACGATCGCGTGTCCGGTGACCGGTCGGTAACATGACAGGAAACCGTCAGCCGGCTGACACGCCTGTTTTCAGAGTCCGCGCGTGTCAAAAGGTTGCGGTAGCATGGCGCCCTTGACAAGCGTCGGACGAATCGCCGGCGCGGCCGTTCGCTGAACTGAGGAATCCAAGATGGCATCGAATTCGCTGCCGGCCAGGCCGGTGCGCTATACGCAGACCGCGATCGCGCTGCACTGGCTGATCGCGCTGCTGATCATCTGCGGCTTCGCGCTGGGCTGGGTGATGACCGACATCCCCGGCTTCACGCCGACGAAGCTGAAGTACTTCTCGTGGCACAAGTGGATCGGCGTGACCGCGTTCGCGCTGGCCGTCATCCGCGTGCTGTGGCGCGCGACCCACGTGCCGCCGGCGCTGCCGGGCGCCACGCCCGCGTGGCAGCGGGCGGCCTCGCACGGCGTGCATTTTCTGCTGTACGTGCTGATGCTGGTGATTCCGGTCACCGGCTACCTGTACAGCTCGGCGTCGAACATTCCGGTCGTCTACCTGGGCATCGTGCCGCTGCCGCGGCTGATCGACCCCGATCCGGTGCTCAAGGAAACCTTCAAGACGCTTCACGTATCCTTGAATTACATTCTGCTTGCGCTCGTGTCGCTGCACGTGCTCGCCGCGCTCAAGCACCAGCTGTTGGACCGTGACGGCCTGCTGTCGCGGATGCTTCCCTTTGCCAAATGAAGGATCCCATGAAAGTGTCTTTCTCCCGCTCCATGCTGGCCGCGCTCGCCGCGGTGTCGTTCGTCGCGTCGGGCGCGGCGCATGCCGACGTCGATCTCGCGAAGAGCAAGGTGTCCGCCGTGTCGAAGCAGATGAACGTGCCGACCGAAGGCGCGTTCCGGAAGTTTTCCGCCCAGGTGAAGTTCGACCCGGCGAAAGCCGCGCAGGGCAGCGCCCAGATGACGATCGACGTCGCGAGCTACGACCTCGGCGACAAGATGTACAACGACCAGGTCGCCGGCAAGGACTGGTTCGACGCCAAGACGTATCCGCAGGCGACGTTCGTGTCGTCGGCGATCGCGCCGGCCGGCGGCAACAAGTACAACGTGACTGGCAAGCTGACGATCAAGGGCAAGTCCGAGACCGTCACGGTGCCCGTCACGGTCACGCAGAGCGGCGCGACGCAGACGTTCGACGGCGTGCTGCCGATCAAGCGTTCGACGTTCAACGTCGGCACCGGCGAGTGGAAGGACACGTCGGTCGTCGCGGATGAAGTGCAGATCAAGTTCCATCTCGTCGCCACGAAGTAAGCGGCGGCTGTCGCATCACCCGATTGCCGCGCCCGGGGGCGCGGCGCCGTTCCAAGGAGAATGAATTGAAAAAGCATCTGATGATCGCCGCGGGCGCGCTGGCTGCATCGCTGTCGTTCTCGGCGTTTGCCGAAAGCGCGACGTACCAGTTCGACCCGAGCCACACGTACCCGAGCTTCGAGGCCGACCACTTCGGCGGCCTGTCGGTCTGGCGCGGCAAGTTCGACAAGTCGAGCGGCAGCGTGACGCTGGATCGCGAAGCGAAGACGGGCACGGTCGACGTGACGACCGACATCGCGTCGATCCACACGGGCAGCGCGAAGCTCGACGAGCATCTGCAGACGAACGATTTCTTCGATGTCGCGAAGTTCCCGCAGGCGAACTACAAGGGCACGATCAAGTTCGACGGCGACAAGCCGGTGGCGGTGGTCGGCAACCTGACGCTGCACGGCGTCACGAAGCCGCTGACGCTGAAGATCGACTCGTTCAAGTGCATGCCGCACCCGATGCTCAAGCGTGAAGTGTGCGGCGTCGACGCCGTCGGCGAATTCAACCGCGACGATTTCGGCCTCGACTACGGCAAGCAGTACGGCTTCAAGATGAAGACGAAGCTGCTGATCACGGCCGAAGCCGTCAAGCAGCAGTAACGTCGCCGGCCGGGCCGACCGGCCGCGCGCCAGCCGCCGCCTTCCCGTTACGGGGGCGGCGGCTTTTTTTTGCGCGCCTATAATCGCCCGAGCGCCGTTCGCGGCGCGGCGGCAAGCCGATGGCGCTGGACGGCCGCCGCACACAGAACGTACAACGACAAGGAGATCGCCGATGCATGCCGCCACGCAGTCCCGTTCCATTGCCTCGTCGCCGCGCGTGTGGCGCGCGGTGGTCGCCGCGTCGATCGGCAATGCGCTCGAGTGGTTCGATCTCGTCGTCTACGGCTTCTTCGCGGTGACCATCGCGAAGCTGTTCTTCCCGGCCGGCAACGACACCGTGTCGCTGCTGCTCACGCTCGGCACGTTCGGCGTGTCGTTCTTCATGCGGCCGCTCGGCGCGATCGTGCTCGGCGCGTATGCCGACCGCGCGGGCCGCAAGGCCGCGCTCACGCTGTCGATCCTGCTGATGATGGTCGGCACGCTGATCATCGCGGTGCTGCCGACCTACGACACGATCGGCGTCGCGGCGCCGCTGATCCTCGTCGCCGCGCGGCTGATGCAGGGCTTCTCGGCCGGCGGCGAGTTCGGCAGCGCGACCGCGTTCCTCGCCGAGCACGTGCCGGGGCGGCGCGGCTTCTTCGCGAGCTGGCAGGTCGCGAGCCAGGGCTTCACGACGCTGCTCGCCGCCGGCTTCGGCACCGTGCTGAACGCGCAGCTCACGGCCGCGCAGATGGCGTCGTGGGGCTGGCGTGTGCCGTTCTTCTTCGGGCTGCTGCTCGGGCCGGTCGCGTACTACATCCGCAAGAAGGTCGACGAGACGCCCGAGTTCCTGGCCGCCGAGGGCACCGCGAACCCGTTACGCGACACGTTCGCGTCGCACAAGGCGCGGCTGGTTGCCGCGATGGGCGCGGTCGTGCTCGGCACCGTCGCGACCTATCTCGTGCTGTTCATGCCGACCTACGGCGTGAAGCAGCTCGGCCTCGCGCCGTCGGCCGCGTTCGCGGCGATCCTCGTCGTCGGCGTGATCCAGATGGCGTTCGCGCCGCTGGTGGGCCACTGGTCGGACACCTACGGCCGCGTGCGCGTGATGATCGCGCCGGCCGTCGGCATCCTCGTGCTGATCTACCCGGCGTTCGCGTACCTGGTCGCGCATCCGGGCTTCGGTACGTTGATCGCGCTGCAGGTGCTGCTCGCGTTCCTGATGACGGGCTATTTCGCGGCGCTGCCGGGCCTGCTGTCCGAGGTCTTCCCGGTGCAGACGCGCACGACCGGGATGTCGCTCGCGTACAACGTCGCGGTGACGATCTTCGGCGGCTTCGGGCCGTTCATCATCGCGTGGCTGATCCGCGCGACCGGGATGAAGACCGCACCGAGCTTCTACTTGATGTTCGCGGCCGTGCTGAGCCTCGTGGCGCTGGTGGTGTTGCGCCGGCGCTTCGGGTTCCGCTGAGCGGGCGGCGCGTCAGCTGCCGGCACGCTCGCACACGGGCTGTGCGGGCATCAGTCGCGCCGGCGCGTCGACGGTGCGCACCGGGCGCCCCGCGAGCGCGGCGAGCGCCTGCCGAAGCTGCCAGTCGGCGGCCGTGCCGAACGCACGTTGCGGCAGGGCCGCGCTCCTCGACGTGTCGACCTTCGCGCGCACGCGCGCGTCGCGCAGCTTCTGGCGGTCCTTGCGCACCTGCGCGAACGGGTCGGGCGCCAGCCGGTCCGCATACGGTGCGCGGGCGAGGTCGGCTTCCCGGTACCACAGCAGCACGCCGTCGACGTCCGAGTCGCGGCGCGGCGGCACGAGCCAGTCCGGCACGACGCCGTAGCCGTCCATCGGGCAGCCGTTCGGCCGCAGGTTGCGCGCGAACGTGAAATTCAGGCGCGTGCCGTCGATCAGGTCGACGCCCGTCTGCGCGAGCCCCTTCCCGTAGGTCGGCATGCCGAGCAGCTTCGCGCGGCCGAGGTCCTTCAGCGCGGCCGCGGTCGCCTCGGCGGCCGACGCGCTCTGCCCGTCGACGAGCACGACGAGCGGCACGGTGCGCCACCAGTCGTCGGCCTGCAGCGGCGCGAGCGGGTCCTGCCCGTGCATGACCGGCAGTTCGTAGTCGGGCCAGTTGGTCGTGTAGCGGCGGCGGTGGGCGTCGTCGCGCTCGACCGTCACCATCGCGGTGCGGTCGCGCCCGGCGAACAGCGCGGTGATGCCGATCGCCGCATTGAGCGCGCCGCCGCCATTGATGCGCAGATCCAGAATCATGCCCTTCACCGGCGGGCCCGTGCGGCGCGCGGCCTGCACCGCGTCGATGTAGTCGCCGACCGCAGGCTCCGGAAAGCTCGACAGCCGCGTGTACAGGATGTCGCCGTCGAGCCGTTTCGCGATCGCCGGATGCGGCTTGACGATCGCCCGCACGGGCGCGAAGTTCAGCACCGTGTGTTGCGGGCCGCGCTGCACCGTGAGCCTGAGCGGGACGCCCGCGTCGCCTTTCGCGAGTTTCACGATCTCGGCGCTGTCGATGCCGACGACGCTCCTGTCGTTCATCGCGACCACGAGATCGTCGGGGCGCACGCCGGCCTGCTCGGCGGGCGCGTCGGGAATCACGTCGATGATGTGCAGTCCGTCGGGGCGCGTCTCGAACACGATCCCGATGCCCGGCGTGCCGTCGCGCGCGCGCCGCTCGTCGTCGAGCTGCTCCAGCCGCTCCTTCGCGTTGAAGAAGCGTGCGTACGGCAGTGTCTTGATGCCGTCGTGCACCGTGGCGTCGAGCAGTGCGCCGATGTCGATGTCGGTCAGGTGCTGCTTCTTCAGGAGTTCGACCGCCGCCTTCAGTTCGCAGAGCTGCGGTTCCCAGTCGTGCGGGCAGGGCGACGGCGGCGGCGAAGCGGCGGGAAGCGAAGCGGCGGCCGGCGCGGACGCCGGTTGCGCGCCGGCCGCCGATGCATGCGGCAGCAGCACGGCCGCGACGGTTGCGCAGGCGGCGAGGCGACGAACGATAAACGTGGCAGGCATCATCGGGACAGCAGGCTCGAACGGGTGGCGAGGGGCGCCCGGCCGCACGCGACCGTCAGGCCGCGGGGAAGGGCGGAGACGATTGTAGCCGACGCGCGTGACGGCGCAGGTCGGGCCAGCCGCGCGTCGCACGGCGGCGCGGGCATGAAAAAACCGGCCCGACGGGCCGGTTTGGGTCCTTGCCGAAACGGCGCGGTGCTTACACCTGCGCGCCGGCGTTGGGATCGTCCGGATCGTGCGCGGTCTTCTTTTCCTTGACCAGGTCTTCGCGCTTGATGCCGAGCCACATCGCGAGCGAGCCCGCGACGAACACCGACGAGTAGATGCCGAACATGATGCCGACCGTCAGCGCGAGTGCGAAGTAGTGCAGCGTCGGGCCGCCGAAGAAGAACATCGACAGCACCATCATTTCGGTCGACGTGTGCGTGATGATGGTTCGCGACATCGTGGTCGTGATCGCGTGGTTGATCACTTCCTGCACGCTCATCTTGCGTTCGCGGCGGAACGTCTCGCGGATCCGGTCGAAGATGACGACCGACTCGTTGACCGAGTAGCCGAGCACCGCGAGGATCGCCGCGAGCACCGCCAGCGAGAACTCCCACTGGAAGAACGCGAAGAAGCCGAGAATGATCACGACGTCGTGCAGGTTGGCGATGATGCCGGCCACCGCGTACTTCCATTCGAAGCGGAACGACAGGTAGATCACGATGCCGATCACGACGCAGGCGAGCGCGAGCAGGCCGTCGGTCGCGAGCTCCCGGCCGACCTGCGGGCCGACGAACTCGACGCGCTGCAGCGTGACGTCCGGGCTCTGCGCCTTCAGCGCGCCCATCACCTGGTCGCTCTGCTGCGCGGACGTGAGGCCTTCCTTCAGTTGCAGGCGGATCAGCACGTTGCGCGACGTGCCGAAGTTCTGCACCTGCGCGTCGGCGTAGCCGAGCTTGCCGAGCGTCGCGCGCACCGGTTCGAGTTCGGCGGCCTGCTGGTACTGCACCTCGATCACCGTACCGCCGGTGAATTCGACGGACAGGTGCAGCCCGCGGTGGAACAGGAAGAACACGGCGGCGAGGAACGTGACCAGCGAGATCACGTTGAACACCAGCGCGTGCCGCATGAACGGAATGTCTTTACGGATGCGGAAAAATTCCATGGTCTCGTCTCCGGGGCCTTATTGGGTCGAGCCCGGTTTCTTCGGCGACACGCCTTGCTGCGCACGGTTGCGCAGTTGCGGCTTGCCGGCGCGCGGCGCGTTGCCCTTCGCCGGGGCGGCGAGCTTCGCGGCGCGCGCGGTATCGGTCGATTCGTCCGCGTCGGAGAACGACGCGGCGGCGGCAGCGGCGCCTTCCGGCTTCCACACCTGGCCGATCGCGAGCGACTTCAGCTTCTTGCGGCCGCCGTACCAGAGGTTGACGATCCCGCGCGAGAAGAACACCGCGGAGAACATCGACGTCAGGATGCCGAGGCAGTGCACGATCGCGAACGCGCGCACCGGGCCCGAGCCGAACGCGAGCAGCGCGAGGCCGGCGATCAGCGTCGTGACGTTCGAGTCGAGAATCGTCGCCCACGCATGCGCGTAGCCGGACTGGATCGCGAGCTGCGGCGGCTGGCCGGCGCGCAGTTCTTCACGCACGCGCTCGTTGATCAGCACGTTCGAATCGATCGCCATGCCGAGCGCGAGCGCGATGGCGGCGATACCGGGCAGCGTCAGCGTCGCCTGCATCAGCGACAGTACGGCGACGAGCAGCAGCAGGTTCACCGACAGGCCGATCACCGAGATCACGCCGAACAGCATGTAGTACGCGATCATGAACACGGCGATCGCGCAGAAGCCCCAGATCACCGAGTGGACGCCCATCTTGATGTTGTCGGCGCCGAGGCTCGGGCCGATCGTGCGTTCCTCGATGATGTCCATCGGCGCGGCGAGCGAGCCGGCGCGCAGCAGCAGCGCGAGGTCGGCTGCGGCTTGCGGCGTCGGCTGGCCCGTGATCTGGAAGCGGTCGCCGAGTTCCGACTGGATCGTCGCGACCGTCAGCACTTCACCCTTGCCCTTCTCGAACAGCACCATCGCCATCGGCTTGCCGATGTTCTCGCGCGACACCGCGCGCACCGAGCGGCCGCCGGCCGAATCGAGGCGGATGTTGACGGACGGACGCTGGTGGTCGTCGAAGCCGGCCGACGCGTCGATGATGCGGTCGCCGGTGAAGATCACGTCCTTCTTCAGCAGCACGGGCGCCTGGTTGCCCTGCGTGAACAGCTCCTCGCCCGGCGGCACAGGGTCGTTCGGGTTCGGGTGCGTGTTGATCGGGTCGGCGAGGCGCGCCTCGAGCGTCGCGGTGCGGCCGATGATGTCCTTCGCCTTCGCGGTGTCCTGCACGCCCGGCAGTTCGACCACGATGCGGTCGCTGCCCTGCTGCTGCAGGATCGGCTCCGACACGCCGAGTTCGTTCACGCGGTTGTGGAGCGTCGTCAGGTTCTGCTTGAGCGCGGCGTCCTCGACGGACTTCTGCACGGCCGGCGTGAACGTGCCGACGACCTGCGTGCCGCCGCCGCCGGGCTGGGTCGCCCATTGCAGTTCGGTGATCGAGGCGGCGAGCGCCTGGCGCGCCTGGTCGGCCGTCTGCGCATCGCTGAAGTTGACGACGACGGACTGGTCGACGCGGCTCACGCCGCCGTCGCGGATGTTCTTGTCGCGCAGCAGCGTGCGTGCGTCGGACGCGTCGGAGTCGAGCTTCTTCGTGAGCGCGCCGGTCATGTCGACCTGGAGCAGGAAGTGGACGCCGCCGCGCAGGTCGAGGCCGAGATACATCGGCAGCGCGTGCAGGGCGGTCAGCCAGCGCGGCGACGCACTCTGCAGGTTCAGGGCGACGACGTACTGCGGATCGTTCGGGTCGGCGTTCAGCGACTTCTGCAGCAGGTCCTTGACGCGCAGCTGCGTATCGGTGTCCTTCAGGCGCACGCGGATGTTCGCGTTGGTCGCCGTGTTCTCGAAGGTGACGTCGTCCGGCGTGATCTGCGCGGAAGCGAGCGCCGATTCGACCTGGGTCAGCGTGGTCGAGTCGAGCTTGACCGTGGCCTTGCCGCTCGACACCTGCACCGCCGGCGCTTCGCCGAAGAAGTTGGGCAATGTGTACAGAAGGCCGATGGCGAGCGCCACGACCATCACGACATATTTCCAGAGTGGATAACGATTCATGAGGGAGCCGAACGGGTGGTTGGCGTGAAAGCGTCGCGTCCGGCGCCGCGGCGGCCCCCTCGGTCGGGCGGGCGCGGCGCGGGGAGCCGGACGCTCGGTGAAGGGCTTACAGCGACTTGATCGTGCCCTTCGGCAGAATGGTCGTGACAGCGGCCTTCTGCACGGTGATTTCGGTGCCTTCGGCGATCTCGACGCCGATGTAGCCTTCGGTGACCTTCGTCACCTTGCCCACGAGGCCGCCGCTCGTGACGACTTCGTCGCCCTTGGCCATGGCCGCGAGCATGTTGCGGTGCTCCTTCTGACGCTTCATCTGCGGACGGATCATGATGAAGTAGAGCACGGCAAACATCAGGATGAGCGGCAGGAAGCTCATCAGGCTCGATTCGGCGCCACCGGCACCTTGCGCGAACGCGTTGGAAATGAACGGCACTTGGTCTCTCCGTAGGGGAAGATCGAAAAATAAGCCGGTTATTCTACCACCGGCCCCATGCGCAAACGGATCGGCAAATGCGCTTTCGGATCAAGCTGTTAAAGCGCGAACCGATACCGTTACGGCGTGTATGGAAAGGCAATTGTAATATTTGGCGGTCGCGGCTGGCCACTGGAACGCGTCAATTAGTACACGTCCTATGTGACGTGCCGCCGCGCGGGCGGCCGGCCCGTCAGTCGACGCCTCTCGCGCGATCCTCCGCGAAGCGCTGGCGGAACGCATCGAACGTATGGGTCTCGATCGCGTCGCGGATCTCGCTCATCAGCTGCAGGTAGTAGTGCAGGTTGTGGATCGTGTTGAGCTGCGCGCCGAGGATTTCGCCGACGCGGTGCAGGTGGTGCAGGTAGCCGCGCGAGAAGTTCCGGCACGTGTAGCACGTGCAGCTCGCGTCGAGCGGCTTCAGCGAGTTCTTGTGCGTCGCGTTGCGGATCTTCACGTCGCCGAAGCGCGTGAACAGCCAGCCGTTGCGCGCGTTGCGGGTCGGCATCACGCAGTCGAACATGTCGACGCCGTTGGCGACGCCCTCGACCAGGTCCTCCGGCGTGCCGACGCCCATCAGGTAGTGCGGCTTGTCGGCCGGCAGCTTCGGGCCCACGTGCCGCAGCACGCGCATCATGTCTTCCTTCGGCTCGCCGACCGACAGCCCGCCGATCGCCAGGCCGTGGAAGCCGAGTTCCGACAGGCCGGCAAGCGATTCGTCGCGCAGGTCCTCGAACATCCCGCCCTGGACGATCCCGAACAGCGCATTCGGGTTGCCGAGCCGGTTGAATTCGTCGAGCGAGCGCTTCGCCCAGCGCAGCGACATGCGCATCGAGTCGGCCGCTTCCTTGTGCGTCGTCGGCACGCCGTCGGTGGCGTACGGCGTGCATTCGTCGAACTGCATCACGACGTCGGAGTTCAGCACCTTCTGGATCTGCATCGACACTTCCGGCGACAGGAACAGCTTGTCGCCGTTGATCGGCGACGCGAACGTGACGCCGTCCTCGGTGATCTTGCGCAGGTCGCCGAGCGAGAACACCTGGAAGCCGCCCGAGTCGGTCAGGATCGGCTTGTTCCAGCCCATGAAGCGGTGCAGGCCGCCGTGCGCGTCGATCGTGTCGAGGCCCGGGCGCAGCCACAGGTGGAACGTGTTGCCGAGGATGATCTGGGCGTTGATCTCGTGCAGCTCGCGCGGCTGGATCGCCTTCACGGTGCCGTACGTGCCGACCGGCATGAAGATCGGCGTCTCGACCACGCCGTGGTTGAGCTTCACCCGGCCGCGGCGCGCATGGCCGTCGGTCGTCAGCAGTTCGAATTCGAGCCCGTTTGCCGGGCGGTCCTGCACGGGCGCGTGCGTATCGTGGGATGAACCTTCGGTCATCGCGTCATTCTCCTTGCTACCGGAGAACAGTCCGGCGCATGTTGAAAACGCCGCCGGAACGCCGGCGGCGGTGAAAAAAATCGGGCGTGCGACCGGCGCGGGCCGGCCGACGGGAGCGTCGGGGCGGCCGCGCGCCGCGCTTCAGGCGCCCGCCGCCTCCGGCGTGTCGCGCCGCGTGAGCAGCATCGCGTCGCCGTAGCTGAAGAAGCGGTAGCGTTCGTCGATCGCGTGCCGGTACGCGGCGCGGATCGTCTCGACGCCGGCGAACGCGGACACGAGCATCAGCAGCGTCGACTTCGGCAGGTGGAAGTTCGTGACGAGCCGGTCGACCACGCGGAAACGGTAGCCGGGCGTGATGAAGATGTCGGTCTCGGCCTGCGCGGCCGCGAGCGGGCGGCCCGCTTCGTCGGCCGCGCGCGCGGCCGCTTCGAGCGCGCGCATCGACGTCGTGCCGACCGCGATCACGTTGCCGCCGCGCGCGCGGGTCGCGGCGATCCGGTCGACGAGCGCCTGCGGCAGGTCGTACCACTCGCTGTGCATCTTGTGCTCGGCGATGTTGTCGACGCGCACCGGCTGGAACGTGCCCGCGCCGACGTGCAGCGTCAGCGTCGCGCGCTCGACGCCCATCGCGTCGAGCTTCGCGAGCAGCGGCTGGTCGAAGTGCAGCCCGGCCGTCGGCGCGGCGACCGCGCCCGGGTTGCTCGCGTAGACGGTCTGGTAGCGCGTCTCGTCGGTCGCGTCGGGATCGTGCTCGATATACGGCGGCAGCGGCAGGCGCCCGTACTGCTCGATCAGCTCGAGGCACGGCGCGGGGAAGTGCAGCGTGAAGAACGGCTCGACGCGCTCGCCGACCGTCACGTCGAAGGCGTCGGCGAGACGCAGCGTCGTGCCGGCGCCCGGCGACTTGCTCGCGCGGATCTGCGCGAGCGCCGTGTGTGTGCCCGTCACGCGCTCGACCAGCACCTCGATCTTGCCGCCGCTGGCCTTCTGGCCGAAGAAGCGCGCCTTCAGCACCTTGGTATCGTTGAACACGAGCAGGTCGCCGGGCGCGATGCACGACGGCAGCTCGGTGAAATGCCGGTCGACGAGGCGCGCGGGCTCGACGGCGCCGTCGACCTCGAGCAGGCGGCTCGCGGTGCGGTCGGGCAGCGCGGTTTGCGCGATCAGCTCGGGCGGCAGATTGAAATCGAAATCGGAAAGCGTGAACATGCGGGCTGGTTCGAAACGGCCGGCGGGCGTCGCCGGCAGGGCGGAAACGCGTAATCGGGGCGCGCGAGCCGCTATGATGGCGGGATGCGCGGCCTGGCCGGCGTCGTTCGTTCGGGCGACGTGAAAGCCGCTATTGTACTTGCCTTGCGAAGCACCCAGACGATCCGATGCCTGTGTCACCACGCCGTTCCTCCGCTGCCGTTGCCGATTCCGCCGATCCGTTCGACGCGGAGGATGGGGTGTTACCCGCGCGCGGCGCGGGGGAGCGCGACGTGGCGGCGCACGATCCGGCGGAACCTGGCGCGGGCGAGCGCGACGCGGCGGAGCGGGCCGCCCCGCGCCGCGCCGGCCCGAAGCGCGGCGCCGACGGGCGGCTCGCGCAGCCGGCCGCGGCCGACGCGGCGCCCGACGCCGAACACGCCGCCGCGGGCGACGCAGCGGGAGCGGCCGGCGCGAAGCGCAAGAAAAAGGCCGCCGCCGACAAGCCCGTGAAGACCGCCGACAAGCTCGCGAAGCTCGGCCTCACGCGCTCGATCGATCTCGTGCTGCATCTGCCGATGCGCTACGAGGACGAAACCACGCTCACGCCGATCGGCGAGCTGCTGCCGGGCGGCATCGCGCAGGCCGAAGGCGTCGTGTTCGACAACGAGGTCGCGTACCGGCCGCGCCGCCAGCTCGTCGTGAAGATCCAGGACGACGACGGCGAGCACCTGGTGCTGCGCTTCCTGAATTTCTACGGCTCGCAGGTCAAGCAGATGGCCGTCGGCCAGCGGCTGCGCGTGCGCGGCGACGTGCGCGGCGGCTTCTTCGGGATGGAGATGGTGCATCCGGCGGTGCGCGTCGTCGAGGCGGATGCGCCGCTGCCGCAGGTGCTCACGCCCGTCTATCCGAGCACGGCCGGGGTGTCGCAGGCCTATCTGCGCAAGGCGATCGAGAACGCGGTCGAGCGCACGCCGCTGCCCGAGCTGCTGCCGCCCGAGATCGAGCGCGATTACCTGAAGCCGCTCGGCGTGCCGTCGCTCGAGCAGGCGGTGCGCATCCTGCACCATCCGGGCGTCGATTCCGACGAGGCCGCGCTGATGGACGGCTCGCATCCGGCGTGGACGCGCATCAAGTTCGAGGAACTGCTCGCGCAGCAACTGTCGCTCAAGCGCGCGCACGAGGAGCGCCGCACGCGCGCGGCGCCCGCGATGCCGCGCCGCACGGCGAGCGATGCCGATGCGCTGACGACCCGGTTCTACGCGGCGCTGCCGTTCACGCTGACGGGCGCGCAGTCGCGCGTCGTCGACGAGATCGCGCAGGATCTGACGCTCGCGCACCCGATGCAGCGCCTGCTGCAGGGCGACGTCGGCAGCGGCAAGACCGTCGTCGCGGCGCTGGCCGCCACGCAGGCGATCGACGCCGGCTACCAGGCCGCGCTGATGGCGCCTACCGAAATCCTCGCGGAACAGCACGCACGCAAGTTGCGCGCGTGGCTCGAGCCGCTCGGCGTCACGGTGGCGTGGCTCGCGGGCAGCCTGAAGGCGAAGGAGAAGCGGGCGGCGATCGAGGCGGCCGCGCTGGGCACCGCGCAGCTCGTGATCGGCACGCACGCGATCATCCAGGACACGGTCGAATTCGCGCGGCTCGGCCTCGTGATCGTCGACGAGCAGCACCGCTTCGGCGTCGAGCAGCGGCTCGCGCTGCGCGCGAAGGCCGCGAACGCGGCCAACGGCGCCCGCGATTTCCAGCCGCACCAGCTGATGATGTCGGCCACGCCGATTCCGCGCACGCTCGCGATGACGTACTACGCGGATCTCGAGGTCTCGACGATCGACGAACTGCCGCCGGGCCGCACGCCCGTGCTGACGCGTCTCGTCGGCGACGCGCGGCGCGAGGAGGTGATCGCCCGCGTGCGCGAGGCGGCGCTGACGGGGCGCCAAGTGTACTGGGTCTGCCCGTTGATCGAGGAGAGCGAGACGCTGCAGCTGCAGACGGCCGTCGAGACCTACGAGACGCTGGCCGCCGCGCTGCCCGAGCTGAAGGTCGGGCTCGTGCACGGCCGGCTGTCGCCGGCCGACAAGGCGGCCGTGATGGACGCGTTCACGCGCAACGAGGTGCAGCTGCTCGTCGCGACGACCGTGATCGAGGTCGGCGTCGACGTGCCGAACGCATCGCTGATGGTGATCGAGCACGCGGAACGCTTCGGCCTCGCGCAGCTGCACCAGCTGCGCGGCCGCGTCGGGCGCGGCACCGCGGCGTCGGTGTGCGTGCTGCTGTACACGGGGCCGCTGTCGATCGCCGGCCGCGAGCGGCTGAAGACGATGCGCGAGACGACCGACGGCTTCGAGATCGCCCGCCGCGACCTCGAGATCCGCGGCCCCGGCGAATTCCTGGGGGCGCGCCAGTCGGGCGCGGCGATGCTGCGTTTTGCGAACCTCGAGACCGACGGCTGGCTGATCGATCCGGCCCGCGAAGCCGCGACGCGGCTGATCGCCGCGTACCCCGGCGTCGTCACGCAGCATCTCGCGCGCTGGCTCGGCGCGCGGGAACAGTACCTGAAGGCCTGATCCGCAGGCTGAGGCCGGGTTTGAAACGGCCGTTCGACGTATTCCGATATACAGAGAACTTGGCGAACCGGTGTCACAGGGTGTATAAATTAAACCTATCGCATGTATATCCCTGATTGACCCACAATGACGCTGACTGAATTGAAATACATCGTCGCGGTCGCGCGCGAACGGCATTTCGGCCGCGCGGCCGAAGCCTGCTTCGTGAGCCAGCCGACGCTGTCGGTGGCGATCAAGAAGCTCGAAGACGAGCTCAACGTGCAGATTTTCGAGCGCGGCGCGAGCGAGGTGAGCGTAACGCCGATCGGCGACCAGATCGTCACGCAGGCGCAGCGCGTGCTCGAGCAGACCTTCGCGATCAAGGAGATCGCGAAGCAGGGCAAGGATCCGCTGGTCGGGCCGTTCCGTCTCGGCGTGATCTACACGATCGGGCCGTACCTGCTGCCGACGCTCGTCAAGCAGATGATCCAGCGGGTCCCGCAGATGCCGCTGATGCTGCAGGAGAACTACACGCTGAAGCTGCTCGAACTGCTGAAGCAGGGTGAGATCGACGCCGCGATCATGGCGCTGCCGTTCCCGGAAACCGGCCTGATGGTGCGGCCGCTGTACGACGAGCCGTTCGTCGTCGCGCTGCCTGCGGGCCATCCGTGGGAGAAGCGCGCCGAGATCGACGCCGAGGACCTGAAGCAGGAAACCATGCTGCTGCTCGGCAACGGCCACTGCTTCCGCGATCACGTGCTCGGCGTGTGCCCGGAACTGATGCGCTTCTCGCAGACTGCCGACGGCATCCAGAAGACCTTCGAGGGCTCGTCGCTCGAGACGATCCGCCACATGGTCGCGAGCGGCGTCGGCATTACCGTGCTGCCGCGCATGTCGGTCGCCGAGATCGGCCCGCGCGCGAACGGCCCCGATGCCGAGTTGCTGTCGTACGTGCCGTTCAACGAACCGGTGCCCGACCGCCGCGTCGTGCTCGTATGGCGCAAGAGCTTCACGCGGATGCCCGCGATCGACGCGATCAGCGACGCGATTTCCGCGTGCGATCTGCCGGGCGTCGCGAAGCTCGACATGCCGGCCACGATGAACTGAGCGGGCGGTAGCACGCAGGCGTGGCGGTACGATGAACGGGGTCTTGCGACCCCGTTTATTTTTCTCTATCACATAGATAAAATTTATTAAATTTAAATTATTGATAGATGTAGATAGAATGCTCTACATGGATCGGCGTCGTGTCGGCGCCCGGTCTGCACGTGGAATGCAAGCGTCAAAGGAGGATGTCATGATGCGGTCGGTATTGCAGCACGCGCAGCGGAACATCCCGTCGCGCGACGCGGTCGTACATCGCGCCAGGTCGGTGGTTCGCAGCCTGCGTCCGATTGCGTTCGCGTACCTGGCGGACCGCGTGTATGGTGGCTGAACGTCGCCCGCACGCCGGTTTCCTGTTCCCCCGATTCACCGACGTCTAGCCATGAGGGAGCATCGCATGTCCGAAAGCTGGAACACCCCCCGCACCACCGGCGCGGCCCCGGCCGGCAGCCGTTTTCCCGGGCGCCCCGCTGGCGGCGCCACGCCGAGGGAGCGCACGCCGATCGCCGCGCACGACACCCCGTAGTACGACAGGAGGACCGACCTGTTCCGTTTCCCATCCCCGCAATGACACTCCACGAACCGCACCCGGCATGACGCCGGAGCGGACCGATGGAGGCAGACGAGCAAGCCAAGGAGAAATCGCATGTCGAACGAAACGAAGTGCCCGTTCAACCACACCGCTGGCGGCGGCACGACGAACAAGGACTGGTGGCCGAATCAGCTGAACCTCAACATCCTGCACCGGCATTCGGCGCTGTCCGATCCGATGGACAAGGATTTCGACTACGCCGAGGCATTCGGGAAGCTGGATCTCGCGGCGGTGCGGAAGGACCTGCATGCGCTGATGACGGCGTCGCAGGACTGGTGGCCGGCCGACTTCGGCCACTACGGCGGCCTGTTCATCCGCATGGCGTGGCATAGCGCCGGCACGTACCGCACGGCCGACGGCCGCGGCGGCGCGGGTGGCGGGCAGCAGCGCTTCGCGCCGCTCAACAGCTGGCCGGACAACGTGAGCCTCGACAAGGCGCGCCGCCTGCTGTGGCCGATCAAGCAGAAGTACGGCCGCAACATCTCGTGGGCCGACCTGCTGATCCTGACCGGCAACGTCGCGCTCGAATCGATGGGCTTCAAGACCTTCGGTTTCGCCGGCGGCCGCGTCGACACGTGGGAACCGGACGACGTCTACTGGGGTTCGGAAAAGATCTGGCTGGAACTGAGCGGCGGCCCGAACAGCCGCTACACGGGCAAGCGCGACCTCGAAAGCCCGCTCGCCGCGGTGCAGATGGGCCTCATCTACGTGAACCCGGAAGGTCCGGACGGCAACCCCGACCCGGTCGCCGCCGCGCATGACATCCGCGAGACCTTCGCGCGGATGGCGATGAACGACGAAGAGACGGTCGCGCTGATCGCGGGCGGCCACACGTTCGGCAAGACGCACGGCGCCGGCCCGGCCTCGAACGTCGGTCCCGAGCCGGAAGCGGCCGGCCTCGAGCAGCAGGGCCTCGGCTGGAAGAGCACGTTCGGCACGGGCAAGGGCGCGGATACGATCACGAGCGGCCTCGAAGTCACGTGGACGTCGACGCCGACGCAGTGGAGCAACGACTTCTTCAAGCACCTGTTCAGCTATGAGTGGGAACTGACGAAGAGCCCGGCCGGCGCGCACCAGTGGGTCGCGAAGGATGCCGGCGACGTGATTCCGGATGCCTACGACGCGTCGAAGAAGCATCGCCCGACGATGCTGACGACCGACCTGTCGCTGCGTTTCGATCCGGCCTACGAGAAGATTTCGCGCCGCTTCCACGAGAACCCGGCCGAGTTCGCCGATGCGTTCGCGCGCGCCTGGTTCAAGCTCACGCACCGCGACATGGGCCCGCGTGCCCGCTATCTCGGCCCGGATGTGCCGGCCGAGCAGCTGTTGTGGCAGGACCCGATCCCGGCCGTCGACCACCCGTTGATCGACGATGCCGACGTCGCCGCGCTGAAGGCGAAGGTGCTGGCATCGGGCCTGTCGGTGTCGCAGCTCGTGTCGACCGCCTGGGCGTCGGCGGCGACGTTCCGCGGTTCGGACAAGCGCGGCGGCGCGAACGGTGCGCGGATTCGCCTCGCGCCGCAGAAGGACTGGGAAGTGAACCGTCCGGCCGAACTCGCGAAGGTGCTCGCGACGCTCGAGGGCGTGCAGAAGGCGTTCAACGACGCGCAGACGGGCGGCAAGAAGGTGTCGCTCGCCGACCTGATCGTGCTGGGCGGTGCGGCCGGCGTCGAGCAGGCCGCGAAGAACGCGGGCGTCGCGGTGACGGTGCCGTTCGCCCCGGGTCGCGCGGATGCGCTGCAGGAACAGACCGATATCGACGCAATGGCCGTGCTCGAGCCGGTTGCGGACGGTTTCCGCAACTTCCTGAAGCACGCGTACAAGACGCCGGCCGAGGCGCTGCTGGTCGACAAGGCGCAACTGCTGACGCTGAGCGCGCCCGAGATGACTGCGCTCGTCGGTGGCCTGCGTGTGCTCGGCACGAACGTCGGCGACGCGAAGCATGGCGTGTTCACCGATCGTCCGGAAGCGCTGACGAACGACTTCTTCGTGAACCTGCTCGACATGGGCACGGAATGGAAGCCGGTGTCGGCCGCGAACGACGTGTTCGAAGGGCGCGACCGGGCGACGGGCAAGGTCAAGTGGACCGGCACGCGGGTCGACCTGATCTTCGGCTCGCACGCGCAACTGCGCGCGCTGGCCGAGGTGTACGGCAGCGCAGATGCGAAGGAGAAGTTCGCGCGCGACTTCGTCGCGGCCTGGAACAAGGTGATGAACCTCGACCGCTTCGACCTCGCGTGAGCGTCGCCGCGCGGTAGGGCGGCCATGCAGTAACGGGAAACGGCCGGCCATCCGGCCGGCCGTTTCTTCCAGAGCAGGGGTTTTGTCGAAGGAGTGACGATCATGACGCAAATGATGTTGAACATGCGCGCCGCGCTGGCGGCGCCGAGGGTGCGCGCGCCGGCCGGGATCGTGCGGCGCGTGGTCGGGTTCGCGATCCTCATCGGCGGCGCGGCCGAACTGGTGTCGCAGGCGCTGCGCGCGATCGCGGCCGCCTGAGTCCGGCGCCCGGTGCGCCATGCTGCCGGCGCGCGCCGCGCGTGCGGTCAATGCAGGAACAGGAAGGTCGCCGGATTCGCCGGGTGCGTTCCGGTGCACTGGATAAGGAGTCCATAGCATGTCGAGAAAGCGCAACGCCGCACAGATCAACATCGGCATCGGCGACAAGGACCGCAGGAAGATCGCGGAAGGCCTGTCGCGCCTGCTTGCCGATACGTTCACGCTGTACCTGAAGACCCACAATTTCCACTGGAACGTCACGGGCCCGATGTTCAATACGCTGCACCTGATGTTCGAGGCGCAGTACAACGAACTGTGGCTCGCGGTCGATTCGGTCGCGGAGCGGATTCGCACGCTCGGCGTCGTCGCGCCGGGCACATTCGCCGATTTCGCGAAACTGTCGTCGGTGCCGGAAGCGAACGGCGTGCCGGCGGCCGAAGAGATGATCCGCCAGCTCGTCGAAGGGCACGAGACGGTCGTGCGCACCGCGCGCGAAATCTTTCCGGTCGCCGCCGCGGCAAGCGACGAGCCGACCGCCGACCTGCTGACCCAGCGTCTGCAGACGCATGAAAAGACCGCGTGGATGCTGCGGTCGCTGCTGGCGTAGGCGCGGCATCGCCGCGCAGGGCCGGCCGCTCCGGTGCGGGCCGGATCGAATCAGTCCCTTGATTGACGTGCGGCACGGCGCGGCCTTACGGGACGGGCGCTGGCGGCTCGTCTGCCGTTGCCGGCGGCAGGCCCCGGGCGGCCGCGACATGACGCGAAGCGCCGCTCGGCTCTAAAATGCCGGGGTTATCTTCCCGGTGCTTCGCCATGCTTGCCCGCTTCCCCCTGTATCTGCGGCTTGTCCGGATGGACAAGCCGATCGGCAGCCTGCTGCTGCTCTGGCCGACGCTGAATGCGCTGTGGATCGCGTCGGACGGCCATCCGCGCTGGTCGCTGTTCGTGATCTTCTCGCTCGGCACGCTGCTGATGCGCTCGGCCGGCTGCGCGATGAACGACTACGCCGACCGCGATTTCGACCGCCACGTGAAGCGCACCGCCGACCGGCCGCTGACGTCCGGCAAGATCCGCGCATGGGAGGCCGTCGCGATCGCCGTCGCGCTCGCATTCATCTCGTATCTGCTGATCCTGCCGCTCAACACGCTGACGAAGGAGCTGTCCGTCGTCGCGCTGTTCGTCGCCGGCTCCTATCCGTTCATGAAGCGCTTCTTCGCGATTCCGCAGGCGTATCTCGGCATCGCGTTCGGCTTCGGCATTCCGATGGCGTTCGCGGCCGTGCAGGACACGGTGCCGGCGATCGCGTGGGTGATGCTGGTCGCGAACGTCTTCTGGTCGGTCGCGTACGACACCGAGTATGCGATGGTCGATCGCGACGACGACATCAAGATCGGGATCCGCACGTCGGCGCTGACCTTCGGCCGCTTCGACGTCGCGGCCGTGATGGCGTGCTATGCGGCGACGCTCGGCATCTACGTGTGGATCGGCGTGACGCTCGGCTTCGGTCTCGCGTACTGGGCCGGCTGGGCGGCGGCGGCGGGCTGCGCGCTGTATCACTACACGCTGATCAAGGGCCGCGAGCGGATGCCGTGCTTCGCGGCATTTCGCCACAACAACTGGCTCGGCGGCGTGCTGTTCGCGGGCATCGCCGCCCATTACCTGCTGGCCGGCAACTGAACGCGGCCGCGCGCTGCGCCTGAAAAAAAAGCGGCCTGACGGCCGCTTTTTTTACGTCGGGCGCCGGCGCGCCGGCGGATGTCGCCGCGCCTACGCGCGGCCGAGTTCGTCACCCATTTCCCTGGCGCGGGCCTCGGCCGCGAGCGCGCCGCGCACGATCGCCTCCTTTACGCCCTGCGTGTCGAACGACGCAAGCGCGGCGGCCGTCGTGCCGCCCTTCGACGTCACGCGCTCGCGCAGCACGCTCGCCGGTTCGCCCGATTGCGCGGCGAGCTGCGCGGCGCCGGTGAACGTCGCGACCGCGAGCGCGCGGCCCTGTTCGTCGTTCATGCCGAGCTGGCGCGCGGCTTCCTGCAGCGCTTCGATGAAATAGAACACGTACGCCGGGCCGCTGCCCGAAATGGCCGTGACGGCGTCGAGCTTCGATTCGTCGTCGAACCATACGATCTCGCCGACCGCGCCGAGCACGTTCGACGCGAGTTCGCGGCCCGTCGCATCGACGCCCGGCAGCGCGGCGAGCCCGGTCACGCCCATGCCGACGAGCGCGGGCGTGTTCGGCATCGTGCGTACGACGCGCGCGTAGCCGCCGAGCCAGCGGGCGAGATCGGTGCCGCGGATGCCGGCCGCGATGCTGATCACGAGCTGCGACTTCAGGTGCGGCGCCAGCGCTTGCGCGACATCCTTGAGCACCTGCGGCTTCACCGCGAGCACGATCGCGTCGTAGCCGGCGAGCGTCGCGTCGGCGGCCGCGCCGGTGCGCACGCCGAATTGCTGCGCGGCGCGCGCGCGGACGTCCTCGTTGACGTCGATGGCATACAGGCCGTCCGCGGCGACGCCGCGCTTGATCAGGCCGCCGATCAGGGCCGCGGCCATGTTGCCGCCGCCGATGAATGCGATTTTCATGATGTCCGATTGAGCGAGTGAGTGAACGGAAAGGCGGAAAAGGGGCGGCGCTCAGTGCGCGTAATCGCGCGCGCCGAAGATCGCGGTGCCGACGCGCACGATCGTCGCGCCTTCGAGCACGGCCGCGTCGAGATCGGCGGACATGCCCATCGACAACGTGTCGAGCGGCAGGCCGTCCGCGCGCAATGCGTCGAACAGCGTGCGCAGCGCGCGATGGGGCGCACGCTGCGCAGCGGTATCGCCGGCCGGTTCGGGAATCGCCATCAGGCCGCGCAGCCGCAGCGACGGCAGGGCGGCGACCGCGCGCGCGACTTCCGCCACGTCGGCCGGCGCGACGCCGCTCTTCGACGCCTCGCCGCTGATGTTCACCTGCACGCACACATTGAGCGGCGGCAGGTGCGCGGGGCGCTGTTCCGACAGGCGCTGCGCGATCTTCAGCCGGTCGACCGAATGGACCCAGTCGAAGCGCTCGGCGACCGGGCGCGTCTTGTTCGACTGCAACGGCCCGATGAAATGCCATTCGAGCTGGGCGCGCAGGTCGGCGAGCGCATCGATCTTGTCGATCGATTCCTGCACATAGTTTTCGCCGAAGGCGCGCTGCCCGGCCGCGTGCGCGGCGCGCACGTCGGCGGCGGGAAACGTCTTGGAGACGGCGAGCAGCGAAACGGTGGCGGGGTCGCGGCCGCCCGCGCGGGCGGCGTCGGCGATGCGGCGATGAACGGATTCGAGTCGGGCGGCGAGATCGGACATGACGGGCACGAGGACAGGCACGGAAGCGGACATGAAGCGGGCATGAAGCGGGCATGAAGCGGAGGCGCCGCGTTACGCGGCGCATCGGTCCGCCCATTATACGGACGCCGCGCGCGGAGCCCGGCGCCGGCGCGCGTCCGTCATCGCCGTGAAGCGGCGTCAACCGTACAGCAGATGCTCGACGAGCTGGACCCAGTGGGCGACCGGGATCTGCGTGCCGCTTTGCAGATGCGCGATGCAGCCGACGTTGCCGGAGACGATCATCTGCGGCTCGAGCGCCTGCAGTTTCAGCAGCTTCTGCTTGCGCAGCCGGTACGACAGCGACGGCTGCGTCAGCGAATAGGTGCCGGCCGAGCCGCAGCACAGGTGGCTGTCGGCCGGCAGCCGCACGTCGATGCCGAGCGTCTCGAGCAGGCGTTCGACCTTGCCGCGCGATTGCTGGCCGTGCTGCAGCGTGCACGGCGGGTGGTACGCGACCGTATGGATCGCGCGGCGCCGCGCGAGCGTCGCGAGTTCGGCTTCGAACGCGAGCAGCACGTCGGAGATGTCGCGCGTCAGCGCCACGACGCGCTGCGCCTTCTCCGCGTAGGCCGGGTCGTCGCGCAGCAGGTGGGCGTATTCGAGCACCGTCGCGCCGCAGCCCGATGCGTTCATCACGATCGACTCGACCCCCTGTTCGATATGCGGCCACCACGCGTCGATGTTGCGGCGCGCGTCGTCGAGCGCTTCGTCGTGATAGTTCAGGTGCAGGCGGATCGCGCCGCAGCAGCCCGCATCGGGCGCGACGACGGTCTCGATGCCGAGCGCGTCGAGCACGCGCGCGGTCGCGATGTTGATGTTCGGCAGCATCGACGGCTGCACGCAGCCGCCGAGCATCAGCATCTTGCGCGTATGCGTGCGGTGCGGCCATTCGAGCAGCCGCGTGCGCGGCGGCACCTTGTCGCGCAGCCGCTTCGGCAGCAGCGGCCGCACGTGCTGGCCGAGTCGCATCACGGGCGAGAACAGCGCGGCGTTCGGTACGAGGCTCGCGAGCATGCGGCGCACGAGGCGCTGCTGCGCCGGGCGCTGCACCTGCGCCTCGACGTGCTTGCGGCCGATCTCGACCAGCCGGCCGTACTGGACGCCGGACGGGCAGGTCGTCTCGCAGCTGCGGCACGTGAGGCAGCGGTCGAGGTGCTGCTGCGTGCTGCGCGTGACGGGCGCGCCTTCGACCATCTGCTTGATCAGGTAGATGCGTCCGCGCGGGCCGTCGAGTTCGTCGCCGAGCAACTGATAGGTCGGGCAGGTCGCGGTGCAGAACCCGCAGTGCACGCACTTGCGCAGGATCGCGTCGGCCTCGTCGCCGTCGGGCGTATTGCGGATGAAATCGGCGAGGTTCGTTTGCATCGAGCCCTCAGAGATCGGGGTAAAGCCGGCCGCGGTTGAAGATGCGCGCGGGATCGAACGCGGCCTTCAGCCCGCGGTGGATTTTCATCATCGGGGCGGGGAGCGGCGTGAACACGCCCGCGCTGCGGTCGTACGCATCGCCCGCGCGGAACAGCGTCGCATGGCCGCCGGCCTGCTTTGCGCTCATGCGCACGGTCTGCGCGTCGGCGTCGGTGATCCACCAGCGCTGCGCGCCGCCCCATTCCATCAACTGGGTGCCGGGCAGATGCATCGGTTCGGTGATCGACGGCAGCGCGAGGCGCCACAGCGCATAGCCGGGCGGGATGCCGTTGAAGAACGGGTCGGTGTGCTCGCGCAGGCCGGCCCAGAAGCGCTCGGCCTCGACCGCGTCGACGACTTCGCCGCCGAGCAGCGTCTTCGCGGATTTCACGGACGCTTCGGCGCCCGACAGGCGCAGCACGAGCGTGCCGTTGCGCCATGCGCTGGCGCTGATGGGCAGCGGGTGGCCGCCCCATTCGTTGAGCTTGCGCACGGCGTCGGTGGCGCTCATCTCGAACTTCAGCGTGACCTCGGCGACGGGCATCGGCAGTACCTTGATCGACAGGTCGAGCATCAGCCCGAGCGTGCCGAGCGCGCCGGCCATCAGCCGCGACACGTCGTAGCCCGCGACGTTCTTCACGACCTGCCCGCCGAAGCGCAGCGTGTCGCCGCGGCCGTTCATCAGCGTGACGCCGAGCACGAAATCGCGCGGCGCGCCCGGCCGCGACGCAGCCGCCGACGGTGGCCGCGCGGCCGAAGTGCGGCGGCTCGAACGGCAGCATCTGGCCGCACTCGGCGAGGACCGTTTCAAGCTGCGCGAGCGGCGTGCCCGCGCGGACCGTGACGACGAGCTCGGCCGGGTCGTACGACACGATGCCCTGAAACGCGCGCGTATCGAGTATGTCGCCCTCGAGCGCCTGGCCGTACCAGTCCTTGGTGCCGCCGCCGCGAATCCGCAGTGGCCGGCCGTCGGCGCTGGCCGCGCGGATGCGCTCGGCCCATCCGGCGACGATGTCGTCCTCTTCCATGTTCCGTTGCTGCCTCGACTTGTTGTTCGGTCGATTGTACCGGGGTGGCACGATTCCACATCGCGACTATCCCTAAGCCCGGTATCACGCGCCGACGGCCCGCGCCGCCGGGGGCCGGCCGCCGGACCGGGCCGCACGCCGCGCGCGACGCTCAGAAACGCGGCAGGTCGGGGTGCGGCAGCAGCCCGCCGCGCACATGCTGGCGGCCGTATTCGGCGCAGCGCGCGCGGGTGGGGATGCCCTTGTCCGGGTTCAGCAGCCCCGCCGGATCGAATGCGCGCTTGACCGCGAAGAACGCATCGCGCTCCTGCGGCGAGAACTGTACGCACATCGAATTGAGCTTCTCGATGCCGACGCCGTGCTCGCCCGTCACGCTGCCGCCGAATTCCACGCAGCATTCGAGGATTTCCGCGCCGAACTGCTCGGCGCGGTGCAGTTCGTCCGGATCGTTCGCGTTGTAGAGGATCAGCGGATGCATGTTGCCGTCGCCCGCATGGAACACGTTGATGCAGCGCAGCCCGTAGCGCGTTTCCAGCTGCTCGATGCGTGCGAGCAGCGGGCCGATCGCGCGGCGCGGGACGGTGCCGTCCATGCAGTAATAGTCGGCGGAGATCCGGCCGGCGGCCGGAAACGCGTTCTTGCGGCCCGACCAGAAGCGCAGCCGCTCGCTCTCGTTGCGCGACACCTGGATGCGGGTTGCGCCGTGCTCGCGCAGCACCGCCGTCATCCGCACGATTTCTTCCGCGACCTCTTCGGGCGTGCCGTCCGATTCGCACAGCAGGATCGCCTTCGCGTCGAGGTCGTAGCCCGCGTGCGTGAACGCCTCGACGGCCTGCGTGGCCGGCTTGTCCATCATCTCGAGCCCGGCCGGGATGATGCCCGACGCGATGATCGCCGCGACGGCCTCGCCGCCCTTGACGACGTCGTCGAAGCTCGCCATCACGAGTTGCGCCGTCTGCGGCTTCGGGATCAGCCTCACCGTGACTTCGGTGACGATCGCGAACATCCCTTCGCTGCCGATCATCACGGCCAGCAGGTCGAGGCCGGGCATGTCGAGCGCGAGCGAGCCGAACTCGACGATCTCGCCGTCGATCGTCACCGCGCGCACGCGCATCACGTTGTGCACGGTCAGCCCGTATTTCAGGCAATGCACGCCGCCGGAATTTTCCGCGACGTTGCCGCCGATCGTGCACGCGATCTGCGACGACGGATCGGGCGCGTAATACAGGCCGTACGGCGCGGCGGCCTCGGAGATCGCGAGGTTGCGCACGCCGGGCTGCACGGTCGCCGTGCGCGCGTACGGGTCGATCTCGACGATGCGCGTGAAGCGCGCAAGCGACAGCACGACGCCGAGCGCGATCGGCAGCGCGCCGCCCGACAGGCTGGTGCCCGCGCCGCGCGGCACGATCGGCACTTCCATGCGGCGGCAGATCTGCACGATCCGCTGCACCTGCGACTCCGTTTCGGGCAGCGCGACCGCCAGCGGCAGGCGGCGATACGCGGACAGGCCGTCGCATTCGTACGGTGCGGTGTCTTCGTCGCGGTACAGCAGGCAGTGCGTCGGCAGCACGGCCATCAGCGCCTGCACGACTTCGCGCTGGCGCTGCGCACGGGCCGCGCTCGACAGTTCGACGGGAGCGTTCATGAGGTCTCCAGCAGCAGGGGGCGCGTCGTCGCGCCGCCGTGTCAGCACGTGAAAATCTTGCCCGGATTCATCAGGTTGCGCGGATCGAGCGCGAGCTTGATTGCGCGCATCGTGTCGATCGCGTTGTCGCCGTGCTCCTTCGGCAGGAAGCGCATCTTGTGCAGCCCGACGCCGTGCTCGCCGGTGCAGGTGCCGCCGAGACGCAGCGCACGCTCGACGATCCGGTCGTTGATATGCTCGGCTTCGGCGATTTCCTCGGGCTTGTCGGGGTCGATCAGAATTGCCACGTGGAAATTGCCGTCGCCGACGTGGCCGACGATCGGGCAGGGCAGCGACGACGCGCGCAGGTCGACCTCGGTTTCCTCGACGCAGGCGGCGAGCTGCGAGATCGGCACGCAGACGTCGGTCGTCACCGCGCGGCAGCCCGGCTTCAGCTGCAGCATCGCGAAGTACGCGTTGTGGCGCGCGGCCCAGAGCCGGCTGCGATCTTCGGGGCGGGTCGCCCATTCGAAGCCCTGGCCGCGGTTCTGGCCCGCGAGCGCCTGCACGAGTTCGGCCTGTTCCCTGACGCCGGCCTCGGTGCCGTGGAATTCGAAGAACAGCGTCGGCGCTTCGGCGAGCGTCAGGTTCGAGTGGCGGTTGATCGAGCGCACGGCAAGCGCATCGACGAATTCGACGCGCGCGATCGGCACGCCGATCTGGATCGTCTCGATCACGGTGCGCACCGCGTCGCCCATCGACGGGAACGTGCAGATCGCGGCCGACACGGCTTCGGGCAGCGGATGCAGGCGCAGCGTGATCTCGGTGATCACGCCCAGCGTGCCTTCCGAGCCGACGAACAGGCGCGTGAGGTCGTAGCCGGCCGACGACTTGCGGGCGCGCGTGCCGGTTTTCACCACGCGGCCGTCGGCGAGCACGGCGGTCAGGCCGAGCACGTTCTCGCGCATCGTGCCGTAGCGCACGGCGTTGGTGCCCGACGCGCGGGTCGCGGTCATTCCGCCGATGCTGGCATCGGCGCCCGGATCGATCGGGAAGAACAGGCCGGTGTCGCGCAGCGCCTCGTTGAGCGCCTTGCGCGTGATGCCGGGCTCGACCGTCACGGTCAGGTCTTCCGCGTTGATCGACAGCACGCGGTTCATTTCCGACAGGTCGAGCGAGATGCCGCCGCGCACCGCGAGCAGGTGCCCTTCGAGCGACGAGCCGGCGCCGTACGGGATCAGCGGCACGCCGTACAGCGAGCACAGCGACACGACTTCGCGCACGTCGTCCGCGCTGTGCGCGAACACGACGGCGTCGGGCAGTTGCGGATCGAACGGCGATTCGTCGCGGCCGTGATGGGCGCGCACGGCGTCGGCGGTCGACACGCGCGCGCCGAAGGCGGCGCGCAGCGCATCGAGCATGGCGGGGGGAAGCGGCCGGCGCGTGGCGGCCGGCGGGGCAGGGTGATTCACGAACGTCTCCTTGTCGATCCGGGCGGACGCGTCGGCGCCGGCCCGGCTCCCGTGCTGCGGGGTTGCGGCCCATTCTACGCTGTAACGCCTGCTGCGCCTGCCGCCGCGGGCTGCGATAATCGCGTTCCAACGCAACCCGGCCGCAGCGCGGCCGAGCACGGGAGGACCTCCGCATGGGCAACCGCTTGAGCAAGATCGCCACGCGCACGGGCGACGACGGCACCACCGGCCTGGGCGACGGCCGTCGCATCGGCAAGGACGACACGCGGATCGCGGCGATCGGCGACGTCGACGAACTGAATTCGAACCTCGGCGTGCTGCTCGCCGAGACGCTGCCGGACGATGTCCGCACGGCGCTCGTCACGATCCAGCACGACCTGTTCGATCTCGGCGGCGAGCTGTGCATCCCCGGTCATACGGTGCTCGACGACACGCATCTCGCGCGGCTCGACCGCTGGCTCGCCGACTACAATGCGACGCTGCCGCCGCTGAAGGAATTCATCCTGCCGGCCGGCTCGCGCGCCGCGTCGCTCGCGCACGTCTGCCGCACCGTGTGTCGCCGAGCGGAGCGCTCGATCGTCGCTCTCGGGCGGACCGAAACGCTCAACGACACGCCGCGGCGCTACGTGAACCGGCTGTCGGATCTGCTGTTCGTGCTGGCGCGCGTGCTGAACCGCACCGATGGCGGCGCGGACGTGCTGTGGGAGCGCGGCCGCGTCCGCTGACACCTTGCCCCCTTCGCCCCCGTTGCCGCACTGCGACAATTTGCCCGGGAGGCGCCGATTTCTTAAACATGTATTGTGTATGCATGTTTAACGGAGAACGAACATGACCCACATCACCGCTGACCAGATGGCTCGCGTGAAGGCCACTGCCCCTGTCCTCGCCGTGCACGGCGCGACGATCACGAAGCACTTCTACCAGCGCATGTTCGCGCGCCATCCGGAACTGAAGAACCTGTTCAACCAGACGCACCAGCAGACCGGCAGCCAGCCGGAGACGCTCGCGAAGGCCGTCTACGCGTACGCGGCGAACATCGACAATCTCGGCGCGCTGGGCGGCGCCGTGACGAAGATCGCGCACAAGCACGCGAGCCTGAACATCCGCCCCGAGCATTACCCGATCGTCGGCGAGAACCTGCTGGCGTCGATCGTCGAGGTGCTCGGCGACGCGGTCGACGCCGACACGCTCGACGCGTGGCGGGTCGCGTACGGCCAGCTCGCGCAGATCCTGATCGGCGCCGAGGCCGATCTGTACGCGGGGGCGGCGTGGAGCGGATTCCGTCCGTTCAAGGTCGAGCGCAAGGTGCGCGAAAGCGACGAGATCACGTCGTTCTACCTGACGCCGGCCGACGGCGGCGCGGCGCCGTCGTTCGAGCCCGGGCAGTACGTCACGGTGAAGCGCTTCGTCGGCGAGCTCGGCGTCGACCAGCCGCGCCAGTACAGCCTGTCCGATGCGCCGCACGGCAAGTGGCTGCGCATCTCGGTGAAGCGCGAGGCCGGCAAGCCGGAGGTCATTCCGGCCGGCAAGGTGTCGACGCTGATGCACGATGGCGTGGAAGAGGGGGCGATCGTCGAGGTGACTGCCCCGATGGGCGAATTCTCGCTGAAGCGCGGCGTCGAGACGCCCGTCGTGCTGATCTCCGGCGGCGTCGGCATCACCCCGATGATGTCGATGGCGTCGTCGCTGATCGCCGAGGGCAGCCGGCGCGAAGTCCGGTTCGTCCACGCGTGCCGTTCGGGCGCAGTGCATGCGTTCCGCGACTGGCTGAACGATACGGTGCGCGAGCATGCGAACGTCACGCGCACGGTGGTGTACGAGCTGGTCGGCCCGCACGATCGCGCCGGCATCGATCACGACCTTGAAGGCCGGCTCACGCCGGAACGCCTGAAGGCGTTCGCGCTCGTGCCGGACGCCGACTACTACATCTGCGGCCCGATTGCCTTCATGAAGGCGCAGCGAGATGCGCTCGTCGCGCTCGGCGTCGCGCCGGAACGCGTGCATACCGAAATCTTCGGTTCGGGCGCGCTCGAGTGAAGCCTGTGCGCAAGACCTGCGGTTCATGAAAAAGCCCGGCGTGAGCCGGGCTGTGATTTTGTCGTCCGCGCTGTCACGCGGATGACGTCGGTCGGGGCGGCACTTGCGAGCGGCATGCCTTCACGGCGTGCCTGGGCGACCATCGAGCGGTCGAACGGATCGGCATGGTCCGAATTCGGGCTGCGCGGCGATGCCTTCGATGTGGTCGCTGCCGATCGACAACTCCGCGAAACCGGCGAACCGAAACGCCGGGCGCGCGTTGCACGCACGAACGGGCAGGTGCCTTTGCGGTATTTGACCGCGATTTTCCGGATGGATGCGGCACTGACGTACAGCGTGTTCTCCGGATTCTCGATCAGCGCGGTCGCGGTCGACGAAAGCGGGGGGCGTCTCCGGCGGCCCGGAGCGCGATATGCGTGTCGGGCAACAGCTTCACGGCGCGAGCGTCCGTTCGGCGCCGGCATCGAAGTCGGCGGCGATCGATGCGTCGCCGGCGTTGAATGCTTCGACGGTCGCCGGGATGCTCAGGCCGGTCCGCAATTGACGGGCCGCCCCGATCCGTTGCGGTGCCGCATAAGGAACGATCCGGGCGACCGGATGGCCATTGCGGGCGATCACGACTTCGGATTCGCGTCCCGGCTCCAACGCCTCGACAAGGCGGGAGAGTCGTGATTTGGCATCGTGCAGGTTGACGGTCGGCATCGGGGTTGGCCAGGCAGTGTCAGCGGGTCTGGCAGAGCCCGACGCAGGCGGCAGCCCGACCGGATGGCCGACCCGCCCGCAGGCGGGGGGGCGATCCGGCCGGTTTTCGTCCGTCAGTTCCCGCTGCCGCGCGCGACGCGGCGCGCCTTGACCGATTCCGCCAGGCCTTCGAGCACCTTCACGCTGTCGTCCCACGCGATGCACGCGTCGGTGATGCTCTGGCCGTAGGTCAGCTCGCAGCCTTCCTTCAGGTCCTGGCGCCCTTCGACGAGGTGCGACTCGATCATCAGGCCGACGATGCGCGAGTCGCCGGCCGCGATCTGGCGGCCGATGTCGGCGCAGACCGGGATCTGGTTCTCGTGCTTCTTCGAGCTGTTCGCGTGGCTCGCGTCGATCATCAGGCGCGCGGCGAGGCCGGCCTTGCCGATGTCCGCGCAGGCGGCGTTCACGCTGTCCGCGTCGTAGTTCGGCGTCTTGCCGCCGCGCAGGATCACGTGGCAGTCCTCGTTGCCGGCGGTCGACACGATCGCCGAATGGCCGCCCTTCGTCACCGACAGGAAATGGTGCGGCTGCGACGCGGCCTTGATCGCGTCGACCGCGATCTTCACGTTGCCGTCGGTGCCGTTCTTGAAGCCGACCGGGCACGACAGCCCCGACGCGAGCTCGCGGTGCACCTGCGATTCCGTCGTGCGCGCGCCGATCGCGCCCCACGAGATCAGGTCGGCGATGTACTGCGGACTGATCATGTCGAGGTATTCGGTCGCGGCCGGCAGTCCCATTTCGTTGATCTGCAGCAGCAGCTCGCGCGCGGTGCGCAGCCCTTCGTTGATCTTGAAGCTGTTGTCGAGATGCGGATCGTTGATGAGGCCCTTCCAGCCGACCGTCGTGCGCGGCTTCTCGAAGTACACGCGCATCACGATTTCCAGTTCGCCCTTGAAGCGCTCGCGCTCCGCCGCGAGCCGGCCCGCGTATTCGATCGCCGCCTTCGTGTCGTGGATCGAGCACGGCCCGATCACGACGATCAACCGGTCGTCCATCCCGTGCAGGATGCGGTGCATCGACTGGCGCGCGTTGTAGATCAGCTCGGACGCGGCTTCGGAGCACGCGAATTCGCGGATCAGGTGGGCGGGCGGCGTCAGTTCCTTGAGCTCGCGAATGCGGACGTCGTCGGTGTTGTGCGGGGGCATGCTGTTTCTCCTAGTGTTCCGGGGCGCCGTTCGGTCAGTGCGCGTGCGGCAGATTCATCAATTCAGGCAATTCAGTGGTGTCGGTCGGGGCTGCGGGATCGCTGCGGCGACCGGTTGGCGAAGGGCGAAAAAAAACCGCCGGGTTCGCCGGCGGTTTTTTCGGGAATTTCGGTTGCGCTTTACGCGCCATCAACCCTCTCGATCCGCCAGCGGTCTGAGATACCAGAAAAAGTAAAAGTAAAACTTGGCGGACATGACGGGGATTCGGTTCGTCAAAAAAGTTGATTCGGAATTTATACCCCGTCACCGGGCGGCTGGCAACCGGGGTGTGTCGAAAATGCGGACAATCCGCGCGATTTTTCCAGAATGCGCGGATTGTCTGCGTCGCGATGCGGTTATGCCGTACCGCCGACCGTCATCTTGTCGATCCGCAGGGTCGGCTGGCCGACGCCGACCGGCACGCTCTGGCCTTCCTTGCCGCACACGCCGACGCCGGTGTCGAGCGACATGTCGTTACCGATCATGCTCACGTACTTCAGCGATTCGGGGCCGCTGCCGATCAGCGTCGCGCCCTTCACCGGGTAGGTGATCTTGCCGTTCTCGATCATGTACGCCTCGGACGCCGAGAACACGAACTTGCCGTTCGTGATGTCGACCTGGCCGCCGCCGAAGTTCACCGCGTACAGGCCGTTTTTCACCGACGCGATGATTTCCTGCGGATCCTTGTCGCCGTTCAGCATGTACGTGTTCGTCATGCGCGGCATCGGCAGCGCCGCGTACGATTCGCGGCGCGCGTTGCCCGTGACCGGCATCTTCATCAGGCGCGCGTTCAGCGTGTCCTGGATGTAACCCTTCAGGATGCCGTCCTCGATCAGCGTCGTGCACTGCGTCGGGTTGCCTTCGTCGTCGATGTTCAGCGAGCCGCGGCGGTTCGGCAGCGTGCCGTCGTCGACGACGGTCACGCCCTTGGCCGCGACCCGCTCGCCGATCCGGCCCGCGAAGGCGGACGAACCCTTGCGGTTGAAGTCGCCCTCGAGGCCGTGGCCGATCGCCTCGTGCAGCAGCACGCCCGGCCAGCCCGGCCCGAGCACGACCGTCATCGCGCCGGCCGGCGCCGGGCGGGCGTCGAGGTTGACGAGCGCCGCATGCACGGCGTCGTCGACGTAGCGCGACAGGATGTCGTCGGTGAAGTAGCCGTAGTCGAAGCGGCCGCCGCCGCCGCCGGAGCCGATCTCGCGACGGCCGTTCTGCTCGGCGATCACCGTGACCGACACGCGCACGAGCGGACGGATGTCGGCCGCGAGCGCGCCGTCGCTGCGCGCGACGAGCACGACGTCGTATTCGCCGGCGAGGCCCGCCATCACCTGGGTGACGCGCGGGTCGCGGCCGCGCGCCATCTGCTCGATGCGCTCGAGCAGCTTGACCTTGGCCGTCGCGTCGAGCGAGGCGAGCGGATCGGACGGCAGGTACAGGTCGCGGCCCGAGATGCCCTTCAGCGACGTCGCCGCCTTGATCTTCTGGCGGCCGCCGCCGGCCGCGGCGATCGCCTTGGTGGCCGCGGCCGCCTGCGCGATCGCTTCCGGCGACAGGTCGTCCGAATACGCGAACGCGGTGCGGTCGCCCGCGACCGCGCGCACGCCGACGCCCTGGTCGATGCTGAAGCTGCCCGACTTGACGATGCCTTCCTCGAGGCTCCACGCTTCGCTGCGGGTCGCCTGGAAGTACAGGTCCGCGTAGTCGACGCGATGCGTGAAGATGTCGGCGATCGTGCGCGTGAGCAGGCTTTCGTCGAGGCCGTACGGCGTGAGCAGGATGTCCTTCGCCAGCGCGAGGTTGCGGATGCCGGGTTCGATGATGTTCATGCGGATATCGGGGTTTCTCAAAAAGTTGTCGGGTGCTTCTGGGCAGATGGGTTGGCCGGGCGGCGTTTCAAGCAGCGCGGCGGATTCAGGTCAGCACGCGGTGCCGCCACGCGGGCAGGCTCTGGCGCACCTCGGCGATGCGTTGCGGGTCGAGCGCGCCGAGCACGACGCTCGCGCCGACGTCGCGGACCGCGACGATCTCGCCCCACGGGTCGATCAGCATGCTGTGACCCCAGGTGCGCCGGCCGTTCTCGTGCTTGCCGCCTTGCGCGGCCGCGAGCACGTAGCACTGGTTCTCGACGGCCCGCGCGCGCAGCAGCGTTTCCCAGTGCGCGCGGCCCGTCGTATACGTAAATGCCGACGGCACGACGATCAGTGCGCAGTCGCCCATCCTGCGATACAGCTCGGGAAAGCGCAGATCGTAACAGACCGACAGGCCGACCCGCCCGAACGGCGCGTCGAACGCGACGACCGTCTCGCCCGCGCGGATCGTCCGGGCCTCGTCGAACGACTCGTCGCCTTTCTCGAAGTTGAACAGGTGGATCTTGTCGTAGCGCGCGGCCTCGTTGCCGGACGGGTCGAACACGAGCGTCGTATTCAGCACGCGATCGGGCTCGGGCGCCTTCAGCGGCAGCGTGCCGCCGATCACCCAGATGCCGTGGCGGCGCGCGGCGTCCGCTAGGAAGCGCTGGACCGGGCCGTCCCGGTAGGGTTCGGCGAGCGCGAGCTTGTCGGTGTCGCGCTGACCCATGAAGCAGAAGTACTCGGGCAGCAGGACGAGCTGCGCGCCGTCGCCGGCGGCTTCCGCGATCAGGCGGCGCGCTTCCGCGAGGTTGCGCGCGACGTCCGGCGTGCTCACCATCTGCAGCGCGGCGACCCGGAAGGGTGTGGCGGAACGGGTGTGGTCGGTCATCGCGGGATCGTTTGGGTCATAAATGGGGTGCGGCCCGACACGGTGCGCGGTTCAGTGATTCGTCGCATCGGCCGGACCGTGATTCATCTTACCCTGATCGCCCCGCACCCGCTCGATGTGCGGATGCGCCCACGAGCCGGTGATCGCGTAGTCGAGCGCGAAGGCGCGCGAGAGCGTCTCCGACAGCGCGTAGTTCGCGGCCAGCACGCCGACGCCGAGCAGCGGGTTGATGATCGCCGCCGCGATCGCGGCCGTGCCGGCCCCGATCTTCGGCGCGACGTGCGCGTGCAGGTCCTGCGTCTCGGTGCCGAGGTCGACCGCGCCGCGTACCGTCACGTTCGCGGGCGCCGTCGTCATCGAGAAGTCGTCGGTGCGTGCGATCCCGTTCGAGATCTGGCTGGTGCCCGTGATCTTGTCGAACGGCAGCCCCTTGCCGATCACGTCGCGGAAATTCAGCGTCAGGAAGCGCGCGAGGCTCTGCAGGCTCAGCACGCCGAGCAGCTTCGCGGCGCCCGGATCGACCTTCAGGATCTGGCCATGTTCGAGATCGAGCGCGATCTGGCCGCCGAACGTCGGGAAATCGACCGCGGTCGGGCCGCCGCGCCAGCCGACCTTGCCCGTGACCGTGCCATGACCGTCCGCGAGCGTGCGCGGCAGGCCGACGCGGTCGAGCAGCGCGCCCGCGTTGTCGATGTCGAGCTTGAAGTCGAACACGGTGCGGCGCGGCGCGTCGTTTTCGTCGACGCCGCGCGCGAGCGAGCGGTGCGACGTGCGCCAGTTGCCGGTCGCCGTCAGCTTCGCGGCCGGGTTCGACAGCTCCAGCTTGTCGAGCTGCCAGACGGGCGTGCCGGCTTCGTCGATGTTGCGCGCGTTGACGACGAGGCGGCCGATGTCGTGGTTGCGCGCGACGACCTGGTCGACGACCAGGTCGATCGACGGGATCGGCCGGTCGGTCGGCGTCGGCAGGTTCATCGCGCGGCCGACGAGATCGTGCTGCGCGCTGTCCGGGATCACGAGCTTCGCGAGCCGCGCGTTCAGCACGCCCGCACCGTTGTGGCCGCCGCCCGGCGCCCACGACAGGTAGCCCGACACCTGGTTCGACGCGATGTTCGCCTGCCAGAGATCGTCGACGTGCGATGCGCCGACGATCACGTTTTCCCAGTTGCGCTTGAGCAGCTTCAGCGTGCCGAAATGGAACGCGAAGCGCTTCGGCGCGAAGCTCGCGAAATCGACGCGCGGCGCCGCCTGCGGCTCCGGCGTGCGCGGGGCGGGCGGCTGCAGCGTGTGGGCGAGGGCGAGCCACGCGTCGGCGTCCAGTTCGTTGACGTCGACGGCCGCGCTCACGCCGTCCTGCGGTATGTCGGGCATCCGGTGGATGCCCATCGCGCCGCGCACCGCGCGCAGCGGCTGGCCGTGCGTCGCGTCGAGCAGGTAGGTGGCGGACACGGGGCCGAGCGTGAGGTCGGCATGCTCGAGGCGCTTGCCGTCCGCCTGCGGTGCCGGCTGCAGCGTGAAGCTGAACGGCATCGGCGTGCCGGCCGGCTTGGCGAACGGCGCCGGGAAGTTCAGCGCGACGCCCGTCAGGTCCGAATGCGCGCTGATGTCGGGCAGGCGGCCCGGCGCGCCGCGCACGGCGACCTGGTACGGTGCATCGCCCACCACATGCTCGAGCAGCGCGGCGGCCGCACCGTGCAGGTTCAGGCCGCGCGCCGCATCGAGCGCAAGTTGGCCGTCCACGTCGACCGAATACGGGCCGTGCGACTGGAAGTTGCCGCTCGCGCGCACCGGGCCGCCGAGGAAGCGCCCGGACAGGTCGTGCAGCGCCGCGCCGGCCTCGGTGAACCGGACGCTGCCGCGCAGCGCGGACAGCGGCGGCACGCCGCGGGTCGACAGCGTGTTGCCGCCGAACGCGAGCGCGCCCTCGACATGCGTATGCGGATGGGCGACGTGCTGCGGGATCGTGATCTTGAGCGCGAGCGACGCCGGCCCCTGAGCGTCGATCCGCTGGCCGATGTGCCCGCTCATCGTGCCGAGCGAGCTGTTGTCCGCGTAGTCGATCAGGTCGGCCAGCGGCCCCTGCGCATGGCCGTCGATGATCAGCGGCGAGTGGGTCGGATTGCCGAGGTCGTCGATGCGGCCCGCGACCTTCGTCAGCACGACGCGCTTGTAGTGCGCGCGGCCGATGTCGAAGCGCAGCTTGTTCTGCGCGAGCTCGAACACGCCGTCGATCCCGTCGAGCGCGGGCCAGACGCTCGGCGTGCCGTTCGCGAGCTTGCGCGGCGGGTACGGCGTCGGCTCGAAGCGGCCGCCGGTGAAGGGCGCGACGATGTGGAACACGCCGGCGTCCGGCTCGTGCTCGAAAGGGAATTTCTCGAGCGGGCCGCGGGCGACGATCGATGCGCCCTTGGTGACCTTGCCGTCCTGCAGCGCGTGGCCGAGATAGTCGCGCAGGTGCTCGGACATCCCGGTCGGCAGGTAGCGCGGAATGCGCGCCACCGAGGCACGGGCGAACTCCGCGCGCAGGTCGAGCGAGCCGCGACCGTGGCCGGGGTTCGTGTACGACCCCGATACCGCGATTTCGGCGTCGGGGTTCGAGACGAGCAGGTCGGGCAGCGTCACGTCGACGCGCGCGTGCTTGTCGCCGGGCGAGGGCGTGACCGTCCATTTGGCGTTGCCGCGCAAGCGGTCGAACGTCAGGCGCGGCTCGTCGAATTCGCCCGGCACCGTGACGGCCGCGTTCACCGTGTCGAAATGCGCGGTGCCGCCCGTCTCGTTCGCGTCGACGCGGCCCCACAGGTTCTCGATGCCCGGCCAGCCGGCGCGCGGGTGGCCGCGCGGCGAGAGGCCGGGCGGCGGCTCCTGCGCGGCGAAGCTGATGCCCTGCAGGTCGCCGAGGAAACGGTAGCGGACGATCGGCGCGGCGCCCGTGCGCCGCTCCTCGTCGGCGAGATCGGCCCGCGCGGGCTTCGCGCGTTCGACCTCGATGTGATAGTTCGACACCATCCCGCGCGGGTCGATCTTGATCAGCTCGTTGCGCAGGCGCGCCGGCAGCGGCAGCCCGCGGATGAATTCGCTGAGGATGCCGAGATCGACGCGGTCGCCGACGACGCTCAGCAACTGTCCCTGGCTCGCGGTCGGCACGCGGTAGCGGGCCGTCAGCGTCGACAGCGCGAGCGAGCGGGCGAGCGGCGTGCCGTCCGGCAGCGGCGGCTGGCCGAGCTCCGCATTGAAGCGCGTCAGGTGCAGCGTGTAGTCGCGGCCGGCGTCGAGCGCCATGTCCCAGCCGAAGCCGACCGTCGGCACGTCGAGCCGCGGCTGCGTCGGGCGGACGCGCAGCGCGACGTCGGCGCCCTGCAGGTCGCCGCCCGCCGAATGCAGGTGGCCATCGCTGAAGGTCGCCCAGATCGCGTTGTCGATCCGCCCCGCGTGGATCGTGAGCGGCATGTCGACGTAGCGCGTGAGCGTCTGCAGGTCGACGGGGCCCGTCGACAGGTACGCGTCGCCGGTCCAGTTCGACGGCTTGCCGACCGGCGCGAGCGGCTTGTGCCTGAAGCGCGCGCGGAAATCCAGCGGGCCGAGCAGCAGCGTGCCGTTCGCGGGCGCCTGCAGCGCGACCTTGTGCACGCGGCCGTCGTTGAGCACCGCGAGCCGGATGCCCGACAGCACGAGCTCCGGCGCGTCGTGCTGCGCGTCGCGCCAGCGCAGCGTGCCGCCGCGCAGCACGATCGCCTCCTGTTTCAGCAGCCACGTGCCGAACGTGTCGCTGCCGCCGTGGGTGGTCGCCACGCCGACGCCGGCGACGCTCAGCGAGCCGTCGGCCGCGCGCGCGATGGCCAGGTCGGGCTGATCGACGATCAGGCTCGACAGCGCGGGCGAAAGCCGCAGCAGCGAGATCCACGACAGCGCGGCCGTCGCGTGCGGCACCGACAGCGCGACCTTGCCGTCGCGGCCGCGGATCGTCAGGTTCGTGAGTTCGACGCCCGGCTGCATGCCGGACCAGTTCGGAGAAAGCTTGCCGATCGAAAGCTGCGCGTGGAGCTTGTCGGACACGGCGCGCTCGATGCGCGGGCGGAATTCGTCGATCCGGGGCAGCAGGACGTAGCGCAGCCCGAGGAACGTGCCGGACGCGACGAAGTAGGTGCCGATCCCGACTGCCAGCGTCACCTTGAACACGCGACGCAGGACCGGATGATCGTGCTTCGGAGGTCCCGCTTCGGGCGCTGCTACGGCGGATTCCTGACGGTCGGACATGCGGCGGACGGGCGGCGATATGGTAGTTTTGCAGACTGACGTTGAAATGTATCACACGGGTCCGTGCCGGCGGCCGTTGCGGCAGTGCGGCACGGGCTTTCCGGCGCGCGGGGTCGCGGCGGACGCATGCGCGTCCCGCGATGCCGCGCCGAGTTCACGAGGCCGGCCGGCAGCGGGGCGCGCACGCGCTGGCCCCGTGCCGGCCGGCCTTTTCGCCAGGCCCGCTTCTCGATGACCGACGCTTCCACCCTGATCAGCACGTCCTATTCCCGTTACCTGGCCCGCGCGGCGGCCGCGCGGCCCGCGCTGGCCGACCAGGTCGCCGCGTGGGCGGCCGCGCCGCTGGGCCGGGTGCAGCTCGACGCCCGCCTCACCGAGCTGCTCGCGACGCCGGCCGGCGCCGGCGCGCCGACCGAGGAGCACCTGAAGCGCGCGTTGCGGCAGTTGCGCGCCGAGGCGTTCGGCGCCGTCGCGGAGCGTGACCTGCGCGGGCTGGCCGACGTTGCCGAGGTGACGGGCGCGATGACCGATCTCGCCGAAGTGGCCGTGCAGCGCTCCCTTGCGCTGCTGTCGGCCGAACTCGAGGCGCTGTACGGCGAGCCGCGCGGCGCCGACGGGCAGCGCGTCGTGCTCGGCGTGGTCGGGATGGGCAAGCTCGGCGGCCGCGAGCTGAACGTGTCGTCGGACATCGACCTGATCTTCGTCTACGAGGACGACGGCGAGACGAGCGGCGGCGCGCGTTCGCCGCTGTCTACGCAGGAGTACTTCACGCGGCTCGGCCGGCGGCTGATCGGCGTGCTGTCCGAGGTCACGGCCGACGGCTACGTGTTTCGCGTCGACATGCGGCTGCGCCCGAACGGCGATTCGGGGCCGCTCGTCTGCAGCCTCGGGATGCTCGAGGAGTATTTCTACGTACAGGGGCGCGAGTGGGAGCGCTATGCGTGGATCAAGGGGCGGCTCGTATCGGAAGGCGGCAGCGAGGCGGCGCGGCGGCTCGAGGCCCAGCTCGAAGCGATCGTCAAGCCGTTCGTGTATCGCCGCTATCTCGATTTCGGCGTGATCGGCGCGATCCGTTCGCTGCACCAGCAGATTCGGCAGGAAGCCGCGCGCCGCGCGTCGATGCGTCCGGACAAGGCCGACGACATCAAGCTGGGGCGCGGCGGGATCCGCGAGATCGAATTCAGTGCGCAGGTGTTTCAGTTGATCCGCGGCGGCCAGGATGCGGAATTCCGCGTGCGGCCGACGCTCGCGGTGCTGCGTCATGCGCAGGCGCGCGGGCTGATCGGCGAGGACGTGCGCGCACGCCTGTCCGATGCCTACAACTTCCTGCGCACGCTCGAGCACCGGCTGCAGTACCGCAACGACGCGCAGACGCACGCGATGCCGGTCGAGCCCGACGAACGTGCGGCGCTGGCCGCGTCGCTCGGCTTTGCCGACTACGCGGCGCTGATGACGGTGCTGGAGCGCCACCGGACCTTCGTCGAGGCGCAGTTCGACCAGATTTTTGCCGACAAGGCGAACGGCGGCTCCTGCGCGGGCGGCGACGACACGGCCGCCGCGTGGATCTGGAGCGGCGCGCTGGCCGACGACGGCGAGGACGACGCGCTGGTCGCCCGCCTCGACGGCCTCGGCTTTGCCGATCCGGCCGCCGTGCTCGCGCGGCTGCGCGCGGTCTGGCAGTCGTCGCGCTACACGGGCCTGCCGGAAAAGAGCCGGCAGCGCTTCGACAGCGTCGCGCAGCGGGCGCTCGATGCCGCACCGAAGATCGACGCCGCGCGCCGCGACGACACGGTCGTGCGCCTGTTCGACCTGCTCGAGACGGTCAGCCGGCGCGGCGTCTATCTCGCGCTGCTGACCGAGTATCCTGCCGCGCTCGATCGCGTGCTGTCGGTGCTGGGTGCGTCGCGCTGGGGCGGCGGCTACCTGATCCGTCACCCGCAGCTGCTCGACGAGCTGCTCGACGACGAGGCGATCGCGAGCCCGTTCGACTGGCCCGCGTTCAAGGACGCGCTGCGCGCGCGGCTCGCGGCGGCCGACGGCCCCGAACAGCAGATGGACCTGCTGCGGCACGCGCAGCACGCGGAGGTGTTCCGGATCCTGCTGATCGATCTCGCCGGGCAGTTGTCGGTCGAGCACGTGAGCGACCGGCTGTCCGAACTCGCCGACGCGGTGCTCGACGTGACGATCGAGGTGGTCTGGTCGCAGCTCGCGAAGCGTCATCGCGACGTGCCGAAGTTCGCGGTGATCGCGTACGGCAAGCTGGGCGGCAAGGAGCTCGGCTATGCGTCGGATCTCGACCTGATTTTCCTGTACGACGACCCCGACGAGCGCTCGGCGGACGTCTACACGACCTTCACGCGGCGGCTCATCACGTGGCTCACCACGGCGACCGGGGCGGGCGCGCTGTTCGACATCGACCTGCGGCTGCGGCCGAACGGCGAAGCCGGGCTGCTCGTCACCGATCTCGATGCGTTCCGCCGCTACCAGCTGCGCGAGGGCGACGCCGCGAACACCGCGTGGGTATGGGAGCACCAGGCGCTGACGCGCGCCCGCTACAGCGCGGGCGACGCGCAGATCGGCACGGATTTCGAGGCGATCCGCCAGCAGGTGCTGACGACGCCGCGCGACGGCGACGTGCTCGCGAAGGAGATCGTCGACATGCGCGGCAAGGTGTTTGCCGGCCATCCGAACCAGACCGAGCTGTTCGACCTGAAGCACGATCGCGGCGGGATGGTCGACATCGAGTTCATCGTCCAGTACTGGGTGCTGCTGCACGCGTCGAGCGACGCCGAGCTGATCCGCAACACGGGCAACATCGCGCTGCTGCGCGAGGTCGCGCGCTTCGGGCTGATGGGCGAGGACGAGGCCGAGCGCGTCGGCGCCGCGTATCGCCAGTACCGGAAGCTGCAGCACAAGTTGCGGCTCGACGGGATGGAGAAGGCGCGGGTCGATCCGGCTGTGGTGGCTGACGAGCGGGCGGCCGTGACGGCGTTGTGGACACGCGTGTTCGGCTCGGTTGAAACGGGCGTTTGAACGGAAACGGGCGGGCGCCGCCTCGACCTCGACCGGCGCGCCGCGCGGGCAGGGCGGGCA
>NZ_JPGL01000061.1 GCF_000732615.1 Burkholderia paludis
CCGATCTCGGAACCCTTCTCGAGCACGCACACGCCGATCTCGGCGCCTTTCTCGGCGGCCAGCTGCTTGAGCCGGATCGCCGCCGACAGCCCGGCAGGGCCGCCGCCGACGATCACGACGTCGTATTCCATCGATTCGCGCGGGCCGTATTGCTCGATGAGGTTTGCGGGGGTCATTGGCGTTCCTCTAACCGTTAGAATGCTTTTATTCGGGAGCGTATTGTCTGCGAAACGAAACGCTTGCCGCAACAGCACGCGGGCAGATTAGCACGATCGTTCTATTTATGTGCTAGGGTAGTGCCGCTCGGGTCATGCTGCCCGTGGCGGCGAAACGACATTGAAAGGGGAAGGACAAATGGGTCGGTCGATCAATCTGGAAGGCAAGGTTGCGCTGGTCACGGGCGCGTCGAGCGGCCTCGGGCAGCGTTTTGCGCAGGTACTGTCGCAGGCCGGTGCAAAGGTCGTGCTCGCCAGCCGCCGCGTCGAGCGCCTGAAGGAGCTGCGCGCGGAGATCGAGGCGGCGGGCGGCGCCGCGCACGTCGTATCGCTCGACGTCACCGACGTCCAGAGCATCAAGGCGGCGGTTGCGCATGCGGAGACGGAAGCCGGCACGATCGACATCCTCGTGAACAATTCGGGCGTTTCGACGATGCAGAAGCTGGTCGATGTCACGCCGGCCGATTTCGAGTTCGTGTTCGACACCAATACGCGCGGCGCATTTTTCGTTGCCCAGGAAGTCGCGAAGCGGATGATCATGCGCGCGAACGGAAGCGGCAGCGGCAAGCCGCCGTGCCGGATCATCAACATCGCGTCGGTGGCGGGGCTGCGGGTGTTTCCGCAGATCGGCCTGTACGCGATGAGCAAGGCGGCGGTCGTGCAGATGACGCGTGCGATGGCGCTGGAGTGGGGGCGCCACGGGATCAACGTCAACGCGATCTGTCCGGGGTATATCGATACCGAAATCAACCATTACCTGTGGGAAACCGAGCAGGGCCAGAAGCTGCAGTCGATGCTGCCGCGCCGGCGCGTCGGCAAGCCGCAGGATCTCGACGGGCTGTTGTTGCTGCTCGCGGCCGACGAGTCGCAGTTCATCAACGGCTCGATTATCTCCGCCGACGACGGCTTCGGCCTCGCCTGAGTGGATGACATTCAGCAACGAAGAAGACTGCAATGAGCGCAACAAGCGATTACTCCCTCGTATTCGAGATGTCGATGCCCATCCGCTGGGGTGACATGGACGCATTCGGCCACGTGAACAACACGGTCTATTTCCGCTACATGGAACAGGCGCGGATCTCGTGGTTCGAGGAACTCGGCATCGCCGGCGGCAACGGCGAAGGGCAGGGGCCCGTCATCGTCACGGCATCGATGGAATTCCTCAAGCAACTGCACTATCCGGGCGACGTGATCGCGAGGATGTCGGCCGCCAAGCCCGGCCGGAGCAGCTTCGACACCGGTTTCGAGCTCACGCGCGCGGACGATCCGCAGCACGTCTATGCGCGCGGCAAGGCGCGCTGCGTGTGGGTCGACTATGCGCTCGGCAAGTCGGTGGAAATGCCGCAGTTGCTGCGCGACACGATCGAGCGCGCGCTCGCGACCAGGATCGGCTGAACGTCGAGGCCGCGATGCCCGTCGCCGCCCGAATCGGCCGCCTCGCGCGGCCGATCGTCATAGGGGGCCGCCGTGGGCGGCCCGTTCACTGCCCGAGCAGGCGTTGCAGCAGCTCCGGCGTATTGTTCGTCCCGTATTTGCGCATCAGTCGCGCGCGGTAGATGTCGACCGTGCGGGAGCTGATGTCCAGCACACGGCCGATCTGCTTGCTGGTCTTGCCGGTCGCGAGCTGGGCGGCGATCTCGCGCTCGCGCGGGGTCAGCTCGACGGCAACCCGGCGCGTCGCGCTCAAATCCTCGAAGGTCCACACGCCGGCCGAGAGCGGGGCGTTGCGGTCGAGCGCGCGGCCCGTCACATGGCACCAGAACAGCTCGCCGTCCGCCCGCTTCATGATCCTGTCATCCGAGTAGACGCCGTTCGCCGCCATCACGCGCGAGATGCGCTCGCCGATGCGCTGGAATTCGTCCGTCGACGGGTAGAGCACCGCGTACGACTGTCCGATCAGGTCGGCCCGCGCGCACCGGAAGATCGATGCGAGCGCGTCGTTGCAATCCTCGATCACGCGGTCGCGCGACATGACGAGGCCGAGCGGCGCGAGATGGAAGGCAGTCTGGTAGTCGAGAGCGGGCATGGCGCGGGCAGGCAGTGGCAAACGCTTATGTATTTTTGCGTATTGTGCCGTATCGGCGCTGCATCGTACCCTTTCAGGCATCTCGCGGCGATGTGCCGCGACATAAAAAAGCGCGCCTCGACGCAGGCATCGCCGCGCATGCATAGAATGATGCGGCGGGCTTGCGGGCCACACGGGCGCGTGAACCGGTTTTGCTGGTTTCCATAGAGGAAGGGACAACTGATGAACAAAGTCTATCCCGGCGCGGCTGCCGCGCTGGAAGGGATCGTCCGCGACGGGCAGACCTTCGCGGTGGGCGGCTTCGGCCTGTGCGGGATTCCCGAGGCGCTGATCGCGGCGTTGCGCGATTCGGCGGTCAAGGGCCTCACCTGCATCAGCAACAACGCGGGCGTCGACGGCTTCGGCCTCGGCCTGCTGCTGGAAACGCGCCAGATCAAGAAGATGATCTCGTCGTACGTCGGCGAGAACAAGGAGTTCGAGCGCCAGTACCTGGCCGGCGAACTCGAGCTCGAATTCACGCCGCAGGGCACGCTGGCCGAAAAGCTGCGCGCGGGCGGCGCGGGCATTCCCGCGTTCTTCACGAACACGGGCTACGGCACGGTGATCGCGGAAGGCAAGGAAACGCGCCAGTTCGGCGACCGGCACTACGTGCTCGAGCCGTCGCTGACGGCCGACGTCGCACTCGTGAAGGCCTGGAAGGCCGACAAGTCGGGCAACCTGATCTATCGCCGCACGGCGCGCAACTTCAACCCGATGTGCGCGATGGCCGGCAAGATCACCGTCGCGGAGGTCGAGGAGATCGTCGAGAACGGCGAGCTCGATCCGGACCACATCCATACGCCGGGAATCTTCGTGCAGCGCATCGTGCTGAATGCGACGCCCGAAAAACGCATCGAACAACGCGTCGTACGCGCGAAAGGAGACTGACATGGCCTGGAATCGTGACCAGATGGCCGCGCGCGCGGCGAAGGAACTGCAGGACGGCTTCTACGTGAACCTCGGCATCGGCCTGCCGACGCTCGTCGCGAACCACGTGCCGGAAGGCGTCGAGGTGTGGCTGCAGTCGGAGAACGGCCTGCTCGGCATCGGCCCGTCGCCGACCGAAGACGAAGTCGACGCCGATCTCATCAACGCCGGCAAGCAGACCGTCACGACGCTGCCGGGTTCGTCGATCTTCTCGTCGGCCGATTCGTTCGCGATGATCCGCGGCGGCCACATCAACCTCGCGATCCTCGGCGCGATGCAGGTCAGCAAGCAGGGCGACCTCGCGAACTGGATGATCCCGGGCAAGATGATCAAGGGCATGGGCGGCGCGATGGACCTCGTCGCCGGCGTGAAGCGCGTCGTCGTGCTGATGGAGCACGTCGCGAAGGGCGATCAGCACAAGATCCTCGACGAGTGCAATCTGCCGCTGACGGGAGTCGGCGTGGTCGACCTGATCATTACCGATCTCGGCGTGATCGAAGTGACGTCGTCCGGCCTGAAGGTTCTCGAACTCGCCGACGGCGTGAGCGTCGACGAGATCCAGACGAAGACCGGCGCGCCGCTCGACGTCAGCGCGGTCGCCTGAGTTTTTGCGTTCCGGTTCGCCCCGCATGCCTGCCGGCATGCGGGGCGTTTGCGTATACGTTGCCCCGGTCGTACGTGCATGGCGGAACCCCCGGCTGTCCTGGCCGGTGCGTTCGCCGCGCGCGGCGTGCGGTCGATCCGGGCGCTGCCCGGACCGCTGGCCGTCCGAATGCGGCACCGGCTCCGACAGGGCGCGCGATCTCGGGCGGATGCGCGCACGAGCGATAGCCAGCGACGGCGGCAAAGCGACCCGTGATCCGGAACGGGTTTACAATCGATCGCATCCCCCGGCTGCTTGGCTCTGGCGGGCCGGGCCCACGCATGCCATCGCGCCGCACAGTACCGTCGACAGGATGCCTCCGATGCCCACTTCTTCCCTGAATTCCCCGACTCCCCGCCAGCGGCATGTGCAATGTGCCAGCGCCGTCGGTCTTCACAACATGGCGTATACCGAATGGGGCGATCCAGCCAATTCGCGCGTCCTGGTGTGCGTGCATGGCCTGACCCGTTCCGGGCGCGATTTCGACCGGCTCGCCGCCGCGCTGTCCGATACGTATCGCGTCGTGTGCCCCGATGTCGTCGGGCGCGGCCGGTCGGACTGGCTGGCCGATCCGCGGCTCTACGCGATTCCGCAATACGTGGCCGACATCGTGACGCTGATCGCGCGGCTCGACGTCGAGTCGGTCGACTGGTTCGGCACGTCGATGGGCGGCCTGATCGGCATGGCGTTCGCGGGGCTGCCGGGTTCGCCGCTGCGCCGGATGATCGTCAACGATGTCGGTCCGCGCATCGAACCCGATTCGCTGACGCGTATCGGCGAATATCTCGGCGTGCAGCCGCGCTTTGCGACCGAGCAGGAGGGGATCGACTACCTGACGTCGCTGTCGCTGCCGTTCGGCGCGCTGACCGGCGACGAGTGGCGCGAGATCAACGGGCCGCTGCTGCGCGAACTGCCCGACGGCGGCTGGACGATGCGCTACGATCCGCGCATCGCCGAGCCGTTCAAGGCGACGACGCCCGAGCTGGCCGCGCTCGGCGAGGCCGCGCTGTGGCGCGCCGTCGAGACGACGGACGCGTCGCTGCTCGTCGTGCGCGGCGAGATATCCGACCTGCTGTCGCGCGAAACGGTGGCCGACATGATGCGTCGCGGCCGGCATGTGGCAGAGGCCGAGATTCCGGGAGTGGGCCATGCGCCGGCATTCGTCGACGCCAGCCAGATTGCGCTCGCGCGGCGGTTTTTCGTCGAAGGCAGCGCATAAACGCGTCATAATATGCGGTTCGGCGGCACGCGGGCCGCGTTGCCGTCCGATTCCTACCCACTCACGACCGGAACATTCCATGGCAGTCATTCGTCACCACGTCGGGGCGCGTCTCTCCGAAACCGCGATCCACAACGGTACCGTGTATCTGGCCGGCCAGATCGCCGAAGACACCACGCAGGACATCAAGGGCCAGACGCGCGAAGTGCTCGGCCACATCGACCGCCTGCTCGCCGAAGCGAACAGCGACAAGGCGCATCTGCTGTCGGTGCAGATCTACATCTCGGATCTGGCGAACTTCGAAGGCATGAATGCGGAGTGGGACGCATGGGTCGCGCAGGGCAACACGCCGCCGCGCGCGACCGTCGAGGCGAAGCTCGCGGATCCCGCGTTGCTCGTCGAGATCGTGGTCGTTGCCGCGCAGCGGAGCTGATCCGGGCGTAATCCGAAGATGACCGCATTTCGCCAGGCCTAGCCATGACCGAATCCGTTTCCGCTTCCCCCGTCGCGGCGCCGTCGTTCGACGAGGTGCTCGCGTTCGTGCGCGAACGGGCGGGTGACGCGCGCCTGTCGTCGGGCGAATTGCTTGCCGATCACTCGGCGGGCACGGCGTCGATCATGCGCACGCTGAACGTCGATCCGTCCGCGATGCAGGCGGCCGCGCTGTTCGTGCTGACGCCGCATCTGAGCGACCCGGAGCGCGAGCTCACCGAGCGTTTCGGCGACGAAGTGGCGCGGCTCGTGTCGGACGTGCGCAAGCTGTTGCGGCTCGGCACCGTCAGCCTGCGTGTCGCGAGCGCGGTGCCCGAAGCGGGGCGCGACGCGGCGGAAGAGCGGCGTACGCAGATCGAGGCGCTGCGCAAGATGCTGCTCGCGTTCGCGCAGGACATCCGCGTAGTGCTGATCCGGCTCGCGTCGCGTCTGCAATCGCTGCGCTACTACGCGGCCGCGAAGATCGATCCGCCGCCCGACGTCGCGCGCGAGACGCTCGACATCTACGCGCCGCTCGCGAACCGTCTCGGTATCTGGCAACTGAAATGGGAGCTCGAGGATCTCGCGTTCCGCTTCGAGGATCCGGTCACCTACAAACGGATCGCGAAGCTGCTCGACGAGAAGCGCATCGAGCGCGAGGCGTATGTCACGCAGGCGATCGAGCGGCTGCAGCGCGAGCTGGCGGAGGCGAACATCCAGGCCGACGTGAGCGGCCGGCCGAAGCACATCTACAGCATCTGGCGCAAGATGCGCGGCAAGGAGCTCGACTTCTCCGAGCTGTACGACGTGCGTGCGTTTCGCGTGATCGTGCCGGACATCAAGGATTGCTACGCGGTGCTCGGCATCGTGCATCACCTGTGGCAGCCGGTGCCGAAGGAATTCGACGACTACATCTCGCGCCCCAAGCCGAACGGCTACAAGTCGCTGCACACGGTCGTGATCGGCGACGACGGCCGCGCGTTCGAGGTGCAGATCCGCACGCAGGAGATGCATCGTTTCGCCGAATACGGCGTTGCGGCGCACTGGCGCTACAAGGAGGCCGGCGCGCGCGGCTACGGCGGCCAGTTCTCGGCGAGCGACAAGTACGACGAGAAGATCGCGTGGCTCCGTCAGTTGCTGGCGTGGAAAGACGACATCGAGGACGGCGCGGAAAAGTCGGGCGACAAGGCGTGGGCGCAACTGCGCGAGACGTCGCTCGACGACGACCACATCTATGTGCTGACGCCGCAGGCGCGCGTGATCGCGTTGCCGCAGGGCGCGACGCCGGTCGATTTCGCGTACCACCTGCACAGCGAGCTGGGCCACCGCTGCCGCGGCGCGCGTGTCGACGGCGCGATGGTGCCGCTCAATACGCCGCTCGCAAACGGCCAGACGGTCGAGATCGTCGCGGTGAAGGAGGGCGGGCCGTCGCGCGACTGGCTGAACCTGCAGCTCGGCTACATGAAAAGCCCGCGCGCGCGGCAGAAAGTGCGGGCATGGTTCAACGGGATCGAGCAGGAAGAGAACATCGCGCACGGCCGCGCGCTCGTCGAAAAGACGCTGCAGCGCGAAGGCAAGACGTCGGTCAGTCTCGACAACCTCGCCGCGAAGCTCGGCTTCAAGTCGCCCGAGGAGTTGTTCTCGGTGGTCGGCAAGGAAGAATTCAGCCTGCGCAACGTCGAGCACGCGCTGTCCGATGCGCCGCCGCCCGAGCCGGCGCCCGAGGCGCCCGCCGATTTCGAGAAGCGCAGCAGTGGCGCGAGCGTCGCGCACGGCGCGTCGACCGGCGTGCTGGTGGTGGGCGTCGACGCGCTGCTGACCCAGCTCGCGCGCTGCTGCCGCCCGGCGCCGCCCGATCCGATCAGCGGTTTCGTCACGCGCGGCAAGGGGATGTCGATCCACCGCACCGATTGCCCGACGTTTCGCCGGATGGTCGAGCGCGCGCCGGAGCGCGTGCTGCAGACGACCTGGTCGGCCGATGTGCTGGGCGGCCGTGGCGCGTCCGTCTATCCGGTCGACCTGATGATCGAGGCCAGCGACCGGCAAGGGTTGCTGCGCGACATCTCGGAAGTGTTCGCGCGCGAGAAGATGAATGTGGTGGGGGTGAAGACGCAGAGCCGCCGCAATGCGGCGTTCATGCAGTTTACCGTCGAGGTGTCGAATTCGGCGCAGGTGCAGCGTGCGTGCGCGCTGCTCGGCGAGGTGCAGGGCGTCGTGCGGGCCGGGCGGAAGGCGTGATGGGGTCGAATTCCAGCTTTTTTGCTGCGGCCGCATAAAAACGCTTGCCAAACGGGTAATCGCTCCATATAATTTCAGCTTCTCTAGGCTCGTAGCTCAGCTGGTTAGAGCACCACCTTGACATGGTGGGGGTCGTTGGTTCGAGTCCAATCGAGCCTACCAACGAATTGAGAATGCCCGGTCTCCGGGTGTTCGATGCAGTAAATAACTCAACGCAAACAAGGCGAATACGGTTATGACACCGCGAACGTTGACCGAAACTTTTTCGGAGCGACGCTAGTCGAGGAACCCTTTCGCCCTTTCAGTTTGAGTGAAGTATCGAATGCGGCCCCTCGAAAGCGGGGCCGCATTTTTTTTGTTCCAAAATTTCACGCGATGGTTTTCGTCGCGTATCTGGTCTGCCGCCCACTGTCGGCATCACGGAGATTGCTATGGTTTCGATACGCTTGCCTGACGGCTCAGTTCGACAATACGAGCATCCGGTGACAGTTGCCGAGGTTGCGGCCTCGATCGGTCCCGGCCTTGCGAAGGCTGCGCTTGGCGGCAAGCTCGATGGCGAGCTCGTCGATACCTCGGCCGTGATCGACCGCGACGCGTCGCTCGCGATCGTCACCGACAAGGACGCCGACGGCCTCGACATCATCCGCCATTCGACGGCGCACTTGCTCGCGTATGCGGTGAAGGAACTGTATCCGGATGCGCAGGTGACGATCGGCCCGGTGATCGACAACGGCTTCTATTACGACTTCTCGTACAACCGGCCGTTTACGCCGGAAGATCTGGAAAAGATCGAAAAGCGCATGCAGGAGCTCGTGAAGAAGGACGAGCCCGTGACGCGCCGTGTCGTGTCGCGCGACGAGGCGGCCGGTTACTTCCGCAGCATCGGCGAGAAGTACAAGGCCGAGATCATCGAATCGATTCCGCAAAGCGACGAAATCAAGCTGTATTCGCACGGCGGCTTCACCGATCTGTGCCGCGGCCCGCACGTCCCGTCGACGGGCAAGCTGAAGGTTTTCAAGCTGATGAAGGTCGCGGGCGCGTACTGGCGCGGCGATTCGAAGAACGAGCAGCTGCAGCGCATCTACGGCACGGCCTGGACGAAGAAGGAAGACCAGGATCAGTACCTGCACATGCTCGAGGAAGCGGAAAAGCGCGACCACCGCAAGCTCGGCAAGCAGCTCGACCTGTTCCACATGCAGGAAGAGTCGCCGGGCATGGTGTTCTGGCATCCGAAGGGCTGGGCGCTGTGGCAGCAGGTCGAGCAGTACATGCGCCGCCGCGTGAACGAAGCCGGCTACCTCGAGATCAAGACGCCGATGATCATGGACCGCTCGCTGTGGGAGGCGTCGGGCCACTGGCAGAACTATCGCGAGAACATGTTCACGACGGAGTCGGAAAAGCGCGACTACGCGATCAAGCCGATGAACTGCCCGGGCCACGTCCAGGTGTTCAAGCACGGCCTGCGCTCGTATCGCGACCTGCCGCTGCGTTACGCGGAATTCGGCTCGTGCCACCGCAACGAGGCGTCGGGAGCGCTGCATGGCCTGATGCGCGTGCGCGGCTTCGTGCAGGACGATGCGCACATCTTCTGTACGGAAGATCAGTTCATCTCGGAATCGATCGCGTTCAACACGCTGGCCATGAGCGTGTACAAGGACTTCGGTTTCGATCAAATCGACATCAAGCTGTCGCTGCGCCCGGAGCAGCGTGCGGGCACGGACGAGACGTGGGATCGCGCCGAGCAGGGCCTGCGCGACGCGCTGACCGCCTGCGGCCTGACGTGGGAAGAATTGCCGGGTGAGGGCGCGTTCTACGGCCCGAAGATCGAGTACCACATCAAGGATGCGCTCGGCCGTTCGTGGCAGTGCGGCACGCTGCAGCTCGACATGGTGCTGCCGGAGCGCCTCGGCGCCGAGTATGTGGCGGACGACAGCAGCCGCCGCCGGCCGGTGATGTTGCACCGTGCGATCGTCGGTTCGATGGAGCGTTTCCTCGGCATTTTGATCGAGCACCACGCTGGTGCAATGCCCGCCTGGCTCGCGCCGTTCCAGGCAGTTGTGCTCAATATTGCCGAAAGTCAGGCCGAATATGCGCAATCTCTGGCCCAATCGTTGCAAAAACAAGGGGTTAGGGTGGAGGCAGATTTGCGCAACGAGAAGATTAGCTATAAAATACGCGAGCACACGCTGGAAAAGGTGCCTTATCTCCTCGTCGTGGGCGATAAGGAGCGTGATGCGCAAACGGTAGCCGTGCGTGCCCGTGGCGGCGTCGATCTTGGCGTGATGCCGGTCGAAGCCTTCGTTGAGCGTCTGCAGGAAGACCTGCGCTCGTTCAAGTAACCGCCCTGGCAGCGCGGCTCGTTTTTTTAATTTTTAGAGGAAACGTAACATCGCTACTGATAAGTCGTCGCATCGCATCAACGGTGAAATCACTGCGCCGGAAGTGCGTCTGGTCGGGATCGAGAACGAACCGCTCGGTATCGTAAAACTCGCTGATGCTTTCCGTAAATCGGAAGAACTGGATGTTGACCTGGTGGAAATCGCGCCGCAAGCGGTTCCCCCGGTTTGCCGTCTGATGGATTACGGCAAGTTCAAGTACCAGGAATCGAAGAAGCAGCACGAAGCGAAGCTGAAGCAGAAGGTCATCCAGGTCAAGGAAGTCAAGTTCCGCCCGGGTACCGATGACGGGGATTACAACGTCAAGCTCCGCAATCTCGTGCGCTTCCTCGAAGAGGGCGACAAGACGAAGATCACGTTGCGTTTCCGCGGCCGCGAAATGGCTCACCAGGAAATCGGTATGCGGATGCTGGAGCGTCTGCGCACGGATCTCGAGGAAGTCGGCCAGGTCGAGCAGATGCCGAAGATGGAAGGGCGCCAGATGATCATGGTGCTCTCGCCGAAGAAAAAGAAGTAAACCGGGCCGGCGCGCCGTGCGCGCGGGTTTGGCAGTGGTTCGGCGCGTTGCCCGGTCAGGGCGGCGCGCCAGCAACGGCGGCTGCGCAAGCGGTTCGCCGTACACAAGTGGACTGGGTTTCGAAGGGCGGGTCAAGGGCGCAAGCCAACCGCACACCCATCGCCATCTAATAAACTGGAGTTGTTCGTCATGCCTAAGATGAAGACCAAGAAGAGCGCTGCAAAGCGCTTCGTGGTGCGTCCGGGCGGTACCGTCAAGCGCGGTCAAGCCTTCAAGCGTCACATCCTGACCAAGAAAACCACGAAGAACAAGCGCCATCTGCGCGGCGCCACGGCAGTTCATGATTCCGATCTGAACTCCGTCCGCGCGATGCTCCCGTTCGCGTAACCCCTCAATCGATACTCCAAGGAGAGAAACATGCCTCGAGTCAAACGTGGGGTAACCGCACGGGCCCGCCACAAGAAGATCATCAACCTGGCCAAGGGTTATCGCGGTCGCCGCAATAACGTCTACCGCATCGCCAAGCAGGCGGTGATGCGCGCTGGTCAGTACGCGTACCGCGATCGCCGCAACAAGAAGCGTGTGTTCCGCGCACTGTGGATCACGCGTATCAACGCGGCAGTTCGCCAGCACGACATGACCTACAGCGTGTTCATCAACGGCCTGAAGAAGGCGTCGATCGAACTCGACCGTAAGGTGCTGGCCGACATGGCGGTGTTCGACAAGGCTGCTTTTGCTGCGATCGTCAAGCAGGTGAAAGCCGCCGTTGCAGGCTAATTGAGAAATTGGCACTGCGTGGTGAGTTGCAGCGACGTTCCGGTAGTTTCGGCCGCTGCAGCGAAAACGGGGCTCTTCCGAGCCCCTTTTTTGTTTGGTGAGGTAGTTTCGCTCGCCAAGACCGAATGACGTTGGAAATGATGGGATCTATGGATCTGGACCAGATTGTCGCCGACGCGCAGCAGTCCTTCGAACAGGCTGCCGACATCACCACGCTCGAAAACGAGAAAGCACGATTTCTCGGCAAGTCGGGTGCGCTGACCGAGTTGCTCAAGGGCCTCGGCAAGCTCGATCCCGAAGCACGCAAGACCGAAGGCGCACGCATCAACGTCGCGAAGCAGCAGGTTGAAGCCGCGCTGACCGCGCGTCGCCAGGCACTGGCCGATGCGCTGCTGAACCAGCGCCTCGCCGCCGAGGCGATCGACGTGACGCTGCCGGGCCGCGGTGCCGGTGCAGGCAGCCTGCACCCCGTGATGCGCACGTGGGAGCGCGTCGAACAGATTTTCCGCTCGATCGGCTTCGACGTGGCCGACGGTCCCGAAATCGAGACCGACTGGTACAACTTCACGTCGCTGAACAGCCCGGAGAACCATCCGGCGCGTTCGATGCAGGACACCTTCTACGTTGAAGGCAAGGACGCCGACGGCCGCCAGCTGCTGCTGCGCACGCACACGAGCCCGATGCAGGTGCGTTACGCGCGCATGAACCGCCCGCCGATCAAGGTGATCGCGCCGGGCCGCACGTATCGCGTCGACAGCGATGCAACCCACTCGCCGATGTTCAATCAGGTCGAGGGGCTGTGGATCGACGAGAACATCAGCTTTGCCGACCTCAAGGGCGTCTATACCGACTTCCTGAAAAAATTCTTCGAGCGCGATGATATCCTCGTGCGCTTCCGTCCGTCGTATTTCCCGTTCACGGAACCGTCGGCCGAGATCGACATGATGTTCGAGCAAGGCAAGAACGCCGGCAAGTGGCTCGAGATCTCCGGTTCGGGGCAGGTGCATCCGACCGTGATTCGCAACATGGGCCTCGATCCCGAACGCTATATCGGCTTCGCGTTCGGCAGCGGCCTCGAGCGCCTGACGATGCTGCGCTACGGCGTCCAGGATCTCCGGCTGTTCTTCGAGAACGACCTGCGGTTCCTGCGCCAGTTCGCATAACGCCGCCGCCGCGCCGACCTGTGCCCGCGCATGCCCCGACGGACGATCCGATGGGGCCCGGGCGTCGATCTAACCTGTTTCGAACGTAGACATCCATGCAATTCCCTGAATCCTGGTTGAGAACCTTTGTCGACCCGCAGCTGACGACCGACGAACTGTCGCATGCGCTGACGATGGCGGGGCTCGAAGTCGAATCGCTGAGCAAGGCTGCGCCGCCGACGTCGAAGATCGTCGTCGGCCGCGTGCTCGAAGTCGTCAAGCATCCGGATGCGGACAAGCTCAATGTCTGCCAGGTCGACGCCGGCACCGGCGCGACGTTGAATATCGTCTGCGGCGCACCGAACGTCGCGCCCGGCATCAAGGTGCCGGTCGCGCTGGTCGGCGCGGAGTTGCCGCCGGCGGAAGAAGGCGGCAAGCCGTTCGCGATCAAGCTGTCGAAGCTGCGCGGCGTCGAGAGCCAGGGGATGCTGTGCTCGGCGCGCGAGCTGAAGCTGTCGGAAGACCACAGCGGCCTGCTGATCCTGCCGGACGACACGCCGGTCGGCCAGGATATTCGCGAGACGCTCAATCTCGACGACACGATCTTCGAAGTCAAGCTGACGCCGAACAAGGCCGACTGCCTGTCCGTATTCGGCATCGCGCGCGAGACGGCCGCGATCACCGGCGCGCCGCTGACGCCGGTCGACATCCGCCCGGTGCCCGTCGAGCTCGAGGAAACGCTGCCGGTGCGCATCGCGGCGCCCGATCTGTGCGGCCGTTTCTCGGGCCGTGTGATCCGCGGCGTGAACGCGCGTGCGAAGACCCCGCAGTGGATGGTCGAGCGCCTCGAGCGTTCGGGCCAGCGCAGCGTGTCGGCACTCGTCGACATCTCGAACTACGTGATGTTCGAACTCGGCCGCCCGTCGCACGTGTTCGATCTCGACAAGATCCACGGCGGTATCGAGGTGCGCTGGGGCAAGCGCGGCGAATCGCTGAAGCTGCTCAACGGCAACACGGTCGAGCTCGACGAAACGGTCGGCGTGATTTCGGACGACGCCCAGGTCGAAAGCCTGGCCGGCATCATGGGCGGCGACAGCACCGCCGTCACGCTCGACACGACCCATATCTACCTGGAAGCCGCGTTCTGGTGGCCGGACAGCATCCGCGGCCGTGCGCGCAAGTACAACTTCTCGACCGATGCGGCGCACCGCTTCGAGCGCGGCGTCGATTACGCGACGACCGTCGAGCACGTCGAGCGCATCACGCAACTGATTCTCGAGATTTGCGGCGGCAAGGCCGGCCCGGTCGACGATCAGTCCGTGAACCTGCCGCAGCGGGCGCCGGTGAAGATGCGCGTGTCGCGCGCGAACCGCATCATCGGCGTGCAGATCGGCGCCGACGAGATCGCCAGCATCTTCACGCGCCTCGGCCTGCCGTTCGAGCGTGAGGACGACGCGTTCCTCGTCACGCCGCCGTCGCACCGCTTCGATATCGAGATCGAGGAAGACCTGATCGAGGAAGTGGCGCGGATTTACGGTTTCGAGAAGATTCCGGCCCGCCCGCCGGTCGCGACGAGCGAAATGCGTGCGACCGACGAGACGCGGCGCTCGATCCACGACATCCGTCATGCGCTCGCCGCGCGCGACTACGCGGAAACCGTCAACTTCAGCTTCGTCGATGCGGAGTGGGAGCGCGATTTCGCAGGCAACGACAACCCGATCCGGCTGTTGAACCCGATCGCGAGCCAGCTTTCGGTCATGCGCACGACGCTGTTCGGGAGCCTGGTTGCCGTGCTGCGCCATAACCTGAATCGCCGCGCCGATCGTGTTCGCGTGTTCGAATCGGGCCGCGTGTTCCTCGCCGATCCGGCGGTGAAGGCCGGCGAACTGGCGGTCGAAGGTCATGCGCAGCCGAAGCGTGTCGGCGCGCTGGCGTACGGCCCCGCGGTCGATGAGCAATGGGGCGTGGCGACCCGTCCGGTCGATTTCTTCGACGTGAAGGGCGATCTCGAGGCGCTGCTTGCCCCTGCGTCCGCACGCTTCGTGAAGGCAGAGCATCCGGCCCTTCATCCGGGCCGCAGCGCGCGCATCGAGGTCGACGGCCGCGCGGTCGGCTGGATCGGCGAACTGCACCCGCGCCTGATGCAGAAGTACGAGCTGCCGCATGCGCCCGTGATGTTCGAAATCGACACGGACGCGTTGATGGCCCGTGCGCTGCCCGCGCCGTCCGACGTGTCGAAATTCCCGCCGGTCCGTCGCGATATCGCCGTTGTCGTCGATCAGGCGGTCGAGGTTCAGGCACTTTTCGACGAAATGAAGAAGGCGCTTGCCGAAGAGGCCTGCCGATTCGTTCAGAAGGTTGTACTCTTCGACGAATTTCGTGCAAAATCAAATACTTCCGGTGGTCTTGCCGCGCACGAGAAGAGCCTTGCCTTCCGCGTGACGCTGCAGGACGCGGCTGGCACGTTACAGGACGAGGTCGTCGATCAGGCGATCCAGACGCTGGTCGAGCGGATGGCTCGTGCCGGTGCGCGCCTGCGCGGCTAAGGAGAGGGGCCGCCCGCACGCGGGCGGCTTGCTCCGATCGTAAGTTTTGATTTAACGCGCTGTATGGCAGATATGAACGACATGACCTCGAGTGAATTCGAAGCCCTCCTGACGGCGCAACGCAGCGCCATGAACCGCGACGCTTCGGCGCCGGCGTCCACCGAGACGCCCACGCTCACGAAGGCGGAGCTGGCGGAGCTGCTGTTCGACAGCGTCGGGCTGAACAAGCGTGAAGCGAAGGACATGGTCGAGGCATTTTTCGAAGTGATCCGCGACGCGCTCGAGAACGGCGAAAGCGTCAAGTTGTCGGGATTCGGCAATTTCCAGTTGCGCGACAAGCCGCAGCGTCCGGGCCGCAATCCGAAGACGGGCGAGGCGATTCCGATCGCGGCTCGCCGGGTGGTAACCTTCCACGCGAGCCAGAAGCTGAAGGCGCTGGTCGAAAACGGCGCGGAGTAAATCGCCGCGCACTGACGTCCCGCGCGGCCGCCGCGCACCCTTTACCGACGGTTAACCGACGATGACCACCACGGTTGAGAAAGTCGTCTTGCCTCCGATTCCCGCGAAGCGCTACTTCACGATCGGTGAAGTCAGCGAACTGTGCGGGGTCAAGCCGCATGTGCTGCGTTATTGGGAACAGGAATTTACCCAGTTGCGGCCGGTGAAGCGGCGCGGCAATCGCCGGTATTACCAGCATCACGAAGTGCTGCTGATCCGGCGGATTCGCGAATTGCTGTACGAGCAGGGCTTCACGATCAACGGTGCACGCAACCGGCTCGATTCGCCGGGCGGCGAGCGGGCTCCGGTGGCGCCCGCCGAACCGGAGGTGCACGCCGCCGACGCGCGGGCGCCGGTCAAGCCGGGCGCAACCGTCGACGTCATTGCATTGCGGCAGGCGCTGCTCGACGTGATCGACGGATTGAAGCACGATTGAGCGAGAAGGATGAAAGGACAAGCCCGGTTGGCGACACGTCACCGGGCTTTTTTCATGGGGGGCACACGTCGTCAACGCGACGCGAGCGGATTCTTCTGCCCCATGTCGACGACCAGCGTGCCGTCCGGCAGCATCCGCACCGAGCCTTGCGCGACCTGGCTGCGGTAGCCGTACAGGTCGAAACGCATCGGGCCGGCTTCGGCCGAATTCCGGATCAGCGCGCGTACGTTCAGTTCGAGCACGTTGAACATCTTCATGTCGCCGCCTTCCATCCACATGTAGCTCGACGCATCGATCTGCGGCCGCTGTGGCGCGGGGGCGCCGGCCACACGCCGGAACGTGAGGCGCAGCCCGTCGCGTTCGACCGTTGCCTGTCCCAGCTTGCCGTCCAGCACCGGCGGCGGGAACACGGTGTACTGGTCGAGCACGAGCGTGTCGCCGCGCAGCGCCGCGCCGCGACGCTGCAACGGCGTCAGCGAAGCGAGTTCGATGCCGAGCGAGCGCAGCAGCTTGGCCTGCGGAACGCCGAGCACCGACACCTGCGAAGGCTTGAACGCGAGGTGCCGGTCGTCGAGCACGGAGAGCGAGCCCTTCATGTCGGTCGGCAGCCAGACGCCGGGCACGTGGTTCCACAGCTTGATGCCGCCCTGGACGCGCAGGTCCGTGCCGTCCGCGCTCAGTTGCAGGTTGTTCAGCGAACGCGGCGAGTAGTCGAGCAGATAGTTGTTGAAGAGCGCGGACATCGCCTTCCACGATTCGACGACCGTGCCGCCCAGGATGCGAATGTCGTACTGGTTCGGATCGTCGAGATCGACGGGTTCGCCGGGCCGCCTGGACACGAGTTCGACGTCGAGGTCCTCGACATGGAAGCCGATGTCGCCCGACAGGTTGAAATCGACGTTGCGCAAGTGGATCGTCGGGTTGCGGTTCGACACGTGCCGTTCGTTGAACGGCGTCGTCGACGAGCGTCGCATCGCGACCTTCTGCATGCCCGGTCGCGCGGTGTCCGCTGCGAGTGCGTAGGCTTCCCAGTGCTGTCGCACGTCGCGCAGCGTGCTCTGCTGCGCGGCAAGAAAGCTGTCGTTCAGGCGCGCGGCCGCGTTGCCGAGCAGGGCGCCGCTGGCCGGGCCGGCATACGAAGGCATCCGGATGGCCATCGCGCCGTTTTCGTCGAAATTGAAGTACCCGGCCGACACCTGGTCGCGATAGTGATACAGGTCGAACACGAAAGTCTGGTCGCGCTTCGCCGGATCGACCGGGCCGATCAGGATGTCCGCGTTCATCGGCATCGAGCGCATGAACTTCACGTCGCCGCCGCGTATGTACATCGCTTGCTGCGGCGCGTTCGCGGGCATCGCGAAGCCCGCATGCGTCCCGTCGTCGAGCGTCAGGTCGAGGCCGGCCGGGCTCACGCGCAGCGCGGTGATCGTGAGCTTCAGGCGCGGCGGCGGCATCAGCTTGTCGACCGCCATCACGAGATCGTCGCCGGCGAGCTGCGCGATCGGCGTCTGCACCTTCAGCAGGTCGGCCATCTTCACGTTGGCCGCGCGCATCACCGGCTGTGCGTTGATGCCCGATACGCGCACGCCGGTCGGATGGAACACGAGCTGGCTGCCGTCGCGGATCGCGAGGGTGCCGGTCAGCGAGAACGGCACCCAGCCGTCGCGCTGCATCTCGCCCTGCAGGTGAATCACGCCGTCGCCGGCCGACACGGCGAGCTTGCGCAGCGGGGCGTTGCGGTAGCCGAAGATGTAGGTATTGAAGAGGGCCGTCAGCTTCGCGTTGTCGAGCGTGACCGTGCCTTCATGCACGTCGATCTCGAAGCTCGTCGGATCGTCGAACACGATCGGCGCGCCGGCCTGCGACGGCACGAGCGTCGCCGACAATCGATGGACGAAGAAGCCGAGATTGTTGACGATGCGGAAATCGACGTCGCGCAGGAATGTCATCGCGCCGTTCTGGCCCGAGTCGCGCAGCGTGAACGGGCGCGGTTGCGTGAGACTGAGCGATGCGAGCGACGGCACGGTGCGCGCGATCTGCTGCTCGCGGGCGAGGCGTTCGGCTTTGGTTCGCTCGATCTTCGTCGATGCGGCCGACGTGCCGCCGTCACGCTGCGCCGACGATTCCGCGCAACCGGTGCAGAGCAGTGCGAGTGCCAGCGCGCCGCACCCGAGCGCGCGCGATGTCCCGTGCGAAACCGGAGCGGCCGCGCGACGCAGGCCGGACATCCAGTCGAGAATTGCCAAAGGCGAGCGATGGCCGCGCCGGACCGCATTCCGCATCGTCTGTCTCCATGTCTTGTCGTGATCGACGGCGGCGCGCACCGCGGCACGGCGCGAGCGTCGATGCGCAGCAGTGTGTCATAGCGCGCTAGAGCCGCGTTACCAAACAACGAGCGCCCGGGCCGGACGCGCCGGCGGGCTGCGGGACAACGGATTCGGGGTGATCGGGCCGCCGGATCAAACGGTCGTTTGGTTCGTGGGGGCGGTGGGCGGAGAGGGCTTCTACGGCGGCGGGACAAGCGCGCTGCCGGGCTTGGCCGATGCGGATTGCGCCGGGTTCGCGACGCGGCGGCCGGGACGAACCGGGGCGGGTGCGTTTCCGCCTCGTCGCGGCCGCCCGCCGCCGATCAGACCAGCATGCGCTGCCGGATGACGTTCAGCGTCGCGAGGTCGAGTTGCAGGCCGTTCGCGATGTACGACGTCATCGAGCCGTACGATGCAGTCACCTGATCGAATGCCGCCTGCAGATTGTCGGCACGCGCGCCTTGCGGCGCGGTCATCATGTCTGTGGCGTTTTGTCCGCCGGCTTTCTGCGCCTGGGCGACCGAGGCGCCAATTGTCGCTGCGCTATAGGTGTTGGTCAGCAGGTAGTCGGCGAGTATCGTCTGCGGGGAGAGGCTGAGGATCGTGTGCAGAATGACGGTCGCCCATCCGGTGCGGTCCTTGCCGGCCGTACAGTGGAAAACCAGGTTTCCGTCCGAGGCGGCGAAGCCGATGAGGCGTGCGTGATAGCCGGCACACGCGTTGTTCGATGCGACGAACGCGCGGTACATGTTCAGCATGAACGCGGTTGCGGTCGGGCCGGTGGTCGGGATCGGATCGATACTGGCGGCGCCGAGCACGTTGAGGTTTTGCCAGGTCGCGCCGGGCAGCGGTGTGTCCGACTGGGTCTTGATTTCGGCGGGTGTGCGCAGGTCGCAGACCTGCTTGATGCCGAGCGCGCCGACGGCGGCGAAATCGTCGGCCGACAGCGCAAGCGCCGACGACCGATAGAGCACGCTTTTCCTCATCTTCGCGCTGCCGGTCATCGTATAGCCGGTTCCGTCGGGTCCGGCCGTGTCGCGAAAGTTCGATGCCGAGTTCAGCCGCGGTGTCGTGACCGGTGCGACCGCGATCGTGTCGCCTCCGCACGCCGGCAGAAGCGGCACGCTTCCCAGTGCCGCGCCTATCGTTCCGGCGCCCGGCCGGAGAAAATGTCGACGGGAGATTTCATATTTCCGATGCATTCGATGCCCTTCGCCGGAGACGGCTGCAAGATGTCGCGACTGCGGTAGCGACCGAACGCCCCCTCGGTGTCATGCGCGATGCGGCAAGGCCGGGGCGGTCCATCGGTCGACGTTCAGTCGAACGGTTCGCCCGGATGCGTCGTTCTCGGGCCGGGTACCCGCACGGTAGCGATTTGCGGCAATGCGGCCATCGTCCCTTTCGATCAGGGCGGAATGCGGGTTGCCGGTGCCGGCGGCGCGTGGCCGATGAGTAGGAGCGGCGGCGGCGCGGTAAGATCGGTACAGGTGGCTGTCCCGATCAAAGCAGAATCGCCATCACGGGGAAGCGTCATGGATCTGAAGGAAGTCGACGTATTGGGTGCGGGGGTAGGCGATCACTGGTACTACGCGTCGAAGGCGAGCGCGATTCGCCGGTTCCTGGGCACGGCAGGTGCGAGCCGCATACTCGACGTCGGTGCGGGCTCGGGCTTCTTTTCGAAACATTTGCTCGAGCGCACGCGGGCGTCGGAAGCGTGGTGCGTCGATACGAGCTACGCCGACGATACCGATGGCGAGGCGGCGGGCAAGCCGATCCATTTCCGGCGTTCCGTTGAACGGGTCGACGCCGATCTCGTGTTGCTGATGGACGTGCTCGAGCACGTCGACGACGACGTCGGGCTGCTGGCGCAGTATGTGGCGGGCGCGCCTTCGGGCAGCCGGTTTCTGATCACGGTGCCCGCGTTCCAGTTTCTCTGGAGCGGCCATGACGATTTTCTCGAGCACAAGCGCAGGTATACGCTCGGCGGTCTCGAGGCGGTGGTTCGCCGCGCAGGGCTCGACGTCGAACGCGGCGCCTATTACTTCGGCCTCACGTTTCCGCTTGCGGCTGCATTGCGGCTGGGTGAACGGGCCCGCCGGCATCCGCGCGAGCCGGTGTCGCAATTGCGGCGGCACCATCCGTTCGTCAACGGTTTGCTCAAGACGATCTGTCGGGTCGAATTGCCGATGTTCCGGTTCAACCGCGCCGCAGGCCTGACGATCATCTGTGTCGCGCGCAAGCGGTGAGCGCGGGGCGGTACGCATGCCGCCGCTTGCAACGGTGCCGTTGCGTCAAAAAATTTCACAAGAATTTCGACAAAATGCATTTGACCCGTTCTAAATTGGAAAACTGTCTGTTATAATTTTTTGCTTCGGGGCGTAGCGCAGCCTGGTAGCGTACCTGCATGGGGTGCAGGTGGTCGGAGGTTCAAATCCTCTCGCCCCGACCAGACAAAGAACCCGCGTCAGCACAGGCTGGCGCGGGTTTTTTCTTGCCGGTCGCTTTTTTGCACATCGTGGCGCAGCCCCGGTAAAATGCACGGTTGATCCACGGAAAGCGCCGTGATTTAGCGGAAGAGGATTCCCCGAACATGACTGATCTTCGTCTTACCATGCGGTTCGCTGCAGTGCTCGCCGCCGGCGCGCTCGTCGCCGGTTGCGGTACGTCGTCGCCCACGAAAGTGGACTACAAGAGCGATTCGAAATCGAAGGAAGCGTCGCTCGCAGTGCCGCCCAACATGCTGGACGAGACGGCCGATCAGCGTTCGCTGCCGCCGCAGGGCGGCGCGACCTCCCTGTCTGCGCTCCAGCAGGTCCAGCAGGTCGCACCGGCCCTGGACACCGTCGCTCCGGCCGTGTCCGGCATGCACATCCAGCGCGACGGCACGGAGAGTTGGCTCGTGATCGACGGCAAGCAGCCGTCCGACATCTGGCCGCAGGTCCGCCGCTTCTGGCAGGAGCAGGGCTTCCTGCTCGTCGTCGACCAGCGCGACAAGGGCGTGATGGAGACCGACTGGAACGAAACCCATCCGCAGATCAACGACGGCCTGATCCGCGGCGTGATCTCGAAGGCGATGGGCAACTCGTACGTGACGGCCGAGCGCAACAAGTACCGCACGCGTCTCGATACGGCGCCCAACGGCGGCACCTACGTGTTCATCAGCCAGAAGGGGATGCGCGAGGCGATCACGGGCGCAAACAACGATTCGAGCAAGTGGGAGCCGAAGCCGAACGATCCGGCGCTCGAGACCGAATATCTGAAGCGGCTGATGGCCGTGCTCGCACAGAACGAGCAGCGTGCGAGGAACGGCGAGCCGCCGATCGCGAACATCAAGGACAACACGGTCCCGAAGGAGAAGAAGGCCGACGCCGATGCCGATGCGTCGTCGAAGGCCGCGATTGCCGCGCAGAACGTCACGCGCACGTCGGCGCAGGGCAACGATGCGGCCGCCGCGGCCGTACCGTCCGAAGTCACGCTGGGCGAGCCGTACGACCGCTCGTGGCTGCACGTCGGCCTCGCGCTCGATCGCGCGAACTTCACGGTCGACGATCGCGATCGTTCGAAGGGCCTGTATTTCGTGCGCTATGTCGACCCGAAGGATTTGACTTCGGCCGAGCAGGGCTTCTGGAGCCAACTGTTCCATGGCAAGAAGGAAAAGCAGGCGAAGCAGTATCGCGTCAACGTGAAGGCGCTGACGGCTGACCAGACGCGCGTCGCGGTCGTCGATGACGCGGGCGCGCTCGACACGTCGTCGGCTGCTCGCCAGATCATGGGGCTGCTCGTGAATCAGCTCCGCTGATCCCGTCGGTTCTCCGTGCCAGTGAAAAGCCCGCCATTCGGCGGGCTTTTTCTTTGCCGCTCGTCCGCGCACCGGCGGGCGAAGGGTTCCGCCCCTCCTTGCGACGTTACGTAACATCCACGCGTTACGGCGGCAGAACGCCTGTCATATTGCCGGCGTTCGAGAAAATATCCTTATAAATCAATGATGTGACTGCCTGCTCATGTCTGGCACGCAATCTGCTTTATATGATCGAATAGTTGGAACAGGGAGGATGGCGTCAGATATCGGGGGTGCGCTTCGAGCGCCCGATCAACGGTATCGACGCCTTCAAATGCCGGTGCGACAGGCGCCGGCGCAACTGATGACGATCCGCGCGGGTGTGCGGATCTCGATGGCCCCGTCGCCTATCCTCGTAGGGCGACGGTTTCGCCCGCGCTTCTTCGAAGCGCGGGCTATTTTTTTTGGGGTACGAGTTGGAACACGTTGGCGCGGCCGATACCCGATTCGCGTATTCTTGGACGTTTTGAGATGAAGGGGGCGGGAGTGGCGGAAATTGCAGTCGTGGCGCTGATCGTGGCGAAACCGGGCGCCGAGGAGAAGTTGCGTGCCCGGCTCGAAGCGATCGTCGAGCCGACCCGGGGCGAGGCTGGTGCATTGCAGTACGACCTGCACCGGGACCTGAAGGAGCCCGCGCGGTTCGTCTTCGTCGAGCGCTGGGAGAGCGAGGAGGCGCTTGCCGCCCATGCGCGTTCCGCGCACATTCTCGCTTATCGGGAAGCGGCCGCGGACTGGATCGAGCGTTCCGAAGTCCGCGTGCTGTCGAAACTCGTCTGAGCCGGCTGCGGCGACCGGACGTATCCGGTCGCCGGTGCGTCAGTGCGACGTGTTGGGTACGTCGAGGATCAGGATGATCGTCCAGTCGGCGTCGCCGTCGTGATGATACTGGCGCTCGGCGACGATGAACGGTTGCTGCTTGCCTTGCGGGCCGAGGAAAAGCACGTCGCCTTCCATCGGCAGGCACTCGATCGGCGGCAGCGCGAGGAACGCGTCGGCCGAGCCGCGAGGCATCAGTTGCTTGATCTGGCGAGTGGCGGCTTCGGTCCACTCGATGTCGAGTTGAATGTTGCTCATGCTGTCCTCCGCACCGGGGTGCGCACGGGTGGAAAATTTCGGTGCGCGACTTTAGCACAGCGCACGGGCACCGCAACCAAAAAAGCCGAACCCGGTTACCCGGATTCGGCTTTTTGCTTGTACGGTGCCGCCGAACTTACTGGCTGGCAGCGTCTTCGGCCTTGGCAGCCTTCTTGCCGGCCTTCTTTGCTGCTGCCTTGTGATGCGCAGCCTTCTTGCCGTGGTGATGCTCTTCGTGCATCGCCGGCTGAGCGGCCTCGGCCGCTTGCTGCTGCTGCAGCGCTGCTGCGCGCTGCTCGATTTCGGAGATCTGGGCCGGATCGGTGATCGTCTTGATTTCCGTGCTCTCTTGCGCATACGCTGCGCCAGTCAGCGCCGACATCGCTACCAGGATAGCCAGGGACGTCTTCTTCATTGCTTTACCTCCGCTAAGTGGTGATGAACCCGAATGTTGCCGATTTGTCTGGCGACTGCAAACGAGTGCGTGTCGAGTGTAACAAAAGTGACGGATCAATGTGAATCGGATCGCAGCACGATGCAAGGCCCCGTTGAAGTCGCGCAACACTTCGGGCACTTCGTCATGCGTCTGCCATCCTGGGCGTCACCGTCATTTCCGCAACGGTTGCCGCGCGGCCGTCAGAACCATCCAAGCCGGCGGTAGACGTGGAATTGCGCGATGCCGACCAGTTCGTGCAGCGCCTGCTCGGCGGTGGCCACATTACGCCAGCGCGGCAGCCAGCCTGTCTGCGCGCGGCGGCGATTCGCATAAACGGGCTGCGGATCGATGCCGAAGCGGCGGAAATCGAGCAGCGCGCGGCGCATCTGGTACGACGACGTGACGAGAATGCGCGCGTCGTCATACTGTGAGCGTAGTATAGACGCAGTGAATTTCGCGTTTTCGTAGGTTGTACGGCTGTCCGGCTCGAGCACGAGGTCCGCGGGGGCGACGCCTTCTGCGACGAGCTGGCGCCCGTACACGGCGGCCTCGGTTTCGCCGTGGTGCTGCGGGTCGCCGCCCGACATCACCACGGTGCAGCGCTCTGCCTGCTGTCGGCACGTGCGATAGAGCGCCGCGACCGTGTGGATGCGCGCGATTCCGTCGGGTGGCGGCCGCAGTCCGGTGTCGGTGGGGCGCGTTCCGGCGCCGATGAGGATCAGGGTGGTGTGCCCGTGCATGTCCGGATGCTCGACCGGCACGACACCCGCCTCGGTCCAGGCGACCAGCGGTGCGGTCAGCCAGCCGGTCGCGAGCAGCCAGAACAGCGCGGCGGCGGCGATCGAGATCCCTCGTCGCAGCTTGCGGCAGAGCATGAAACAGATGAAGAGAAGTACAAATGAATCGAACAGAATCAATTTGATTGGGGTAAGGTATCTTTTTATGGACGGCTGACGATCCGGCCCTGACGCGACGCCGAATGTCGGCTTCCAGAATCGGTGGCGGTATCGGCGGGCGGAGCCCCCGCCCGGCGCGCCGCTTCGCATTGTCGCTGCACTTTAAGAAAGAATCGAGATGGCCACGTATTCCAACGAAGCGGTGCTCGACGCATTGAGACGAGTGCAGTACCGCCAGGTACCGTGGGCGCGCCGCCCGGGCGTGTTCGAGTATCTCCGTTCACTCGGGTTGATGGGCACGGTCAGGCAGAAAACCGTCGCTCCCGCACCGGGTTTTCATGCCCCGGTCGACATCGCCGTGCTGACCGACAGCGGTCGCGCCGAATTCTCGCGCCTCGAGCGCGCCGAGAAATTACTATCCTGGACCGATCGCCGCATGGACGACTACGCATTGAGCGAAGCGGGTGCCGTGGCGATTCTCGAAAGCCGCCTGTAGCGGAGGATCATCCTGCCGCGCATCGCTGCCCGGGAAGGCGATGCGCCGCCAAAAAAAAGCCCGTATCGCGAGGATACGGGCGTACCGGATACTTTTGCTGTTGCCACGCTGTGCTCATGGCAATGATGTGACTCGTTGCATGCAGCGCAGTTCCCGACGGCGGGCATTTTCTTTGGCGAATCCCTGAGATCGGCAGGACTACGGATGACGCGGTGCGTCGGACGGCTGCGAGCCGTTGCGTGCGCGCGCGTTGCTGGCGATGTCGCCGCGCAGGTCGCCCCTCGGCACGGTTTGCCGAGCGGGCGGGTTGGCGGGCGAGGGCTGCCGGAGGGTGTTGCGGTGATCCTGCTGGCGATGGGGCGGTTTCGTGCGATCGTCGGCGTGCGCTGCGACGGATAGGGCCACGGAAATGACAATGCCGCATGCAACGAGCAGTGACATTGGTTTCATGGCGGGGCTCCCTTCAAGCCGTCGACGCGGCCTGTTGCTATGTCGCTAAGGTAAGCGCGGGAGTGCAGGCTTGCTGTAAATATTGGTAAATAGATGTATCGCGGGACGACGGCGGTAACCGATTGCAACGCACGCACGGCGATGGGGTTGCGTCGCGGAAAGAAACCGGGCGGCCGAAGCCGCCCGATCGAGCATTCGTCACGCCATCTTCACGGGCGCGCGCCAGGATTCCGGATTGGTCCAGAAGGCGCCGCGCAGGCGGTCGCGGCTCGGCGGTGCCGGCGGTTTGGCGGCGCTTGCGCCGATGCGCCCGCGCAGCGAGATTTGCCGGCCGCTCGTGCCGAGTCGCTTCACGATTTCGGCGAGCGTGCCGTCCGCCTGCCATTCGTCGAAGCGACGGCGGCAAGTCGGCGGCGAAGGATAGCGACCCGGCAGTTTCGACCAGCCTTCGCCCGTCGACAGCACCCACAGCACGGCGTTCACCACCGAGCGGGCCTCCACGCGGGGGCGGCCGCGCCGCTCACTCCGTGCGGGTTCCGAGCAAAACAGACCCTCGACCAGCGCCCACTCGTTATCTCTCAAATCGTCGAACAGCATCATGTCCTCACCTCAGCGAAGCTAACTCCGGTGCGCTGCCCTGCGCCGCGCACTCTTCAAGCACTCGATCGTCGAGTGCCGGGTGGGGGCGTCCGGTTGGCCGGCAGCGGTGCTTTTGCTCTTCCGTCCGACGAAACCTGTGCCCTGTGCGCCAGGTAATGCACGAAGCGTGCCATGTCGGAGGTAAATCCCTCGAGAGCCGCTTGGCAGCGAGCTAACGGCTAAGTCAGCTAGGGGCGTATAAGACGCCAAAATAACCCGCCAGCAAATCGGGACAATCACCAATCTTGTGCAGTTCGCCCGACCCGCGTGCGTTCGCGTGCATATTGCACCGCAGCGAAACATGGGCGACGGGTGCCGAATTCACGCATCGCAGGCGGATACGCGCATTAAAATCGCGCATCGATATCGACGATTGATGAGGTCAGGAGATGAACGTCACGCTGCGCCAGCTTCGCGTATTCATCGAGGTAGCGCGGCTCAAGAGCTTCAGTCGCGCGGGCGACGAGATCGGGCTCACGCAGTCCGCGGTCAGTCGCTGCGTGCGCGAACTCGAGGCCGAGCTCGGGCTGAAACTGATCGACCGCACGACGCGCGACGTGCAGCTGACGGACGTCGGCGCGAATTTGATCGCGAGTGTGTCGCGCCTGCTCGACGATCTCGACGACACGCTGCGCGAGATCCGCGAAATCGGCGAGCAGCGTCGCGGCCGTGTGATCGTCGCGGCGAGCCCGACGATCGCATGCCGGCTGATGCCGCGCGTGGTGGCGTCGTGCGAGCGCCAGTTCCCGTTCGTGACCCTGGGGTTGCGTGACGACGTGCAGAGCGATGTGTTACGCAAGGTGAAGTCGAGCGAGGTGGATTTCGGGGTCGTGATCGGGCCGCTCACGGTTGCCGATCTGGTCTGCGAGCCGCTCATGACCGATTCGTTCTGTCTTGTCGCACGCGCCGACCATCCGCTCGCCGCACGGGCCGAAGTGCCGTGGACGGCGCTGGACGGCGAGCGCCTCGTGCTCCTCGATCATGCGTCGGGGAGCCGGCCGCTGATCGATGCCGCGCTGGCCGCCCATCACGTCAGCGCGACGGTGATGCAGGAGCTCGGGCATTCGGCGACGGTGTTCGGGCTCGTCGAGGCCGGGGTCGGCGTGAGCGTGCAGCCGTGGCTGTCGTTGCCGCTGCCGGCCGGCTCGACGCTCGTCGCACGGCCGCTCACGCCGCGCACCGAGCGCACGGTCGAACTCGTGCGCCGCCGCGACCGGTCGTTGTCGCCCGCCGCGCAGGCGATCTGGGAACTCGTGCGGCAAATGCCGGCGAGGGCGGAGGATCTCGACTGACGGGCACCGACGCACGACGGTTCGAATGACGTGCCGGTACACTGCGTGAATCGTGTTCCTCGAAGGTGGCTCTCGATGACGCATTCCGCAGCTTCATACGCGATGACCGGAGCGCCGGCGGCGCGCGAGACGGTGCGCGCGTTGCGTCCGTCGCTGATCCGCGAAGTGGCGAACGCGGGCTTCGGCGTGCCGGACCTGTTGCCGTTCTGGTTCGGTGAATCCGATCGCGTGACGCCAGATTTCATTCGCGACGCCGCGGCGGCGTCGCTGCGCGATGGAGCGACCTTCTACACGCACAACCTCGGTGCCGAGCCGCTGCGCGACGCGATCGCGACCTACGTCAGCGCCCGTCACGGCGCGACGGCCGCCGATACGGTAGCCGTGACGAGTTCGGGTGTGAGCGCGCTGATGCTGGCCGCGCAGTTGCTGGTCGGCCCGGGCGAGCGCGTGGTCGCGGTCACGCCGCTGTGGCCGAATCTCGTCGAGATTCCGAAGATCCTCGGCGCGCGGGTCGAATGCGTGCCGCTTGCGTACGGCGATGCGGGCTGGCAACTCGATGTCGGGCGGTTGCTTGCGGCGCTGACGCCCGATACGCGGGTGCTGCTGGTCAATTCGCCGAATAACCCGACCGGCTGGACGATGTCGCGCGACGATCAGCAGGCCGTGCTGGCCCATTGCCGCCGTCACGGCATCTGGCTGATTGCCGATGAAGTGTACGAACGGCTCGCGTTCGGCGCGTCCGGCGCGCCGTCGTTTCTCGATATCGCGTCGCGCGACGAGCGGGTCGTCGTCGTGAATTCGTTTTCGAAGGCGTGGGCGATGACGGGCTGGCGCCTGGGCTGGCTCATCGCGCCGGCGGCGGTGATGGGCGATCTGTCGAAGCTCGTCGAATACAACACGTCATGCGCGCCGGGCTTCGTGCAGGCCGCGGGCGAAGTCGCGTTGCGCGACGGCGAGCCGTTCGTGCGGTCGTTTGTCGCGTCGCTGCGTGACGCGCGCGATCACCTGGTCGCCGCCCTGCGGACGCTGCCGGGCGTCGAGGTACCGCCGCCGCCGGGTGCGATGTACCTGTTCCTGCGCCTGCCCGGCGCAGCCGACAGCCTCGCGTTCTGCAAGAGGCTGGTGCGGGACGCAGGGCTCGGTCTGGCGCCCGGGCGCGCATTCGGCCTGGAGGGCGAAGGGTTCGTGCGCTGGTGCTACGCATGCGATCCGGTGCGGCTCGACGCGGGTGTCGAACGGCTGCGCCGGTTTCTCGCGAGCGCCGCAGCCGCCCGCTGAAACGGGGCCGGAACGGGTGCGGTACGCTGGCGGCGCTTCGTTCGGCTCATCTTTACGCATCGGGCGATTTTGCGTAATATGGCGCTCAGTCACGCGGTTCCGTCGTTGAGCCGTGCTGTTCCGTCCGGTTTGGGACTGGCCTGAATTAATTCGCCGCCCCCGGTTCGTGCTCCCATCAATATGACCGATCAGAATCGGGCGAGCGCGTCTTCCGTTCCTTTCGTCTGTTTGTTGATCCGGTTCGTTTGACCACAGGGTCTGGCCTAGCTGCATGAATACCCAAGAGGCGAAGATCGTCCTCGAGACTGCTTTGATCTGCGCGCAGGAACCGCTGAAGCTCGGCGATTTGCGCAAGCTCTTTGCCGACGGCGTGTCGGCTGACACGGTCCGCACGTTGCTCGAAGATCTGAAACAGGATTGGTCCGGCCGCGGCGTCGAACTGGTGGCGCTGGCAACCGGATGGCGCTTTCAGAGCAAGCCGGCAATGCGTCATTATCTGGATCGCCTGCATCCGGAGAAGCCGCCGAAATATTCGCGTGCAGTGCTCGAAACGCTCGCGATCATCGCGTACCGGCAGCCCGTTACGCGCGGCGACATCGAGGAGATTCGCGGCGTGACCGTCAATACGCAGGTGGTCAAGCAGCTCGAGGATCGCGGCTGGATCGAGGTGATCGGCCATCGTGACGTGCCGGGGCGTCCGGCGTTGTACGCGACGACCAAGCAGTTCCTCGACGATCTCGGTCTGAAGGCGCTCGACGATCTGCCTGCGCTCGAGGAGCCGGCCGCGAACATCGAGGCGGCGTTGCTTGCGCAGCAGGCGATGGACTTCGACGGCGATGTGCCGGTTGCCGGCGACGCGCAGCAGGATCGGGTGCTTGAGGCATCGGCTGGCGTGCCGGACGATGTCGTCTCTATGCAGGAAATCCAGAGCCCCGATGCGCTCGACGGCGATCGCGGGCAAACGGAGCAGGCGGAACAAGCGGAACAGGTTGGTGCCGAAGTAGCGCCAGCCGGTGTGCAGCCCGAGTCGCTGCGCGCGGATTGGAGCGAGGAAGATCGCAAGCCGGCTGCCGAAGCGGTTGCCGGAGGCGGAGCGGAAGCGGCCGGCGACATGCCCGGTGAGGCTGGCCAGGCCGATGCCTCCCGTTCCCGTCCTGCGGACGGCGAGATGCTGGACGACACGTCCGACAGTCTTGCCGATGCTGTACGAAGCGCAAGTGCGCCCATCGGTGCCGACGCGCTGCCGGACGACGAAGCAGAACCTGAACAGCGTCGCGCCTGATCGCGGCCAACTTCTTGCCGCGCCCGCGCCGGGCGCGAGACCTGACATTTTGAGGTTGTTTTGACAGATATCCACGATATTGAATCGTCCGCACCTGCCGTTCAGGCAGCGCGTGCCGACGATGCACCGGAGCAGGGCGCTTCGGCCGAGGGTGGCGACGAGCGTCCCCGTCGCGGCCTGCGACGCGGCCCGCGCAGCCTGATCGCACGGCGTCGCGCGGCGGCCAAGTCGAAGGGCGCCGATGGCGAGCCGCAGGGCGGCGAAGGCGTTGAGGCCCAGCCGGCGGAAGCCGCTGAGGTGCAGCCGGCGCCGCGTGCGCCGCGCAAGGAAGGTGCGGCCAAGAGCGGTCGCAAACCTGCCGGCAAGCGTGAAGGCGCACCCAAGGCGGCCCAGGGCGGCCAGGGTCGACGCGGCGGCGCGCCGAAGGCCGAAGGTGGCCCGGCGAAGGCGGAGGGCGAGGCGTCGCAGTCGCAGGACGAACTGTTCGCCTATGTGACGTCGCCGGCATTCGATGCGGACAACTCCGCGGGCGGTAGCGGCGTGCGTGCGCCGATGTTGCGCCGCGGCCGCAGCCAGCCGGCAAACAAGCGCGTGCTGTCGCCGGACGACGATGCGCCGAAGCTTCACAAGGTGCTAGCGGAAGCGGGCATGGGCTCGCGCCGCGAAATGGAAGAGCTGATCGTCGCCGGCCGTGTGTCGGTGAACGGCGAACCCGCGCACATCGGTCAGCGCATCATGCCGACCGATCAGGTGCGGATCAACGGCAAGCCGGTCAAGCGCAAGCTGCCGAACAAGCCGCCGCGCGTGCTGCTGTACCACAAGCCGACCGGCGAGATCGTCAGCCACGCCGATCCTGAAGGCCGCCCGTCGGTGTTCGACCGCCTGCCGCCGATGAAGACGGCGAAATGGCTCGCGGTGGGTCGCCTCGACTTCAATACCGAAGGTCTGCTGATGCTGACGACTTCGGGCGACCTCGCGAACCGCTTCATGCATCCGCGCTACAGCGTCGAGCGCGAATATGCGGTCCGCGTGGTCGGTGAGCTGGCCGAGGGTGCGCGGCAAAAGCTGCTGCACGGTGTCGAGCTCGACGACGGCCCGGCGAATTTCCTGCGCATCCGCGATGGCGGCGGCGAGGGCACGAACCACTGGTATCACGTCGCGCTGGCCGAAGGCCGCAATCGCGAAGTGCGCCGGATGTTCGAGGCGGTCGGCCTGCTGGTCAGCCGGCTGATCCGTACGCGTCACGGTCCGATCCCGTTGCCGCGCGGTCTGAAGCGCGGCCGCTGGGAGGAGCTCGACGACGCGCAAGTGCGCAAGCTGATGGCGACCGTCGGCCTGAAGGCGCCGTCGGAGGAGAAGGGCAAGCGCAGCAGCGCCGGCACGGCCGAGCGCCGCCAGCCCGATCCGATGCAGACGTCGATGGGTTTCATCAGCCGCGAACCGGTGCTGACCGCACACGGTCAGCTCGACCAGCCGCGTCGCGGCGGCGGCGGCCGGCGCGGCGGGCCTGGGCTGCCAGGCCTGAGCGGCTACGGCAGCCTGCCGGTTGCGCCGTCGGGTTACGGCAACCGAGCCGGAGGCGGCCGCGACGGCAACCGCGCGGGCGGCAGCCGTGATGTCGATGGCAACCGCGCGTCGTATGGCGCGGGTCCCAAGCGTGAGGGTGCGGGCGGCAAGCGTGGCGGCGGCAAGGGCGGCGGCGGCGGCAACCGGAACCCGAACGGCAACCGCGCCGAGGGCGCCGGCAATGGCGGCGGCGCTGCGCGCGGCGGCCAGCGTCAGCAGCGCAGCCGAACGCGCGGCCGTTGAGCGTTCGGGCCTGCGGCGCAGTGCTGCCGGCCGGTTTTGCCGGCGTCACGCATTGCGCACATTGCTTCTGACTGTATATATTTCGCGCGGCGCTGCTTGGCCGCCGGCATGACCGATCTGCGGCGCACCACGATGGCGCCGGCAATCGGTCGGCCGATTCCGCATTTTGGGCCCGTAAAGGCATGCGCCACGCTGCTTTTACCGGCTGGCTTGGCGTTTGCGCCAAAAATCGCTATAATCGCGGAGTCGCTGGGCGTACGGATTCAATGTGCGGCTCAGGTGCGACCACCAGTAAGAAGATGGGCGTTCCGCCCATTTTTTTTTGCTGAAACGGTTAGGCATCTCGGGTAGCGCTTCCTGCGCCGGCTAAGGCGCGCGCCCGCGGGTGAATCGCGAGCGGCGGGCGCGAACACCTGAGAGGACACAGTGCAACTGACGGAACTGATAGAAACCACGGTCACCGGGCTCGGCTACGAGCTGGTGGATCTCGAGCGCACCGGGCGCGGCATGCTTTGCATCTATATCGATCAGCCTGCCGGCATCTCGCTCGAAGATTGCGAAAAGGTCACGCGTCAGCTCCAGCACGTCTTGACGGTCGAAAACATCGATTACGAACGGCTCGAAGTCTCGTCCCCGGGGCTCGACCGCCCGTTGAAGAAGCTGGCCGACTTCGAACGTTTCGCCGGTAGCGAAGTTTCCGTGACCTTGAAAAAGCCGCTGGACGGGCGCAAGACGTACCGGGGCATTCTGCACGCGCCGAATGGCGAAACGATCGGTTTGGAATTTGAGAGGAAGAAGGGCGAGGCGGCCATGCTGGATTTCACGCTGGCCGATATCGACAAAGCCCGCCTGATTCCGCAAGTTGACTTTAGGAGCCGCAAATAATGAGTCGCGAAGTGTTGATGCTGGTGGATGCGCTGGCGCGCGAGAAAAACGTCGACAAGGATGTGGTGCTGGGCGCCCTCGAGGCTGCGCTCGCGTCCGCTTCCAAGAAGCTGTTCGACGAAGGCGCCGAAATCCGCGTCCATATCGATCGCGAAAGCGGCGAGCACGAAACCTTCCGTCGCTGGCTCGTCGTGCCCGACGAGGCAGGCTTGCAGGAGCCGGATCGCGAGATCCTGCTGTTCGAGGCGCGTGAGCAGAAGGCCGACGTCGAAGTCGGCGAATATGTCGAGGAACCCGTTCCGTCGATCGAATTCGGTCGAATCGGCGCGCAGGCCGCCAAGCAGGTGATCCTGCAGAAGGTGCGCGACGCAGAACGCGAGCAGATCCTGAACGATTACCTCGAGCGCGGCGAAAAGATCATGACGGGTACGGTGAAGCGCCTGGATAAGGGCAACTTCATCGTCGAATCGGGCCGTGTCGAGGCGCTGCTGCGCCGCGATCAGCTGATCCCGAAGGAAAACCTGCGCGTGGGCGACCGCGTGCGCGCGTACATCGCGAAGGTCGATCGCACCGCGCGCGGCCCGCAGATCGAGCTGTCGCGTACGGCGCCCGAGTTCCTGATGAAGCTGTTCGAGATGGAAGTGCCGGAAATCGAGCAGGGCCTGCTCGAGATCAAGGCGGCTGCCCGCGACCCGGGCGTGCGCGCGAAGATCGGCGTCATCGCGTACGACAAGCGGATCGATCCGATCGGCACCTGCGTCGGCATCCGCGGCTCCCGCGTGCAGGCCGTGCGCAACGAGCTCGGTGGCGAAAACATCGACATCGTGCTATGGTCGGAGGATCCCGCCCAGTTCGTGATCGGCGCGCTCGCGCCGGCAGCTGTCCAGTCGATCGTCGTCGATGAAGAAAAGCACTCGATGGACGTCGTCGTCGACGAGAACGAGCTGGCTGTCGCGATCGGCCGCAGCGGTCAGAACGTTCGCCTTGCCGGTGAACTGACCGGCTGGCAGATCAATATCATGACGCCGGACGAATCCGCGCTGAAGCAGGGCGAAGAGCGCGACCGGCTGCGTGCGCTGTTCATGGCGCGTCTCGACGTCGACGAAGAGGTTGCCGACATCCTGATCGACGAAGGCTTCACGAGCCTCGAAGAGATCGCGTACGTGCCGCTCAACGAAATGCTCGAAATCGAGGCGTTCGACGAGGACACCGTGCACGAACTGCGCAACCGCGCACGCGACGCGCTGCTGACGATGGCCATCGCGAACGAGGAAAAAGTCGAGAACGCGGCGCTGGATCTCAAGAGTCTCGACGGCATTACGCCGGAGTTGCTCGCGAAGCTGGCCGAACACGGTGTGCAGACGCGAGACGATCTCGCCGAGCTTGCAGTGGATGAACTGGTCGACCTGACCGGAGTGGAAGAGGATGCCGCTAAGGCGTTGATCATGAAAGCACGTGAACATTGGTTCCAGTGAGAAATGACCATGGCGCACTGATTTGATGGCGGCCGTATGGCCTGACCCGATGCTAACCGCAAGGAATCGGTCCTTGCACTAAGAGGAATGAATGGCGAGTAACAACGTAGCCCAATTTGCCGCGGAACTGAAAATGCCTGCTGGTGTGCTGCTCGAACAGCTGCAGGCAGCGGGCGTCCAGAAAGCGAGTGAAGACGATGCGCTGTCCGAAGCGGACAAGGCGCGTCTGCTCGATCATTTGCGCAAGTCGCACGGCGCAACCGACGGCGACAAGCGCAAGATCACGCTGACCCGCAAGCATACGTCGGAGATCAAGCAATCTGACGCGACGGGCAAGGCTCGCACCATTCAGGTCGAGGTCCGCAAGAAGCGCACGTTCGTCAAGCGCGACGACGTAAGCGAGGGTGCGGAACAGGGTCAGGCGCAGGTCGCCGAAGCGGACGACGATGCGGAACTGAAGCGTCGCGAGGAAGAGGCGCGCCGCGAGGCCGAGCTGCTCGAGCAGCAGGCGCAGGAACTGCGCGCGCGTCAGGAACGCCTCGAGCGCGAGGAAGCGGAACGTCGCGCCCGCGAGGAAGCGGCCGAAGCCGAGCGCCGTCGCGCCGAGGAAGAAGCGGCGGCGAAGCGTGCCGCGGCTGAAGCTGCGGCGGCACAGCAGCAGGCAGCCGCGCAGCAGGCTGCTGCGGCCGAACAGAAAGCGGAGACTGCGCAATCCGCGCAGTCCGCCCAGGACGAAGCACGCGCAGCCGCCGAACGTGCGGCGCAGCGCGAAGCGGCGAAGAAGGCTGAAGACGCTGCCCGCGAGGCGGCGGACAAGGCGCGGGCCGAGCAGGAAGAGATCAGCAAGCGTCGTGCGGCGGCAGAAGCCGAAGCGCGTGCGATTCGCGAAATGATGAACACGCCGCGCAAGGCCGTGGTCAAGGCAGTCGAGCCGCCGAAGCCGGTCGAGCCGCCGAAGCCCGCCGAAGCGAAGGGCACGCTGCACAAGCCGGCAAAGCCGGAAGGCGCGCAGGCGCGTCCGGCCGTGAAGAAGCCGGCCGGCGCTGCACCGGCAACGACGCAGGCGCCGGCAGGCGCGGGCGACCGCAACAAGAAGCCGGGCGCAGGCAAGGGCGGCTGGCAGGACGACGCGGCGAAGCGTCGCGGCATCAAGACGCGCGGCGATTCGAGCGGCGGCGTCGACCGCGGCTGGCGCGGCGGCCCGAAGGGTCGCGGCCGTCACCAGGACAGCGCATCGTCGTTCCAGGCGCCGACCGAGCCGATCGTGCGTGAAGTGCACGTGCCGGAAACCATTTCGGTTGCGGATCTCGCGCACAAGATGTCGATCAAGGCCTCGGAAGTCATCAAGGTGATGATGAAGATGGGCCAGATGGTCACGATCAACCAGGTGCTGGACCAGGAAACGGCGATGATCGTCGTCGAGGAACTGGGCCATCGTGCGGTTGCCGCGAAGCTGGACGATCCGGAAGCGCTGCTCGTCGAAGGCGAGACCGGTACCGATGCGGAGCAACTGCCGCGTCCGCCGGTCGTCACGGTGATGGGTCACGTCGACCACGGCAAGACCTCGCTGCTCGACTATATCCGTCGCGCGAAGGTGGCGGCCGGTGAAGCGGGCGGTATTACGCAGCACATCGGCGCGTATCACGTCGAAACGCCGCGCGGCGTCATCACGTTCCTCGATACGCCGGGTCACGAAGCGTTCACGGCAATGCGTGCACGCGGCGCGAAGGCGACCGACATCGTGGTGCTGGTGGTGGCGGCCGACGACGGCGTGATGCCGCAGACGAAGGAAGCAATCGCCCACGCGAAGGCGGGTGGCGTGCCGATCGTCGTGGCGATCAACAAGATCGACAAGCCGGACGCGAATCCCGACCGCGTCAAGCAGGAACTGGTCGCGGAAGGCGTCGTGCCGGAAGAATACGGTGGCGATTCGCCGTTCGTGCCGGTGTCGGCAAAGACGGGCGCGGGCATCGACGATCTGCTCGAGAACGTGCTGCTGCAGGCCGAAGTGCTGGAATTGAAGGCACCGGTCGAGGCGCCGGCGAAGGGCATCGTGATCGAAGCGAAGCTCGACAAGGGCAAGGGCCCGGTCGCGACGATCCTCGTGCAGTCCGGTACGCTGAACCGCGGCGATATCGTGCTCGCGGGCTCGGCCTACGGCCGCGTGCGCGCGATGCTCGACGAGAACGGCAAGCCGACGAAGGAAGCCGGCCCGTCGATCCCGGTCGAAATCCAGGGTCTGTCGGAAGTGCCGGGCGCGGGCGAGGAAGTGATCGTACTGCCGGACGAGCGCAAGGCGCGTGAAATCGCGCTGTTCCGTCAGGGCAAGTTCCGCGACGTGAAGCTCGCGAAGCAGCAGGCCGCGAAGCTGGAAAGCATGCTCGAGCAGATGGGCGAAGGCGAAGTGCAGAACCTGCCGCTTATCGTCAAGGCCGACGTGCAGGGTTCGCAGGAAGCACTCGTGCAGTCGCTGCTCAAGCTGTCGACCGACGAAGTGCGCGTGCAAATCGTGCACGGTGCGGTGGGTGGCATCAGCGAAAACGACGTCAACCTTGCAACGGCATCGAAGGCAGTCATCATCGGCTTCAACACGCGTGCGGATGCGCAGGCGCGCAAGCTCGCGGAAGCCAATGGCGTCGATATCCGCTACTACAACATCATCTATGACGCAGTGGATGAGGTGAAGGCGGCGATGTCGGGCATGCTGGCGCCGGAGAAGCGCGAAGTCATCACGGGTACGGTCGAGGTGCGCCAAGTGTTCAAGGTGCCGAAGATCGGCGCGGTCGCAGGCTGTATGGTCACGGACGGTATCGTCAAGCGCTCGTCGTCGGTTCGCGTGCTGCGCAACAACGTCGTGATCTTCACGGGCGAACTCGAGTCGCTGAAGCGCTTCAAGGACGACGTGAAGGAAGTCAAGCAAGGCTTCGAGTGCGGCATGTCGGTGAAGAACTTCAACGACATCGTGGAAGGCGACCAGTTCGAAGTCTTCGAAGTGACCGAAGTCGCGCGTACGCTGTAATCGTCGCGTATCGGCTCATGGGCGGGGCAGGCGTGGGCTTGTCCCGCCCATTTTTCATGGCGGCCCGCCAAAAGGCGGCCGCATTATCCTGATAAACGAATCAGGGATCGATCATGTCCAGGAAACGTACTTCCCCCAATCGCAACGTTCAGATCGCCGATCAGATTCAGCGCGATCTGTCCGAACTCATCATGCGCGAGGTTAAAGATCCGCGCATCGGTATTGTCACGATCCAGAGCGTGGAACTCACGCCGGACTACGCGCACGCGAAGATCTACTTCACCGCGTTGACCGGCGATCCGGCCAAGACGCAGGAAGCGCTGAACCATGCGTCGGGTCACTTGCACAACCTGCTGTTCAAGCGCCTGCACATTCATACCGTGCCGACGCTGCATTTCCACTACGACCAGACGATCGAGAAGGCCGTCGAAATGTCCCGCCTGATCAAGGAAGCGAACTCGACGCGCGCGAAGGACGACGACGAGGCCGACGCGGCCGCCAAGGACGACTGAGCTCGACCGGCCTATGACGACTGCAGCATCCCAACGTCCGCGCGTGCCCCGGCGCGTGCTGGACGGCGTCCTCCTGCTCGACAAGCCGATCGGCCTGTCGAGCAACGATGCGCTGATCCGCGCAAAGCGCCTGCTTCTTGCGAAGAAGGCCGGCCACACCGGCACGCTCGATCCGCTGGCTTCCGGCCTGCTGCCGCTGTGCTTCGGCGAGGCGACGAAGTTCTCGCAGGATCTGCTCGATGCAGACAAGACCTACGAAGCGACGATGCGTCTCGGTCAGCGAACGGCCACCGGCGACGCGGAAGGCGAAGTGATCGACACGCGGCCCGTCGAGTGTGACGGCGCGGCGGTGGAAGCCGCGCTCGCGCGTTTCACCGGCCCGATCGTGCAGGTGCCGCCGATGTATTCGGCGCTCAAGCGCGACGGCAAGCCGCTGTACGAATATGCGCGCGCGGGCCAGACCGTCGAGCGCGAAGGCCGCAACGTGACGATCCATGCGCTCGGCCTGCTCGCGTGCGACCTGCCCGACGTGACGTTTCGCGTGACCTGCAGCAAGGGCACCTACGTGCGCACGCTGGCGGAGGATATCGGCGAGGCGCTGGGTTGCGGCGCGCACCTGACGATGCTGCGCCGGACCGGAGTCGGCGCGTTGACGCTCGAGCATGCAGTGACGCTCGACGCGTTGTCCGATGCCGACGAAGCGTCGCGCGATGCGTGGCTCCAGCCGGTCGACGCGTTGCTGTCGACGTTTCCGCTGGTGCGTCTCGATGAAACCAGCGCGAAGCGATTCCTGCATGGGCAGCGTCTGCCGTTGTCGGCGCTCGATGCGATCGACGCGGCCGACGGCGAGCGCGTGCGTGTCTACGACGCGACGCGGTTGCTCGGCGTGGCGCGCAAGGCGAACGGAGTACTGGCGCCGGAGCGGCTCGTCGTCACGGCCGCCTGACGCAACGGCGGGACGTACACCCGCTGGAATGGAAAAAGCCCGGTCGATGTCGACCGGGCTTTTTGTTTGCGCGCAGGCTGCGCGGGTTCAGTGTGCAGCCGAGGCCGCCGCACCTGCATCGCCGCCGCCGGTGCGTTCGGGCTTCGTGATCCAGATCAGCCCGATCAGCAGCACGAAGATTGCCGCGGAGATGTAGAAGAGGTCGTTCACGCCGAGCTGCGCGGCCTGCTGCGTGGCCATGTTGTTGATCAGCCCGTGCGCCTGGTCCTGCGTCAGTCCGAGGTTGCCCATCTGGTTGACGGCCTGGTTGAAGGTCGGGTTGTAGACGTTCGTCTGTTCGACCAGCTGCGCGTGGTGAAAATTGTTGCGGTGATCCCACGCCGTCTGGAAGATCGATGTGCCGATGCCGCCGCACATGATCCGCACGAAGTTCGACAGGCCCGATGCCGCCGGGATGCGATGGCCGGGGAGGCCGGACAGCGTGATCGACACCAGCGGGATGAAAAAGCCGGCCATCGCGATGCCCTGCACGAGCGTCGGCAACGTCAGCGACCATTCGTCGACCCCCGTCGTGTAGCGCGAACGCATCCAGAAGCACAGTGCGAACGTCAGGAACGACGCCGTCGAGATATAGCGCGGATCGGTGCGCGGCAGGTACTTCCCGGTGAGCGGCGACAGCAGGATGGCGAACAGCCCGACAGGCGCCATCACCAGGCCGGCGTCGGTCGCGGTGTAGCCGATCTGCGTCTGCAGCCACAGCGGCAGCAACACGAGGTTGCCGAAGTACAGGCCATAGCCGATCGACAGCGCGACCGTGCCGCCGGTGAAGTTCCGCATGCGGAACAGCGACAGGTCGACGACCGGGTGCTCGGCGGTCAGCTCCCAGATGACGAAGAACGCGAACGCGATGACGGCGGTCAGCGCGAGCACGATGATGGTCGTGCTCGCGAACCAGTCGAGATCCTTGCCCTTGTCGAGCATGATCTGCAGCGAGCCGACCCAGACGACCAGCAGCGCAAGACCCACGCCGTCGATCGGCGCGCGGCGCACGGCCGATTCCCGATGGCGGTAGATCGCCCACGTCGCGGCGGCGGCTGCGATGCCGACCGGGATGTTGACGTAGAAGATCCACGGCCACGAGTAGTTGTCCGAGATCCAGCCGCCGAGGATCGGGCCGGCAACGGGGGCGATCAGCGTCGTCATCGCCCACAGCGCGAGCGCCATCGGCGCCTTGGCGCGCGGATAGCTCGAGAGCAGCAGCGCCTGCGACAACGGAATCATCGGGCCCGCGACCGCGCCTTGCAGCACGCGCGACCCAAGCAGGAACGGCAGGTTGGGCGAGAGTCCGCACATCCACGACGAGATGACGAACAGGATGATCGACGCGAGGAACAGGCGAACCTGCCCGAAGCGATCGGTCAGCCAGCCCGTCAGCGGCACGGAGATCGCGTTGGCGACCGCGAACGACGTGATGACCCACGTGCCCTGGTCGGACGACACGCCGAGGTCGCCCGAGATGGTCGGGATCGCGACGTTCGCGATGGACGTGTCGAGCACGTTCATGAACACCGCGAGCGATACCGCGATCGTCCCGATCACGAGCTGCCCGCCCTGCAAGGGCGGGTGAGAGACAGGAGCCTGTGCCATGTCGGTTGCTTTTCCGGTGGCGGAACGGTTACATCATTTTCGCGGCGGGATTCGACTTCGCCGCGGCAGGCGTCGCTGCGTTGCCGCCTGCGTTCTCGGCAACGATGCGGGCGATTTCGGCGTCGGCTTCGTCGCCGTACTTCGCGAACACGCTGGTTTCATAGACGGTGTTCGGTGCGTTCACGAGCTGGTCGCCGCGTTCGTCCTTGATGTCGACGTCGACCTGCATCGACAGGCCGATGCGCAGCGGGTGCTTGTCGAGATCCTTCGGATCGAGTTCGATCCGCACCGGCAGGCGCTGCACGACCTTGATCCAGTTGCCGGTCGCGTTCTGCGCCGGCAGCAGCGAGAACGCCGAGCCCGTACCGGCCGAGAAGCCGACCACCTTGCCGTGATAGACGGCCGACGAGCCGTAGATGTCGGCCGTCAGCTCGACCGGCTGGCCGATGCGCATGTGCTTGAGCTGGACTTCCTTGAAGTTCGCGTCGACCCACACCGCGTTGAGCGGCACCACGGACATCAGCGGCGTACCCGGCGACACGCGCTGGCCGACCTGCACCGAGCGCTTCGCGACATAGCCCGTGACCGGAGCGGGCAGTACGTTACGCGCGTTTGCCAGGTAGGCGTCGCGAACCTTGGCGGCCGCGGCCATCACGTTCGGATGCGATGCGATCGTCGTGTTCGCGGTCAGCGCGCGGTTCGACGCGAGTTGCTGCTGCGCGGCGTCGAGCGATGCCTGGGCGGCCTTCACGGCGTCGCGTGCGTGCGAGATTTCTTCCTGCGACACGGCGCCCGTCTGCGCGACGGCCATGCGGCGACGGAGGTCGTCCTCGGCCTTCGACAGGTCGGACTGGCGCAGCGCGACTTGCGCGCGGTACTGGTCGTCGTTGACGAACAGTCCGCGCACCTGGCGCACCGTCTGCGCGAGATTGGCTTCGGCTTGCTGCAGCGCGACCTGCGAGTCGGCCGGATCGAGCACGACGAGCGGATCGCCGGCCTTGACCGTCTGCGTGTCGTCGGCCTTCACCGCGATCACGGTGCCGGTGACCTGCGGCGTGATCTGCACGACGTTGCCGTTGACGTATGCATCGTCGGTTCCCTCATGGAAACGGGCAACGAGGAAGTAGTACAGGCCGTACGCGATGGCCGCGATCACGATGACCGCGACGAGCAGCGTCATCATCCGTTTGCGCTTCCCGTTGTTTTGCGACTGGGCGCTGGCGGCGTTTTGTTGAGGGTCGCTCATGGCGATTTTCTCCGTCCGTTGTTTCGAGTGTCTGCGTAGTGGTGGCGCCGGATCAGTTGGCGGCCTGTTTTGTCGGTTTGTCGGCGTCGGGCGCGGCGAGCGGCGTGCCGGTCGCGTCGAACCCGCCGCCCAGCGCCTTGATCAGCGCGAGCTGCATGTCGCGCCGGCGCATCTTCAGGTTGGTCACCGTCTGCTCCGACGCGAGGCGGTTGCTGTCCGCGGTCAGTACCTGCAGTTGCGGCGACAGGCCGGCCTTGTAGCGGATCACCGCGAGGTCGTACGCGCGCGTCGATGCATCGAGCGCGCGCTGTGCGTCGCCCATCTGGCGATCGATCGCGCGGATCGACGAGACCTGCGTCGCGACGTCGTTCAACGCGCTGATCAGCGTCTGGTTGTAGTTCGCCACCGACAGGTCGAAGTCCGCGTAGCGGCCCTTGAGCTGGGCGCGCAGTGCGCCGGCGTCGAAGATCGGCAGGTGGATCGCCGGGCCGAACTGCGCCTGGCGGCTCGTGAAGTTCAGGAATTTGCCCCAGCCGAATGCATCGAAGCCGAAGCCGGCCGCGAGGTTCACGTCCGGATAGAATTCGGCCTTTGCTTCCTTCACGTCGTGCATCGCGGCTTCGACTTGCCAGCGTGCGGCGACGATATCGGGGCGGCGCGAGACGAGGTCGGCCGGCAGGTTGCCGGGCAGCGTGACTTCGCCGCCCGGATTCAGCACGGGCGCGGCGATCTGCAGCCCGCGATCCGGACCCTTGCCGAGCAGCGCGGCGAGCTGGTAGCGCACCGTCGTGATCTGGCCGTCGAGATCCGACAGCGAGGCCTGGGTCGTCGCGATGTTGCCGCGGGCCGTCTGGCGTTCGACGTTGGTGTCGAGGCCTGCCGACACGCGACCGTCGGTGATCTTGCCGACCGTCTCGCGGTTGGCGATCTCGCGTTGCGCGATTTCGCGCAGCGCATAGAGCTGCGCGAGCGAGTTGTAGGTTCGCGCAACCGACGACGCGAGCGTGATGCGCGCCTGCTGCATGTCGGCCTCGGCCGCCTTTTCCTGCGATACCGCGGTGTGCAGGCGTTCGCGGTTCTTGCCCCACAGGTCGAGTTCCCACGACGCGCTCGCGAGCGCGTTGTTCTCGCCATACCACTCGCCGCCGTACGGGGGCGGGACCAGCGCGTTCGACGAATACAGCTCGCGCGTCCATGAATAGCTGGCTTCCGCCTTCGGCAGCAGGTTCGAACGCGACGATTCGATGTACGACGACGCCTTGGCGAGGCGCGCCTGCGCCTGAGCGATCGACGGATTGCCCAGCAGGGCTTCGTCGATCAGCTTCGGCAGTTGCGGATCGCCGAACCGGCTGGCCCAGTCGAGCGCGGGCCACTGGCCGCCCTGGGCCGGCAGGCTGCGGGCGGATTCGAATTGCGATGCGGGGGCGATCTGCTTGTCGCTCTTGATGCCGATGTAGTTTGCGCAGCCCGCCAGCGCCAGCGCGGCAACCGCGGCGGCGACGGCGGCGCGGCACGACTCGGCGCGCACGGACAACGGGGAGGATTTCATCGCGCTGATCCCTGACTCGGAATGAATGATGGACACTGCAAGGATTTCCTTACATTAATCTGTCAAAAGTAATTGTTATGGCAACTATTACGCGACGCTGCTGCCGGTGGTCTCGCAATAGTTGCTGAGAATGCGGCGCAGCATGCTCTTCAGGAACCCGACTTCCTCCGGCGTAAAGCCGTCCAGCACCTGGTCGAGCACGCTGCGGAAAATGGGCGGCAGCCGTTCGGCGAGCGCACGGCCTTCGTCGGTCAGCTCGAGGCGAACCACGCGCCGATCCTCGATGCTGCGGACGCGGGACAGCAGGCCGCGCTTCTCGACCCGGTCGAGCAGGCGCGTGACCGCGCTCGCGTCGATGCCGTACTCGCGCGCGAGCTCGGCGGCCGTCGAGCACTTGCCGACCGCGATCATGAACAGCATGCTCGCCTGCGTGCCCGTGATGCCGAGCTCTTCCTGCGTGCGTTGCGTGACGAGGTTGGTCATCACCGATTTCACGCGCGACATCAGATAACCGACGCTGTCGTTCATCTGATACGTAGACAGTGGCGAGACGGGTGGTTGGGGAGAAGAGTCCGACATAAAACCCTGAGACTGCAATAGTTGACTAGGCAGCAGTATAGGCACAGTTGTTTGTCGCGGCAAATATTAATCGAACGGCAACGGGCGCGCTTCGCGTCGCAAAAGTCCCTGGCATTGGTAAGGTTTTTGGGGCTGGCGACGCAGGCGATGTCGGTCGACTGGCCCGCTCGGGGGAGGGCGCGGCCCGGCCGGCGTGTTGCGTCGCGCCATGCAGGTCTGCTCTCGACACTCTGACGTGCTATAATTTGAGGCTTTCCAAGCTGCAATGCGCGCGCCCGTGAAAAACGAGCGGGCGCGTTTGCGCGTTCAAACGATTTCCAGGTTTCTATGACCCGCGCCCTTCGCAATATCGCCATCATCGCCCACGTCGACCATGGCAAGACCACGCTCGTCGACCAACTGCTTCGCCAGTCCGGCACCTTCCGCGAGAACCAGCAGATTGCGGAACGGGTGATGGACTCGAACGACATCGAAAAAGAGCGCGGGATCACGATTCTCGCGAAGAACTGCGCGGTCGAGTACGAAGGCACGCACATCAACATCGTCGACACTCCGGGGCACGCGGACTTCGGTGGCGAGGTCGAGCGCGTGCTGTCGATGGTCGACTCGGTGCTGCTGCTGGTCGACGCGGTCGAGGGCCCGATGCCGCAGACGCGCTTCGTCACGAAGAAGGCGCTCGCGCTCGGCCTGAAGCCGATCGTCGTCGTCAACAAGATCGACCGTCCGGGCGCGCGGATCGACTGGGTCATCAACCAGACCTTCGACCTGTTCGACAAGCTGGGCGCGACCGAAGAGCAGCTCGACTTCCCGATCGTCTACGCATCGGGCCTGAACGGTTACGCGTCGCTCGACCCGGCCACGCGCGAAGGCGACATGCGCCCGCTGTTCGAGGCGATCCTCGCGCACGTGCCGGTTCGTCCGGCCGACCCGGAAGCGCCGCTGCAGCTCCAGATCACGTCGCTCGACTATTCGACGTACGTCGGCCGGATCGGCGTCGGCCGCATCACGCGCGGCCGCATCAAGCCGGGCCAGCCGGTCGTGATGCGCTTCGGCCCGGAAGGCGACGTGCTGAACCGCAAGATCAACCAGGTGCTGTCGTTCAAGGGCCTCGAGCGCGTGCAGGTCGACTCGGCGGAAGCGGGCGACATCGTGCTGATCAACGGTATTGAAGATGTCGGCATCGGCGCGACGATCTGCGCGGTCGATACGCCGGAAGCGCTGCCGATGATCACCGTCGACGAGCCGACGCTGACGATGAACTTCCTCGTCAACTCGTCGCCGCTCGCCGGCCGCGAAGGCAAGTTCGTGACGAGCCGCCAGATCCGCGACCGCCTGATGAAGGAGCTGAACCACAACGTCGCGTTGCGCGTGAAGGACACCGGCGACGAAACCGTGTTCGAAGTGTCGGGCCGCGGCGAACTGCACCTGACGATTCTCGTCGAGAACATGCGTCGCGAAGGTTACGAGCTGGCCGTGTCGCGTCCGCGCGTCGTGATGCAGGAAATCGACGGCGTGAAGAACGAGCCGTACGAACTGCTGACCGTCGACGTCGAGGACGAACACCAGGGCGGCGTGATGGAGGAGCTCGGTCGCCGCAAGGGCGAAATGCTCGACATGGCGTCGGACGGCCGCGGCCGCACGCGTCTGGAATACAAGATCTCGGCGCGCGGCCTGATCGGCTTCCAGAGCGAATTCCTGACGCTGACGCGCGGCACGGGCCTGATGAGCCACATCTTCGACTCGTACGCACCGGTCAAGGAAGGTTCGGTCGGCGAGCGCCGCAACGGCGTGCTGATCTCGCAGGACGACGGCGCCGCCGTGGCATACGCGCTGTGGAAGCTGCAGGATCGCGGCCGCATGTTCGTGAAGCCGGGCGACGCGCTCTACGAGGGCATGATCATCGGCATCCACAGCCGTGACAACGACCTCGTCGTGAACCCGATCAAGGGCAAGCAACTGACCAACGTGCGCGCGTCGGGCACCGACGAAGCAGTGCGCCTCGTGCCGCCGGTCCAGATGTCGCTGGAGTACGCGGTCGAATTCATCGACGAGGACGAACTCGTCGAGGTGACGCCGCAGTCGATCCGCCTGCGCAAGCGCTTCCTGAAGGAGCACGAGCGTCGTCGCGCGAGCCGCGAAGGCGCGGTCGACTGAGCATTCGGGTCGATGGCTGCATGACGAAAAAGGCTGCCTCGGGGCAGCCTTTTTTGCGTCCGCGCGAGATGCAATCGGGCAGCCTGCAAAACACTGTTCCCGCGGGTGGCGGCAATCCGGCAAAACCCCGCCGCGCGGTGCTTTCAGGCACATTTCGCCATGAACTTCGGTACCGGTTCTGTGATATGCTGCGCGCACGCAAGTTTTAGGTCCTTCCAAGCAAGACTTGATTCGCAATCCGCTAAACGGTCAGGCCGTGTCGCGGAAGGTTGAGCAACCCGCTATTTCTCGAGAAGCTCGAAGAAAGGTGAGCGTAAAATGTCAGATGTAATGAAGCAGTTTCAGCTGAACTCCTATCTGTTCGGCGGCAATGCTTCGTACGTTGAAGAACTGTACGATGCATACCTCAACAATCCGGCGTCCGTGCCGGAGAACTGGCGAGAGTATTTCGACGCGCTGCAGAACGTACCTGCAACGGACGGTTCGAATGCCAATGACGTCGCCCACTTTCCGATCGTCGAATCGTTTGCCGAGCGTGCGAAGGCCAATGCCTTCATCCCGCGCGAAAGCAGCACCAATCTTGCTGCGGCGCGCAAGCAAGTCCACGTGCAGTCCCTCATCAGCGCCTATCGCTTCCTTGGCTCGCAATGGGCCAACCTCGATCCCCTGAAGCGTCGCGAACGTCCCGCCATCCCCGAACTCGAGCCCGCGTTCTACGACTTCTCGGAAGGCGACCTCGACCAGACGTACAGCGCAAGCAACCTGTATTTCGGTTTCGACCAGGCTTCGCTTCGCGATATCGTCAAGGGGCTGCGCGATACGTATTGCGGCACGATCGGCGCCGAGTACATGTACATCAGCGATCCGGAGCAGAAGCGCTGGTGGCAGGAGCGCCTCGAGTCGACCCGCGCGACGCCGAACTTCTCGGCGGACGAGAAGAAGCACATCCTGAACCGCCTGACGGCCGCCGAAGGCCTCGAGCGTTACCTGCACACCAAGTACGTCGGCCAGAAGCGCTTCTCGCTCGAAGGCGGCGAAAGCTTCATCGCGTCGATGGACGAAGTCGTCCAGCACGCGGGCAAGCGCGGCGTGCAGGAAATCATCATCGGCATGGCCCACCGCGGCCGTCTGAACGTGCTGGTCAACACGCTGGGCAAGATGCCGGCCGACCTGTTCGCCGAATTCGAAGGCAAGCACGTCGACGACCTGCCGGCCGGTGACGTGAAGTACCACAAGGGCTTCTCGTCGGACGTGTCGACGGAAGGCGGCCCGGTTCACCTGTCGCTCGCATTCAACCCGTCGCACCTCGAAATCGTGAACCCGGTGGTCGAAGGTTCCGCGAAGGCGCGGATGGACCGTCGCGGCGACGAAGACGGCCTGCAAGTGCTGCCGGTGCAGATCCACGGCGACGCGGCCTTCGCAGGCCAGGGCGTCGTGATGGAAACGCTGAACCTCGCGCAGACGCGCGGTTACGGCACGCACGGCACGCTGCACATCGTCATCAACAACCAGATCGGCTTCACGACGTCCGACCCGCGCGACGCGCGCTCGACGCTGTACTGCACCGACGTCGTCAAGATGATCGAGGCGCCGGTGCTGCACGTGAACGGCGACGATCCGGAAGCCGTGATCCTCGCGACGCAGATCGCGATCGATTACCGGATGCAGTTCCACAAGGATGTCGTGATCGACATCGTCTGCTTCCGCAAGCTGGGTCACAACGAGCAGGACACGCCGGCCGTCACGCAGCCGCTGATGTACAAGAAGATCGCGCAGCACCCGGGCACCCGTGCGCTGTACGCCGAGAAGCTCGTGCAGCAGGGCGTGATCACCGCGGAAGACGCCGACAACTACGTGAAGGCGTACCGCAAGGCGATGGACGACGGTCACCACACGGTCGACCCGGTCCTGTCGAACTACAAGAGCAAGTACGCGGTCGACTGGGTGCCGTTCCTGAACCGCAAGTGGACGGACGCAGCCGACACGGCCGTGCCGCTCGCCGAACTGAAGCGCCTCGGCGAACGCATCACGACGGTGCCGGAAAACTTCAAGGTCCACCCGCTCGTCGAGCGCGTGATCAACGACCGCCGCAACATGGCGCGTGGCGACCAGCCGCTCGACTGGGGCATGGGCGAACACCTCGCGTTCGCGTCGCTCGTCGCATCGGGCTACTCGGTGCGCCTGACGGGCCAGGACTCGGGTCGCGGCACGTTCACGCACCGTCACGCGGTGCTGCACGACCAGAACCGCGAGCGCTGGAACGACGGCACCTACGTGCCGCTGCAGAACATCGCCGAAGGCCAGGCGAAGTTCACGGTGATCGACTCGGTGCTGTCGGAAGAAGCGGTGCTGGGCTTCGAATACGGCTACTCGACCGCCGAGCCGAACACGCTCGTGCTGTGGGAAGCGCAGTTCGGCGACTTCGTCAACGGCGCGCAGGTCGTGATCGACCAGTTCATCTCGTCGGGCGAAGTGAAGTGGGGCCGCGTGTCGGGTCTCACGATGCTGCTGCCGCACGGCTATGAAGGCCAGGGTCCGGAACACTCGTCCACGCGTATCGAGCGCTTCCTGCAACTGTGCGCGGATCACAACATGCAGGTCGTCCAGCCGACGACGCCGGCGCAGATCTTCCACCTGCTGCGCCGCCAGATGATCCGCCTGTTCCGCAAGCCGCTGATCGTCGCTACGCCGAAGTCGCTGCTGCGTCACAAGGAAGCCGTGTCGGATCTGTCGGAACTGGCGAAGGGTTCGTTCCAGCCGGTGCTGGGCGAAACCGACGGCGGCATCGACGCGAAGAAGGTCAAGCGCGTGCTGGCATGCTCGGGCCGCGTGTACTACGACCTCGTCGCACATCGCCGCGAAGCGAAGGCGAACGACGTCGCGATCATCCGTATCGAGCAGTTGTATCCGTTCGCGCACAAGCAGTTCGAAGCCGAAATGAAGAAGTACGAGAACGCGACTGAAGTGGTCTGGGTGCAGGACGAGCCGCAGAACCAGGGCCCCTGGTTCTACGTCGAGCACCACCTGAAGGAAGGCATGAAGGAAGGGCAGAAGCTGGCATACAGCGGCCGTCCGGCTTCGGCCTCGCCGGCGGTTGGCTACTACGCGAAGCACTACGAGCAGCAGAAGGCCCTGATCGAAGGTGCTTTCGGCCGCCTGAAGAGCGCATCGATCGCGAAATAACCGACGGACGCGAAACGGGAGGGCGCAGTGCGCTTTCCCGTCTCCTTCGGCCTGCCGGGCGCGTTGCGCGCCGTACCGGCGGAAGGAGTCGCACGAACCTCGTCATACCCCAGATTAAGCATCCAGGAAAATCACATGGCTATCGTAGAAGTCAAAGTCCCCCAGCTTTCGGAGTCGGTCTCGGAAGCCACCATGCTGCAGTGGAAGAAGAAGCCGGGCGAAGCAGTCGCGCAGGACGAAATCCTGATCGAACTCGAGACCGACAAGGTCGTGCTCGAAGTGCCGGCGCCGGCAGCGGGCGTGCTCGCGCAAGTGATGCACCACGACGGTGACACGGTGGTTGCCGACCAGGTGATCGCAACGATCGATACCGAAGCGAAGGCTGGTGCGGCCGAAGCAGCGGCAGGCGCAGCCGAAGTCAAGCCGGCCGCGGCACCCGTCGCAGCCGCACCGGCAGCGCAACCGGCTGCCGCCACGGCATCGTCGGCAGCCGCATCGCCGGCCGCGTCGAAGCTGCTGGCCGAGAAGGGCCTGTCGGCAGGCGACGTCACGGGTTCGGGCCGCGACGGCCGCGTCACGAAGGGCGACGCGCTGGCCGCTGGCAGCGCACCGAAGGCCGCTCCGGCTGCCGCACCGGCCAAGGCCGCGGCGAAGCCGTCGCTGCCGGACGTGAAGGTGCCGGCGTCGGCGACGACCTGGCTGAACGACCGTCCGGAACAGCGCGTGCCGATGTCGCGCCTGCGTGCGCGTATCGCCGAGCGTCTGCTCGAATCGCAGCAGACCAACGCGATCCTGACGACGTTCAACGAAGTCAACATGGCTCCGGTCATGGAACTGCGCAACAAGTACAAGGACAAGTTCGAGAAGGAACATGGCGTGAAGCTCGGCTTCATGTCGTTCTTCGTGAAGGCGGCCGTGCACGCGCTGAAGAAGTTCCCGCTCGTGAACGCGTCGATCGACGGCAACGACATCGTCTACCACGGCTACTTCGACATCGGTATCGCTGTCGGCTCGCCGCGCGGCCTCGTCGTGCCGATCCTGCGCAATGCCGATCAGCTGAGCCTTGCCGAGATCGAAAAGAAGATCGCCGAATTCGGCCAGAAGGCGAAGGACGGCAAGCTGTCGATCGAGGAAATGACGGGCGGTACGTTCTCGATCTCGAACGGCGGCGTGTTCGGCTCGATGCTGTCGACCCCGATCATCAACCCGCCGCAGTCGGCCATCCTCGGCGTGCACGCGACGAAGGAGCGTCCGGTCGTGGAAAACGGCCAGATCGTGATCCGTCCGATCAACTACCTCGCGCTGTCGTACGACCACCGCATCATCGACGGCCGCGAAGCCGTGCTGTCGCTCGTCGCGATGAAGGATGCGCTGGAAGATCCGGCACGCCTGCTGCTCGACCTGTAAGCCGAGTTTCACCGCATTGACCCGTTCCGCACGGGCGCGCGACACGCGCGCCCGTGCGGGCGCACAAGTAGAAAGGATTGCCATGTCCAAGGAATTTGACGTCGTCGTGATCGGCGCCGGCCCCGGCGGCTACATCGCCGCGATTCGCGCCGCGCAGCTGGGCAAGACCGTTGCCTGTATCGAGAAGTGGAAGAATCCGGCCGGCGCGCTGAAGCTCGGCGGCACCTGCCTGAACGTCGGCTGCATCCCGTCGAAGGCGCTGCTGGCCTCGTCGGAAGAATTCGAGAACGCGCAGCACCATCTCGCCGACCACGGCATCAGCGTCGACGGCGTGAAGATCGACGTCGCGACGATGCTCGGCCGCAAGGACGGCATCGTCGAGAAGATGACGAGCGGGATCGAGTTCCTGTTCAAGAAGAACAAGATCACCTGGCTGAAGGGCCATGGCAAGTTCACCGGCAAGACCGACGCCGGCGTACAGATCGAAGTGAGCGGCGAGGGTGAAACCGAAGTCGTCACCGCGAAGAACGTGATCATCGCGACGGGCTCGAAGGCGCGTCACCTGCCGGGCATCCCGGTCGACAACAAGATCGTGTCGGACAACGAAGGCGCGCTGACGTTCGACGCGGTGCCGAAGAAGCTCGCCGTGATCGGCGCAGGCGTGATCGGCCTCGAGCTCGGCTCGGTGTGGCGCCGCCTGGGCGCCGAAGTGACGGTGCTCGAAGCGCTGCCGGCATTCCTCGGCGCGGCCGACGAAGCGCTCGCGAAGGAAGCGGCCAAGCTGTTCAAGAAGCAGGGCCTCGACATCCATCTCGGCGTGAAGATCGGCGAAGTGAAGACGACCGCGGACGGCGTGTCGATCGCTTACACGGACAAGGACGGCAACGCGCAGACGCTCGACGCCGACCGCCTGATCGTGTCGGTCGGCCGCGTGCCGAACACCGACAACCTCGGCCTCGAGGCGATCGGCCTGAAGGCGAACGAACGCGGCTTCATCGACGTCGACGACCACTGCCGCACGGCCGTGCCGAACGTGTACGCGATCGGCGACGTGGTGCGTGGCCCGATGCTCGCGCACAAGGCGGAAGACGAAGGCGTGCTGGTCGCGGAAGTGATCGACGGCCAGAAGCCGCACATCGACTACAACTGCATTCCGTGGGTGATCTACACGTACCCGGAAATCGCGTGGGTCGGCAAGACGGAGCAGCAACTGAAGGCCGAAGGCCGCGAGATCAAGACGGGCAAGTTCCCGTTCTCGATCAACGGCCGTGCGCTGGGCATGAACGCACCGGACGGTTTCGTGAAGATGATCGCGGACGCGAAGACGGACGAACTGCTCGGCGTGCACGTGATTGCCGCGAACGCGTCGGACCTGATCGCGGAAGCCGTGGTGGCGATGGAATTCAAGGCGGCGTCGGAAGACATCGCCCGTATTTGCCATCCGCACCCGTCGATGTCGGAAGTGATGCGCGAAGCGGCGCTCGCCGTCGACAAGCGCTCGCTGAACAGCTGAGCACGGTATAGCGCCGGCCCGTCGGCCGGCGCAGCCGTCACATGACGAAGGCGGGCGGGGTTTCCCGCTCGCCTTCGTTTTTTCCGGTTTGCCCGATGAACGTCACCGAATACTACACGCGCGAACTGACCACGCGCGGCTATCAGTCCGATCCCGCACAGCGCGCGGCCGTCGATCGCCTGCAGCAATGTTTTGACGAGTGGGTCGAGTACAAGGCGCGCCGCTCGAACGCATTCAAGAAGCTCATCAATCATCCGGACCTCCCGCGCGGCGTCTACATGTGGGGCGGCGTCGGTCGCGGCAAGAGCTTCCTGATGGACAGCTTCTTCGCGGTCGTGCCCGTGCAGCGCAAGACGCGCCTGCATTTCCACGAATTCATGCGCGAAGTGCACCGGGAGCTCGAGGAACTGAAGGGGCAGGCCGATCCGCTCGACGAACTCGCGCGGCGCATCGCGAAGCGCTACCGGCTGATCTGCTTCGACGAGTTTCACGTATCGGACATCGCCGATGCGATGATCCTGTACCGTCTGCTCGACCGTCTGTTCAACAACGGCGTGCAGTTCGTGATGACGTCCAACTACGATCCCGACGACCTGTATCCGGACGGCCTGCATCGGGACCGCATGCTGCCGGCGATCGCGCTGATCAAGGACAGGCTCGACGTGCTCAACGTCGATGCGGGCGTCGACTACCGCCAGCGCACGCTCGCGCAGGTGAAGATGTATCACACTCCGCTCGGCGCGGACGCCGATCGCGAGTTGCGGCATGCATTCTCGAAGCTCGCCGCGGTACCCGACGAAAGCCCGATCCTGCATATCGAGAAGCGCGAACTGAAGGCGCTGCGCAAGGCGGATGGCGTCGTATGGTTCGATTTCGCGACGCTGTGCGGCGGCCCGCGTTCGCAGAACGACTACCTCGAACTGGCGAGCCGCTTCCATGCAATCGTGCTGTCCGAGGTGCCGCAGATGTCGCCGCGGATGGCGTCCGAGGCGCGGCGCTTCACGTGGCTCATCGACGTGCTGTACGACCACAAGGTCAAGCTGCTGATGTCCGCGGCGGTGCCGGCGGAGCAACTGTACGTCGAAGGCCCGATGGCCAACGAGTTCGCACGCACGGTGTCGCGCATCGTCGAGATGCAGTCGAAGGAGTATCTCGAAACACCGCGCCGCATCGTCGATACGTCGCTGACTTGAGGGTGCTTGGCGGTAATTGACCGGATTCAAACGTCAATTCCGGTCAAATTCAGGCAATCTTGGGGTATTTTCGGATTCGTCTTATATTCATTGTCGGGGTGAGCCGATATCGTTGTGTCATGGTTACTAAGGCTGGAGATGTCCATGACACCGTATCGCGATCTGAACGACCACGAGTGGCGCTGCGTTGCGCCGCTTCTGCCCGAAATGCAGCCGCGCACCGAGTTGCGTGGCCGGCCGTTGGCCAATACGCGTGCCGTCCTGAACGGCGTGCTGTGGGTGATCTACAGCGGGGCAACGTGGTCGGCCATGCCGCGCCGTTACCCGTCGTATCAAACCTGCCATCGCCGTTTCAAGGTCTGGCACGAGACGGGCGCGTTGATGAACGTCATGCGTGAGCTCTATGGCGACGCAGGCGTGAATCTCTGCAACGAATTGTCCACGCGGATGCGCAAGCATGTGCAATCGAAGGCGGCAGAAGCACGCAGCAACGTGGCTCCGGCCTTTCATCCGCCGGGTAGCCATGCGCCCGGCACGCTGAAGCACGCTGCGTGATGCGGGTTCGTTCCGGCGGCGTCCGCACCAAAAGAAAATCGGCCTGACGACATCGTCGCAGGCCGATTTTTCGTTGAGCCGCGCGTTCAGGCGCGCGCCAGAATTATTGCTGGCGTACCCAGGTCTGCGAACGGCCGAGCAGCGACACGCCGATGTAGCCGCGCACGATCAGTTTCTGGCCGCCGTCTTCGAGCGTCATCTTGCACTTGTAGACCTTGCCGTTTTCCGGGTCGAGAATGTTGCCGCCGTCCCAGTGGTCGCCTTCCTTCTTCATCGCCTTGATGATCGTCATGCCCTTGATCAGCTGATCCTTGCGCTCGTCCGTGCAGGCGGTGCAGCGGCGATCGGGCGTATCGTTCGCGCCGAGGCCCTTGAGGACCTTGCCGGACAACGCGCCGTCACCGTCCTCGGCGATCTGCACGAGTGCCTTCGGCTGATGGGTGTTGTCGTCGATCGTCTGCCACATGCCGATCGGGCTGTCGGCTTGTGCGAACGTGGGTGCTGCGCAGGCGAGCAGTGCGCCGGCCATGGCCATTGCACGCAACGGGCGGGTCAGTTGAAGCATTGTCGTCCTCCTTGTTTTGCATGTCGTGTTCGATCGGCTCGCACGACCGTCTGCATGGGGCGGGCATGTTGCGAGCTTCGCCAGAATACGTGAAACCACGCGCCGCGTTTGATAGAGGGGGCTCTAATCGAAACAGCCCGCGCGACGACGCGGGCTGTTCGGTGAGCGGTCAATTGAGCTGATACGAGAAGGCGGCGTTGACGCGCGGGCTGCGCGACGCACTTTCGACGGGCGCGTCGCCGACCGGCTTCGCGATGTTCAGGTCGAGGCTGTAGAAACGGCTGTCCGTGAACCGCACGCCGATGCCGACCGACGACATGCGGTTCGGCGACGGCGTGCCTGCGTGCAGGTATACGCGCGCCATGTCGTAGGCAATATACGGTGTGACCGATTTCATGTAGGTCCAGCCCGGCGAGAACGCGCGGTTGACTTCGAGCGACATCCCCCAGCCGGAATCGCCCGACGCCTCGCCCGGCTGATAGCCGAGCGCGTAACGGGTCGAGCCGAACGAGATCTGTTCGGACGTCGGCAACGAGTCGGCGCTGTATTGCCCGGTCAGCGAAACCGACGTGCCGATCCGGAACGGCCATTCGTTGGTTTGCGTGAAGGTTGCGCCGGTACGGACGAAAGTCAGTGAAGTCGGGTCGGCATAGGTCGTCGTGGTACTGCCGTTCGTGCCGATCTGCGATTTCGATGCGCCGAGAATGTCGAACGCCTTCGCAACGTTGATGCTCAGTTTTTGCACCTGCTTCGGCTGGACGGTCGTGTAGTCAAGCTGCAGTTGCAGCACACGCACCTGCGACCGGTTGTTGAGGGTCGCACCGTTGATCTGGTTCTGGTAGTTGTCCTCGTTGTGGGCCGCGTAGCCCGACACCGTGCCGAGCAGGCTGCGCTGGTTGTTCAGCAGTATCGGATAGGATGCCGAAAGACCAAGCTTTTCGTTCTTGACCGTACGCTGGACATACGACGGCAGGCCCGGATTGTCGGTCGGCTTGCCGCGATAGGTGCTCGCATCGAGGCGCGTGATGAGGCCGCTGCTGCCGACAGGCAGTGCGCCACTGAATGCGAAGTACGTTTGCTTGTCGCGTCCCGGCGGCGCCAGCGCGGAGATGCTCAGTTGCTCGCCGAACCGCGTGAGACCGTTCTCGGTCGCGGTGATGAGGCCCTGGACGCCCGGATGGTTGAAGTCGACGCCGGTGCTGACGTTGAACGGCTTGCGGTCGACCGCGAGTTCGAGCGTCGTCGCGCCGTCGGTGGTTTGCGGAGGCGGCACGTTCGCCTTTACCGTGAGGCCGGGGAGCAGGCCGAACGTATTCACGTAGCGCTCGAACGTTGCACGGCGCAGCGGACGATCGGCGGTGATGTTCGCGGCGATCGCGCGAATCTTCGGTTCCATCGCGCCGGGCTTGCCGGTGACCTTGACGTCCGACACATAGCCTTCGACAACCGTGATGCGTACGACGCCGTTTTCGAACGTCTGCGCGGGAACGAACGCGAACGACAGCGCATAGCCGCGATCCTGGTACAGCTTCGTCACGCCGTTGGCGGTTTCGATCAGTTCGCCGATCGTGATGTCCTTGCCGACGAGGGGGGTGAAGCGACGCGAGATTTCGTCGAACGGCACCGACTTCACGCCTTCGACCTGGAACGTCGCGGGCGTCAGGTGACGCGACAGCAACTCCTGCAATTGCGGCGCTTGCGGTGCGACCTGCACGGTCACGTTCGGGCCGGTTTTCGGTGCGTTGATCTGGGGCAGGGAGTCCAGCGGGTTACCCCCGACGCGTGTCTGTGCATGTGCCGTGCCGGCTGCCGCGATCGCGAGCAGCATCATCCATCTGTCGAGTCTGGATTTCATTGTTCTTCCTCGTAGGCCTTGCTTTTCGTCTTCTTGGTAATGCCGACGCGCGACACCAGGGTGCCGCGCGTCGCGTGCCGCCATGCCGGTTGTATTGGTACGGCCGCGCCATTCGCTCCGGCTGCGAAGGTGCGACCGTCCTCCTTTACTTGCCAACGCTCCCCAGCGTGCCCAGCAAACTCGTTACCGGCGCGAGCAGGCCCGTCGAGTTGCCGCCCGATGCCGTCCCCGAGACGCTGCCGATCAACGACGTGACCGGCGCGAGCGGGCTCGAGCCCCCGGACCCCGCTGCACCGCCAACTGCACCGGTGACAGTATTCAGCAAACCGGTGACAGGCGCGAGAGGGTTTGCACTGCCTGCGCCACCTGTTGCGCCGCCGAGCGTGCCCGTGACCGTCGACACGAGATTCGTGACGGGGGCGAGCGGGCCGCTGCCGCCGCCCGCCGCACCGCTCAGCGTGCCGGTGACCGTCGAGACGAGGCCGGTGACCGGCGCGAGGGGGCTGCTGCCGCCCGTTGCGCCGCCGAGTGCGCCGGTGACGGTGGAGACGAGGCCGGTGACCGGTGCGAGGGGGCTGCTGCCGCCGCCCGTTGCCCCCCCGAGCGCGCCGGTGAGCGAGCCGAGCGGCGTCGAGCCAAGGCCCGAGAGCAGGCCGCCGAGCGGATTCGTGGCGCCGGAACCCGACGGCGGGCCGTTCTGCACGGTTGCCGTCGATCCGCCGACGAGGCTCGTGATCAGGCCGGGGATCGGCGCCGCGCCGTTCGGGCCGTTCGGATTGACGAGGCCGCCTGCATTGGTCACGGTGTTGCCGACCGAGGTCACGAGCTGGCCGACGTCGCCGACGAGCGGCTGGCTCGACGTGCCGCCGACCTGCTTGCCGGCCGAACTGATCGCCCCGCCGACCTGGCCGAGCAGGCCGGAGACAGGTTGTCCGAGCCCGGTCGTCGTGCCGACCTGTTGCGTGACCTGTCCGGCGGTGATCACGAGCGGCGTGATCGCCGAGCTGAGCGGTTGCGTGACCTGCTGCACCGCGCCCGACGACAGCGTCGAGCCGATCGTCGTGCCGGCGGCCGTCAGGCCGTTGGCGACCGTGTCGAGCACGGTGCCGACCGGCGTCGTGACCGGTGCCAGCGGCGCGAGCGGGCCCGTGCCGAGCGCCTTGACCGTCGAGCTCAGGCCGGACACCGTGTTGCTCGTCGCGCCGACCACGTTGCCGAGCCCGGCCACCGTCGTGCCGACCGGATTCTGAGTCGAACCGATCTGCCCCAGCCCGTTGCTCACGGCGTTGGCGGCCGCGCCGACGATGGTGCCGGTGCTGGAGAGCGTACTGCCGACGCCCTTCGTCACCCCGTCGCCGAGGCCCGGCACGCTGATATTGCCGACCGTGCTGCCGAGGTCGGTGGCCGTCTGGCCGACCGTGCTGACCACACCCTGGGTGCCCGTGGACGTGCCGCTGGTGCCGCTCGTGCTCGGCGTGCCGCTCGTGCTGCTGGGGGTGTTGTTGCTGCTGGTCGGCGACGCGCTGACGCCGCCGCCGCCGCAGGCAGCCAGCAGGCAGGCTGCGGCGAGGGCGGTGAGGGGCGCGCGCCACTGGCGCACGGCGGCCGTCGTGAGGGCTCGTTGCTGGGACATGATTGACTCCTCGCTGTCTTGTCGATTGATGGATATAGGTTTACTTGCCGTGCGTGCCGCCAAGCAGGCCGCCGATCAGCGACGTGACGGGCGCGAGCGGATTCGACGCCGAGCCCGCGTTCGTGACGGCGCCGGTGCCGCCGGTCAGTGCCGGTGCGCCGACCGCGCTGGTCACCGTGGACACCGCGTTCGTCACCGGGGCGAGCGGGCTGTTGCCGCCGGTGCCGCCGAGTGCGCCCGTGACCGAGCCGAGGAGACCCGTGACCGGCGCGAGCGGGCCGCCGCTCGTGCCGCCCGTTGCGCCGCCGAGCGCGCCCGTCACCGTCGAGACGAGGCCGGTGACCGGTGCGAGGGGGCTGCCGCTGCCGCCCGTTACGCCGCCGAGCGCACCCGTGACCGTCGAGACGAGGCCGGTGACCGGCGCGAGGGGGCTGCCGCTGCCGCCCGTTGCGCCGCCGAGTGCGCCCGTGACCGTCGAGACGAGGCCGGTGACCGGCGCGAGGGGGCTGCCGCTGCCGCCCGTTACGCCGCCCAGTGCACCCGTGACCGTCGAGACGAGGCCGGTGACCGGTGCGAGGGGGCTGCCGCTGCCGCCCGTTGCGCCACCCAGTGCACCCGTGACCGTCGAGACGAGGCCGGTGACCGGAGCGAGCGGGCTGCTGCTGCCACCCGTTGCGCCGCTGAGTGCGCCGGTGACTGTGGAAACCAGGCCGGTGACCGGCGCGAGCGGGCCGCTGCCGCCGCCCGTTGCGCCGCCGAGTGCGCCGGTGACGGTGGAGACGAGGCCGGTGACCGGCGCGAGGGGGCTGCTGCTGCCGCCCGTCGCGCTACCGAGTGCGCCGGTGACGGTGGAGACGAGGCCCGTGAGCGGCGCGAGCGGGTTGGTCACGCCGCCGGTGCCGCCCGTGAGCAACCCGCCGACGGTCTTCACCGTGTTGCCCGTGGCCGAAACGGTGTTGCCGAGGCCCGTCGTGACAGGGTTGCCGCCTGCCGATGCGAGCAGGGCGCCGGCCTGGTTCAGGCCGGCGCCGACCGTGCCGAGCAGCGTGTTGACGGGAGCGCCGAGGCCGGTTGCCGTGCCGACCGTCTGGGTCGTCTGGCCGACCATCGTCGTGATGGGCGTGATGACCGAGCTGACCGTCTGCGTGACTTGCTGGATCGGGCCGGTCGACAGCACGTTGGTAAGAGTGGTGCCGCCGTTCGAGACAGCACCGCCGAGCGTCGACACGAGGCCGCCCACAGCCCCCGTGACCGGCGCGAGCGGCGCCAGCGGGCCGCTGCCGAGGCTCGAGACCAGGTTGCCCGTCTGCGTGACCGCGCCGCCGAGCTGATTGACCACGCCGCCCGTGCTGGCAACCGTGGTGCCGATCGGATCCTTGGTTGCGCCGAGCTGGCCGAGGCCGTTGCCCAGCCCGTTGCCGAGTGCGGTCACGGCGCCGCCGACGCTTTGCACGATGCCGCCTGCAGCTTGCGTGGTGGCCGGGTTGACGCCCGGCAGCGACTGGCTGCCGATGACGGAGCCGAGGCCGGAGACGGTCCCGCCCACCCCCGTGACGATATTGCTGCTGCTTGCGAGGACAGTTCCCACCGGGTTCGACGACACACCCGAGGTGCCGGAGGTGCCGCTCGTGCCCGACGTTCCGCTGGTGCCGGAGGTGCCCGACGTGCCGCTGCTACCGGAAGTACCGCTGGTGCCCGACGTCCCGCTGGTACCGGAGCTGCCGCTCGTACCCGAGGTGCCGCTGGTGCCGGAGCTGCCGCCGCCCGAGGTGGAGATCGAATCGCCGGCGCCCGAGCTCGAGCCGCCGCCGAGGCCCTGGCTGATGGAACCGGAACCACCGCACGCGGAGAGGGAAAGCATGGCTGCGACGGTGGCCGCGATCAGAGTCGTCCGGAACATGCCATGGGGGATAACCTTAATGTCCATTTTGTCCTCGCATTAAAAATGTGTTGTGAGCTGCGTTGTCGAGTGCTGCGAGGACTACTCTGCAACTGTCGTGCCATTTCGATGCCAGATGGTTCGACGGCAGACTTTAAACGGGGCAATTCCTTGTCGGAAAAGGAAGTTACGGAAATTGAAAGATTGTTGAATCTGTTTAAGGACGGACAAATGAGAACGGTTTCGAGCGTTTCGTAACGTAACGTCACAACATTGGCGTTACGCTTGCGTCGTAACGTGGGGATCACGCAGGCTTGGTGGACGAGGCAATGGTTTTACTGGTGGAATAGGTGTGCACATCTAACCTATCGTAAATCCTATGTGTAAGTCGTACCGAAACGCCGTACAAATACGTTGTGCTCCTGAATTTTTTTTCGACCGACGCCGTTAAAAGAGGTTGGAAGTTAAATAGGATCGGATATAGAATCCGGAGCAGATGTAAGCAAATGTACGGTTCGGTACACAACGTTCGAGGAGGGTTGCTATCGCGAATGTTAACTTGCATCAGATTGTGAGCCATGCCCCGCGGGGCAACCTATAAAGAAAGTGCACCCAGTTGTCGTTACAGCAGATGTAGCGAACGGCGTGGGGCAACCGGCCAGATATGCGGGGACGTATACGTATAAAAGGCCAAAGAACGTAAATACAGGCACGAGGAATAAAATGAAAGCAATCATCAAGCGTTTCCTTAAGGAAGAAAACGGGGTTACCGCAGTCGAGTACGGTCTGATCGCCGGACTGGTAGCCGTTGCTCTCGTCACTGCCGTCGGCACGTTGACGGGTGGCATCTCGGGAGCGTTCACCTACATCGCGAACCAGATGCCGAAGGCATAACGAGCGGGCTTTTTGCTCATTCCCTGCTGTTGGGCGCGCGGATTGCCACGGCAATCCGCGTGGGTAAGTTTTGCCGCTCGGGGCGTAAATGATCCTGCTAATTGGTGTCGGGGTTTTCCTCGCGTGGGCGGTGCTTGTCGCTCTCGAGGACATCCGTCATAGGCGTATACCGAATTCACTGGTGATTGGTGGACTGGTATCTGCATTTGCGGTCTCCGGACATAATCCATTCGGTATATCCGTGAATCAGGCGCTCATTGGCGCACTGATCGGCTTGGTCAGCCTTTTCCCGTTTTTTGCGCTGCGCGTAATGGGCGCCGCCGACGTCAAGGTGTTCGCGGTGCTTGGTGCGTGGTGCGGCGCGCATGCGCTGTTCTGGCTCTGGATCATTGCGAGCCTGCTCGCGTTCGCCCATGCCGGCACCCTGGTATTCGCCACCCAGACGCCGGTATCCGCGTTATGGCGTCGGCGCTCGCCGACGATGGAGATCGCCGGATTCCGGGCGTCGCCCTATGCCGCGTTTCTCGTGATTCCGGCGGTGCTGTGGTGCGTGTACCGGATCGCGACCGGAGGGGCGCAATGACGGGCGGGCGCCTTGCATCGGGGATGCGCCGTCGCGAGCGTGGCGCGACAGCAGTCGAATTCGCGTTGATGCTGCCGAGTTTCTTCCTGATCCTTTACGCAATCATCACGTACGGAATGATCTTCGCCGCGCAGCAAAACCTGACGCTCGCGGCGACAGAAGGCGCGCGCGCCGCGCTGAACTACCAGCAGGTCGGGGCGGCAGCGTCGGTCCAGGCGGCGCAGCAAGCGGCGCTCGCGGCGCGGGCCCAGGCCGCCTGCACGGCCGCAACGAACCTGACCACGTGGCTGAAGGGCGCGACGTGCGCTCAGACGCAGCAAGGCAGCTGTTCGTACGACTCGACGATGCTGTGCGTGCAGATCACGCTGACCTATCCGTACTCGCAGAATCCGCTGGTCCCGTCGTTCCCGTTGATCGGTTCACTGTTGCCGGTGCCGTCGACACTCACCGGAACGGCGATGGTGCAGATCAGCCCGGTCAACATCATTTAGACGACAGCGATGGTGCCGTGCGTGGTCGAGGGCGGCCGGCCGGCAGCGCCGCGCGGAGAATTCAATCGTGAGCAGCGGGGAAACATAACAACACCATGGCCAACAACCTGACAAAGATCACTGCGGGCTTGCTGATCGCGATCGCGATCCTGCTTGGCGCCTACGCGTGGATGCTCGGACGCAAGCCCGCCGACGTCGCGCCGGTCACGGCGACGGTTACGACGCAGAGCGTGCCGATCGTCGTGGCGACGCGGCCGTTGCCGGCTGGCCAACCGATTCCGGCCGACGCGCTGAAGGTTCAACAGACGATCGCCGCGCCGCAAGGCGCGTTCGCCGATCCGCTGCAACTCGTCGGCCGCATTCCGGCCGCCGACATCCCGGCCCAGGCGGCCGTCGTCGCGAGCGCACTGACGTCCGGCCTGGCCGAACAGATCGCGCCGGGAGAACGCGCAGTCGCGATCAAGGTCGACGAAACCAACGCAGTCGGCAACCGCGTGAGGCCCGGCAACTTTGTCGACGTGTTCCTGAACCTGAAGCGCGACGGGGCGGGGGCTGCGGTCGGCGGAACGTCGATGGCGGAGATCGCGAATACCCAGGCGCGCCTGCTGATGTCGAAGGTCCGCGTGCTCTCGTTCGGCGACGCGACGACCGAGCGCGACAGCTCGAACGGCTCCGTGGTCGGCATGCGGACCGCGGTGCTCGCGGTGCCGACCGCCCAGGTCGATGCGCTGACGCTCGCCGAGCAGAGCGGCCGGCTCGTGCTCGCGCTGCGCAACCCGCGCGACGACGACGTGGCGGCGCAGACCGTCGCGGTCCGGGTAAGCGACGACAAGAGCCCGTCGGCGCTTGCCGCCGCCGGCGTGGTGCTGGGCGAGTTGTCGAAGAGTGCGGCAGCGCCCGCTCCGCGTGCGGCAGCGCCGCGGGTGGTTGCACGGCATGCCGGAGGCGGGGGCGGCGGCATCGAAGTGATTCGGGG
>NZ_JPGL01000062.1 GCF_000732615.1 Burkholderia paludis
GGGGCGGGGGGGGGCGGGGGGCATATCCGGATGCACGCAAAAGGCGGGCGTGCTGTCGTGCATTACACATGTAATGCGCGAGGAAGGCGATGAAAACCGCGACCATGCCGGCGCTGCGCGTCGATCCGCAACTGCGGGAGGCGGCGGAGTCGGTCCTTGGGGAAAACGAGACGCTGTCTGCGTTCATGGCGTCCGCGCTGCGCGACGGCATTGCGCGTCGACGCCGGCAGCGCGGGTTCGTCGCCCGCGGCCCGGCATCGCGCGACGACGCGCGTCGTACCGGTGAATACGTCGATGCCACCGACGTACAGGCCGAGCTCGAGGGCATGCTGACGGCGGCGCGTGCGGCGAAGGCGGCTGATTGATCTATCGGGTTCGATATACGCGAGCGGCGCGCGAGGACCTTGCGAGCCTGTATCGATACTGGCTCGAACGTGATGTTGAGGTGGCGGCGCGGGCTGCGGACGCGATCGCACAAGGCGTCGCCGTGCTTCGCTGTTTCCGTTCACGTGCCGCAAGATCGACGATGACAACCCGTTCCTGCGCGAGCAGCTCGTTTCCTTCGGCGCAGCGGGCCATGTCCTGCTGTTCCAGGTCGAAGCGGCCGAGCAGGTCGCGATTCTCGCCGTACGGCATCAGCGGGAAGACGACTGCTACTGACGCGCGACCGGCGCGGCGGCGCGCATCGCCGCCCGCGTCAATCCACCCGCGCCCGCCCATCCCCGCGCGGCGCGGCCGCGACGGGCACATGCGGCAGCGGAATCTCCACGTCGATCGTCGTCCCCTCGCCGAGCGTCGTCGCGATCCGCAGCGTGCCGCCGACGAGATACGCGCGCTCGCGCAGGCCCACCAGCCCGAACGAGCCCGACTTGCGCGGCAGGCGGGGATCGAAGCCCGTGCCGTCGTCGCGAATCGTCAGCGCGATCGCCCGGCGCCCGCAGGCGAGTGCGACGCTCGCATGCGACGCGGCGGCATGCCGCGCGACGTTCGCGAGCGCTTCCTGCGCGATGCGGAACACGGCCGTCGCGTACGGCTCGTCGAGCTGCAGCTCGGGCGGGTCGACGTGCAGCGCGCAGTCGATGCCGTGACGGCGCCGGAAATCCTCCACGAGCCATTGCATTGCCGCGGCGAAGCCGAGATCGTCGAGCATCAGCGGGCGCAGGTCCGACGCGATGCGACGCGTCGCGGCGACCGCATCGCGCGCCAGCCCGTGCATCGCCGCGATCTTGCGCGCCAGCAGCGCGTCGTCCTGCGGCACGCGGTCGAGCAGCCATTCGAGATCGTTCTTCAGCGTCGCGAGCGTTTGCGCGAGTTCGTCGTGCAGTTCGCGCGCGATGCGGCGCTGCTCGGCTTCGCGCGCGCTCGCGCTGATCGCGGCGATCTCGCGCAGTTCCTCGCGCGACGCCTGCAGTGCACGCTCCGCGCGCACGCGCTCCTCGACCTCGCGCCGCAGGTCGCGGTTCGACGCGCTCAGTTGCGCGGTGCGCGCGGCGACGCGCTGCTCCAGCCGTTCGTTCGCATCGTTCAGCTGCGCGCTCTTCTGCACGACGAGCAGGTGCTGGTAGCGTGCGCCGGCCAGCGCGCGCACCGTCTGCGCGTGCAGCCGGCCGTTCTCGAACAGCATCGCGAACAGCACGACGCCGGACGCGACGAGGCCGTATGCACGCCCCGCGTAGAAGCCGAGATCGTAGCGCCCCTGGTTCAGTATCGACGACAGCGCGATGTCGAACAGCCACGCGACGAGCACGGTCATCACCCACAGATCGAGCACCGAGTGACGGCGGCGTCGCTGCCACATCAGCAGCAGCGCGATCAGGTTCAGTCCCCAGACGACGGAGATCGCGTTCGCCATCGGCGCGGCCATCCGGTTGCCGTTCATGATGCGCGGCAGCCATGCGTGGCCGGCGGTCGCGAACAGCGCGAGCGCGACCGTCGCCGCAGCCGCGGCCGCGATGCACAGCATCATCGGCATCGCCGTGCGGTGTCGCGGGGCCGGGATCGGGGGCGGCGTCGTGCGCAGCAGCGCGTACGCGGCGACCGTCAGCGGAAAGCCGCTGTGCCAGAACAGGTAAAGCCACGCGGTGGTCTGGTCGCCGGCGCCGAGCAGGCCGGCCGTCGCGAACAGCCCGGGAAAGGTCAGCATGTGCGTGCCGGCCATGAAACCCGTGAACAGGTAGCCGCCCGCGAGCACGAGCAGCGATTTGTCGCGCAGGATCGCGTACTGGCCGAGCAGGAGGCCGGCCGTCACCATGTCGTTGACGACGATCGCCGACTGGTACACGGGAATGAACCCGCCGCCCGGCGCGAGCGGCCTCCCCGCGAACGGCGCCAGCGCGGCGAAGATCACGGCGGACACGAGCACGGTCGCGAGCGCGAGCCGCCGTTCGCGGCGGCCCGGCGGCAGCGACGACATGAACAGGTGCGACGCGTCCGGATCGTCGTCGTCGGGCGGCGCGGGCGGGAAGCGGAGGGCGGCCGTCATGCGTCGCCGACGCCGAGGTCGAGATCGTGGCGCACCGCGTAGCGGACCAGTGCGGCTTCGTGCGGCAGCTCCATCTTCTCGAGGATCCGCGTCTTGTAGGTGCTGACCGTCTTCGCGCTCAGCGCGAGTTCGGACGCGATCTGCGTGACGGTCTGGCCCGCGACGATGCGGCGCATCACGTCGAGCTCGCGCGTGGACAGCCGTTCGTGCGGCAGCGTCGCGGCCGGCGTGCGCAGCGTGCGCGCGAGGCTTTCGGCGGCCGACGGACTGACGTAGATGCCGCCCGCGGCGACCTTGCCGACGGCCTCGACAAGCTCGGCGGTCGCGCTGTCCTTCGTCAGGTAGCCGGTCGCGCCGGCCTTGAACGCGCGCGCCGCGTACTGCGCCTCCGCATGCATCGTCAGCACGAGCGTGCGCAGCGACGGCGCGTGGTGCTTCACGAGCCGGATCAGCTCGATGCCGGTCGGCGCGGGCATCGACAGGTCGAGCAGCAGGACGTCGGCGGTGCCGCGCTCGACCAGCGCGAGCGTGGCCGAGCCGTCGCTCGCCTCGCCGACGATTTCGAACCCGCCGGCCATTTCCAGGATGTAACGCAGTCCGTCCCGCATGACTGCGTGGTCGTCAGCCAGAATTACCCTGATCATCGAGCGATCCTCTTCGGGATGACACCGCGCCCTGCCGTCCGGTGATTGCCGCGGTCGTTCTTCTGATCAATATATTCCGCGGAATCCGAAAGCGATACTCATCCGGGAAATTTTCGAGATGATTGATCCCGGAATGTGCACTCAAGCGAAATAATCCGGGGGAAAGCGTACGAGGTGGAGTGCGCCGGATCCGGGTATGCCCCGATGCGGGGCGCGGCCGGGGCGCACCTGAACCTTGTGGCGCGTGCCGGCCGCGAACCGCCCGATTCGGGACTAAACTGGTGCCCGATGCCACGCCACGACCCGAGGAGCCCCGCGATGACCGATCTTGCCGATATCCTGCCGTCCGCCTTGCCCGCTGCCGTCGCATGGGCCGAAGCGGAGGCGGCGCGCGGCATCGCGCAGGGCGCGCCGCTGACGGCGGCGCAAGCCGACGACGCGCGCACGGTGGGCGTCGAGCATCCGGAGCGGGTCCGCGTCGTGACGGTCGAGCGCATGCCGTTCCCCGACACGCCCTCGCTCGCGGCGATCGCCCGCGACACGGGGCTGCTGTCGCCGGGGACGATCGGGCTCACGCTCGGTCATGCGGTGTACGTGTTGCGCGGGCAGGACTCGCGCCGCCTGCTGACCCATGAATTCCGTCATGTGCATCAGTACGAGGCCGCCGGATCGATCGGCGCGTTTCTCGCGCGCTACCTGCAGGAGATCGCGACGGTCGGCTACCACGACGCGCCGCTCGAGGCCGATGCGCGACGGCACGAGTTCGATTGACCGCGCCCGCCGGCGCGGCCGCGCGCAACGCGCGATGAACCTTTCCCGCGCCGCTGCCTGCCCGGTGTCCGCACGCCGGGCCGGCCTGCCGCGCAGCGCGCGATGAGCGACACGATCCACGCGTGGATCGGCGCGATCGGCGCGCATCCTCTGCTCGTGCTGGCGATCGTGTTCGTGGCCGCGTGCGCCGAGGCGATCGCGCTGATCGGCACGGTCGTGCCGGCCGGCGCCGTGATGTTCGCGGCCGGTGCGCTGATCGGCGCGGGCGCGCTCGACGCGTGGACGACGATCGGCGTCGCCGCCGTCGGCGCGGTGATCGGCGACGGGATCAGCTACGAACTCGGGCGGCACTACGGCGGCGTGATCCGCAACGCATGGGCCCGTTTCGGCTATGCGGCCGCTTATGCGCACGGCGAGGAATTCGTGCTGCGTCACGGGATGAAGAGCATCGTGCTCGCGCGCTTTCTCGCGCCGGTGCGCGCGGTCGTGCCGGTCGTCGTCGGCTGTGCGGCGCTGCCGCGCCGGTCGTTCTATCCGGTCAACCTGATCTCGGCGCTCGTGTGGGCGCCCGTGCACGTCGCGCCGGGCATCCTGTTCGGCGCGTCGGCCGCGCTGGCCGCGGCGATCAGCGTGCGGGTCGCCGTGATCCTGCTGGTCGTTGCCGCGCTGGTCGCGCTCGTGTGGATCGGCGTGCGCGTCGCGTTGCGGCGCGGCTGGCCGCTGCTGCGCCGCGCGTTCGCCGAGGCCGGGCATGCCGGCGCGCGCCGCTGGCCGCGGTTCGGCGCGCGGCTGCACGACGCGATCGCGCGGGGGCGTCGCCTGCCGGGCGCGGTGCCCGGGCTTGCGCTGTTGTTCACCGGCTGCGTGTGGCTGTTCGCGGACCTCGTGCCGGATGTCGTCGCGAACGATTCGCTGATGCACGCCGACATCGCGCTGTACGCGTTCCTGCAGAACCTGCGCACGCCGCCCGCGGACGTCGCGATGCGCGCGCTCGCGGTGTTGCACGGGCACGATGCGGGGTTGATCGTCGCGGCCGCGCTGCTCGTCTGGCTGATGATCCATCGCTGCTGGCTGACGGCCGCGTGGTGGCTCCTGACGATCGCCGTCGCCGTCGCGCTCGGGCCGGTGTTCGGCGCGGGCGGGCCCGGCGCGATGCCCGCGAACCTGCCGCCCGGCGCGCTGCACGTGCCGCTGCCCGATGGCGACGCTGCGTTCGCGATCCTCGCGAGCAGCGGCCTCGGCTGGGTGTTGACGCGCGACCGGCCTGCACGTTGGCGCATTCCGGTCGTGACGGCGGTGGTGCTCTGGATCGTGCTCGGCGGCTTCGCGCGGCTGTACGTCGGCGACACGTGGCTGTCGGGCCTGCTCGGCGGCTGGAGCCTCGGGCTGGCCTGGTTCGCGTTGCTCGCGGGCGCCCATGCCTACTGGCGCGTGAACGAGCATGTGCAGCCGCGCGGCGCGCTCGTCGCGGTGGTCGTGGTGCTCGCGACGGTCGGCGTATGGACGATCCCCGCGCAATGGCGGCTCGACCGGGCGTCGCGGCCGCACGCGGGCGACGTGGTCGCGATGACCGTCGACCAGTGGCTGCGCGGCGGGTGGCAGCGTGTGCCGACGCGTCGCACCGAGATCGGCGGCGACCGCGAGGAGTATCTGCCGCTGCAATGGAGCGCAACGTCGGACACGCTCGACCGCCATCTCGCGCGGGCCGGCTGGCAGCGCGCGACGCCGTGGTCGCCGGCTGCCGCGCTGCGCTGGCTGTCGCCGCAGGCGGCGCCCGATGCGCTGCCCGTGCTGCCGCGCTACACGCACGGCGAAAGCACGCGCCGCGTGTTCGTGCGCGTCGATCCGGGCGAGCCGGCCAGCCGCCTCGTGCTGCGGCTGTGGCGCTATCCGTACGTGCTGGAGGACGCGCTCGGCATGCGGCCGCTGTGGTACGGCGCGCTGTATCGCGAAACGCTGCGCCGGCCGGCGCGGCTGATGACGATCGTGCGCACGACGGCGGTGGACGATCCGGCGACGATCGCGCAGGCGCTGGCGGTCGAGCCGACGATCGCGCGTCCGCCGGCGGGCATGACGGCCGCACCGGCCGAGATGCTGCTGGTGTGGACCGTCAGGCCGTGAGCGGGCGGTGCGCCGGCTGAGCGGGGACGACGGACAGGCGCAAGCCGACGGTCTTGAGCACCGCGAGCAGCGTTTTCAGCGTCGGGTTGCCGTTGGGGGACAGCGTGCGATACAGCGATTCGCGGCTGATGCCGGCTTCGGCCGCGACGGCGCCGAGCCCGCCGTACGCTTCCGCGACGGTGCGCAGCGCGAGCAGGCCGGCCGCGCGGTTGTCGGGATCGTCGAGCGACTCCATCGCGACGCGCAGGTAGGCCACGGCGAGTTCGCGATCGGCGCCGAGTTCGGCGACTTCCGCGTCGTGGTGCGACACCGCCCCTTTGAGCTTGGTCATGTTTGCCTCCGTTTCCAGTTCGACCCGTGTTCCTTGGCGCGCCTGATGTCGTCGGGTTGACTGCTCTTGTCGCCGCCAGACAGCAACAGCACCAGTGCACTGCCGTATCGCCCGAAATACACGCGATAGCCGGCGCCGATGTGGACGCGCAGTTCGATCACGCCTTCGCCGACAGGCTCGCAATCGCCGAAGTTGCCGGTCTGCACGCGGCGCAGGCGTTCGCGGATCCGGGCCTGTGCAAGCTTGTCGCGCACGGCGTTCAACCATTCGGTGAAGGGCTCGCGGCCATCGTCGCGCTGGTAGCGAAGCAGTTCGAACCTGGAGAGCATTGTAACTTATAAGCTACAAAAAGGGTGGATGGAAAAGGAGGGGGCGTGCGAGCCGCCGGATGGCGCACGCCGGGGTGTACGCGCATGCGCGAATCGGGGCGACACGCCGCGCCGCATGCGCGGCAGTGGCAGTGCATGCGGCCTCTTCGAGGTGCGGGATTTCAGGCAGCGAAACCGGCTTCCCGAACGACGATCATTCTTTCATCCGGTGCGCCGGGTGACGACCTGACCGAATGGCCAAGGTGAATGGCCCGATGGCGGGCATGCGCGGCGGGCGGGGTGTTGGAGGGAAAGACGTGAACGGCAAGCCTGCCGGCGCCGGCGCATTGCGCGCCGTACGAACCGACAGGCCTTCGAGCGTTACTGCTTCGCCGGCGTGGCCGTCGCGACCTTGTCGAGCGCGGCGGGGAGATATGTGTCGAGCTGCGCGGTCACCGATTCGTAGAAGTCGATCGGCTTGCCCCATGCGTCGGGCACGTCGAGGTGCTTCCCGGTCGCGTATTCGGCGAGCGTGAACACCTTGCCGGCTGCCGACGGGTAGAGCGCGAGCACTTTCTCCTTGTGCTTGTCGGTCATCGTCAGGATCACGTCGGAATGCTTGACGTCGTTTGCGTTCAACTGCACCGCGCGATGCGCGGACGTGTCGATGCCGCGCCGCTTCATCAGGATCACGCCGTTTTCCTCGGGCTTTTCGTCGTACGGATCCTCGTCGACCGCGCGCGAGATCACCGAGACATGCGCGTGACGCTGCGCGATCAGCTGGTTCGCGATCGCTTCGGCCATCACGCTGCGGCCGGTGTTGCCGGTGTCGACGAACGCGACCTTCTTCGGTTCGTCGGCGAAGGCCGGCGCCGCGCACTGGATGCCGATGCAACAGAGCAGCGCAAGCGCGCCGAGGGTATGGCTTGTTTTCATGATGTCTCCGCCGAGGTGGGTGGGCCGTCGCCCCGGCGCGCGGCCGGGGCTGCGGGAGATCATGACGGCCCCGTGTGACGGAAAAAAATAAACGGCCGGTTTTCGCAAGACGATGTCGCTTCGTCGCAAGCGGTGGCGGTGGCTGAGCGTGCGCCGTGCGATCGAGTGGGGAAGAGGTGAGGCGGTGACGCGCGGCACTGGTCGCGGCGTGTTACCGCTTCACTGTCACGCCATCACGCCATCACGCCGTCACGCCGTCACGCCGTCACGCCGTCACACCGTCACACCGTCACACCGTCACACCGTCACACCGTCACACCGTCGCGGCGATGCGGCGATGCGGCGACGCGTTCCGACGCAAACCCCGCCAGCGTGCGCAACGCGTCCCGCGCCGAGCGCAGGTAAAACGCCTGCAGATGAAACACGTGCCAGCGTGCCGCGTGAATCTCCAGCCGGCACGGCACGCCGCACGCCTGCGCATGACGCGCGAGCCGCTGCGCATCCGACAGCAGCACTTCCTGGTCGCCGGCCTGGATCAGCATCGGCGGCAGGCCGTGCAGGTCGACGTCGAGCGGGCCGGGCGCAGCCGTCGAGCCGGCGCCGTGGTACCAGCGCAGCCCCTGTTCGAGCCAGCCGCGCCGGATCATCGGATCGTCGTGGCGGCGCGAGGCCAGCGTCGCGCCGCCGAGCGCCGGGTCGGTCACCGGCGAGATCAGCAGCAGCGCGGCGGCGGCCGGCTCGCCGCGCGCGCGCAGTGCGATGGCGAGCGCCAGCGCCAGCGCGCCGCCGGCCGAATCGCCCGCGATCACGATCCGGTGCGCCGCATGACCCTGCGCACGCATCGTGTCGTACACGGCCAGCGCATCGTCGAGCGCGGCCGGGCTCGGGTGCTCGGGGGCCAGCCGGTAATCGGGCACCCACACCGGCAGGCCGGCGTCGTTCGCGAGCCGGGTCGTCACGCCGCGATGCGTATGCGGCCCGCCGAGGCAGAACGCGCCGCCGTGCAGATACAGGATCGCGCCGCCCGTGTCGCCGCGCTTCGGCGCCACCACTTCGACCGGCACACGCCGCGCGCTCAGGCGGTAGCGCAGCGTGCCGCCCGCGCCGGGCATCAGCGGCGCGAGCAGCGCGACGACGCGGCGCTGCATGCGCGCGCCGAACGGCGGCCCGATCAGCGGCCGGAACGCCACGCGCAGGAAGCCGCGCAGCGACGCGGCGGAGAGTGCCTCCAGCCGGCCGGCGGGCGGCGTGACGACGGCGCCGTGCGCCGGCGCGGCCGCATCGGGCAGCGGATGCGTGAGGCGGTACGCGGACAGCCCGGTTAAGCGCGTGAGCCACCGGTAGGTCAGCGTGAAGCCCGGCCAGTTCGTGCTGTTGTGTCCCGACGCATCGACGTACCAGCTCTTGCAGCTGTTCCACACCGACCCTTCGAGCCGCTGCTGCACATGGGCGTTGAAGCGCCGGTAGCGGCGTGCGTCGACGTCGATCTCGCGCGCGCCGTCGCGCCGCATCGTCTGCAGACAGCGCATCACATGCGCGATCTGGCTTTCGAGCATGTAGACGATCGAGTTGTGGCCGAGGTTGGTATTCGGGCCGTACAGCATGAAGAAGTTCGGAAAGCCGGGCACGGCAAGCCCGAGATACGCCTGCGCGCCGCGTCGCCACGTGTCGTTCAGGTCGCGCCCGTCGCGGCCCGTGATGCGCATCGGCGACAGGAACTCGGTGGCCGCGAACCCGGTGCCGTAGACGATCGCGTCGACCGGGTGGTGTACGCCGTCGACGGTCTCGATGCCGTCTTCGGTCACGCGCCGGATCCGCTGCGTGACGAGCGCGACGTTGTCGCGGCTCATCGCGGCGAGGTAGTCGCTCGACAGCAGGATGCGTTTGCAGCCGATCGGGTAGTCGGGCGTGAGCCGCTCGCGCAGCGCGGCGTCCGGCACGTCGCGCGCGAGCAGCTTGCGAAACGGCCGGCCGACCGCGAAATCCATCAGCCCGTGCAGGCGCGTGAACGCGATCGCGCGCGATTCGTAGCGCAGGTAGATCGACGCGCGATGCAGCTTCATCGCCCCCGGCAGCCGCCGGAACAGCGCCTTCTCCCACGGGCGGTAGGCGCGGTCGGGGCGCGGCATCACGTAGGCCGGCGAGCGCTGGAACACAACGAGGCGCCTTACGTCGCCGGCGATCGCCGGGACGAACTGGATCGCCGACGCGCCGGTGCCCACCACGGCCACCCGCTTGCCGGCGAGCGGATAGTCGTGATCCCAGTGCGCGGAGTGGAACGCACGGCCGCGAAAGGTGTCGATGCCGGGCAGGTCGGGCAGCGCGGGGCGGCTCAACTGGCCGGTGCCGCTCACGAGCACGGCGGCGCTCAGCGTCGTGCCGTCGGCGAGCGTGACGCGCCACAGCGCGGCGGCTTCGTCGTAGCGCGCGTGTTCGACTTGCGCGCCGAAGTGCAGGTAGCGCGCGAGGCCGTACTTGCGTGCACAATGCCGCAGGTACGCGTGGATTTCGGGCTGGGGCGCGAACACGCGCGACCACGCCGGGTTGGGTTCGAACGAGAACGAGTAGAGGTGCGAGGGCACGTCGCACGCCGCGCCCGGGTAGCTGTTGTCGCGCCACACGCCGCCGACGTCGTGCGAGCGTTCGAGGATCGCGAAATCGTGAATGCCGGCGCGCTGCAGCGCGATCGCCATGCCGATGCCGGCGAAGCCGGCGCCGATGACGATCGCCGCCAGCGGGGCGTCGGCTTCGGTGAGGCGGGAAGGATCAGGCGACAGCATGGCGGGTTTCCTCCGACGGGACGGCAGTGAGCGTGGCGTGTGAAGCAGGGGCGTCGTCGCGCCCGGTTGCCGCGGCGGTGTCGTCGTCGGATTCCGCATCCTGCCGCGCCGCTGCGCGGGACACGCCGCGCATCATGTCGACGGCCTTCTCTGCGATCATGATCGTCGGCGCGTTGGTGTTGCCGCCGATCAGCGTCGGCATCACCGACGCATCGACGATGCGCAGCCCCTGCAGGCCGCGCACGCGCAGTTGCGGATCGACGACGGCGAGTGCGTCGTGTCCCATCCGGCACGTGCCGACCGGGTGATACACGGTGTCGGTGCGCCGCCGCAGCACGTCGCGGATTTCGTCGTCGGTCGTGACGTTCGCGGTGAACAGGTCGCGCGTGATCCAGCGCGCGAGCGCCGGCGCCTCCATCAGCCGGCGCGTGAGCCGGAAGCCCGCGACCATGTCGTCGAGGTCGCGCGGATCGTCGAGGAACGCGGGATCGATGCGCGGCGCCGCGAGCGGATCGACGCCGTTCAGCGTGAGCGTGCCGCGGCTGCGCGGCCGCAGCAGGCACATGTGGCACGACAGCCCGTGGCCGGCATGCAGCTTGCGCGCGTGATCGTCGACGAGCGCGACCACGAAGTGCAACTGGATGTCCGGCGCGTCGAGCCCGGCGCGCGTCTTCAGGAAGCCGCCGCCTTCCGCGAAATTCGACGTCAGCATCCCGCGCCGTTCGCGGCGAAAACGCGCGAACTCGCGCAGCATGCGCAGGCCGCCGCGCACCGATACGCCCATCGTGTCGGCGCTGCGCGTGCGGTAGCCGAGGATGAAATCCGGATGATCCTGCAGGTTGCGCCCGACGCCGGGCAGATCGGCGTGCACCGGGATGCCGAGCGCTTGCAGGTCGCGGCCCGGGCCGACGCCCGACAGCAACAGCAACTGCGGCGTCTGCAACGCGCCGGCTGCAAGCACGACTTCGCGGCGCGCGCGCAGCGTGCGGACCTCGCCGTGCTGCCGCACTTCGACGCCGACGGCGCGCGTGCCGTCGAACAGGAGCCGCAGCACCTGCGCATGCGTCTCGACCGTCAGGTTGTCGCGGCGGCCGACGTGCGGCAGCAGGTACGCGCGCGCCGCGCTCCAGCGTTCGCCGTGCTTCTGCGTGACCTGGTAGATGCCGATGCCTTCCTGCTGCGCGCCGTTGAAATCGTCGGTGAGCGGCAGGCCGGCCTGTTGGGCGGCTTCCAGGTAGCACGCGTGGAACGGGTTGCCGGTGCGCAGGTCGCTGACCCACAGCGGGCCGTCGCGGCCATGCCATTCGTCGGCGAAGCGCTCGTTGTGCTCGCTCAGGCGGAAGTACGGCAGCACGTCGTCGTACGCCCAGCCTTCATTGCCGAGCGCGGCCCAGCCGTCGTAGTCGACCCGGTGGCCGCGGATGTACACCATCGCGTTGATCGCCGACGAGCCGCCCAGCGCCTTGCCGCGCGGCTGGTAGCCGATGCGCCCGCCGAGCCTCGGCTGCGGCACCGTGTCGAACGCCCAGTTGTTCACGCGGGTCGGCAGCATTGCGACCGCGCCGGTCGGGACGTTGACGACGGCGCCGTCGCCGCGGCCGCCGGCCTCGAGCACGCAGACGGTCACGGCCGGGTCCTCGGTCAGCCGCCCCGCGACGACGCAGCCGCCCGAACCGCCGCCGACAACGATGTAGTCGAAAGTCTTGCTCATGGAATCGTCTCCTGATGGTCGATGGATCAAGCGACGCGCGGCGTCGCGGGCGCGTCGGCGGGCGCCGCGCGCGGGCATTCTTCTTCGGGGGCGGGATCGGTCGGGCGACTCGGTCGCATGGTGTCTCCTGCGGGGCGATGGCGTCGTTCGGGCGACGGCTGAATGACGTCGATGGTGCTGCCCGCATGGGAAAACACCAATGCTGCTTCGGGACAATTGTTTTAGTATTTGGGCCAAATCGGCGCTTCGAGGGTTTCTCCGCATGAGCTTCTGGGATTTCACCCGGAGTCCGGCCAGCGCCCGGCTGCTGGTCGATTTCGGCGACGAACGCGGCGTGCCGCACGCGAAACTGCTGGCCGGCACGGGGCTTGCGGACACGCAGCTCGACGACCCGAACGTCGAGGTGACGGCCGCGCAGGAACTGCGGCTGACCGGCAACCTGCTGCGCGCGCTCGGGCGCGCGCAGGGCCTCGGGTTCGAGGCCGGCCTGCGCTATCACTTTTCCGCATACGGCGTGTGGGGCTACGGGCTGATCGCGAGCGCGACCGGGCACGACGCGCTGGCGCTGGCGATGCGCTTCCTGCCGCTCACGTATGCGTACACCGTCATCACGTACCGCGAGGAGCACGGCATGGGCGTGCTCAATTTCGGTGCGCCGGAACTCGACGGCGACCTGAGCCGGTTTCTCGTCGAACGCGACATGACGGCGGCAGCCGTGCTGCTGCAGGAAATCGCCAGCGACGATTTCGCGTTGTCGCGCTTCACGCTGCAGGCCGCGCGTGCGCCGTCGCTCGTCGTGCCGCCGATCGCGGGCGTCGAGCCGGTGTTCTCGGCGCGCGCGAACAGCCTTGCGTTCGACCGCGCGTTTCTCGACCGGCCGCTGCCGCACGCGAATCCGCTGACGGTGTCGATGTGCGAACAGATGTGCGCGCAACTGGTCGACGCGCGGCGCGCACGCTTGGGCACGTCGGAGATGGTGCGCCAGTATCTGGGCGCGACGTCCGGCACCGCGCCGTTTTCGCTCGAGGACATGGCGCGGCTGATGAACACGAGCCCGCGCACGCTGAAGCGCCGGCTGCAGGAGGAGGGCACGACGTTCCGGGCACTGCTCGCGCAGGCGCGCGGCGTGATGGCCGAGACGCTGCTCGGCGACGCGCGCCTGTCGCTCACGGACGTGGCCGAGCGGCTCGGCTTCAGCGACCTGTCGAGCTTCTCGCAGGCGTTCAAGCGCTGGTACGGCGTGCCGCCGGGCGTGTACCGCAGCGGCGTGCTGCGGGACGGCGGCGGGTGACGAATCGCGGTACGATCGGCTACCTTCACGCAGGACCTTCACGAGAGCATCCGCATGATTTCGATTCGCCCGATGACCGACGACGATTTCCCGCGCTTCTGGCCGATTTACCGCGCGGTCGTCGCCGCTCAGGAAACCTACGCATTCGATCCCGCGCCGACGCCCGAAGCGGCGCGCGCCCTGTGGCTCGACGCACCGCTCTGCACGTGGATCGCCGAGGAAGACGGCGCGGTGCTCGGCTCGTACTACCTGAAGGCGAACGCTGCCGGGCCCGGCAATCACGTGTCCAACTGCGGCTACATGGTGAGCGAGGCCGCACGCGGCCGCGGCGTCGCGCGCCTGATGTGCGAGCACTCGCAGCAGATCGCGCGCGAGCGCGGCTTTCTCGCGATGCAGTTCAACTCCGTGGTCGCGACCAACGACGCGGCGGTCGCGCTGTGGAGCAAGCTCGGCTTCGAGATCGTCGGCCGCCTGCCGCGCGCATACCGTCACGCGCGGTTCGGCTTCGTCGATTGCCTGGTGATGTTCAAGTGGCTCGGCGACCCGGCGGCGGCCGAAGCCTGAGCACGCCGCTGCTGCCGCCGCCATTGCGGCGGCGCGACTCGAACGACGAAGGAGACACCCCGATGCGCGCAGCGCCGCAACCGGAACGCGCCGGCCCCTCGCGGCCGGACGCCGGCGCCACCGATTCCGACCGCATCGCCGCGTGGCGGCTCGCGATCTGCCTGTCGCTCGGCAGCGCGATCGCGCTCGGCCTCGCGCGTTTCTCCTATGCATTGCTGCTGCCGCCGATGAAGGCCGATCTCGGCTGGACCTTCGCGCAGGCCGGCGCGCTGAACACGGCGAACGCGGCCGGCTATCTGGTCGGCGCACTCGCGTTTCCGTCGCTGTCGCGGCGCTGGCGCGCGGGCACGCTGCTGGCGGCCGGCTGTGCACTGACCGCGCTGCTGATGGCCGCGTGCGGGCTCACGTCGGGCATGCACGCGCTGCTCGTCGAGCGGCTCGCGACGGGCGTCGGCAGCGCGCTGATCTTCATCAGCGGCGGCGTGCTGGCCGCGCGGCTCGCATCGGCGTCGCCGCGCGACGCGGGGCTGCTGCTCGGCCTCTATTACGGCGGCACCGGATGGGGCGTCGTCGCGTCGTCGCTGCTCGTGCCGGCCACGCTCGCGCATGGCGCGCACGGCTGGCAGCCCGCGTGGTTCGCGCTCGCGTGCGCCTGCGTGCTGTTCTCGGCGGCGGCCGTGTCGGCCGCGCGTCGCATCGAGCGCGCGCATGCGGCGCCGGCCGCGCCGCGCGACGGCGCGACATCGGGCGCGAATGCGAGCGCGGCCCGCTTTGCGCTCGCGCTGGCCGGGTACGGCCTGTTCGGCGTCGGCTATATCGGGTACATGACCTTCATCGTCGCGCTGCTGCGCGGCGCGGGGATGAGCGGCACGGTGGTCGCCGCGTTCTACGTGATGCTCGGCGTCGCGACCGTGGTGTCGGCGCGGCTGTGGTCGGGGCTGCTCGACCGGATGCGCGGCGGCCAGGCGCTGGCCGTGCTCAACGCGCTGCTCGGCATCGCGACGCTGATGCCGGCGATGGTCGTGCATCCGGTCGCCGCATTCGCCTCGGGCGTGCTGTTCGGCGCGACGTTCCTGTCGGCCGTCGCGTCGACGACCGCGTTCGTGCGGCACAACCTGCCGCCCGACGGGTGGGCGAAAGGGATCAGCGCGTTCACGACGGTCTTCGCGTTCGGCCAGATCGCCGGGCCCGTCGCGATCGGCTGGGTGTCGGACAGCGCGGGGCTCGCGCGCGGGCTCGTGTATTCGGCGCTGACGCTGTTCGCGGGCGCCGCGCTCGCGGCGGGGCAGCGCGCGTTGCGCAAGCCCGCGTAGTCAGGCGGGCGTCACCGCGCGCAAGCGGTGCGCGACACGCGATGAAACGCGCGGCTGAAGTAGATGAGGCTGTCGCCGTCGTCGCGCACGCGGATCGCCGTCGCCTCGATGAACATCACCGAATGCGAGCCCACTTCCTTCATGTCGGCGATCGTGCCCTGCAGGCTCGCGAGCGCGTCGCGCAGCACGGGCACGTCCTGCTCGCCGCGATCCCAGACGGGCAGGTCGAAACGCCGCTCCATCGGCAGGTCGGTGAGTCCTGCGAAGTGCCGTGCGAGCAACTCGTGCTCGGCCGGCAGCACGTTGATGCAGACATGGCGGTTGCGCTCGAAGGTCGCGTGCATCGCGCTCGACCGGTTCAGGCACACGAGCAGGGTCGGCGGCGCGTCGGTGACGGAACACACGGCGCTCGCGGTGATGCCGCAGCGGCCGTGCGGCCCGGCGGTGGTGATCACGTTGACGGCCGCGCCGAGGTGGGCCATCGCCTGGCGGAAGGCCTTCTGCGCGTCGGTCGGTTCGACGCGCGCCGGTTGCCGGATATCGGTCGTGGAAGACATGGACACTCCTGGTTGGACGAAAGCGGCGCTCGCGCGGCGCTGCCGGTGCAGCGCCGGATCGCCGACGATGACCCGAGCGTACGTCACGAAAATACGGCCGACCATTCGCACGATTGACGATCGGGATGGCGTTCCCGCCAACGCGTCTAAAGGTTCTACCTAGATGCGCGGCGCCCCGCGCGAAAAAAACCGCGATTGTGCGTTCGTGCGGCCTGTGAAGGGGTTTCCAGCGGGTTTTCGGCTCGTTATGATGTGCCGCACACCCCCCGGCGAACGACGCGCGAGGAGCCGGCCGACGGCCTTTCGCGCGGCGTGTGCGATACCCATACCGATATTCAGCGAGACACCCGCGATGATGGCACCCGCACCGATCGTATACATCGTCGACGACGACAGCGGCATGCGGACGTCGCTCGCGTGGTTGCTCGAATCGGTCGGCATCGCGTCCGAAGGGTTCGCGAGCGCCGCCGATTTCCTCGCACGCTTCGACGTGAACCTGCCCGCATGCCTCGTGCTCGACGTGCGGATGCCCGAGAAGAGCGGCTTCGACGTGCAGGCCGAACTGAACGCGCGCGGCGCGACGCTGCCGGTGATCTTCGTCAGCGGGCACGGCGACATCCCGATGTCGGTGCGCGCGCTGCAGAACGGCGCGATCGATTTCGTCGAGAAGCCGTACAACTCGCAGCAGATGCTCGAACGCGTGCAGCGCGCGCTGCGGCTCGCGCAGCAGCGGCACGCGGTGAGCCGGCGCCACCGCGAGCTGCGCCAGCGGCTCGATGCGCTGACCGCGCGCGAGAAGGAGGTGCTGCGCGGCGTCGTGGACGGCAAGGGCAGCAAGCAGATCGCGTCGGACCTGTCGATCAGCGTGAAGACCGTCGACGTGCATCGCGCGAGCATCAAGGAGAAGCTCGGCGCGACGTCGATCGCCGCGCTCGTGCGCGACGTGATGGTCGTGTGGGGCGACGACGGCGAGTCGTCGCGATAGGGCCGGCCGGGCTCAGCGCATGTAGAGCCCGCCGTTGATGTCCCAGCATGCGCCGTTCGCGAAATGCGCGTCGCCCGACGCGAGCAGCACGGCGGCATCCGCGACGAAGCCGGCCGACCCGAGCTTGCCGCCCGGCAGGCTTGCCAGGACCTGGCGCAGCTTTTCCGGCGCCACGCTTTCATGCACGATCGGCAGGTCGAGCGGGCCCGGCGAGATGGCGTTGACGGTCACGCCCTGCGCGGCGAGATCGCGGGCGAACACCTTGGTGAGCGTCAGCGTGCCGCCTTTCGCGGCCGCGTAGTGCGCGCCCGTCGCCGAGCCGCCGTTCTGCCCGGCGAGCGAGGCGATGTTGACGATGCGGCCCGCGCCGCGTTCCGCGAAATAGCGGCCGAACACCTGGCAGCCGAACAGCACGCTGCGCAGGTTCACGTCGATCACCCGGTCGAACTGCTCGGCCGTGATCTCCATCGCCGGCACGACCTTCGACGCGCCCGCATTGTTGACGAGCACGTCGATCGTGCCCCAGCGCGCGACGAGCGCATCGCGCGCGGCTTCGAAATCGCGCTTCGACGTGACGTCGAGCGGCAGCGCGATCGCGCGTTCGCCGCTCGGGTCGAGATCGCGCGCATGCGCCTGAACGGCATCGGCGGCGATATCGGCCAGTGCGACGCGGTAGCCGGCCGCATGGAAGCGTTCGGCGATGACGGCGCCGAGCCCGCGCGCGGCGCCGGTGACGAGGACGACTCGATCTGACATGGTGCGTGGTTCCCTGGTTCGCGGGCGCATGCCGGTGGGCACGGCGCCCGCATCGTGATTCATGCGGCAAGCGCCGCTTCGAAGTGCGCCGCGATCGCGCAGACCTGTTCGTCCGCGCCCTTGCGCCCGACGATCTGCAGGCCCGCCTTCAGCGGTGAACCGGCGAGCGGCAGCGGCAGGCTGAGCGCCGGATGCCCGCTCAGGTTGAACGGCCGGATCAGCGACGACATCGCGATGACCGATACGCCGTCGCGCGCCTGGCGCAGCGTGATCGGCAGCGCGGGCAGCGTCGGCAGCACGAGCGCGTCCGCGTGCTCGAGCGCCGCATCGACCTGCGCGGTGAAACGTGCGCGGACGGCTTCGGCTTCGGCGAGGGCGGTCGGTGTCGTCGTCGCGGCCGCGCGCAGGCGTGCATCGAGATCGGCGCCGAGCCGGCCCGTTTCGACCAGGTGACCGAACGCGCGGGACGTTTCCGCGTTGATGACGGTGAGCCCGGCCGCGAACGAGGCCGGCATGTCGTCGAGCACGACCCCGTGCGAGCTTAGGCCCGACGCACGGAGGGCGGCGTCGAGCGCGGCGGCGATCGCCGGATCGGCGTCGACGGCGATGTGCGCGACCGTGCAGCGCGCCATGGAGGCCGCGGCGAGCGCGCGATCGAAGCCCGGCGCGATCGCGGCCATCACGGCGACGAGCGTGCGGATATCGCGTGCGAACGGTCCGACGCAATCAAGGGTGGTATCGGCCGGCGCGACGCCGCGCCGCGACACGCGGCCGAACGTCGGCTTCAGTCCGGCCACGCCGCAGCACGCGGCGGGCCCGCGAATCGAGCCGCCGGTGTCGGTGCCGAGCGCCGCGTCGACCGTGCCGAGCCCGACGAGCGACGCGGAACCGCTCGACGAGCCGCCGGGAATGCGCGCGGCGTCCTGCGGATTGACGGGCGTGCCGGTGTAGTCGTTGAGGCCGGTCATCCCGAACGCGAGTTCGTGCATGTTCGCCTTGCCGGCGATCTGCCAGCCTGCGTCGAGCAGCAGGCGGACCACGTCCGCGTGCCGCGTCGCCGGCGGCGCATCGGCGAGCGCGCGGCTCGCCGCGCGGGTCGGATGGCCCGCGATGTCGATCGTGTCCTTGATCGCGACCGTAGGGCCGGGGCCGCCGAGCGTGAAGGTGTCGATGAAGCCTGTCATGGTCGGTATCGTGCGAAAGCGGAGGGAAGCATCAGGACCGTGGCGCGGCGCCGAGCGGCCACGGGCCGTCGAGCACGCGTTCGGTGCGGAAATGGCGGATCAGCCACGCGGAGCCGCCGGCCGCCGGTGCGAAATCGACGGTCAGGCGCGCGGCGATCAGCTCGGCCGAGCCGTCCGCGTAGCGCGACGCCTGCAGCATGATCCAGCGGCCGCGCGCATGCGCGTGACCGTCGTCGAGGTCGATCGACTCCGACGTCAGGAAGTGCAGGTTCGCCGAGAAATGGGGATCGGGCGGCAGATAGCGGCCCAGCATCGCGACGATCGCGGCCGTGCCTTCGAGGCGGCCGAACTTCCGCGCGTACTGCGGGCCGACGCCTTCCCACACGGCGTCGCTCGTGAACAGTTCGGCGAGCGACGGGCCGTCGCCCGCGTCGGCGGGCACGTCGCACAGCGCCATGTAGCGCGTGATCGTCGCGCGCACCGCGCGCTCGGCGTCGAGCGCGGCCATGCGCCGCGCGAGTGCGTCGATCCGGTCCGGTGGCAGAGCGGTCATCGCGCGGCTCACGATGCGGGCTTCGCGGCCGGCGGCACGGTCAGCGCGCGGCCGACCCGTGCCTCGATCTTGCCGTAGCGCCACAGGTTGTATTCGCCGACGGGGGTCGTGCGATACAGGTTGCACACGGCGACCGTCGTGTCGAAATCGGCGACGTCGGCCATGATGTAGAACGTCCACGGCGCGCCGTCGGCCTGGCCGACCACCAGGCGGTCGTCGTCCATCACGCCGAGCACGCGCACGCCGGGCATCGCCTCGACGGCCGCGAGCATCGCGCCGTACGCCTGCCACACTTCGCCGATCTTCTCGCGCGGCAGGTCGAAGAAGTTCTGCGACACGCCGCAGCAGAACAGGACGCGCAGCGGCAGCGGATTCGAATCGGACATATCGGGTTCTCCAGAAGAATCGGTCGGACGCATGAGCCGGCGGGCGACGGCGCCCGGGCGTCATGCGCATTCAAACGGTTGCGGCTCACGCGCTTACAGATAGCCGGGAAACGGCGTCGCACCGGTGAACACCGCGCCGGCGCCGTCGAAGTTGCCTTCGGCGAGAAACGCGTGCTGCGTGACGACCATCGCGTCGCGCAGCAGCCGCTGCAGCGGGTGCGTGCGATAGATCGCCGCGGTGCCGCCGAGGCGGTACGCGCGTTCGACGACGCTCGCGCCTTCGCGCGCGATCTGCGTGGCCGCGAGCCGCAGCAGGCTGACCTGCTCGGGCGTCACCGGGTGGCCGGCGAGGATCGACTGCCACACGGTGTCGGTCGCGTCGTAGAAGAACGCGCGCGCCGAGCGCAGTTGCGCCTCGGCCTTCGCGAGCTCGATGCGGTAGTACGCGCGGTCGGCTAGACGCGGCGCGCCGGTCGTCGTCTGCCGGCCGCCCGACATCCGGTTCACCACGTCGAGCGCCGCGCGCGCGAGCCCGAGGTTGACGACGGCCAGCACCTGCGCGGCATAGGCGACGGTCGGGTAACGGTACAGCGGCTCGTCGACGGTCGGCTCGCCGCCGCGCACGAAGGTCCACGCTTCGGGCACGAAGCGGTGCGCGACCCGCAGGTCGTGGCTGCCGGTGCCCTGCATGCCGACCACGTTCCAGTTCTCCACGATCTCGACGTCGGCCGCGCGGAACACGGCCGTGCGCGGCTTGTTCGGCGCGGCGTCGTGCGCGCCCGGCACGGCGATGCCGACGCCGAGCCAGTCCGCGCCCTTGCAGCCGCTCGCGAATTTCCATGTGCCGTCCACGTACCAGCCGCCCGGGGCGGCCTGCGCGGGCTGCACCGGGAACAGGCCGCCCGCGAACACCTGGTCGGGGCCGCTCGCGTACAGCTCGGCCTGGGTTTCGAGCGGCAGCGCGGCGAGATAGACGTTCGCGGAGCCGAAGCTCGCGACCCATGCGGCCGAACCGTCGGCGGTCGCGATCCGTTCGATCATGTCGAGGAACGCGGTCGGCGCGAGCGCATCGCCGCCGAAACGGCGCGGCGTACCCGCGCGATAGATGCCGGCCTGCTTGAACAGCGCGATCACGTCGCGCGGCACATGCGACAGACGGTCGAATTCGTCACGGCGCGCGGCGACGGTCTCGATCACGGCGTCGAGCGGCGACAGCTGTGCGGCCGCGGCGCCTGTCACGGGCGGCGAGGACGGCACGGGTTCGACGGCGAGGGCGGCTTGCGGCATGGTTGTCTCCTGGGCGGACAAGGGTTCGGATGCGGGCGGCATGCGTGCTGTCCTGGGTAGCGGCACGACGATGCAAGCAGTCTAGAAACGCAGAAAACACGCGGCAATTGGTGCGTTGGGCTGCACGACTGGTGACGTTCCGTGCCGCGCTAAAGAAATCTTCAGATGCGACCGGCGCGCGGCGGTGCTATGTTGGGTTTCCGGCCGCGCGACGCCGCGCGCCTTCATCCGGACCCGATCATGAGTTTCCCCGACGAAGACGATTTCCACCGGCTGCTCGACGCGCTGACCACCTGCGTGCTGCTGCACGACGCGCACACGAAGGCGATCGTGTGGGCGAATCGCGCCGCGTGCATCGCGCTCGGTTTTACCGTCGAGGAACTGCTGCCGCTGAAGGCGCCGGACATGACGCGTCCCGAGCCGAAATACCAGCGCGAGATCGCCGTGAGCGCGTGGGATCGCGCGCTCGTCGACGGGCCACAGGTGTACGAGTGGTGTTACCGCTCGCGCACGGGCGTCGACATGCTGTCCGAGGCCACCGCCACCTATGTGCCGCTGCGCGGGCGCGACGTCGTGATGGTGCAGTTCCGCGACATCAGCGCGGAAGAGGCGGTCCGCCAGCAGTTGCGCCGCTACGAGGCGCGGCTGCGCGAATTCATGCAGGATCTCGACGAGGGTATCGCGGTCGTCACGCCGCACGGCGGCGTGCAGTTCATCAGCGAGTCGGGGCGCCGCGTGCTCGGGCTCGCGCCCGACGAAGCGCTCGGCGAGGTGCTCGACTACTGCTCCGAGGCCGACCGCGACCGGCTCGTCGCCCAATTGCGCGATGCGCCGTCCGCCTGCCCGTCCGCGCCGCAGCGCTACCGGATCGTGCGGCGCGACGGCTCGCCGTGCTGGCTGCGCATCCTGTGCCGGCAGGTCGAGATCGAGGACGATCTCGACGGGCTGCTCGTGCAGTTCCGCGACGTGAGCGATGAAGTCGCGATCGAGGAGGCACGCCGCACCGAAGCGCGCATGCTCGAACACGCGGGCCGCACCAACGCGATGGGCGAGATGGCGAGCGTGATCGCGCACGAGCTGAGCCAGCCGCTCGCGGCCGTGCGCAATTTCATCGAAGGGGCGGTGCAGCGGCTGAACGGGCGCGGCGCGGTCGACGACGCGATCTGGGGGCTGCGCAGCGCCGACCGGCAGGCCGAGCACGCGGCGCTGATCATCAAGAGCGTGCGCGAGTTCATCGTGAAGCGCGAGCCGGTCGTCGCGCTCGCCGACTTGCGCGACATCCTCGCGGACGTCGCGTATTTCATCGAACTGCGTGCGAAGGAGGCCGGCGTGACGGTCGCGATCGTGCAGGCCGGAACGCCGCTGCCGATCCGCTGCGAGCGTGTGCTGATCGGGCAGGTGATCCTGAATCTCGCGTTCAATGCGATCGAGGCGTTTGCCGGTTGCGAACGCGTGCCGCGCATGCTGACGCTCGGCACCGCGAACGTGGCCGGGCACGCCGAGCTGCGCGCGATCGACAATGGCCCGGGTATTGCGGCCGGCGCGCACGACCGGCTGTTCGACGGCTTCTCGTCGTCGAAGGCCGGCGGCAACGGGATCGGCTTGTCGCTGTGCAAGAGCATCGTGACGCGCCACGGCGGCCGGATCGGTGCGAGCCCGGCCGATGGCGGCGGGCTCGACTGCCGCGTGACGCTGCCGCTCGCGGGCGCGCAGTCGTAGCCAGCGCTGCCGCTGCGTGCGACGAGCCCGTGGCGGCGCGCGGCGCACGATCAGCGCCCCAGCGCCCGCGCGGTCTGGCCGCCGATGCCGAAATCGGTGTTCGGAATATCCTTGATCATGACGCGCGTCGCCTGCAGTGGCGCATCGAGCACACTCGCGCTCGTTTCCGACAACGCGGCGATCAGCGCGCGCTTCTGCGCATCGGTGCGGCCGGCGATCAGGATCGCGACGATCACCGGCAGCGACGGCGGCGCGCCGTCCGCCGCACTGCGGCCGCCGAGCCCGATGTGGGTCGCCGGCAATTCATTGAGCAGGATGCGAACGGCTTCGGCCGGCGCGCCGATCGCGTCGACGGTGGCATCGGTGAGCCGCGCGATCAGCGCGGCCTTGCGTGCATCGTCATGGCCGGCCGGCAGGAAAACTTCGAGGGTGGGCATGGTCGTCCGGAAAGGTGAAGGTTGCCGGCTCACCTTTGCGTTGGCAGCGGCGAACCGGCGACGGCTTACAGCAGGAAGCCGATCGCGCTGAGCGCTTCGGTCGAGTCGATCAGGCGCACGACCTTTCCGGCAATCCGCATCTCGCCTTCGGCGTCGACGTACAGCTTGTGCGTGACGTCGGCCGCGAACAGCGTCGCGACGCCGCGCTTGTACGCGACGACGACCTGCGCGGATTTCAGCTCGACGGTATCGGCGCTGCTGCTTTCCAGCGTGAAGCGCGACACGGTGCGCACCGTGCGTGCCGCGTCGGCGGCCGACGCCGAGTAACCGGACACCATCCGCTGCACGCGCTTCTCGCGCATGTCCTGATCGTCGAACACGTAGTTCAGCGTCGCGGCGAAATCGGTCGTGTCGGGATCGATCGGCACCACGTAATGGCCGGCCGGATCCCACAGGTCGAGCCAGGCGCGATAGTCGCGACGGTCGAGCATCTCGGCTTCGCGCCACACGAATTCGACCGCGCGGGCGAAGGTCTGCTGCGAGAAAAGGGCGTTGCGGTCATCCATCATGCTTGCTCCATCATCGTGCGCCATTGCCGGTAGGCCTCGCGCATCCCGGTTTCGTCGGTCGCGTGCGCGGTCTTTTCGCCGTTCGCGGCGGTGGTTTCGCGGTTCAGCCCGCGATTCACGAGGATCGGCACGTCGGGGCCCGCGTGCGCGCCGCGCTGCACGCGCTCCCACGCTTCCGCGTCGTCGGGGCTGCCGAAGCCGAACGGGCCCTGGAAGTGTTCGTGTATGCGCAGCCGCTCGCGGTTTGCTTCGTCGGGGCCGCCGTCCATCGCGAGCGCAACGTGGCGGATCTCGGTTTCGTTCGCGGAGATCGGCCGCAGCACGCGGAAGAACGCCATCGACAGCGCAAGGTTCGGGAACAGGTTCAGGTTGAACCCGACGCCCATCAGCGAGCGCACGATGCGGCGCACTTCGTCCGGCGCGTGGCGCTCGGCGAGCTTCGCCGCGAGCGGCGCGAAGCGCTCGGGCAGCGGCGCGCCGTCGTCCTTGTCGAGATCGATCAGCTCGGGCATCAGCACCGCGAGGCTGTGGCCGTTGCCGAGCCCGCGGCAGAACGCGTCTTCGCTCGTCATGAAGCTCGTGATCGCGGCGGCCGTCTCGTCGTCGATCGACTTCATCCACGACTTGTGCACGACCGGGAAGTGATAGAGGTCGGTCGTGTTCTCGAGCTGGATCTTCCAGTTGCCCTTGAACTTGAACTTGTGTTCGCCGTTTGCCTTGATCGGATAACCGGCGCCCTGTTTCATGAACAGGTCGATCCACGGCTTCGCGCCGCCGAGGAAATCCTCGAGCGGTTCGATCGCGTCGTTGAAGCTCGCGAAGATCAGGCCCTGGTACACGCCGACGCGCAGCTTCACGAGCGGCAGGTCGCCTTTTTCGCACACGCCTTCGTAGCCGTCACCGTACGGCAGCGCGCGCAGCGTGCCGTCGAGCGCGTACGACCAGCTGTGATACGGGCACGTGAAGCCCTTCGCGTTGCCCTTGTGCGATTCGCACACGGTCGCGCCGCGATGGCGGCAGCGGTTCTGCAGCACGTTGATTTCGCCGGTCCTGTCGCGCACGACGATCACCGGCTGGCGACCGATCGTCGTCGTGATGAAATCGCCCGGGTTCGGCAGCTCGCTCTCGTGCGCGACCCAGATCCAGGTGCGGTAGAAGATGCGGTCGAGCTCGGCTTCGAACAGCGCGGGATCGTGATACATCGCGGGCGCGATGCGGTCGGGTTGCGCGAGGCCGTGCAACGCACGGGTGTCGATCGTCTGGTAGGGAATGTCGCTCATCGTCGTCGTGGGGAAAGAGTCGCGAGGAAGTGCAAGGCCCGGCCGGCGGACCTCATGCGGATAGCGAGACCAGTGTCGTCATCGCGAATTAATCCGTCAAATTGATCTTAAAGATGAGACTAAATAAGCTGCATGGATAATCAGGCGCGCCACTCGCGATAGGTCGCGGCCATGCATGCGGTTCATGGGCGGCATTTTTGGCGGGAATTTGACCGGGGCCGGCTGCGCTCTTATCGTGGGTCGGACGCAGTGAACAGATTCGATCGCGGACCTGCCGCCCGATACCTATTGAGCAGGACAACTGATTTTATTCCTGGATCCCCATGAACTCGCCAGCGCCCTTGTCAGCGGTTATGTTGCCCGCTTCCCGCAGCACGAATTCGGTCCGACGTGCGGTCACCACGGCCGTGCTCGGGCAGGTACTCGAATGGTACGACTTCTTCCTGTACGGGACGGCCGCCGCGCTGCTGTTCGGCAAGCTGTTCTTTCCGGTCGGCAGCGATCCGCTGACCGGCACGATCGCGGCGTTCGGCGGTTTCACGGTCGGCTTCGTCGCGCGCCCGATCGGCGGCCTGCTGTGCGGGCACATCGGCGATCGTTACGGCCGCAAGACCGTGATGATGCTGACGATGTTGACGATGGGCGCCGCGACGGTCGGGATGGGCCTGTTGCCGACCTATCGAGAGATCGGCATTGCGGCACCGGTCGCGCTCGTATTGCTGCGCGTGCTGCAGGGGCTTGCCGCGGGCGGAGAATGGAGCGGCAGCATCCTGCTGATCCACGAGAACGCGCCGGCCGACCGGCGCGGCGCGCTGGCCGCGTGGAGCCCGTGCGGCGCGGCGTTCGGCTTCGTGCTGTCGACCGCCGCGTTCCTGCTCGTGCAGCAGTTGCCGGCCGCCGACATCGAGCGCTGGGGCTGGCGCATGCCGTTTCTCGCGAGCATCGTGCTGGTCGGGTTCGGCCTGTGGATGCGCCGCTCGATCGGTGAAAGCGCGGAATTCGCCGAAGCGCGTTCGACGCAGAAGTCCAGCGCGACGCCGCTCGTCGACGTGCTGCGCGAATGCCCGCGCGAGGTGCTGACGGTGTTCGGGCTGCGGTTCGGCGAAGGCGCGGTGTCGTATCTGTTCTTCGCATTCTCGCTCGCATACGGGAAATTCATCGGTCTCGACGCATCGTGGCTGCTGGGCGGGCTCGTGATCTCGATGCTGCTGATGATTCCGGTGACGCTGATCGCGGGCCGCCTGACCGATCGGGTCGGCCGCAAGCCCGTCTATCTGCTTGGCGCCGTCGCCGTCGTGTTGATCGCGTATCCGTACTTCACGCTGCTGCAGTCGGGCCGCTTCTCGCATGTGATCGTCGCGCTGATCCTGGCGAACAGCGTCGCGATCGGCATCCTCGAAGGCGCGCAGCCGGCGTTCATCAGCGAACTGCTGCCCGTGCACCTGCGCTTCTCGGGGCTCGGCATCGGCCGCGAGATGGCGTCGGTGCTCGGCGGCGGGCTGTCGCCGGTGATCGCGACCGCGCTTCTTGCGCATTACCGCAGCGCGACGCCGATCGTCATCTATCTCGTGATCCTCGGTGCGATCACGGTCGTCGCGACCTGCATCGCGCCGGAAACCCGCCCGAAGGCGATGCGCGATGCGGCCCGCTCGCGCTGACCGTCGCAACGCCTTTCGTCCAGACCCTTCGCCCTTTCAGGAAGTCGCCATGCAAGCCAATTCCGCCATTCATGCCGTCGTGCCCGACGCGCCCGCGTCACCACAACCGGCCGACCGCTCGCCGCTGCCCCTCGAGGCGGTGATCGCCGAAGTCGGACGCAGGCGCGACGAGTTCGACCGGCTGTCGCACGTGCCGCGCGACGTGATCGCGATGATGAAGCGCGCGGGCATCTTCCGCGCCGGCACGCCGGACCGTTTCGGCGGCGACGCGCTGCCGCCGCACGTGTTCCTCGCCATGCTCGAACGGATTGCGATCGCCGACGGGTCGGCCGCGTGGGTCGCGGCATTCGGTTCGGCCAATACCTATCTCGCCGCGCTGCCGCTCGACACGCAGCGCACGATCTATGCGGACGGTCCCGACCAGGTGTTCGCCGGTGGGCTGTACCCGCTGCAGCCGGCGCAGCGCGTGCCGGGCGGCTACCGCGTGACGGGGCGCTGGCGTTTCGCGAGCGGCTGCAAGGGCGCGGACTGGATCGGAGTCGGCATCGGCGGTGCGCCTGCCGACGGCGGGACGCCGGGCAAGCCGTTCACGGCCGTGTTTCGCGCCGACGACGTCGAGATCGTCGAGAACTGGCGTGTGGTCGGCATGCAGGGCACCGGCAGCCACGATCTCGCGCTGAACGACCAGTTCGTCGACGAAGCCTGGACGTTTGTGCGCGGCGGCGAGCCGACCGTCGACGAGCCGCTGTACCGCTATCCGGCGGTTGCTTACCAGGCGCAGGTGCATGCGGCGGTCAACGTCGGCATCGCGCGCGCCGCGCTCGACCTGCTCACCGCAATGTCGGGCGCGACGAAGACGACGACCGGTGCGCCGCGTCTCGCCGATCGTCCGTACTACCGCGAGGGCCTCGCGAAGGCCGAGGCCGACTGGCGCAGCGCGCGCGCGTTTTTCTACGAGACGGCGGAAGCTGCGTGGGCGTCGCTGGCCGCCGGCCGTCCGGTGTCGCCGCAGCAGGCCAACCTGCTGCGGCTGAGCGCGACGCACGCCGCGCAGGTGTGCGCGAAGGTCGTGATGCAGGCGTACCAGCTCGCGGGCACGGCTGCGATTTACCGCGAGAACCGGCTGCAGCAACTGGTGCGCGATTCGATCGTGGTCACGCAGCACGCGTTTCTCGGCGAGGCGACCTACGACGGTTCCGGTGCCGTGTTCGCCGGCATCGCACCGGTGACGCCGTATCCGTGACCGGCAATCGCGCCGATTTTTCGCAGCAGGAGCTTCAGATGAACGATTCGACGATCCACGACGACATGCGCCGAGACTTTCGCGAGGCGATGTCGCGCCTGCCGGCCGGCGTCAACGTCATTACCACCGATGGCGCGCACGGCCGCTGGGGCATCATCGCGAGCGCGGTCTGCTCGGTGACCGACACGCCGCCGACGATGCTGGTGTGCATCAATCGCGGCAGCCGTGCGCATGACATCATGCGCGGCAACGGGCGCATCGCGATCAACCTGTTGCCGTCCGCGTGCCAGGAAATCGCCAGGACGTTCGCCGGCATGACGCCGGGCGATGCGCGATTCGACGACACGCGCTGGCTGGACGGGAAAACCGGCGTCCCGGTGCTGGCCGACGCGAATGTCAGCCTCGAAGGCCGCATCATCGACAGCAAGGCGGTCGGCTCGCATTCGGTGATGTTCGTCGAGGTCGATCACATCGCGCTGCACGCGGCGGCCGACGGGTTGATCTATTTCGGCCGAGCGTTTCATCGGCTCGCGCATCCGCTGGCCGCGCAGGCGGGGTGACGGATGGACGTCTGCCTGTTCCTGATCGTCGATCGCAGCGGAAACGATGACGCCGGCGTGCCGCCACCGGGCCTCGACGATGCGGCGGCGGCGCTGCGCGCGGTGCCCGGGCTGAAGCGGCTGGTCGTGCATCGGCCCGTCGCGCTGGCCGCCGACCGCGCCGACCCCGTTGCGCGTCCGCCGTCGCCGGCAGCCGTGCTGCAATGTTATTTCGCCGAACTCGGCAGGCTCGAAGCGATGCTCGCACCGGCGGGCGCCGCGCATGCCTGCGTCGCGCGATGGCAGGCGGCGGGGCGGCGCGTCGTCCAGCAGGCGATGGCCGTGCGCCGGATCCCGCTGGCCGGCCCGCGCGCGGCCGCGCACAGCTGCACCTACCTCGTCAGCTACGACGGCGAAGCCTCGGACCCGAACGCATGGCTGTCGCATTATCTCGATCATCATCCGCCGCTGATGGCGCGATTGCCGGGCATCCGCGCGATCGAAATCTATACGCGCGTCGACTACCGGACCGCGCTGCCGGCGCCGCGCGCGCATGCGATGCAGCGCAACAAGGTCGTGTTCGACGATGCCACCGCGCTGGAGCACGCGCTGGCGTCGCCGGTACGGCTGTTGATGCGCAGGGATTTCGACGCGCTGCCGCCGTTTACCGGCGCCACACCGCATTTCCCGATGGCCAGCGAAAGTTTTGGGATAACATCGGCCGAGTAGTCTGCGCCGCGTCGCGCGACCGCCTGGTCGTCGTGTCGACGCGCGCCCGCCGCGGCTCACGAGCACCATGACCCAATCCCGTCCGGTCGTCACCGACCTCAACCTGCTGCGCGTGTTTCTCGCGATCTCGGAACTGCGCAGCCTGACCGCGGCCGGCGAGCGGCTCGGGCTCACGCAGCCGGCCGTCAGCCACGCGCTGCGGCGCCTGCGCAACCTGTTCGACGATCCGCTGTTCGTGCGCACGCCGGCCGGCATGGCGCCGACCGACACGGCGCGCCAGCTGCACGGCCCGCTGACGCGTGCGTTCGGCATCATCGATCTCGCGGTGCAGCAGGTCGCGCATTTCGATCCGGCCACCGCGAACCGCACCTTCCGGCTGTCGATGTCCGACATGTCGGAGTTCTATTTCCTGCCGCCGCTGCTGGCGAGGCTCGCGGACGTCGCGCCCGGCATTCGCGTCGACATCGCGAGCACGGCGGTCGACGCGGTCGGCGCCGCCATGCGCAGCGGCGAGATCGATCTCGCGCTCGGCTACGTGCCCGATCCGGGGCCCGGCTGCGTGAGCGAAACGCTGTTCTCGGACGAACACGTGTGCATGGTGCGGGCCGGCCATCCGCTGCGCAAGCGCGCGCCGACGCAGGAAGACCTGACCGCGCTGCGCTATATTTACGCGAGCAGCAATGCGACCGGCCACCGGATGGTCGAGAAGTGGCTCGACGAGTTGCACGTCGAGCGCACCGTCGTGTTGCGGCTGCCGCACTTCATCGTCGCGCCGGAGATCGTGCAGCACACCGATCTGGCGATCATCTTCCCGCGCAGCGTCGCCGAGCGCTTCAACCGCGGCCGCGCGTTCCGCATACTTCCGTTGCCCTTTGTGCTGCCGCCGATCGAAATCCAGATGCACACGCACGTGCAGTTCGCGGCGGACCCGGGCATTGCGTGGCTGCGCGGCGTGATCCACGAGATGTTCCATCGTCAGGAAGCCTGACGGCGATTTCGCGCACCTGCCTGAAATCCGCTTCACTGATTTAGAATGCGTTCACGCATCAATTTGACGAATAGTGGAGGCGGTCATGACGTCGGTCGATCATCTCGATCTGAACCTGTTGCGCGTATTTCAGGCGATCGTCGAGGAACGCAGCCTGACGAAGGCCGGCGAGCGGCTCGCGCTGTCGCAGCCGGCCGTCAGCTATTCGCTCGGGCGGTTGCGCACGCTGTTCGACGATCCGCTGTTCGTGCGCACGCGCTCGGGCATGCAGCCGACACCGGTCGCGCTCGAACTCGCGGGCATCATCGGCAAGGCGCTCGACATGGTGCGTGTGGCGCTGCGCTACGCGGAGCGCTTCGATCCGGCCACCAGCACGCGCACGTTCCGGCTGTCGTTGTCGGATGCCGGCGAGATGGCGTACCTGCCGGCGATCTGCCAGGCGCTGCGCGAGCGCGCGCCGCGCGTGACGCTGAGCGTGCAGCCGCTGCCGGTGGACGAGATCGAGGAAGCGCTGCGCGCGAGCCGGCTGGATTTCGCGATCGGCAACCTGCCGGAGTTGATGCCTCGCACGCGCCATCAGGTGCTGTTCGAGGAAACCTATGTCTGCATGACGGGCCGCCGGCGTGGCTTGCCGAGCGGCGCTGCGCTGAGCCTCGAGCAATTCGTGCGCGCCGCGCACGTCAACGTGAAATCGGTCGAGCACAGCCACCATGCGCTCGACGATGCGTTGCGCGCGCAAGGCGTGGGCCGCAACATCGCGCTCGAAGTGCCGCACTTCGTCGCACTGCCGAGCGTGCTGTCGGTTACGGATCTGTATGCGACGCTGCCGAAGCGGCTCGCGCAGATATTGAACCGCGACAATGCGTTCCGTCTGTATGACCTGCCTGTCACGCTGCCGCCCGCACCGGTGACGATGCACTGGCACGAGCATTTCCATGAAGACGAGGGTAACGCGTGGATGCGCATGCTGCTCGTCGAACTCGTCGAGCGGTTCGATAACGCGTGACGCATGACGCATGAGGGCGAGGGCAACGCGTGGATGTGTGCGTCGCTCGCCGAACTCGTCGGGCGTTTCGATGGCACGAGACGTCCTGAACAGGCGCCGCTCGTGCCGGATGCGTCAGAGGTCGAGCACCAGCACCGCCGAGCGCGCGCGCGACACGCAGCAGCAGATCACCGTGTTGCTCGCGCGTTCGGCCTTGCTGAGGCAGTGGTCGCGATGATCGGGCTCGCCGTCGACGACGGGCACCATGCAGGTGCCGCACACGCCTTCGCCGCATGACGTATCGACTTCGATGCCGATCCGCGCGAGCGCGTCGACGATCGACGTGTCGGGTGTCACGCGCACGGATTGCCCGCTGCGCTGCAACCGCACCTCGAAGCCGTCGGCCGGGCCGGCGCCGGCTTCGGCATGGCCCGCATCCGCGGCCATGGGTTCTGCCGCAAAACGTTCGAGATGAACCGAGTCTTCGGGCACGCGCGTCGCGGCTGCCGCGACCACCGCATCCATGAATGGCCCCGGGCCGCACGTGTAGACATGCGCGTGCGCGTCGAGCGACGCGACGCAACGGCCGAGTTCGACAGCCAGCGCATCGGGTTCGACGCCGTAGCGGAACGTCACATGCGGCGCGAACGGCTCGGCCGACAGCTCGTCGACGAAGGCCGCGTGCTCGCGGCTGCGCGCGAAGTAGTGCAGCCGGTAGCGCGCGCCGCGCTTGTGCAGCGCGTACGCCATCGACAGCAGCGGCGTGATGCCGATGCCGGCCGCGATCAGCACGTGCTCGCTCGCGTCATCCGTCAGACGAAACAGGTTGCGCGGCGCGCCGATCGACAATTCGGCGCCGACGCTCACGTCGTCGTGCAGCGAGCGTGAGCCGCCGCGCGACTGCGCCTCCTTCTTCACCGCGAACAGGTAGCTGCCGCGCTCGTCGGGATTGCCGCACAACGAGTATTGCCGCGTGACGCCGGACGGCGCGGTGACGTCGATGTGGGCGCCCGGTTCATACGTATCGAACAGCTGGCCGTCGACGCGCGAAACCCGGAAACAGCGGATGTCCTGCGCCGCGTCGATCAGCGCGTCGATCCGGACCTGGTGGCGGTTCGCTTGCATGGGAAATTCCGTGGGGTGGGAGAACAGCGGCGCGGCAGACGCCGCGCCGTCATGCGATCGAGAATAGGGATGGGCATCGCATAAATCAAATCGATTAAAAAGCGATACCTGAATCAGCGGGATGGATGATGGTCGGTGGCGCGAATGGGCTCAGCGCGCGGCGATTGCGTCGCCCGCATCGGCTGCCAGGGGCGCCGATGCCGATGCATGGCCGCGTTCGCGATCGAGGCTGCGGCGATAGTGGCGGCAGCCGGCGGCCAGCAGCAGCGCGGCCAGCGTGGCCGCCGCGACGTTGACGATCGACATCGAATGACCGACCGCCGCCGGTGCGCCGAACACGCGATCGGTGAACAACGCGACGACGGTCGTGCCGATCCCGAGTGCGACCAGGTTCGACACGAGCAGGAACAGCGCGGAGATCTGCGCGCGCATCTGGTTCGGCGCGAGCGTTTGCATCGCGGCGGTCGACGTCGGCATCGGGAACGACGCGAAGAACATCGCGACGACGAGCGTCGCGAGCGACGCGGGCAGGCTGTCGAGCTGCGTGAACAGCGTCGCGGGAATCGCCATGCACGCGGCGCCGATCGCGCCGGCGCGCAGCGGCGCATCGGCACGGCCGCGCCGCAGCAGCCAGTCGTTGAGCCAGCCGCCGCAGAACACGCCGGCCGTATTCGCGACCAGCAGCACGATGCCGAGCGTGTAGCCGGCCTCGACGGCCGTCATCCCGAAGCGGCGGATATAGAACGCCGGTGTCCAGCTCAGCAGGCAGTACAGCGTCATCGCGTAGAACGAGAAGCCGAGGTAATGGCACGAGAAGGTCGCGCGATGCGCGCCGACGAAGCGCAGCGAATCGCGCATCGACACGCGCCGCACGGCGCCCGAGCGATCCTGCGCGAGCCCCTTGCGCTGCGGGTCGCGCACGGTCGCGGCGAACAGCAGCGCAACGAGGATCCCCGGCAGCCCGACGATCAGGAACGTGACCTGCCACGCATGCACCTGCCCGACGACCGGCAGCGTGAACGCGCTCGCATGCTTGAGCAGCGCGATCACGTAGCCGCCGATCAGGAACGCGACGCCGCCGCCGATGAACGAGCCGAGCGAATACACGGCGATCGCGCGTCCGAGCTTCTCCTTCGGAAAGTAGTCGGCGAGCATCGAATACGCGCCGGGCGACAGCGCGGCCTCGCCGACGCCCACGCCTATCCGCGCGATGAACATCTGCACGAAATGCTGGCTGAGGCCGCACGTGGCCGTCGCGACGCTCCACAGCGCGATGCCGAGCGAGATGATGCGCGGGCGTGCATGGCGGTCGGCGAGATACGCGACGGGCAGCCCCATCACCGCGTAGAACAACGAGAACGCGAAGCCGTTGAGCAGGCTGAACTGCGTGTCGGACAGGTGCAGGTCGCGCTTGATCGGTTCGATCATCAGCACGAGGACCTGACGGTCGACGAACGAAAAGACGTACGCGAGCATGCAGATGACGACGACATACCATTCGTACGTATAGCGCTTGCCGTCGGCAGCGCGGGCCGTGGATGCGGACATGCGGATTCTCCAGGAGCGGGCGGTGGAAAGGCGCGGCAGCGGCCTTGCGGGCCGGGCGCCGTCGCGGCGCGAACGCATGCGGGCGACGCGCTCGGAGACGCAGCGTAGTCGGCCAAATTCGGCCGCCATAGCCGGAGTGACAGCGGCGCCACACGGACATTTACCGACCCGCATAAAGAAAACACCGAGGCCGCGCGCGCGGGCCGCCGCGCAGCGCGCGTGCGGCGGGGCACGCGTGCATCATGCGGCGCATCTATAAGCCATATAGACCGCATTGCATCGACGTCCGAAATTGTCGTTCCTAGACTCGGCCCGTTTTTCGATCGGCAGCGCTGGCCCCTTGCGGCGAGCGTGCATCACATCATGCGGCGCGATGCCGACCGGCGCCGGCACTTCTACGGGACGACGAAGATGAACCAACCGAACGGGCGGGCCGACCGGCTTGCCGTACCGCTTGCCGCGCTGCTCGCCTGCATCGCGCTGCCGGCCGCCGCGCAGTCGAGCGTGACGCTCTACGGCCGCATCGACACCGCGATCGAATACGCGAACGCCGGGCCGAACCACGTGGTGCGCATGGGCAGCGGCGACCTGTGGGCGTCGCAGTGGGGGCTGAAGGGCGTCGAGGATCTCGGCGGCGGTTACGCGACGATCTTCAAGCTCGAGGACGGCTTCAACGCGGGCAGCGGTGCGCTGTCGAACAGCAGCGCGCTGTTCGGCCGCGAAGCGTGGGTCGGCATCACGGGGCCGTTCGGCGGCGTGCAGTTCGGCGAGCTCTACACGATCCTGCATACGACGCTCGTGACCTACAGCCTGCCCGGCCTCGGGGCGGGGCTCGCGTGGGGCAACGCGACCGACAACTTCGTCGGGCCCGCGTTCCTGCGCGTGCGCAACGCGATGCGCTACACGTCGCCGCGCTATGCGGGCTTCATGCTGCGCGCGATGGCCGCGCGCGGCACCAACGGCGCAGCCGGACAGCCCGCGACGCTCGGCGACACCTATGGCGCGGGCGTCAATTACGTGCGCGGCGGCCTGTCGGTCGACGTCGACTACATGCAGCAGAAGTTCAGCCCGGTGGCGGCCGCCGCGCTCGGCGACACGAGCCCGGCCGCGAACGGCAACTACACGCTCGGCGCGATTTCGTACGACTTCGACGTCGTGAAGGTCGCCGCGCTGTACATGCGCCATCGCGGCGGCCCCGACGTCGCGACCGCGATCGACAGCCAGAGCGCGTATCCGCACAGCGACATCATGGAACTGAGCGCGACGGTGCCGATCGGGCGCGCGTCGCTGCTGTTGAGCGTCGGCCATTACCGGAAGGTCGCGGACAGCCAGGGCGACGCCGATTCGTACGGCATCCGTTTCGACTATCCGCTGTCGAAGCGCACGGTGCTGTACACGGGCGCCGCGATGGTGCGCAATGGCGCGCATGCGAGCTTCGTCGTCAACGGCGCGGCCGGCGGCGGTGTCGCGGTCGCCAGGCCGGGTGCGACCGCGAGCTCGATCGTCGCGGGCATCCTCACGTCGTTCTGAGCAGGTCGGCGCGCCCGCTTGCGCCGCTACGCGCAGGCGGGCGGCTGCGGCGCGAGCCATGCGTCGAACGGCGCCTGCTCGCCGATATGGAACAGCTCCAGCAGCAGCGCGCGCAGCCAGCGATGGCCGGGGTCCGCATCGAAGCGCCGGTGCCAGTACGCATTGACGGTCCATTCGCCGGCGCCCGCGATCTCGTACAGCACGCACGGCTGCCGCGCGGCGAACGTGATCGCGATCGTCTCCGGCAGGATCAGCGCGTAGTCGCCGTCCTGCAGCAGCGCCGGCACCACCATGAAATCGGGCAGCGCCGCGCGCACGCGCGGCATCAGTGCATGTCGTTCGAGCAGCTGCATCGACTGCGGATGCGACGTGACCGCGACGAAGCGCAGCCCATCGGGCGCCGCGCCGTCGAGCACGAAATCGCCGGGCAACCCGATGCGCTGCGCGGTGCGGCGCGGCATCAGCAGCACGCAGCGCTCGTGCAGCAGCGCGGTGCGCTGGAAGTGACTCGACGCGTCGGCGAATTGTCCGAGCGCGAAGTCGATGCGCCCCGATTCGAGTGCGACGTTGAGCTGGCATTCGTCGACGTGCAGCGTCTCGATCACCGCGCCCGGCGCACGCCGGTCGAACGCGGCGAGCAGCGTCGGCAGGAATGCACTCGCCGCGAAATCGCTCATGTGCAGCCGGAACACGCGCTGCGTGCTGTCGGGCGTGAAGCGCGACCCTTCGTCGAGCACGTCCTGCAGGATCGCGAGCGCCTTGTCGACCGAGATCGCGAGCCGCTGCGCGCGCGGCGTCGGCTCGACGCCCGTGCCGGTGCGTACGAACAGCGCATCGCGGAACATCAGCCGCAGCCGGCCGAGCGCATGGCTGACCGACGGCTGCGTGACGCCGAGCCGCAGCGCCGCGCGGCCCACGTGCCGTTCCTCGTAGACCGCGCGAAACGTCTTCAGCAAGTTGAGATCGAGATCCTGCACGCGCAGGCCGTCGGGCGAGTCGGCCTCGTGCGCTGAAGGGTCGGGGCGGGCCGGCGTCGCCGGGCGGCCGGTTGCGGCGTGCGTCATCGTGTCTGTCTCGCGGTAACGGAGGGCGCATGGCCGTAACGCCGTGCATACGCCTTCGCGAAATGGCCGAAGCCATGGATGCCGTGCGCGATCAGCACGTCGGTCACGCTGCGCGCGTCGCCGCGTTGCAGCGCCGCGTGCACGGCCGCAAGCCGGCGCTCGCGCACGTATGCGGCCGGCGTGGTGTGCAGGAACGCGCGGAACGCATGCTGCAGCGTGCGGGGGGCGACGCCCGCGACGTCCGCGAGCGCGGCGAGCGAGAGCGGTTCGCCGAGATGCGCATCGACGTGGACGCACGCGCGGCGGACGTGCGCCGGCAACGGCGGCGTGCCGCGCGCGAGCGCGCCGCTGTGCGAGTGCGGCAGGTGCATGAGCAGCAGCGCCATCAGCCACGCGGTGAGGTCGGCGCCGAATCCCGGCGAGTTCGTGCCGATGCCCGGCTGCGCGCCGAGCCGGCACAAGTATTCGAAGGTCGGCAGCACGAGCGCGGCACCCGTGCCTGCGCCGCCGGCCGCGAGATCGAACTGCAGCGGCTGCGTGAGCGTCGCTTGCAGGAGGTCCTGCAGCTTGCGTTCGAGCGCGCCGCGTTCGAGGCGCAGCACGAGGTTGCGGCACTCGGGGCTCGTGCGCAGGCGGCTCGCGAGCGCGGGCGACGATACCGTCAGCTCGCCGGGGCCGGCGCGCGCCACGACATCGCCGGCCTGCAGTTCGCACGTGCCGGCGAGCGTCAACCTGAACAGGAAGTGATCGGCGTCGTCGCCGAAATCGATGCGCGTTTCGCGACCGTAGCAGAGTTCGAGCAGCGCGCCGCGATGCAGCGGCACCTCGTACAGTTCCGCATGAAACGGATCGCGGCCGGACGCGGCCATCCGGTGCGGCCCGAGCCGGTGCGCGACCGCGCGTTCGACTTCGTCTGGCGCCTGCAGCGTGCCGAGCCGGTTCGGCGCATGGCGGGAAAGGGCGATGTCCATTCACAGACCTCGTGGCGGATGCGGATGCGAGGGCGGGGCGGCGAGCGCGTCGCGCCGATTGCGTTGCGCGAACGGGCGTGTCGTTGCGCGTTTTGAAGCGACGCGCCGGGGAGGGCCGCGTAGTCTCGGAAACAACCAATCACCGGGAGAAAGCGATGAAGGTATGTGTTCTGGGCGGCGGCCACGGCTGCCATGCGGCGGCCATCGACATGCTCGAGAAGGGCCACGACGTGACGTGGTGGCGGCGCGACCGCGAGCCGCACGCGCGGCTGCGCGAGCTCGGCGTGCTGAACGTGACCGACTATCGCGGCAAGCGGACCGTGCCGCTCGGCAGTGCGCCCGGCGCGATCCGCCTGACCGACGATCTCGTGGCCGCGCTGCATGGCGCGCAGCTCGTCGTGGTGCCGTTGCCGTCCACGTCGCACGATGCGCTCGCCGCGCAGGTCGCGCCGTTGCTGGCGGACGGCCAGGTCGTATTCCTGCCGCCCGGCACGTTCGGAAGCTTCGTGTTCGCGCGTGCGGCGGCCGACGCCGGCAACCGTTCGCGCATCGCCTTCGCCGAAACCGGCACGCTGCCGTATCTCGTGCGCAAGCACGGCGACAACGATGTCGTGATCAGCGCCTATGCGACGCGCTTGCCGACCGGCGTGTTTCCGGCGAATGCGGCCGGCTGGGCGTTCGACGTGCTGCGCGCGGGCTATCCGTCGGTCGAGCCGGTCGAGGATGCGTTGTCCGGCGCGCTGATGAACGCGGGCCCCGTGATTCATCCGCCGCTGATCCTGATGAACGCCGGGCCGCTCGAACACTTCGACGCGTGGGACATCCACAACGAAGGCACGCAGCCGTCGATCCGCCGCGTGACGAATGCGCTCGACGCCGAGCGCATCGCGGTGCGCGAAGCGCTCGGTTATCGTGCGCCGCATTTCCCGCTCGCGGATCACTACGCGAGCGAAGGCGACGAGTGGATGTACGGGCGCGGCGCACACGGCAAGCTGACCGATAGCGGCGACTGGCGCGAGAAGATCGATCTGCGCACGCATCGCTACATGCTCGAGGACACCCGGCTCGGGCTGTCGTTCGTCGTGTCGTGCGGGCGCTGGGCCGGCGCGCCCACGCCCGTCGCGCAAGGGCTGCTGAGCATCGCGAGCGCGGTCGCGGAGCGCGACCTGTATGCGGAGGGCCGCACGCTGGAGCGGCTCGGGCTTGCCGGACTGTCGAAGGACGCGATGCGCACGCTGCTCGACACGGGGGGCGCGGCATGAAGGCGGCCGCCGATGTGACGCGCATCCACGTGCTCGGCGCGGGACGCATGGGGCAGGGGATCGCACTCGTGTTCGCGTTCGCCGGCCTCGACGTGACGCTGATCGACTTCAAGCGGCGCGATGCGGCCGGCCGGCAGGCATTCGAGGCGCGCACGCGCGACGAGATGTTGCGACCGCTGCACGCGCAGGTCGCGCTCGGCCGTATCGACGCCGTGCAGGCCGATACGGTCGTTGCGCGCATCGCGCTCGTCTCGCACGACGGCGCGGCGGAAGCGGTGCGCTGCGCCGATATCGTGTTCGAGGCGTTGCCCGAAGTGCTGGACGCGAAAGCCGGCGCGCTGCGCTGGCTCGGCGAACACGTCGATGCCGGTGCCACGATCGCATCGACCACGTCGACCTTCGTCGTCACCGGGTTGCAGCGCCATGTCGCGCACCCCGAGCGGATGCTGAACGCGCACTGGCTGAATCCCGCGCTGCTGATGCCGCTCGTCGAGATCAGCCGCAGCGATGCGACGGACCCGTCCGTCGTCGACGCACTCGCCGCGCTGCTCGGGCGCGTCGGCAAGAAGCCGGTGATCTGCGGGCCGGCGCCCGGCTATATCGTGCCGCGCATCCAGGCGCTCGCGATGAACGAAGCCGCGCGGATGGTCGAGGAGGGCGTCGCAAGCGCCGAGGACATCGACACGGCGATCCGCACCGGCTTCGGGCCGCGCTTCGCGGTGCTCGGGCTGCTCGAATTCATCGACTGGGGCGGCTGCGACATCCTGTACTACGCGTCGCAGTACCTGGCCGGCGAGATCGGCCCGCGCTTCGCACCGGCCGCGAGCGTCGTGCGCAACATGGAGGCCGGGCGCGACGGCGTACGCACGGGCGTCGGCTTCCACGACTATGTGGATGTCGACGTACCCGCGTACATGCGGCAGCGGCTCGGCGAATTCGCGCGGCTGCTCGATCATCTCGGGCTGGCCCCGGCGTTCGACGGCGCACGGCAGGACGCCGGACGCTGAACGTTGCGCGGTCATGCCGGGTCGCCGCGCGCACCGTCGGCCTGCGTGATGCGCGTCTCGCGCATCACGCACAGGGTCGCGACGGTCACGAGGCCGAGCGCGACGAGGAACAGCGACACGGGCCATGACGCGTGATAGCGCGCGAGCAGCGCGGTCGCGATCAGCGGCGACATCCCGCCCGCGAAGATCGACGCCACTTCATGCCCGAGCGCGACGCCCGAGTAGCGCACCTCGGTGCTGAACAGCTCGCCGACGAGCGCGGGCAGCGTGCCGATCATCGCGCCGTGGCTCACGGCCGTGCCCACCGTCAGCGCGAGCCAGACGAGCGGCGTCGCGCGCGTGTCGAGCAGCCAGAAGAACGGGAACGCGCACGCGACGAGGCTCAGTGCGCCGATCAGGTACACGGGTTTGCGGCCGATCCGGTCGGACAGCCGGCCCCACGCGAGCATCGCGCCCATTTCGACGATCATCGCGATCATCACGCCGGTCAGCATCACGCCGTTCGGGATGCCCACGTATTTGCCGTAGACCAGCGAGAACGCGAGAAAGATGTACGCGCCGCCGTTCTCGGCCACGCGCAGCCCCATCGCGAGCAGGATTTCCTTCGGGTGGCGGCGGATGCAGTCGACGATCGGCAGATGCGTGTGCGCGCCGCGTTTGCCGGCCTGCTCGAAATCGCGGCTTTCCGGCAGGTGGCGGCGGATATAGATGCCGATCGCGAAGATCGCGATGCTCGCGAGGAACGGCAGCCGCCAGCCCCACGCGCGGAACATGTCGTCCGGCAGCGCCTGCGCGGCGAGGAACGCGGCCGACGACAGCACGAAGCCGCCGCCCACGCCGAGCTGGCTCCATGCCGCGTAGTAGCCGCGCTGCGCGGGCGGCGCATTCTCGCTGATCATCAGCACGCCGCCGCCCCATTCGCCGCCGGACGCGATGCCTTGCAGCAGGCGCAGCGCGACGAGCGCCGCCGGCGCCCACAGGCCGACCTGCGCATAGGTCGGCAGCAGGCCGATCGCGAACGTCGACGCGCCCATGATCAGCAGCGTCCAGACGAGCGACGCCTTGCGCCCGTAGCGATCGCCGACGTGACCGAACACGATCCCGCCGAGCGGGCGCGCGACGAAGCCGAGCGCGAACGCCGCGAACGCGGCGAGGCTGCCGGCGAGCGGCGAGGCGCCGGGCGGGAAGAACACATGGCCGAACACGAGCGCGGCGGCGGTGCCGTACACGAAAAAGTCGTACCACTCCATCGCGTTGCCGGCGACGGAGGCGATGACGATCCGGCGCAGCTGCCGGTCGGCGAGCGGCTGGGCGGCGCTCGGGGATTGCACGGTGTCGGTCGGGTACATGGCGGACTCTGAAGGGGAGGCGGGTGCGTGCCGTCTTTTGCGGCACTGCAGGCCCCAGTGTTGTCGGCGCCGTGCCCCCGGTCAAATCCGCAGAAAAAGGGGCGTGTCATCACTCCCGCAAATGATGGTCGGCGCGCGGCGCTCGAACGCGGCGATGCGCTGAGCATGGTGGCGCGCGCGGTCGCGGAGAAACTGCGGTGACGCGGCGGCGACCGGGGCGGGGAACGCGATGACGGTCGGCTCGCCGTTCGGGCGGCCGACACACGGCATCGGGCATCGGGCATCGCGTGCGCCCGCGCCGTCCTGCTTCCGCCTACGCGAGACTGTCGGGCGCCAGCCGCAGCACGTTGGCGGGCGCGGCCCTGAATGTCGGGCCATGCGCATCGTTCGCGATCATGTGGGGCGTCACGTCGTGAGCGGCCAGCGCTTGCTCGGACGCCCAGCGCTCGATCAGCACGAAGCCGTGTTCGTCGCCGACGACGGGGTGCAGGTCGTACTGAAGACACCCGGGTTCGGCCCGGACGACGGGCGCCAGCCGTTCGAATGCGGCAATCTGCTCGTGACGTTTCCCGGGAAGGGTTTGAATCGAGATGACGAGCAGCACCTCGTGTTCGTTGCTCCGGCTTGGACGATCGACTTCGTTCATGGCGACTCCTGGCTGACGTGTGTGATGCCGGCGATGGAGCGGGGCGCCGTAAACGCAAAGAGCCCCGTCGCTTGCCGGCGGGGCTCCTGGTGCATGCAACTGCGACGATTACCGCGCGCGCACTCCGGACGACCCGCCGTTGGCGATGGTCGTCGTTGTGGTGATGCGTGCGAAGGGAACCGGATTGAGCTGCATAAATTCAAGATAACCTGATCGGCCCGGGCGCGTCAACGGCGCCGGCTTTCCGAGCCGGGGTGTCAGCGACGGTAGATGAATTCCAGGTCGGTCGAATCGCCGACCTTGAAATCGTACGTGCCGACCTGCCTGAAACCGGCCTTCTCGTAGAAGGCGATCGCCTTCGCGTTGCCGGACCACACGCCGAGCCATACGGGGCCGGGGCGTTCCGCCGCCAGATAGTCCAGCGCGGAATCGAACAGCGCGCGCCCGGCGCCGGTGCCTTGCGTGCTTCGCCGAAGATAGATCTGGTGAATTTCCCCCGAACCGTCGGCCACTTCCGGGTGCGGCAGCTTGCACGGCCCGGCGTGCGCATAGCCGACCAGTCCGCCGTCGTCGCTTTCGGCGACCCATGTGCGGTACTGCGGATCGGCGAGCTGCGCCGTGACCGCTTCCACCGAGTAGGTGTGCGCCTCGTACGCGGCAAGATCGTCCGGCGGGTAGCCGAGGTCGAAGCCGTCTTGCAGGAAGGTTTCGCGAAACGTGTCGCGCTTCAGCTCGGCGAGCGGGACGGCATCGGACAGGGTGGCAACGCGGATCAGCATTGAAGCGCTCTCGATTCGGTGGTCGGCCGGATAGTTTATCGTGAGCGGCACGAGGCTCGCGAGCGCCGGCATGCCGCGAACGCGCCGTGCGAGGCGCGGCGGGGCGCGCCCGGCAATCAGGCGGATGCCGATGGTTGATCGTCGGCGGACATGCTAGGATTTTTGCCAAACAACTTCGGAGACTGCCATGCCGTTCATCTGCGAAAACGTTGAATGCCGCGCCGTGCTCGCGCGCGGGCAGGTCAGGCCCCACCGGGAGGACGCGGGGTGGTGCTTCTACTGCCCGGATTGCCAGGCCAGGAACGAGTTGATGAATATCGGCGTGGCCGACGGCGCTGCCGAGCTGATCCAGCCGGAAAGGGCCAGCCCGCCGCACAAGGTGGTCGCGTCGGCCCGCCCGCTGGAGGATGGCCGATATGCAGCGGAGTTGAGCGTGCAGCGGGCGCTCGCCGTGAAGGGCACGTATGCGGCCGAGGAACACTGGGATCAGCTCGGGGTATTCGGCGACGCGCAGGACGCCGTCGCGCACGCGAAGTCGTTCGCAACCGACCTGCTGGGGCGGGCGGCCTAGCTGAAACTTTTCCGTAAGCGAAGAAGGGGCGTCACGCGCACGCGTGCGACGCCCCTTCGCGTTTTCCGTCCGTGTCCGCCAGCGGCTCGCCGCGTCCGGTTCCCGATCGGTACGCGCACCGATTGGCCGCGTCGGTTAGCGCACGAAGCCGCCGTTCCTTCCGTTCCTTGCGCGCGGCGTCCGGGTGCCGGGCGCCGGCTGCCGGTTCGCGCCGCGCAGGAGCCCTCTCGCCGGGCTCAGGCCGTGACGACGATCTTTCCCCTCTCGGCGCCGGCCTCCATGCACCGATGCGCGTCGGCGATGTCGTCGAACGCGAACGTGCGCACTTCGTCCGCCCTCCGCGCGGTGCCGCCCGCCGCGCGTCACGCGACCGGATGCAGATCCTGCAGCAGCGTCGGCACGAGCTCCGATACGGTCGGGTGAATGTGCATCGCGCGGCTGATCGTCGTGTACGGCGCGCCGGCGGCCATCACGTCGAGCATGCCGTGCACGACCTCGTCGCCGGTCACGCCGAGGATCGACGCGCCGAGGATCGCGTGGCTGTCCGCATCGACGATCACCTTCATGAAACCCTGGCTCTCGCCTTTTTCGACCGCGCGGCCGACGCGCGTCATCGGCCGCGTGCCGACGAGCAGCCGGCGGCCCGTCTGCTTCGCCTCCGCGAGCGTCATGCCGATGCGGCCGAGCGGCGGATCGATGTACATCGCGTACGCCGCGATGCGGTCGGACACCTTGCGCGGATCGTTGTCGAGCAGGTTGGCCGCGACGATCTCGTAGTCGTTGTACGCGGTGTGCGTGAACGCGCCGCGCCCGTTGCAGTCGCCGAGCGCCCAGATGCCGGGCACGTTCGTGCGCAACTGCTCGTCGACCTCGATATAGCCGCGCGCGTCGGTCTTCACGCCCGCACGGTCGAGCCCGAGATCGTCGGTGTTCGGCACGCGCCCGACCGCGAGCAGCAGGTGCGAGCCCGCGACCTCGCGGCCGCCGCCCGCGCAATCGAGGCCGACGACGATGCCGCTGCCGTCGCGCCGCGCGCTCAGGCAGTTCGCGTCGAGCTGCACGTCGATCCCTTCGTGTTCGAGGATCTCGCGCACGGCCTGCGACACGTCCTCGTCCTCGCGGCGGATCAGGCGCGGGCCCTTCTCGACGATCGTGACCTGCGAGCCGAAGCGCCGATACATCTGGCCGAACTCGAGCCCGACATAGCTGCCGCCGACGATCACGAGATGCCCGGGCAGGAAGTCGACGTCCATCATCGTCGAGTTGGTCAGGTACGGCACCGCGTCGAGGCCCGGCATCGGCGGCACCAGCGCGCGCCCGCCGACGTTGACGAAGATGCGTTCGGCGTCGAGCAGCTCGTCGCCCACGCGTACCGCGTCGGCGCGCTCGAAGCGGGCGTGACCCTGGAACACGGTCGCGTTCGAGAGGCCGCGCACCCATTGTTCGACACCGTGGTTCGAGCGCCCGGAGACCAGGTCCTTGCGCGCCTTCACGGCGCGCATGTCGACGCTGACGGGGCCGCCGACCGACACGCCGTATTCGCCGGCGCGCCGCGCGAGGTGCGCGGCGTACGCGCTGGCGATCAGCGTCTTGGTCGGGATGCAGCCGGTGTTCACGCAGGTGCCGCCGAAGCGGCCGCGCTCGACGATCGCGACTTTCATCCCGGTGGCCGACAGCCGCGCGGCGAGCGGCGGCCCGGCTTGCCCGGTGCCGATGACGATCGCGTCGAAGTGTTGCGTCATGACGTCCTCCTGTGCGGGTGCAGCGAGGGAACGCGTGCGGGCGTGCCGTGTGCGGGGCCGGCGCACGGTCGCGCGACGGCGAGCGCCTATGGTAGCCCGGTTGGCGTGCGTCCGCGAGCGGCGGCACGGCGCGCGGCGCGGGCGCGGAGGAGCGGGCTGGAGCCGGGCCGCGCCGGCCGCTGCGCGACGCGATCGACGCTGTTACGCGGTGGCGGCCGCGTCAGTCCTTGCGCTTCCACTGATTGAACGACACCGGCCGGTGCGCGTCGGCGCGCGTGACGGTGACGTGGTCGGGCTGATCCTCGAGCGGAAACGATACGGTGACGATCTGGCTCGAAAACAGCCAGCCGTGCGTGCGCGGGTCGTAGCGGAACGTCACGTAGTCGCTCCAGTGCTGCCCGCACGCGACGGCATTCTGCACGGTGAAATAGCGGCCCTTGACCGCGAGGCCGTCGTCGGCGAACTCGAACGGATCGCACTGGCCGCCTTCGTTCGCGCGCAGCACGACCTCGTCGTTGCGTGCGGCGAGCCGGTACGCGTGGTCGGCCTGTTCCTCGTAGATCAGCAGCGGGCGCGGCGACGGCTGCCCGAGCGTGTCGCCCTCCCGATGCGCGACGACGAGGAAACTGTGCCGGCCGTTGTCGAGATCCGGCCCGGCTTGCGCGAGCATCGGCTGGTAGCCGGGCGGCAGTTGCGCGGCGATCGACTTCGGCAGGTCGTCGGCGCGGGCGTGGAACGACAGCGCGGCGAGCAGCGGGAGGAGCACGATGGACGGGCGGAAAGCGCGCATGAAGGGAAGTCCGGTCGAAGGGAGGAGGGCAGGCGGGGCCGGCGGCGTGGCGTTACAGATCCCGCCCGAGGAACTCGGTGCCCGGCACCGGGTTGAACGCGACGGGCGGCGCGGGCGTGAAGCCCAGCGACGCATACAGTTGCCTGGCGGCGACGAATTCGGGCAGCACGTCCAGGCACATGCGCGCATAGCCGGCCGCCTTCGCGTCTTGCAGCAGCCGTTCGACGAGCCGGCGGCCGACCTGCAGGCCGCGCGCCTCGGGGCGCACGTACACGCGCTTCATCTCGCACGTCGTGCCGTCGATGGCGCGAAACGCCGCGCAGCCGACCGCGCGATCGCCGCGCCATGCGATCAGCAGCATGCCGCTCGGCGCCGCGTACTTGCCGGGCAGCGCGGCGATCTCGGGCTCGAAGTCCTGGAAAGCCAGGCTGACGGTGGGGCTCGCGATGTACTCGCGAAAGATCGCCTCGACGACGCCGGCGTCGTCGGGATAGCGGGCGGCGCGAATCTCGATCATGGGCAGCGGTGCGGAATGACGGGCAAGGGGGCAGCATAGCAGCGCAAGGCCGCTTCCGGTCAGGCGCGAAGCGTGCCAGAATCGTCGGCCGGATTACCGGAAACGACATGCCGGCGCCGGCGACCCGGCGCCGCTCACGAGGGAGATTTTGATGACTGCATCGGGTGCCGTACTCGCCATTCTGGCCGCGCTGTTCCTCGGCGCGATGATTCCGGGTCCGAGCTTCGTGCTGGTGGCGCGCAATTCGATCGGGCTGTCGCGCCGCGACGGGCTGGCCACCGCGCTCGGCATGGGGATCGGCGGGATCGTGTTCGGCGGCGTCGCGCTGGCCGGGCTGTATACGCTGCTGCAGGCCGTCGAATGGCTGTACGTGGGCCTGAAGGTGGCGGGCGGCGCGTACCTGGTCTACATGGCGTCGAAGATCTGGCGCGGCGCCGACCGGCCGATCGCGATGGACGATCCGCAGGCGATGGCCGCCGGCAGCGCGCGCAAGTCGTTCTGGACGGGCCTCACGACCCAGCTCAGCAACCCGAAGACGGCGATCTGGTACGGCAGCATCTTCGCGGCGCTGCTCCCGCAGCATCCGCCGCTGTGGTGCTATCTGGCGCTGCCGCCGCTCGTGTTCGCCGTCGAGTTCGGCTGGTACACGCTGGTCGCGCTGTGCTTTTCCACCCGCGGCCCGCGCGAACTCTACCTGCGCGCGAAGGCGTGGATCGACCGGATCGCCGCCGGCGCGATCGCCCTGCTCGGGCTGCGGCTGATCCTGAACGCGCCAAAAGCGGGGCTCTGAGCGCATTCGGTTCCGGCGGGCGTTGCATGGCGACCGGCCACTCCCGTGGACGGTTGCCGGAGCGAGCCGGCCGGCGCACCGCGCGAACGCGCATCGCGGTTCCGGAATCCGCAAGCGGTCCGGAACCGTTCTTTCCTTCTCTTCATGCGCCCCCGTCGGGCGATTCGCCCGGCGACCCGCGCCCACTCGTCGGCCGGGCCGCCTCCGACAGCCTCCCCGACGCCTTCCGGGCAGCCTGCCGAAGCCCGCAAAGCCTTGCGCGACGGGCATCCGGGCATGCCGCGCCGGGCACCGGCAGGCACCGCGCGCCCGATTCTGGCGGTCGACCGCCCCGCGACGTGTAAACTGCTGCCTTTTTTGACGGTTTGCAGCATGGTGCAAGCACCTCCGCGCCCGGCGTTGAGCGGTCCGACCCTCGTCCGGCTGCTCGCGCGCGCGGCCGATGCCGACGTCGCGGAATCCCGCCAGTCGCTGTCCGACCGGTTGAGCCAGTGGCTCGGCTGGACCGACGCGATCACTCTGTCGTCCGCGCTGAACGCAAGCCCGCCCGGCGTCGCGGCCGGCGTGCGCGGCTACGATGCCGAGCGCGATTGCGCGCGCGTGCGTCACGATCTCGCGCAGGCGATCACTGCTTCCAGCCGGCCGCCCGCGCGGCGCCGGCCCGGCGACATGCCGCCGCCGGCCGCCGACACGGCCGATTTCGCGGATTTCCGCCAGCGTTACCTGACGCTGCAGCAGGACATGGAAACGGCGATCGGCCAGTTGCGCGGCAGGTTGCGGGTCGCGCTCGCCGCGCGCTCGTCCGGGATGGCGCGGCTCGCGACGCTCGACGCGATCATGGAGCGGGTGCTCGGCGCACGCGAGCGCAGCCTGCTGTCCGCGGTGCCCGCGCTGCTCGGCACGCGTTTCGGGCGGCTGCGCGACGCGGAACGGCAGGCGCTGGCCGATGCCGAATCCGCGGTCGCGGCCGATCCGGCCGATCACGTCGCGCCGGCGGATGGCGCGGCCGTTGCGGCGATCGTGCCCGGCGCATGGCTCGACACGTTTCGCGACGAGATGCGCAGCATCCTGCTTGCCGAACTCGAAGTCCGGTTTCAAACGGTAGACGGGCTGCTCGCGGCCCTTCGCACCTGCTAATCAACACGCTATGTCCAGAATTCGCATTGATCTTGTTGTCTTCGTCGCCGGTCTGCTCGCCGTGGTCTGGATCGGTGGCGGCTATGCCGCGTCGAACCCGCTGGCCTCGGCCGTCACGCTGCTGATCGGCGCGTGCTACGTCGCCGGCGCCTGGGAACTGCTGCGCTACCGGCAGGCGACCGCCACGCTGTCGCGCGCGGTCGCCGGCCTGGGTGAGCCGCCCGCGACGCTCGACGCGTGGCTCGACACGCTGCCGCCGGGCTTGCGCGGCGCCGCGCGGGCGCGGGTCGAGGGGGCGCGCGTCGCGCTGCCCGGCCCGGCGCTCACGCCTTACCTCGTCGGCCTGCTGGTGCTGCTCGGCATGCTCGGCACGCTGCTCGGGATGGTCGTGACGCTGAAGGGCACGGGCGCCGCGCTCGAAAGCGCGACCGATCTCGACGCGATCCGCGCGTCGCTGATCGCGCCGGTGAAGGGGCTCGGCTTCGCGTTCGGCACGTCGATCGCCGGGGTCGCGACGTCCGCGATGCTCGGGCTGCTGTCGGCGCTCGCGCGCCGCGAACGGATCGACGCGGGCCAGCAGCTCGACGCGAAGATCGCGACGACGTTGCGCGTGCATTCGTCGGCGCACCGGCGCGACGAATCGTTCCGGCTGCTGCAGCGCCAGGCCGACGTGATGCCGGCGCTGGTCGACCGGCTGCAGACGATGATGACGACGCTCGAGGCGCGCAGCGTCGCGCTGCATGATCGCCAGCTGGAAAGCCAGCAGGCGTTCTTCGAGCGGACCGAGCGCGCGTACGCGGGTCTGGCGTCGAACGTCGGCGATGCGCTGAAGGAAAGCGCGGCCGAGAGCGCACGCGTGGCCGGCGCCGCGCTGCAGCCGGTCGTCGCGGCGACGATGACGGGGCTGGCGCAGGAGATGGCCGCGCTGCGCGATACCGTGACGGGCGCGGTGCAGCGCCAGCTCGACGGGCTTACGGAAGGCTTCGCGAAGACCACCGGCGACGTGACGGCCGTCTGGACCCGCGCGCTCGACGAACAGCGCCGCGCGGGCGACGCCGTCGCGCAACAGCTGCAGACGACGCTCGGCCAGTTCACCGACACGTTCGCGCAGCGCTCGACGGGGCTGCTCGACGGCGTGGCGACGCGCCTCGAATCGACCGAGCGTCGCCTGTCGGATGCGTGGCACGATGCGCTGTCGCGCCAGGAGCAGGTCGGCGAGACGCTGGCCGGCCAGCACGCGCGTGCGCTGGGCGAAGCCGCAGCGACCTTCGAACGGCATTCGGGCGCGGCGCTCGCCGCGATGCGCGAATCGCACGCGGGGTTGCAGACGGATCTGGCCGCGCGCGACGAACAGCGCCTCACGGCCTGGAACGATTCGCTGGCCGCGATGGCCGCGAAGCTCGGTGACGAATGGCAGCGTGCGGGCGCGCATAGCGCGGGCCGCCAGCAGGAAATCTGCGACGCGCTTGCACAAACGACGCGCGACCTCACCACGCAGGCCTCGACGTTCGAACAACGCTCGAACGATCTGCTGTCGACGATCCGCGATTCGCACACGGGTCTGCAAACGCAACTTGCCGCACGCGACGAAGAGCGTCTGTCGGCATGGAACGACTCGCTGGCCGCGATGGCCGCGAAGCTCGGCGACGAATGGCAACGCGCAGGCGTACACAGCGCGGGCCGTCAGCAGGAAATCTGCGACGCGCTTGCACAAACGACGCGCGATCTCACCACGCAAGCCTCGACGTTCGAACAACGCTCAAACGATCTGCTGTCGACGATCCGCGATTCGCACACGGGCTTGCAAACGCAACTCGCCGCACGCGACGAACAGCGTCTGTCGGTATGGAACGATTCGCTGGCCGCGATGGCCGCGAAGCTCGGCGACGAATGGCAACGCGCAGGCGTACACAGCGCGGGCCGTCAGCAGGAAATCTGCGACGCACTTGCGCAAACCACGCGCGACCTCACCACGCAAGCCTCGACGTTCGAACAACGCTCGAACGATTTGCTCTCGACGATCCGCGATTCGCACACGGGCTTGCAAACGCAACTCGCCGCACGCGACGAACAGCGTCTGTCGGCATGGAACGACTCGCTGGCCGCGATGGCCGCGAAGCTCGGCGACGAATGGCAGCGCGCGGGCGTACACAGCGCGGGCCGTCAGCAGGAAATCTGCGACGCACTTGCGCAAACGACGCGCGACCTCGCCACGCAGGCCTCGACGTTCGAACAACGCTCGAACGATCTGCTGTCGACGATCCGCGATTCGCACACGGGCCTGCAAGCCCAACTCGCCGCACGCGACGAACAGCGTCTGTCGGCCTGGAACGATTCGCTCGCGGCAATGGCGGCCGCGCTGCGCGACGAATGGGCGCAGACGAGCGCGCAAGCGGCAACCCGCCAGCAGGACATCTGCGACACGCTGACCCGCACCGCGAACGACATCACCGCGCAGGCGCAGGTGCATGCGAGCGACACGATCAACGAGATCGCGCGTCTCGTGCAGGCGGCGTCGGAAGCGCCGAAGGCTGCCGCCGACGTCGTCGCCGAATTGCGCCAGCGCCTGTCGGACAGCCTGGTGCACGACACCGCGATGCTCGAGGAGCGCAGCCGCCTGCTCGCGACGCTCGAAACGCTGCTCGGCGCGGTCAACCACGCGTCGACCGAACAGCGCACCGCGATCGACGCGCTCGTCAGCACGTCGGCCGACCTGCTCGACCGCGTCGGCGCGCGCTTCAACGACACCGTCGATGCCGAAACGCGCAAGCTCGATTCGGTCGCCGCGCAGGTGAGCGCGGGCGCCGTCGAGGTGGCGAGCCTCGGCGATGCGTTCGGCGCGGCCGTGCAGGTGTTCGGCGAATCGAACGACAAGCTGCTGACCCATCTGCAGCGCATCGAGGCCGCGCTCGAGAAATCGCTCGCGCGCAGCGACGAACAGCTCGAGTATTACGTCGCGCAGGCGCGCGAGGTGATCGACCTGAGCATGCTGTCGCAGAAGCAGATCGTCGAGGACCTGCAGCAGCTCGCCGGCCGGCGGGCGTCCGTCGGAGCGTAACGCATGCACGACGAAATCGACGACGGCGCGCCCGCCGCGCCGGTATGGCCCGCGTTCGCCGACCTGATGTCGGTGCTGCTCGGCGCGTTCGTGCTGATCCTCGTCGGCGTGATCGGCATGCAGCTCCAGCTCACGTCGAAGCTTGAGGAAGCCGTGCGTGCGCGCCAGCAGGAGGCGCAGCAGCGCAAGTCGCTCGAGCAGGCGCTCGCCGGGCCGCTCGCGGCCGGCCGCGTGACGCTCGTGAACGGCCGCATCGGCATCAGCGGCAACGTGCTGTTCGCACTGAACTCCGACCAGTTGCAGCCCGCGGGCCGCGACCTGATGAATACGCTGGCCACGCCGCTGGCCGCCTACCTGAAGACGCGCGACGAGATCCTGATGATCAGCGGCTTCGCCGACGACCAGCAGGTGCATGCAGGCAACCGCCAGTTCGCGGATAACTGGGAGCTGTCGGCCAAGCGCGCGTTGACGGTCACGCGGGCGCTGATCGACGCCGGCGTGCCGGCCTCGTCGGTGTTCGCGGCCGCGTTCGGCTCCGAGCAGCCGGTCAGCTCGAACGCGGACGACGAAGGCCGCGCGAAGAACCGCCGCGTGGAGATCGCGCCGGTGCCGCGCAAGAGCGCGTCGAACGGAGGGAAGGCGCCGTGACCGACGACGCGACGCACGTGCGCGCGACGCTCGACGCCTGGCGCGAGCAGGGCGCCGATCGGCTCGATCCGGTGCGCTTTCACCGGATCGATGCGCTCGAGCGGCGCGCGGCGACGCTCGACGGCGCTGCGCGCGTATTGCTCGATGCGCGGCTGGCGGCGCTGATCGACGGTTTTGCGGCAGTCGTGGCGCGGGCCGGTGAGGCCGCTGCCGCGCTCGACCCGGCGCACGCCGCGGCAGGCGCGCCTGCGCGCGGTGCGCTCGCGGCACTCGTCGAACGGCTCGCGCGCGACGCGCAGGCCGACCGGCGCGGGCCCGATCCCGAGCTGGTCGACTACTTCCGCACGATGTGGTCGAAGGTCCGCACGGAACAGCAGTACCGTCAGTCGCTCGACCAGGTGCCGCGCAACGCGGGGCCGCTCAATTCGAACAGTCTCGTGCACCGTTCGCTGTCGACGATGCGCGAACTGTCGCCGGAATACCTGCAGCAGTTCCTGTCGTACGTCGATGCGCTCGCGTGGCTCGAGGATCTCGCCGGCGGCGGCGCGCAACCCGAGAAGGACGCGCCGCGCGCGAAAGCGGTGAAGAAGGGCGCGCGCGGCAAGAGCCGGTAACGCGCGGGCACGCGCCGTCGCTGCCGGGGCCGGTTACATCGACGTCAGGCCCGACGCCGGTGCGTCTTGATAGCGCGCCGCGCTGATGAATGTCGAGAAGCGTTCGCACCAGATCACGACCGACGTGTATTGCGCGGGATTCACGTCGTCGGGAAGCGGCACGACGAAATTGCCGAATGTCTTCAGGTCGCCCACGCGTGCGGCGCGCGCCTTGATCGCGAGGAACGACGCTCGCGTATCGACGAAGGCCGGCACGAGATAGATCTTGTAGTCGGGGCCCGGTGCGATGTCGCCTTCGAACGCGATCGACGAATCGGTGACGGTCAGCTTGCCGTCCGCCCAGTGCAGTGCGTCGCTGCCCGGCAGGTTGCGTTCGAAGCGGCCGGTATGACGTGCGTTTTCCGCGGCCACTTGCAGTTCGACGGCGCTGGCGCCTTCCGACGCCGTGAGGATCGGCAGCACGTAGATGCCCGCGGCAAAAGCCGCGAGGCCCGTCGCGAGATGCGATGCGACCAGTATCCAGATTCCGGTTTTCATGTCGGACCTTTTGAACGGGAACAGAGGGTGGCGCGGGGCCACATGCCTGTAGTCGCGCGGGCCGGCGGAATCTGACAGCCGGTCGGCTTGCCGTCGAACACGCCGTTCCTGCCGCGCACGCTGCGTGACAGCGGCATCGCGACGCGACGCCGAATTTTCTTCGTCGGCGCGTGTCATCTTTGCGCACGCGGATCGACTCACTCTCCGTCGACAACGTCGTCGACGCCCAGGAGAGATCAAATGAACAAGCTTGCCCTGTATGTTCTTGCGACGGTTGCCGCGGCCGCATCCGTTTCCGCGTGGGCCGCGCCGGAGTCCACCGTGACGCGCGCGCAGGTGAAGGCCGAACTGGCCGCGCTGCGCGCGGCCGGCTACCGTCAGAACGGCGAGGACCCGTACTATCCGGCACGACTGGCGGAAGCGCTGAAGAAGATCGGTTCGACCGGCACGTCGACGGCCGATACCAGTGGATACGGAATGGCGGCACCGGCCGCGAGCGAATCGGGCCCGATGGCGGCCGACCGGCCGATCTATCGTGGACGATGATCCGGGCAGGACGTTGCGCCTGTCGATGGGCGCAACGTTCGATTGATCCAGGCCGCGATGGATCGCCGCATACGCAACGTCAGCGCGTTGACGTGCCTTCGGCAATCGCCGCGCCGAACGCGTGCAACGCGTCGGCCAGCGCCGCCGTGAACGGCGGATGGGCGGCGATGCCCGCCGAGTCGAGCCGGCTGCCGAGCACCGGCAGCGTAATCGACGCGTGCTCGACGATGTGCGCCGACATCACCGACAGCGTTTCCCGTAGCGCCGCGTCCGCATGCGTCGCGCGCGGCGACGCATTCAGCACCGCGACCGGCTTGTACACGAACGCTTCACATCCCACGACCCAGTCCAGCGCGTTCTTCATCACGCCGGTCACGCCGTGCGCGTATTCCGGGCTCGCGATCAGCACGCCGTCGGCCGCGATCAGCCGATCGATCAGGTCGCGCACGGCGGCGGGCGACGGATATTCCGCGTCGGGATTGAACAGCGGGAATTCGCCGAGGCGATCGAAGCGCACGATGCGCATGCCGCGCGGCGCGACGAGCGCGGCCGCGTCGAGCAGCGCGGCGTTGTACGACTGCGAACGGAGGCTGCCGCACAGGGCGACGATGTCGATGCGTCGGTCGGCGTCGGTTCGGGGATCGGTGGTCATCGTGCGGCGTTCCGGTTGGCGGATCGCACGGATTATCGCATCGTCGCTCCGATCGCGTCGGCCATCCCCGCCGCGTGCGCGAACGCGCCGAGTTCCCACCCGGCGCCGAGCAACAGCCGCCGCGTGTGCAGCGCGCCGTGTACCTCGTCGGCAACGGCTTCGCCGAGATAGCGCAGCGCACGGCCCTCGATATCGACGAAACCGTGCCGGTAGTTCCGGGCGAGCGTCGTCCACAACCGTGCGGCGCCGATCGACTGGCGTGCGCCGCTGACCAGGCACAGGCCTGCGTCGAGCCCCCAGCGATACAGCGTCGTCGCGAGGCCGCGGCGTTGCATCGTGCCGCGCAGCCGCGTATGCGGCGCGCGCAGGTAGCGGTCGGCGCGACGCGGGATTTCGGGCAGGCGGTTGAACACCGTATAGCCGGCGAGCTGGCGCGCGGCCGGATCTTCGACATACAGGAAGTATTCGCCGTCCGCCTCGCGGTGGCGGACGATCAGGCCGGAGCGGCCGAGCGCGACGGCCGGCAGGCCGTGCAGGCGATGGCCCGGATGGTGCAGGCGTGCGTAGAGGGTGTCGAGTTCATCGTCGATGTCGTGCTGGGAATGCTGTACGTCGATACGCATGGCAAAAGGCGCCCGTCCCGGGCGCATCGAGAAAGGGGTTCATCGCAAAAGGGAAGCGGAACGGCTGCGGCCCCCGGCTCGGCGAAGCGAGCCGGGGCCGCGAATCAGCTGGGGATGTGCTGGAAACCGGCGGCGATCGCGGCGAGGCCCGCGATGCAGAGTGCGAACAGGATCAGGACTTTGTGGATCACGCCTCTCTCCTCATGAATGCGCGGCGCCGAAGGGCGGTGCCGCGGAGACGGTGACGGCGGGCACGGCCCGCGCGGCCGTCGTGCGGGACGACGGTCGGAGGTCCGGCCGACAGATCGAGCGCGGACGGCCAGCACCATACGCGAGGTGCCGGGGGCGGGCAATCGGACCGGCGGAGAAAGGCGGAGAAACACGACGAATCGGGGTGTTTCGCGACAATCGGTCGCAACAGGGGGGCGTGCCGATGCCGTATCCCGGTGCTTGTCTCGAAATGACATACACTTCACGGCAAACGAACTTCACCAGGATCTGATCATGGGAGCGGGCCCGTCCACGGATCGCTGAGCCGCAACGACCTTCTTTACCCGGTTGTTGCGGCGATCTCCTCTCGTCACTGAGTCTGCAGGCAGATTGCCGCCGGAATTCCCTTTCTGAGCGGATGCCTTGTCATGCCTGATCAATCCGTGCCCGCATGGGCCGTTTCGTTGCCGTCGGCGTTGTTGCTGATGGTCCCTTTCGATCTCCTCGCGTCGCTGGCGATGGACGTCTATTTGCCGGTGATTCCCGAGATGCCGGCCGCGCTCCATACGTCGCCCGCGATGGTTCAACTGACGCTGAGCGTCTACATGGTCGTCCTCGGCCTGGGGCAGATGGTGTTCGGCCCGTTGTCCGATCGCTTCGGCAGGCGGCCGGTGCTCCTGGGCGGCGCGCTGCTTTTTTCGGCGGCGTCCCTGGCGCTCGCGACGGCAAGTCGCGGAACCGTATTCGTCACGCTGCGCGTGCTGCAGGCGGCAGGTGCGTCGGCGGCGCTGGTCGCGACTTTCGCGACGGTGCGTGACGTCTATGCCGAACGCCCCGAGGGCGCCACGATATACAGCCAGTTCGGCGCGATTCTGGCGTTCGTGCCGGCGCTCGGGCCGATGCTCGGCGCGGGCATCGCGCACGGCTTCGGATGGCGCGCGATCTTCGTGACCCTCGGCCTGGCCGGTTGTCTGGCGGCCGGCCGCGCGTGGTCGCGATGGCATGAAACGCGGCCGCGGACGCAGTGCAGGTCGTTGCGGTCCGTTGCGTCGATCCTGCGCAATCCGTCCTTCCTGGTCTACGCGTTCGGCTTCGGCACCGCGATGGGCGCGTTCTTCGTGTTCTTCTCGATCGCGCCGCGTGTGCTGATCGACCGGGTCGGATTGTCCCGTCCGGAGTTCAGCGCGGCTTTCGCATCGGTTGCGCTCGTCATGATCGTTGCATCGCGCTTTGTCGCGCGGTTCGTGTCGAGCTGGGGCGTGCCGCGCTGCTTCGTTCGGGGCGCTGTCGTCATGATGGCAGGGGCGATCACGCTGGCAGCCTGCACGGTACTGATGGCGCCGTCGTTCGTCGCGTTCGTGATGCCGATGTGGATCGTCGCGATCGGCATCGTCCTGATGTCGGCGGTGACCGCGAACGGCGCGCTGCGGGATTTCGACGACGTCGCCGGCACGGCAGTCGCGCTGTATTACTGCGTCCAGAGCCTGATCGTCGGCGGCATCGGGACGGTCGCGATTCTCGTGCTGCCGGGCGATACTCCGTGGCCCTTGGTGGCTTTCTGCCTGTGCATGCCGGCGGCGTGCTGTATCGCAATCACCGTCGTGAGACGACAGGGCGGCTGAGGGTTCGCGCGTTTGTTGCAAGTACGCGACACGGCAGGGCTTGCGTCGACCTGTTGCGAACCCCTCCGGTCGCAAGCCGACCGAATGATCAAAGTGTCAATACGAATCTGACGTGCCGATTTCGCGCCCGCTGTTTCGGGCGCGTTTTCTTCATGGGCCGGAGGCGTGCGCTTCACGCTCGATAGTGGATGGAGAACTGCCGATTTCCTCGGTGATGGGGTGACTGCGGTGTGATGTCTTCTGAAGCGTGACGATGCCGGTCGAGAAGTTATTTTGAATATTCAATGTATTTAGGATGGCGTATGTGTTTGCAAAGATGGTTTCGAACCGTTAAAAACGGAAGTGAAATTTTTGTCGTAATAGGCCGTGTCGTAGGGAAGTTGAGCGAATGAGATGGTGGGAATGAGATTTTCGCGTATCTCAGAACTCCGAAATTTTTTATTCATGATGTCGTGATAACAAATATTTCTATACATTACGTCGCGAGAGACCAATCGAATTCGTCACGATCCGGGTGAAGAAGAGGCGGGGAATTTCGGCGTCGCCGATGTCGACGCTGTCGACCTCTTCATCGCTTGTCTTCCGGCGATGTTCCAGATCCATTCGCCTGGCGCGTTGAACGCGCCCGCCGTGCCATGAACAAAACCCAATATCGTCTGGTATTCAGTCACATCCGCGGCATGTTGATCGCGGTCGAAGAGACGGCGTGCTCGTCGGGGAAAACCAGCCGTGGAGAGATCGCCCGCGCCGTTCAGACGCGGCGCGCGGCGGTACGGTTTGCGTTGCGTCACATGGCGTTTGCGGCGTTGCTTGCCGCAAGCGCGGTGCCGCTCAGGGTGCCGGCACAGGTGGTGGGGGCGGGAGGGAATGCGCCAAAGGTCATTCAGACCTCGAACGGCCTGCCGCAGGTCGATATCAACAAGCCCGGCGGTGCCGGCGTTTCGCTGAACACGTATTCCCGGTTCGACGTTCAGAAACCGGGTGTGATCGTGAACAACTCACCGGTAATGACGAACACCCGGCAGGCCGGCTATATCAACGGCAATCCGAATTTCGGCGCGAACGATGCGGCCCGGATCATCATCAATCAGGTCAACAGCAACAACCCGTCGCAACTGAGAGGGTATGTCGAGATCGCCGGCCAACGTGCGGAAATGATCATCTCGAATCCGTCGGGGCTGGTGGTCGATGGTGGCGGTTTCATCAACACATCGCGTGCAATTCTCACGACCGGAACGCCGAACCTGAATGCGGACGGATCGCTGGCCGGTTTCAATACGACGCGCGGCCTCATCACGGTGCAAGGCGCCGGCCTGAATGCGACCAACGTCGATCAGGTGGATCTGATCGCCCGGGCGGTTCAAACGAATGCGGCCATTTATGCAGGCAACCTGAACGTGGTGGCCGGCGCGAATCAGGTCAATCACGACACGCTGCAGACGACGCGCATCCAGGGCGAAGGCGCGGCACCGGCCGTGGCGATCGATGTCGGCCAGTTGGGCGGCATGTACGGCAACCGGATTTTCCTGGTCGGTACCGAGAGCGGAGTCGGGGTCCGGAACGCCGGCACGATCGCGGCCGATGCGATGGGCCTGACGCTGACGACGGACGGTCGGCTCGTGCAGTCGGGCGAGGTGAGTTCGCTCGGCAATGTCGCGGTATCGGCCGCCGGTGGCGTCGAGAACAGCGGCACGACCTACGGTCGGCAGTCGGTCTCGTTGAATACCGGTGCCGATGTGGAGAATACGGGTACGCTCGCCGCGCAGCATGACGTGGGCGTGACGGCCGCTTCGCTGAATTCGACCGGCCTGCTCGGCGCGGGCGTGAACAGCGACGGTGTCGCCACGCAAACGGGCGATCTGCAACTCTCGGCCACGGGCCAGTTGAACGCGACCGGGAAGAACGTCGCGGGCGGCAACGTAGCGGCAACTGGCGCCGGCGTGAACCTCGCCGGCAGCACGACGGCTGCGAACGGCAACCTGTCGCTGGCTGCGACGAATGGTGACGTGAACCTTGCCGATGCGACGACGAGCGCACAAGGCTCGGTCCTGGCATCCGCAGCCGGCACGGTCGTCAACGATCGCGGCAACCTGACGAGCGGTGGCAGTACGACGCTGGCGGCCGGCAACGTCTCGAACCGGAACGGCGAGGTTTCGTCGCAGGGCAAGTTGTCGGCAACGGTCGCGAACCGGATCGCGAACCAGTCCGGCGTATTGGTTTCGCAGGGCACGGTGGCGTTGCGCGGCGGCACTGTCGAGAACCGGCAAGGCACGATCCAGAGTGCCGGGCACGCCGACGTGGTCGGGACGACGATCGACAATACGGCCGGCCGGATCACGTCCCTCAACACCGAAGGCCTGGTGCTGACCGCGACCGGCCGGCTCACGAACGCGGCCGGTACGACGGCGAACGGCGCACAAGGTGGCGTGATCGGTGGTAACGGCGACGTGACCGTACAAGGCGGCAACATCGCGAACCACGCGGCGATGACGTCGAACGGGAATCTGCGGGTGACCGGGCGGTCGGTCGACAACAGTGGCGGGACGTTGAAGGCCGCGAAGCAGGTGGCGGTCGATGCGGGCTCGCGCCTGACCAATAGCGGTGGCACGATCGTCGGCCAGACCGCGGCGCTGACCGGCACGACCCTCGACAACGGCGCGGGAGACGTTCAAGCCGTCCAGCTTTCGCTGACTGCAACCGATCTCGTGAACCACGGCGGCACGATCACGCAGACCGGCGCCGGCGCGATGGCCGTCAATGTGTCGCGCACGCTCGACAATTCCAACGGCGGCACGCTGCAAACCAACAGTACCGACCTGACGCTCGCCCCGACGTCTGTCGTCAACGACGGAGGTACGATCACCCATGCCGGCAACGACACACTGACGCTCGGAAGCGGTTCGGGCACGGTATCGAACGTGGGCGGTTCGATCGCGAGCAACGGGCGCGTTGTCGCGCAAACCGGCACGCTGAACAACGCATCGGGCTCGATCAACGCGCAGACCGGATTGACCGCCAATGTCGCCGGCACGCTGAACAATACGAACGGCAAGCTGTTGTCGAATACGGACCTGAGTGTCACCAGCGGTACGCTGGCGAACGATGGCGGCCAGATCGGTGCGGGCACGAACGCGACAATCCACTCAGGCTCGATGACGAACCAAGGCGGTTTGATCGTCGCGCCGAACCTGTCGGTCACGGCAGACTCGACGCTGGATAACAGTGGCGGCACGCTCGAGACCAATCTGCTTGCGCTCGCGGCCGCCAACCTCGTCAACCACGGTGGCACGATCACGCAGTACGGGGCGTCGGCGATGGACGTGAATGTCGGCGGCACGCTCGACAACTCGACGGGTGGCGTGATCCAGACCAACAGCACGGATCTGACGCTCAAGCCCGCCCAGCTGAACAACGCTGGCGGCACCATCACACATGCCGGCACGGGCACGCTGATGATTGCGCCCGGTAATGGCGCCAGCGCGTTGAACAACGCGTCAGGCACCATCGTGACGAAGGGACAAGCGGTCGTCGATGCGAGCAGCTGGAACAACGCGAGCGGTATTCTCGCGGCGCAGCGCGGCATCGACGCCACGATTGCGGGCGACGTGAACAACGCGCAGGGCCTGCTGCGATCGGACGCGTCGCTGTCGTTGAAGAACGGTGGCGCGCTGTCGAATCGGGGCGGCCATGTGCAAGCCGGGCAATCGACTGCGGGCGACACCAGCACGCTCGACATTCAATCCGCTTCGATCGACAACGCGGACGGCGCGATTGTCGACCTCGGTACGGGCAAGATGACGGTGCAGGGCGTCAGCCAGATTGCGAACAGTCATGCCGGCGGTGTGTCGGGTATGGGTGCCATTACCGGTAACGGCGACGTGACGGTCAGCGCGGCGTCGATCGGCAACACGCAGGGCGGTCAGCTCAGTGGTGCATCGCTGCATGTCCAGGGGGACTCGCTCGACAACAACGGTGGCACCATCGGTAACGTCACGAATTCGAACGGCGACGTGAACGTCATGACGACCGGTGCGATCACGAACACGAACGGCCAGATCAGTTCGACGCACGACCTGTCGGTCACAGCGGCCGCGCTGCAAGGTGGCGGCACATACGCGGCGACGCACGACGCCAACGTGAACCTGCAGGGCGATTACAGTGTGGCATCCGACACGCAGTTCAACGTCGGTCACGATCTCGCCTTCACGTTGCCCGGCACTTTTACGAACCACGCGAACCTGCAATCGGTCAACAACCTGAGCGTCGACGCGGGCAACATCGTCAACGCGGGCGCCTTGACGGCCGGCGGCTTGCTGCGCACGCAGTCGACCGATTTGACCAACACGGGGGCGCTGGTAGGCGCCAGCGTATCGCTCAACGCGACGAATACGGTCTCGAACCTCGGGCCGACCGCGTTGATTGGCGGTTCGGACAGCAACGGTACGCTCGAGATTCTCGCGCGTGACATCGAGAACCGCGACGACACGACGGCCACCGACTCGATGGCGACGACGGCCATCTTCGGCATGGGCAAGGTTGTACTGGCCGGCGGCAAGGATGCGAGCGGCAATTACAGGATCGCGGCGCTGGTGAATAACGTGTCTGCCCTGATCCAGTCCGGAGGCGACATGGAATTGCACGCCGACAAGGTGGCAAGCACGCGCCGCGTGATGAAGACTTCCACCAGCCAGATCGATCCGGCATCGCTCGCGCAGTTCGGCATCAGTATGTCCGGGTGCGCGGCGTATTTTGTGGGGAATTGCATGGGTCAGACGAGTTACGGTATCCAGAACCCTACACCGGAACAAGCGGCCGAACTGATCAAGCAGCCGGGCGGCATGTTCATTTCGCCGCCTCATAGCGGTCAATGGAACAGCAGCTATCAGTTCACGACCTACTATGCCGACAGCGCGACGGCGACGACCGTGACGGACATCAGCCCGGCCGCGCAGATCGTGTCGGGCGGCAAGATCGATGCGTCGTCCGTCAGCACGCTGCAAAACTACTGGAGCAACATCGCCGCGGTCGGCGACGTCGAGATGCCGGCGCACTACGACGCCGACGGCTGGGCGGCATCCGGCCAGAAACTGCCGGGCGTGACGGTCTCCTACTCGGGGCAGTATCACTACAACAACTACGACAATTCCGAACACGACTGGCAGCTACCGTTCGGCAATGCGCCGTTCGTGACGGGGCGTCCGGGCGGCTTTACGCAGGCGGCGCCGGCCTCGATCAAGGACTACAAGCTACCGCGTTATGATCCGACGTTGAATTCGAACGGCACGATTTCGGGAACGGGGGTGAGTGTCAACAACACGGCGGGCAATGCATCAATGCCGTCGCTCGGCTTGCTGCCGGGACAATCGGTGCCGGGCCTCACGCCGACCAACCTGAGCGGTAACGCGAGCGGTGCGAAATCGGGCGCATCGTCGGTGCACGACAGTCCGCCGGCGCCGGTCGATCCGATCATCGCCAGTGCGACGGCGCTGAATGTACTGAACAACCTCACGATTCCGCAGGGCGGGCTGTACCGGCCGACTACCGCGCCGAATGCGAACTACGTGATCGAGACGAACCCGGCGTTCACGAATCAGAAGAATTTCATTTCGAGCGACTACTTCTTCGGTCAGCTTGGCGTCGATCTCACGCATATTCCGAAGCGTCTCGGCGACGGCTTCCATGAGCAGCAGCTCGTGCGCAATCAGGTGACGGCGCTGACCGGCAAGGCGGTGCTGGGGCCGTACGCTGATCTGCAAACGATGTATCAGTCGTTGATGACGGCGGGCGCGGATCTGTCGAAGTCGCTCGATCTGCCGATGGGCGCGAGCCTGTCGGCCGAGCAGGTGTCGAAGCTGACCAGCAACGTGGTCATGATGGAGACGCGCGTGGTGGACGGCCAGTCGGTGCTGGTGCCGGTCGTGTATCTCGCGCAGGCGAACCAGCAGAATGTCAACGGCCCGCTGATCAGTGCGACGAACATCGATTTCCAGAACGCACAGACGTTCACGAACAGCGGCACGATCAAGGCGGACAACACGCTTGCGATCCAGGGCAAGCAGATCGACAACGCGTTCGGCGCGCTGCAAAGCGGCGGGCTGATGTCGCTGAAGACCGAGAACAACATCGACCTGACGTCGGCGAATGTGAAGGCCGGCAGTCTGCAACTGGATGCCGGCAAGGACCTGATTCTCGATACGGCGACGAAGACCAACACGCGCGTGAGCCGGGACGGTGCGACGAGCGTGGTGACGACGCTCGGGCCGACCGCGAAGCTGGATGTCGCGGGTGATGCGTTGATCGTTACCGGAGGTAACTTCCAGCAGAACGCGGGCAACCTGTCGGTCGGCGGCAACCTTGGCATGAACGTCGGCGGCGACTGGGATCTCGGTGCTGTGCAGACGGGCGAGCACAAGATCGTGCAACGGGCGAACGGTGTGTCGAATACCGACATCAACAAGGTCACCGGCAGTTCGGTGACGGTTGGCGGGCAATCGATTGTCGGTGTTGGCGGCGACATTGCCGCGAAGGGCGCGCAGATCGATCTTGGCCAAGGCGGCACGCTTGCGGCGAAGGGCAACGTGACGCTCGGCGCGGCGAGCGCGACGTCGACGGTGAACAGCAACAGTTCAGGCAGTGATAGTCACGGCAGCTACGCGGACACGCTGCATACGTCCGATCAGGCGCTGACCGGGACGACGCTCAAGAGCGGCGACACGGTCAACATCGTGTCGGGCAAGGACATTACCGTCAGCGGCAGCGTGATCAGTCTCGACAAGGGCAACGCGAACCTGGTGGCGGCCGGCGATGTGAATATCGGTGCGGCAACCGAGACGCATGAGCTGAGCTCGCACGAAACGCACAGCCATAGCAATGTGGTGAGCGGCGTGAAGGTCGCGAGCGGGATCGACCAGGCCATGACGTTGAATCAGGGCAGTCTGGTGTCAGCGGACGGCGTGAATATCGTCAGCGGGAAGGACGTCAATGTTCAGGGCAGTACCATCGTCGGAACGAACGATGTAGCGCTCACTGCTGCACGCAACGTGACGGTTACGACGTCGCAGGATACCTTGCAGTCGTCGAGCTACTACGACAAGAAGGAATCGGGTTTGATGTCAGGCGGCGGCCTGTCGGTGTCGATTGGCAGCAGTTCTCTGAAGACGAACAGTCAGTCGACCGAGGTGTCGAACAACGGCAGTACGATCGGTTCGCTGAAGGGCAACGTCAGCGTTACTGCTGGAAACGACCTGCACGTGACGGGAAGCGACCTGATCGCAGCGAAGAATCTTAGCGGTACAGGCGCGAACGTGATGATCGACGCGACGCAGGACACGCATCATCGCGGCGAAACACAGGAAGTCTCGAAGAGCGGCCTGACGCTGGCGCTGAAGGCACCGGTGATCGATGCGGTATCGAATGCCGTTGGTCAATCGCGCGCGTCTGGCAATAGCCAGGACGGTCGCGCGGCAGCACTGCACGGGATGGCGGCGGCCAGTGCCGCGTGGGATGCGAACATGGCCGCGGGCGATGCGGTCCGGGCTCTGGGGGCGGGCGAAACGCCTCAGTTCAAGGTCGAAGTCAGCGTCGGCAGCAGTCACAGCAAGAGCGCGTTCTCCGAAGACGGCGTGACGAATCGCGGTTCGAACGTGAACGCGGGCGGGACGGTGGCGTTTGCGGCGGCCGGCAACGGTCAGGCTGGCAGTGGCAATGTGACGATAGCCGGCTCGAACGTGAACGCAAATGATGTGATCCTGGCGGCGAAGAACCAGGTCAATATCGTCAATACGACGGATGCCGATTCGACGCGCAGCACTAACGAGTCGAAGAGCGCGAGCGTGGGTGTGTCGGTCGGCACGGGTGGGTTCGGTATTTCCGCGGCGATGTCGAAGGCCAACGGCGATGGCAACAGCGATCTGGCCACGCAGAACAACAGCCATGTGAACGCAGCAAACGGCGTGACGATCATCTCGGGCGGCGATACGAACATCATCGGCTCGAACGTGAAGGGCAATCAGGTGAACGCCGATGTGGGCGGGAATCTGAACATTGTCAGCGTGCAGGATACGCTGACGAGCGCGGCGCATCAGTCGAGTTCGGGCGGCGGCTTCAGCATCAGCCAGGGCGGCGCCAGTGCGAGCTTCAGCCAGAGCAAGGGCAACGCGTCGAGCAGCTATGCGGGCGTCAATGAACAGGCCGGGATTCACGCGGGCGATGGCGGCTTCAATATCAACGTCACCGGCAATACCGACCTGAAGGGCGGGCTGATCGCGAGCGACGCGGATGCGTCGAAGAATTCGCTGACGACGGGTTCGCTGTCCTTCTCGGACATCCAGAATCAGTCGCACTACGATGCAAGCTCGAGCGGCTTCAGCGCGGGTGCGACGACCGGTGACGGCGGGATGAACTACAGCACGCACGGCAGCGCATCGGGCAAGAATGCCGGTGGCGCCGCGCCCATGCTTGGTCAGAACGACAGCGGAAGCGACAGCGCGACGACGAAGAGTGGCGTGAGTGCGGGGACAGTAACGATTACGGATTCGGCGAACCAGAAGCAGGATGTGGCGAGCTTGAACCGCGATACGACGAACACGAACGGGACGGTCGCCAAACTTCCGGACATGCAGAATCTGCTGGCCAATCAGTCGGACATGATGGCTGCAGCCAGCGCGGCTGGCGAGGCCGTGTCGCGCCGGATCGGAGACTACGCGGACGAGATGAAACGGCAAGCCGAGAAGAATGGCGATCAGGCAGGTGTCGACGCGTGGAAGGAAGGCGGAGCGAACCGCGCGCTGATGCAAGGTGCCGGCGCGGCGCTGGTGACGGGAGTGGCGGGCGGCAATGCAGTAGGCGGCGCAGCCGGTGCGGCGATTGCATCGATCGCGTCGGGCAAGCTGAACGAGTTGAGCAGCGCGATCGAGGGCAGCGATCCGACCGGCAACGCCAATATGAATCAGGCGCTGGGCAACATCGTGGCGAACGCGCTTGCGACGGGGGCCGGCGGTGTCGTGGGCGGTGAATCGGGGGCGTTCTCGGGGTACAACGTTGACCGGTTCAATCGACAGCTTCATCCAGATGAATACGCGCGAGCAAAGAAGGACGCGAAGATCGTAGCGGAGAAGCTTGGGATAAGTCTGCAGGAAGCCGAGGGGCGAATCGTGGCTGAAATCCTTCGCAATTCCGACGAGCAGACAGCAGAGGCATCCGGCGGCAAACACGATTGGGAAATTCGCAGCATCGTTGGTTGCCAAAACCTGAATTGCGATGGCTACAAGAACGATTCACAGTATGCGAATCACGATTACAACAGCCAGTACATCAAGCCAAATCAGGACGCATACAACGCGGGACAGAAGCAGCTTGGAACAGGGCTGACCGATGCAGAATTGCGTAATCAGAATATCGCATATGAGCGCACAGGAAAGACGGCTATTGCCGTGACTGCCTGTTTGGTGTCGGGAGGTACTGCTTGTAAAACAGCAGCTTCTGGACTGGCAACCACGCTTGGGTTGAGCTTTTTGTAGTGGTCTAATGAACCCGGACACTGATTTAGGCGAGAATGCTCGCCATGAAGAGGTGTCTAATGACCAAGCGACGTCGTACGTTTTCCCCGGAGTTCAAACAGCAAGCCGCGTGTCTGGTGCTCGACCAGGGCTATAGCCATATGG